>JBBDJJ010000024.1:12331-29174 GCA_040879925.1 Woeseia sp. | reverse complement strand
AGGACTTGAACCACGTCAAACGAAGACACAGTGGTTGCCGAATAGCAGCGCCTGTTGATTGTCGGGGTCGTGACGCAGACCGGAGGCAGGAAGTAATGGTGGGCCCGGTAGGACTTGAACCTACGACCAAGGGATTATGAGTCCCCTGCTCTAACCAACTGAGCTACAGGCCCACGGACGCGCGAGTATAGCGCAATCGAGCGCTTTGTCCGGCCCGGAAGTGAATCGCGAACGATCCGCTTTCGGCGACCGGTTCAATCCTCAATCAGGAAGCTGCGCAACTGGTCCGAACGGGTCGGATGACGTAACTTTCGCAGGGCTTTGGCTTCGATCTGACGAATGCGCTCGCGCGTAACGTCGAATTGCTTGCCCACTTCTTCAAGTGTGTGATCGGTATTCATGTCGATACCGAAGCGCATACGCAGCACCTTCGCTTCGCGCGGCGTCAGGCCGGCCAGCACCGAATGCGTCGTCTCCTTGAGACCTTCCGAGGTGGCGGAATCCACCGGCGAGTGCACGGTTTGGTCTTCGATAAAATCGCCGAGATGTGAGTCCTCGTCGTCACCGATCGGGGTCTCCATCGAGATCGGCTCTTTCGCGATCTTCAGTACCTTGCGTACCTTGTCCTCCGGCATTTCCATACGCTCCGCGAGTTCATCAGGCAGCGGTTCGCGACCCATTTCCTGGAGCATCTGCCGGGAAATGCGATTCAACTTGTTAATCGTTTCGATCATATGCACCGGAATTCGGATGGTGCGGGCCTGATCGGCGATGGACCGGGTAATTGCCTGGCGAATCCACCAGGTCGCGTACGTTGAAAACTTGTAACCGCGCCGATACTCGAACTTGTCCACGGCTTTCATCAATCCGATGTTGCCTTCCTGAATGAGGTCCAGGAACTGCAAGCCGCGATTCGTGTACTTCTTGGCGATGGAGATAACGAGCCGAAGGTTGGCCTCGACCATTTCCTTCTTGGCTCGGCGGGCTTTCGCCTCACCGATCGACATCTGCCGATTGATTTCCTTGATCTCGGCAATCTTCAAATTGGTGAGGGTTTCAACGGCCAGCAACTTTCGCTGAGCGCGCAGGACGTCGTCCTTCAGCTTGCCCAGGGTCGACGAATGCTTGCGCTTCGCACGGATATGTTTATCAATCCACTTGAGGTCCGTTTCGCTTTTCGGAAAGCTCGCAAGAAAGTCCTTTTTGGGCATGCCGGCATCACGCACACAGAGTTGCATGACCTGACGTTCCTGGGTGCGAACAACCGATACGGAATCACGCAGGTTGCGAACAAGCGCATCAGTCAGTTTGGGAGCGAGCTTGAGTTCCATGAGTTGATCGGCGAGTTCCGCGCGAATTTTTGCCGTCTTCTTGTCCCTGCTGCCGGATTTCTCCAGCGCTACCAGTACCTTTTTGTACAGCCGACGAATAGCCTTGACGCGAGCGGCCACTTCCTCCGGATCCGGCCCGGTATCAACTATTTCTTCTTCGCTGTCGTCATCGTTATCGTTGTCTGACTTGGCTACCGGAGATTTGATTTCGTCCGGAGCGTTCGGGTCAATGAATCCAACCACAAAGTCCTGCATGCGCGTGTCGCCGGCGACAACAGCGTCATAGACTTCCAGCATACGCTCGAGCGTCGGCGGGAAATGCGCCATGTGGTACTTGACCTGGTTCAGGCCGTCTTCAATGCGTTTGGCGATTTCGATTTCGCCCTGGCGAGTCAGCAGCTCAACCGTACCCATTTCACGCATATACATGCGAACGGGATCGGTCGTTCGTCCAAACTCGGCGTCGACGCTGGCAAGAGCCGCCTCGGCTTCTTCGGCAGCGTCATCGTCGTCATTGGATACAGCAGTATCCGAAAGAACCAGCGACTCGGCATCCGGTGCTTTTTCATGCACCGCAATACCCATATCGTTGATCATGTTTACGATGTCTTCGATCTGTTCCGGGTCGACGATACCGCTCGGCAGATGATCGTTGACCTCTGCGTAGGTGAGGTAGCCTTGCTCCTTGCCGCGGGCAATCAGATCCTTCAACTGCTGGGTCTGCTTGTTACCGCTGATTACTGCGCGCTTCTCGCTCAAGACCTAAAACCTCCATGCAAAAAATGCAAACCGCTAACTATACTCTTTCGACCGTGTGCAAACTACAATTATCCATTCCTGGCTGAATCTCGACCCAATTGCCGGAGTTCCGTCCGCTCGGCGTCCGAAAGTGACTCAAGACTTTGTTTTTCCGTAAGATTCTGCACCCGATCACGGCTGCCTGCGCGGGCCAGTTGTTGCAGGCATTGAGCCAGTTCAGCGGCCGGATCGAAATCGCCCTCCGGCGGCAGCTCCGCGGCTGCCAGTTTGCCGAGATGCCGCCCCTGGTCGTGATGTCGCCAGCGTTCCAGAAGGCCGGCCATGCTGATATTGGGTTCCCGCTGCACCGTTTCAATGAGGTCTCGCAGAAGATCGGTACCTGGCCTCTTTACGCCGTCCAGCCGGGCGACATCGAGCTGTCGCGCTGCCTCCGGAAAATGCAGGGCAAGCGTGATCGCCCGCCGCACAACAGACAGGGACGCCGACATTCGCCGTGAGCCAGTCCGTGGCGAACGACTGCCGGCCAGCCCCCGGCTGGTGTCAGGCGCCTGACGCTTGCCTGAAGAAAGTAACGCCTCGAGTTTGGCGGCAGGCAGGCCGATCGCCGCCGCCAGCCGTTCAGTCAGCAGAACCCGGTAGATACCTTGCGGCACGCGGCCGATCAGGGGCCGCGCCTGTTCCGCCAGACGTGCGCGGCCGTCGACGGACTCCAGGTCGACCTGCGCGGCGAGTTCCTCCACCAGGAAGTCCGACATCGCGACACCGTGGTCGAGCGCTGTCTCGAATGCACTGGTGCCATTGGCCCGGACGAATGTGTCAGGATCCTGCTCGTCCGGCAGAAACACAAATCGAATCTGTCGTCCGTCTCTCGCTTGCGGCAGAACTGTCTCCAACGCTCGCCAGGCAGCTGCCCTGCCGGCCCGGTCACCGTCAAAGCAAAAAAGGATCTCGTCGCACAATCGAAAAAGCCGGTTCAGATGTTCGTCAGTCGTTGCCGTGCCGAGTGTTGCGGCGGCGAAATCAATTCCGTGACGGGCAAGCGCTACGACATCCATATACCCTTCAACGACGACCATTCGCTCGATATTACGCAATGCCTGGCGTGCTTCGTAAAGGCCATAGAGTTCGCGGCCCTTGTGGAACAAAACCGTTTCCGGCGAGTTCAGGTATTTCGGCTCTTCATTGCCGAATACGCGACCGCCGAAAGCGATTGCTCGGCCGCGTGAATCGCGAATCGGAAACATGAGTCGATCGCGAAACCGGTCGTAATGACTGCCGTTGTCTTTACGAATAATCATGCCGACGGCCAGGAGTCGTTCGATTGCTTCTGTCGAGGTTCCGAACTTGTCGAGAAGTCGACTCCAACCAGCTGGTGCATAGCCGATGCCGAAACGCTTGGCCGTCGCACCGTCGATGCCGCGTGCTTTCAGATACTCGACAGCCGGTTGATGAACTCTTAACTCCGCCTGGTAGAAACGTTCCACCTCTTGCATGAGATCGAAAAGTTCGTCGTAACGACGCGCCGGTCGCTGACTTTCTTCGCGCGGAACCGTGATGCCCATCAAATGGGCGAGGCTTTCCACGGCGTCGGGGAAACTCAGGTGATCATGCTCCATAAGAAAGCCGAGTGCAGTGCCATGCGCTCCGCATCCGAAACAATGATAGAAACCTTTTGACGGGCTGACGGTGAACGAGGGCGTGTTCTCATCGTGAAACGGGCAAACGGCCTTATATTCGCGCCCCGCTTTTTTCAGTTGAATGCGCGAGCCGAGAACTTCAACGATATCGGCGCGGGCAATCAGGTCATCAATGAAATGTTGAGGTATCAAGCCGCTCATTGTTGTCTCTGGGCTTTCTCTGGCGCTCTTTCTTTTTCTTTATTACTCGTCGTACGAACTCAGGCCCGGTGAGCAATCCTGGCAGCATCGCCCCGCCGGCATTATTCGGTAGCGCCGATTCTACTGTCGTCTCTGCGGCCGAATTGACTGCATTTCGTCATCAGCCGGAAAGGCTTGCCTTGACCTTGCTGCCGACGCTGGCCATGTCGGCCCGACCGCCGGTCGTTTCGCGCAAACGGGCCATTACCTTACCCATGTCGCGGATATTCGTAGCGCTGCTGTCACGAATCGCATCGGCAATCAGGATTTGCAGCTCGTCGTCGGCAAGTGGTTCGGGCGTATAGGTTTCAAGAACGGCAATTTCAGCCAGCTCAATTTGCGCCAGATCTTCACGCGAGCCGCTGCGGAATTGTTCAATGGAATCGCGACGCTGCTTGAGCATCTTGTCAAGGATGCGCAGAACTCCTGCGTCATCGACGTCTACGCGCGAATCGACTTCGACCTGCTTGATTGCGGCCAGAACCAGACGGATTGCCTTGAGCCGGTCTTTATCGCCGGCGCGCATGGCATCCTTCATATCGTTCTGAATCTGCCCTTTAAGCGTCATGGTTGCTCCGGGCCCGCTCGGACCATGGCTGACGGTCCGCTCTGCTTATTGTTCAGTAAAGGGTTGTTGAGTAATAGGGTTGTTCAGTAAAGGCGTTTGCGCCGCGATACTTCGCGTGAAATGCGCTTGAGATGACGCTTCACGGCCGCGGCCTTCTTGCGTTTGCGCTCCTGGGTGGGCTTTTCGTAGAACTCGCGTCGACGCAACTCGGTCAGTACACCGGCTTTCTCGCAGGCGCGCTTGAAGCGGCGCAGGGCGGCATCGAAATACTCGTTTTCCTTGATACGAACACTCGGCATGGCAAATTCGGTTCCGGCTAAGAAAATGCACCCTGGAAATTGCACCAAGGGTACAAAATAAGGGCAATGGTCAAGACAAATAAACCCGGCACGAAGGCCGGGGCAAGGTCGGGCATGATATCGGCAAGACGCGGATAATGCAAAGACAGGCGGTCGCTTTCCGGCCGGCTGGAGTAAGATGCGGCGCCTATGCAAGTGCTTGGACTGGAAACAAGCTGCGATGAAACCGGGGTGGCGCTGTATGACACGGACCGCGGCCTCGTTGCGCACGCGTTGCACAGCCAGGTTGACCTGCATGCGCGGTACGGGGGTGTTGTACCGGAAATAGCGTCCAGAGACCATATACGGATTCTATTGCCCCTTATTCACGAAGTCCTTGAGGTTGCAGCACTGCAGCGCCCGGACGCCGTTGCGTATACGGCGGGCCCCGGCCTGGTCGGCGCGCTGCTGGTCGGCAGCGGTGTGGCGAACGGCCTCGGTCTCGGCTGGAATTGTCCTGTGATTCCGGTGCATCACATGGAAGGGCATTTGTTGGCGACGATGCTCGAGTCGGACGCACCGGCCTTTCCCTTCCTCGCACTGCTGGTGTCGGGGGGGCACACCATGCTGGTGGGTGTGGACGGGATCGGGCGCTATCGTATTCTCGGTCGCACCCTGGACGATGCAGCCGGCGAGGCTTTTGACAAGACAGCGAAATTGCTCGGTCTCGGCTATCCCGGTGGGCCGGCGCTTGCTCGAGCGGCCGAGAACGGTGACGAAAACGCCTTTTCCTTGCCTCGGCCGATGCTCAATCGGCCCGGTTTCGACTTCAGTTTCAGCGGCCTCAAAACCGCGGTCATGCTGCAGGTGCGCGCACTGCAGGCAGCCGGCGACCTGGCCGCAGCCCGGGCCGATATCGCGGCGTCGTTCCAGCGCGCCGCCGTCGATACCCTGGTCGGTCGGACGCTGCAAGCAGCCCGCCACGAGGCCAGCCGCAGTATCGTGGTGGCCGGCGGTGTAGGCGCCAATCGGCTGTTGCGGGACGAGCTGTCGCGACGGTTCGACGGCCGCGTTTTCTACCCGCGAATCGAATTTTGTACGGACAATGGGGCAATGATCGCGCTTGCCGGCGCTTTGCGCCTGCAAGATGGCATGCACGCAGGACCGATCACGGCTGTCGCCCGCTGGCCGCTCGATACACTGTCGGCACCGTCGTCGATCGGGTGACGGGTTTGAGCAAGGACTGACGATGGAACACGAGAACTCCGATACTATCTTCCTGCACGAGTTGCGCGTCGAAACAGTCGTCGGCATCTGGGAATGGGAACGGCAGATTCGCCAGACCGTCAGTATCGATCTCGAAATGGGCGGCGACATGCGGCGTGCAGCCGAAAGCGACCGAATCGAGGCGACACTCAATTACAAGGCGGTCGCCAAACGCGTGCAGCAATTTGTCGCTGATTCGAGTTTTCAATTGGTCGAAACGCTGGCGGAGAGGATTGCCTCACTGGTGCTGGAAGAATTCGAGCTACCCTGGATTCGCGTGCGGGTGAGCAAGCCGGGTGCGATACGTGGCGCCCGGGATGTCGGTGTCGTGATATTCCGCAGCAGGGCGTCGGCCTGAGCCGCCTCGATGGCAAGCATTTATCTCGGAGTTGGCAGCAACATCCGGCCGGTCTGGCATCTGCGTTTGGCAATCACAGAACTACGGCGACGATTCGATGACCTTGAAACTTCAGCCGTTTATCGCAATGCCCCGATTGGCTTCGACGGTGACGATTTTCTCAATCTTGTGGTCCGGGCCGACACCGACTTGTCGCCGGTCGACGTTCTCCGGGTGCTGGACGAAATTCATGAGTTGGCCGGCCGACAACGAAATAGCGTTGGTGTGACAGCGCGGGAACTGGATATCGACTTATTGTTGTACGATCAGGTACTGGTCGACACGGACGACTTGCAACTGCCGCGTAGCGATGTGCTCGACTACGATTTCGTTTTGCGGCCACTTGCGGAAATAGCGCCGAACTATGTGCACCCGCGCACCGGTAAACGGCTGGACCTGCATTGGAAGCAGTTTCCCGGCTCCCTGCGGACCTTGCAGCAAACGTGCATCGACTTCGATTAGCACGTACTTGAATAGCAGAATCGCCTTCGCCGACGTTTCGGCGACCCCTTGCGGGGGGGCTCTGACGGAACGGTCGCCAGTGCGACTTGAGCGAGTGCCATAGTCCTGGTGCACTTCGCCGGCGCCGCACAGGTCACCAGCCGATACTGCGGCCACCGTCGACCGCGATGATCTGTCCGGTCACATAGACTGCGTCGCGCAACAGGTACAGGACGCATCCGGCGATGTCGTCCGGGTTGCCGGTGCGGCCAAGTGGTATCTGGGCGATGATGCGGTCTCTCGCCTCGTCGCTTAAGCCGTCTTCCGGCCAGAGAATTGCACCGGGCGCGACGCCGTTGACACGCACATCCGGCGCCATCTCCTTTGCCAGCGCACGCGTAAGCATGGCGAGTCCGGCCTTGGCGGAGCCGTAAACAGCGTACTGTCGCAACGGTCGTTGCGCATGAATATCGATCAGATTGACAATGGCGCCCCCTTGGCGCCGAAGCTGCGGCCAGGCAGCCTGGGAAAGAAAGAGCGGCGCCTTGAGGTTGCTGCCGATCAATTCGTGCCACTGCGATTCGGTAACGGTACCGAGCGGCGTAGCATAAAAACTGGAGGCATTGTTGACGAGATAATCCAGCCGTCCGCCCCAATCAACGACGCTTTCTGTCAACGGTGCGAGTGTGTCCGATTGTGTCAGATTAGCCTGGAATATCTCCGCGGAGTCCGGCCGCAAGCAGTTCAACTCGTCTTTCAGGCGCCGGGCGTCGTCGATTGACTTGTGGTAATGGATCGCGACACCAGCGCCGGCATCGTGCAGTCGTCGTGCGATTGCCGCACCGATACGACGCGCGGCGCCGGTTACCAAAGCGATTCGTCCGTGCAGCGAATTGAGAGGCAGTGATGACAATGACGAACCTGTTAATGAGGGTACAATTTTCCGACCGCCCGTGGAAATCAAGTCGCTCGGGCACTACATTGTGCCGCAACTTACGTGCCCGCTGAACCGTGATTTCGAATAACCGCAGCAATGAAGTATTGCCGATGCCGGATGCTGCCGGCCTTGCGCACAGTGACTTGGTTGCAAGCCATATTCGCGCATTGATCGGGCGATCGGGTGGCAGCATCAGTTTCGCTGAATTCATGCATGAAGCACTCTATGCACCGGGGTTGGGCTACTACAACGCAGGTGCCGCCAGGTTCGGCCCCGCCGGCGATTTTGTAACGGCCCCCGAGATTGGACCGTTGTTCGGGCGCGTGCTGGCAAGGCAGTGCGCCTCCATCTTGCAGCGATTGCCCGACTGTGCCGTGCTGGAGTTGGGTGCCGGCAGCGGACGCCTGGCGGTCGAAATCCTCCGGTTCCTGGTAGCGAACGGTATCGATTTGCAGCGTTACCTGATTCTCGAGGTGTCGCCGGCCCTGATCATGGAACAACAGCGTCTTATCCACGCACAGGTGCCGGAACTGATGCAGAAAGTGGAGTGGCTGGACCGTTTGCCGCAGCAATTCCGCGGCGTCGTCATCGGCAACGAGATTGCCGACGCGTTGCCGGTTGAACGGTTCTGCATGTCCGGCAGGGATGTATTGCAAATGCGAGTTGGCTGCGATGAGCAAGCCTTCGCGTGGCGTCGTGCCGCAGCACCACGATTTCTGGCAGAGGCGGTTACGCACATCGAAGCGACGATCGGCCGTGAACTGGCAAGCGGATTTGTCTCGGAGGTGTCGACCGGCCTGGCCAGGTGGGCGGGTGATATTGCCGCGTGCATCGAAACCGGCTTCATGTTCCTGTTCGACTACGGGCTGTCACGACAGGAGTATTACGCGCCGGATCGAGGCGATGGCTGGTTACGGTGTCATTTCAGGCACCGTGCGCACAACGACCCGTTGATCTATCCCGGCCTCCAGGACCTGACCGCCTGGGTGGATTTTACCTCGGTTGCCGAAGCGGCATCCGGCGCCGGCATGGAAATCGCCGGCTTCGTGTCGCAAGCGCAATTCCTGTTGAATAGCGGGCTCAGCGAGGAGCTCGAGGATTTCGACCGATTGCCGACCGCCTCACAGATCGAGCTGACGAGACAGGTCAAAATACTCACACTGCCGGAAGAGATGGGAGAAAACTTCAAATGCATGGGATTGGCACGCGGCGATATGCCGGTACTGTCGTCGTTTGCAAACCTGGACAGGACGCACATCCTGTGACGTTTCACACTGGCGTTTGCGAGTTACAACGGAGCACGGCATGACATGGCTGCAGATTGTGGTTCTCGCCGTCATCCAGGGGTTGACCGAGATTCTGCCGATATCGAGTTCAGGACACCTGGTGCTGGTGCCTTTTCTCGTTGGTTGGACCGATCAGGGGTTGGTCTTCGACGTCGCGGTACATTTCGGATCACTGGGCGCCGTTTGCCTCTATTTTCGCAATGATCTCATCGCTGCGGCACGAGGCGGATTGCAATTGCTGGGCGGACGCACAGATACGCTCGAATCCCGGTTGGCGCTGGCGATCGGGATCGGCACGGTTCCGGCGGCAATTGTCGGCTTGTTGCTGGCCGGCTGGATCGGCGACAACCTTCGCGACCCGCTGGTCGTGGTCGCAACCTTGTCCGTTTTCGGCGTGTTGCTCGGGTTTGCGGACCGCTTCGGTCGGCAGGAGCGGATAATCGCGGACGTTCGCCTGCGCGACGCTATCGTAATCGGTTGTGCCCAGGCACTGGCATTGGTACCGGGTACGTCGCGGTCAGGAGTAACCATCACCGCGGGCATGCTGCTCGGTTTCAAACGACAGGACGCCGCCCGTTTCTCCTTTCTCCTGTCCGCGCCGGTCATCCTGCTTGCCGCGGCCTACGAGGCGACCACGCTGATGCTAGATGGCGGCAACGTATCCTGGGGAGAACTGGCCGCCGGTGCGTTGGTTTCCGGACTGGTAGCTTATTTCAGCATTGCGTTCTTCATGCGTTTTATCACCACGCGCGGTTTGTTGCCGTTCGTCATTTACCGACTCTTGCTCGCGGGCGTCATTCTTTATGTTCTCGTTTAAAGCATGCGGATGGTGGCCAGCGGTCGTGCTTCTTTCCTGCAGTACTGCGCACGGAGCGGGTGATGGTTTCGTCGTTGGCTTGGGAGCCGAGCTGGATACGGAAGAGGGGCGGGCGTTGTCGGCCGCACTGGATATCGCAGCCGGCAGCAAGACGTGGGTTAGCGCCGCAGTGGCGCACAGCCACAGCGACGGGTTTGCCGGCGGAGTTGAGTCCCGCTACGCCGTTCTCGAACTTGACCGCTCGTTCAGTTCCGCCGGTATTCGAATTGGTGCCGCTTACCGGGACAACGCCGATGTGCTGGATTCGATCGACTTGCGTGCATCGATTTATCTGAGGCAGGATGCCTATCGGCTCTCGGTTGACCTGGAGCGGCGCGATTTTGACCTTGCGCTACAGTCACCACTACAACCGGAAGCCCGCACGATCGACTTCACCGCGGACGGCATCGGTCTCACCGGAAGTTTGCGAACCGGCAAGCGAACAAGCTTCTTCGCCGGTGGCATGTGGTACGACTACTCGCGCAACATTCGCCTGCAGCAAGATATCGAATCCTTGCGCTACCTGTCCCGGTCGCGACTTACCCTCATGAACGGCCTGCTCGATAATCGGTGGCACGCCGGTATGGAGATAGAGTTCGGACTGAAATCCCTCGATGTCGGCTTCAGTCGCTGGCAAACGGCGGTAGGTCACGGACGGGTGGACTCGATCAGCATCGGCTTCCTGATGCCGCTCGGCAAGACAAGTGACATAGAGTTCCGCCTGGCGTTCGACGACTCTGCGAACTACGGGAATTCCAGCGTATTTTCCGTGTTCGGGTATTTCTTCGGCGGCTTATGACGTGCGATCGGCGCCGCCTCTGAAAGCGCCGATGGCCTGCAGGCGCTTACGCCGAATTGCATCGCCGATGCGTGCGCCGCTGCGCGCGCCACTTAAGTCGGGTGCGGCTACATCTTTTGCGCCGATTCCCGAGGCTGCCGTGAAGGCTCCCAGAAGGAACGCAGCTTGCGGATACGGGCGCTCCTCGAATCCCGTGCGGCCACGCGAATCGGCTTCGCAGGCAAGCAGGAATTTGCGGAATCGCTCGGGGCGCCGGAATGCATCAGTCCGCTCCAGTACCTTCAGAATTGTCGCTGTCTTTAATTCGAATGCTTTATGGCAATGGCCGTGAAACTCTGCCACCAGCAGCGCCAGTTCCCGGCATGGCGTCGGTAGCGGGAAGCGTTCGGCCATCAATTTGATCAGCTTGACGCTGCGCCGTTCGTGTCCGGGATGGCTTGGCAACGACCCTGGTGGTGTTGTTGCCTTGCCGAGATCGTGCACGAGCGAGGCGAAACGCACGTCGATGTCCGGGCTAAGCTTTGTCGCCTGATCTAGCACCATGAATGCGTGTATGCCGCAGTCAATTTCCGGATGCCATTTCTCAGGCTGCGGGACGCCGAACAAGGCGTCAATATCCGGAAAAACCGCGGCGAGGGCGCCGCAGTGTCGCAACACCTCGAAATACCTCCGGGGTGCCGGACCGCCGAGCGCCTGCTCGGTTTCCTTCCAGACCCGATGCGGGACGAGCGCATCCGCTTCGCCGTCATTAACCATGCGTTTCATGAGTCGCAGCGTTTCATCGGCGATTCTGAAGCCGCGAGCGTCGTACCGGGCCGCAAATTTCGCAGTGCGCAGGATACGCACCGGATCTTCGACAAAGGCATCCGAGACATGCCGCAGGACTCCGGCCTCGAGGTCGGCACGCCCGTTGTGCGGATCGACGAGCATGCCGGCAGCACTGCGGGCCATGGCATTGATAGTCAGGTCCCGGCGGGCCAGGTCGTCTTCGATTGTGACATCCGGTGAGGTATGAAACGCGAATCCCGCGTAGCCGGGACCGGTCTTGCGCTCCGTTCTCGCGAGCGCGTACTCCTCTCCGGTTTCCGGATGCAGAAATACCGGGAAATCCTTGCCGACCTGCCGATAACCAAGCTCTCGCAACTCTTCGGGAGTCGCGCCAACGACGCACCAATCACGCTCTTTCGGGACCAGACCGAGCTGCTCGTCACGGACGGCGCCACCGACAAGGTAAACTTCCATTGCGCGATTCTACAGAATCGCCTGTTCGAGCGTCTGCCAACAAATGCTGCGGGCAGCAGAGGTCAAAGCGTTGTCAAGTCATTCAAACTGTCATATTACCCTGCAAATACGGCGCCTGATGCTCGCATTATCTGCGGCTGCGGTGGTTCTTTTTCTGCAGGGTTGCTACTACGTCCAGGCGATCAACGGGCACCGGGAAGTCATGAAAAGCCGCACGCCCATCGATGAAGTCCTGGCGAGTCCCGAAACTACTGACGAGCTGAAGGACAAGCTGCGCGTCGTGCAGCAAGCGCGCCAGTTTGCGACTGACCAATTGCGCTTGCCGGACAATGACAGTTACGGGAGCTATGCGGACCTTCAGCGAGAATATGTTGTGTGGAATGTCTTCGCAGCACCGGAGTTCTCCCTGAATGCAAAGCAATGGTGCTTCCCCGTGGCTGGGTGTGTCGCCTATCGCGGCTACTTTGCAGAGGACGCCGCGGAAGCCAAAGCCGAGTCTTTGCGAAAGGACGGATTCGATGTCGCCGTCGGCGGTGTGGCGGCTTATTCGACTCTCGGTCGATTCGCTGATCCGGTACTCAATACCATGATGCAGTGGAGCGATACACAGCTCGTGGCGGTAATCTTCCACGAACTCGCGCACCAGGTGCTGTACGTCAAGGGAGACAGCCGATTCAATGAGTCCTTTGCGACAGCCGTCGCGGATATCGGCATCCGCCGCTGGCTCGTCATGCGCGATGAGGACGATATTCTGTCCACCTACCGCAATTCCCGCCAGCGCCAGCGAGCATTGGTGAAGGTAGTTGAACAAGCCAGATCCAGTCTCGCGGCGTTATACGATTCGGACAGCGAGCCGCAAGTCATGCGCCAGGAAAAGCAGGGCATATTCGCCAGGCTGGTCCGGGACGTCGAAGCACTCAACGAGCAAAGCGCAGCGCCGGGACGCATTGCACTGGCAGCGCCGCTCAACAATGCCCGGCTGGTGTCGCTCGGACTCTACGAAGGCTGGTCCGAAGCGTTCCGGAACATCTACAACGAATGCATGCAGGAGCTTGAGTGCTTCTACCGCCAATCCCGCGAACTAGCCGACTTGTCACATGAAGAACGCCTCGTTCGTATGGCCACGCTGAACGGGCAATAGATCGCCTGCGTCAACAATAGCCAGCGACTGCCGTATCGCAGTCATTGCCCGGGCGATTCTTACCCGCAATTGCCAATTGCTGGACGGTCGGGTCGAGCGTGCCGAGGAAGTCGGTCAGCCGGTGTGTACGACCGCTCAGTCTCCAGTTGAATATGGCATCGGCTACCATGACGCGACGCACGTATTCACGTGTCTCGTTGTATGGAATGTTTTCTATCCAGATCCTTGCATCGAGCTGTGCGGATTCGGCCAGCCACTTCTCGACCCTGGCCGGGCCAGCGTTGTACGCTGCCGTCGCTGCTACTCGATTGTCTGAGAACTTCTGCAGCATTTGGCCCAGATAGGATGTGCCGAGTCGTATGTTGCTGGCGGCATTGGTCAGTGTGGGAAGTCCTTGCCATGGGAGATTCAGGTCCGTGGCCGTGCGCTGTCCGGTAGCCGGCATCAGTTGCATTATGCCGATGGCGCCCGCGCTCGAGCGAATGTCCGGAATAAACAGGCTTTCGCTGCGCGCTACTCCGTACGCCCAGCCAGGCGGAATGCTGGCAGCCGCAGAATGCTCTGCGAATTCCTCGTGGTACGCGAGCGGGTAGCGGAGCACGAGATCATCGTACATACCGATCGCCGCCGCGGTGGCAATGGCCCGTGAATGCCAGCCCCAACGCTGTGCGAGGATCGCGGCTTGAGCCTTTTCTTCCGGGCCCAGCAGACTGACGGCCTCGTCCCATTCAGAGCGTCCGCGACTTTCAAGACCGACATGAAAGAGTTCACGTGCACGGATAAACGCGTCGCGTTTCGCCAGAGCGCTCAGGATTTCATCGTCGGGAGTAAGTGACGTGTGCGCAAACAGGTATGCCTGGTCGAGTTCGTCAGCGGCCAAAAAACTGTAGTAACTACGACCGATTGCCAGAGTTTCGAGGATCGTGCGAGCGGCTGCTTCATCGCCCCGCTGCAACGTTGCAATTGCGAGCCAATATTGTGACTCCTCGCTCTCCGCCTCGTCGGCCGGCATTGACCTGATGACTGCAACGACTTCTTCCCAGGAATGCTGACGCAACAAGGCACGCACGAGCCAGCGCCTGACCTCAGCGTCACTCGTCTCGTCGTCCAAATCGAACAGGCGCCGTGCGGCATCCGCGTCGTGTTGTCTTGCGAGCCATAGCGCGACATGCCGTGACATGCCGGCAATCTGTCGTTCTGCGAATGTGCGCTGCCCGCGGATTTCTTGCCAGTGCTCGTCGGCGAGCCGGGCGTCCGTATAGGCGACCCGCTCCAGTGCGAACAGGACGCGTTCGCGATGAGCTTCGTCGTCCTCGTGCTGATCTTCGCTGCCCAGGAACGCCAGCGACCGATTCTGGGCTGAGAGCCATTGATCGGCTTCCGCGAAGGCCTTTTCATCGATGGAGCGCGCCAGGTAGCGGGCCAGCGAGAACTGCCTGGCTGACAAGGCCAGCTTGAAACGTTGTCGATAGGCGTCTTCGTTTAAAAGCCCGGCGCCACGCAGATAGTCGAAAACAGGATCGCATTCATCGGCCTGGCTGTAACCCGTTAGCCACAGATCCATGGCCGTGGCTGCAATTCGTCCGCCATTGCCGTTCAGTATTTCGGCGTGTGCCGCCAGGCAATCAAGCCTGGCAATACCGAGTTCCTGGTAATAACCCTTGTAGATATCAAGGTAAGCCGGCATCTGCTGCGCTGCGGCGAGCCGCACGGCATGACGATAGCGCAGCTCGCGGCCGGCCTTGAGTGCTCCGTACTGCTCAAGAAAGGCATCCACCGCGGCTGGCTCGGTCGTGCCCGCGCGTGTTCGGAGGTACGCGGCGCGCAGGTCGGGCCACAGAATGTATCCCTTGAGCAAGCGCGCCTGCTCGGCGGCAGGCGCCCAGTTGCCCAGCTCAGCCGCCGGGTAGGCCTCGCGAAACGCCTCGCGCTGTTGCTCCAGCACTAGCGCGGGGTCGGCTAAAGTCGTGCCAGAAGCTATGCAGGCCAGTAGTGCAGTCAGAAGGCGCAGCGTCGCTCCGCGCAACGAAATCACCGAATCTGCAACATCAGCTGCCGATCGGCGCGGCGCACCATCAAGAACAGAATCTGGTTGCGCGATGCGATCTCCTGCAGGTCCTGAAGATTGCGCACCCTGCCGCGATTGACAGCAATGATAACGTCGCCGGCCCGCAAACCGCGCTGTGCCGCCGGGCTGTCCGGTTCCACGTCACTGACTTCGATGCCGTCGCCGGATGTGGCAGAACTGGCTGAAAACCGGGCGCCGGCCAACCCCGGATGGATGTCCCCGCCCGCGCTTTGTACCCGGTCCCGTGAGTCGAGTGTCGCCTTGACCGTGCGGGTCCGGCCCTCGCGGATGTACTCGATCGTCACGTCCTCGCCGGAGCCCTTCAGGCCAATGGCGTTGGCAAGTTCACGACTGTTGTTGATTCTCCGGCTGTCGACCTGGGTAATGATGTCGTCCACCTGCAGGCCGGCTTTTTCGGCCGCCGACTCCGGCTCTATATTCGAGATCAGCGCACCGCGATTGACCTCGGCACCGAGCGCCTTGGCACTTTCCGCATCGATCGTCGCAATGGTTACGCCGAGCAAGCCCCGCCGGACTTCGCCGAAATCGAGAATCTGGCCCATGATCGAACTTGCGATTTCCGAGGGCACGGCGAATCCAATACCGATATTGCCGCCTGTGCGGCTGATAATGGCCGAGTTGATGCCGACCAGCTCACCGCGCATGTTGACCAGGGCCCCGCCGGAATTGCCCGGATTAATGGAGGCGTCCGTCTGGATGAAATCTTCCAGGCCGTCCCGACTGATGCCGTAGCGACCCAGTGCGCTGACGATGCCCGAGGTCACGGTATGACCGAGCCCGAACGGGTTGCCGATTGCGATGACGAAGTCGCCGACCTCTACCGCGGTCGAGTCGCCAATCGGAATTTCAACCAGGTTCTCCGGGTCGACTTTCAAAACGGCGATGTCCGTCGCCGCATCCGACCCTATTATCTCGGCTTCCAGTGAATCTTCGTTGAATAAATAAACCTCGATCTTGTCGGCGCTTTCCACCACGTGATGGTTGGTCAGGATATAGCCGTTTTCTGCATCGACAATGACTCCGGAACCTGCGCTCGCTACCTCGCGCGAGCCGCCAGGTGTATCCGGCAGCCCGAAAAAGCGGCGAAACATTTCGTCGGCGTACGGCGATGTTTGCGAGCTGACAGTCTGGCTGACCCGGATGTTCACGACGGCCGGCGAGGCCTTTTTTACCAGTGGCGCCAGGCTTGGCAACGGCTGGCCGTTGACCTGGGCCGGTAACTGGCCATGCGCTACGGTTGCCGACAACAGAATGGCGGCCATAAACAGGGTCGGAAACATTCTCTTCATTTTTTTCTCTTCATATTTTTAACGGATACTCATGCGAAATCGCCGAAGTACACGGGCTAACGGTCCGCATCGGCTGCGAAACGTCAAGCCTCACACCGCTGACCAAACCGCACTGTACAAAGTTCCGGACTCATTGCAACTTGCACCAGGCAACTTGCACCAGGCAACTTGCGCCAGGCAACTTGCGCCAGGCGACTTGCGCCAGGCGACTTGCGCCAGGCAACTTGCGCCAGGCGACTTGCGCCAGGCAACTTGCGCCAGGGGTGTGGGGGGGGGGGGGGGGGGGG
>JBBDJJ010000024.1:0-12321 GCA_040879925.1 Woeseia sp. | reverse complement strand
TGCCGGGCGACACCGGGCCGCGTGACGCCGGCTCGTCGCCGCCGGGGGCCGGTCAACCGGCCTGCACGGCGATTCGTCTCGCCTGTACCTGGGCCTGTTTCGGAATGGTCACTTCGAGAATGCCGTTCGCACTTTTTGCAGAAATATGTTCCGCGTCGGCTGTCTCCGGCAGGCTGAACCGGCGATAAAACTTGCCGGAAATCCGTTCGACCCGCTGCATTCCTTCCACCTGTTCGGATCGCTCCTCACGGCGCTCGCCGGCAATGCTCAAGACCCCGTGTTCCATGCTGATGTCGATCTGCCCGGGATTGACGCCCGGTAAGTCGGCTCGCAAGACGAAGCGCTCTTTCTCTTCTACGATGTCGACAGGCGGTATCCAATCGGCAACGGAGTTGCTGCCGTCAGCAGATTCCTGTGCGACGCCCAAACGTCGTCCGGCAATCTGGTCGAGATCGCGGTGCAACAGGTTCAGAAGCGTCCAAGGCTCGTATCTGGTCACATTCATTTCTGTCTCCTTGCAAGTACTGGTGCGGCCTTGATGGGGTCATTCAGGGTCATTTCAAGCGTTGGAAGGGCACACTCCCTGGCGCGTTGCAGCATCCTGAAAGCAGCGCCACACGGGCTCTCTGCGCGCATTTTCCGGGCCACTAGATGTTGTGCGATATGTCCGTCACAAATCTGTCACTTTTTTCCGTAATAATTTAAACGACTTACTGCGATTGTATCTGTAACCTATTGTTTTTTTATTAATAAAACCCACTCCAAAAAATTGGATAAAACCTTGACAGTCGGCCGTTCCGGGCATAATCTTGCTAGCCATCAGACACAACATCTTGTGCCTGCCAAAACGATGATCCGGGGCCGTTCAGGCACTCGTCGCTGAATACTCCAATTAGCGGTGAGCGGGGCGCTTTTCGCTGGGCAAAGCGATGGGAGTAGGGGCTTGGGGTCTCCGCCTGGGGAATTCGCGAGGGAATTCGCGAGGAATATTGCGTGCGCAGTTTGCCAGCAATGTCGCCAGCAATGTAGCGATAGGCAGTCAGAAGGGCAGGTTACACGGCCAGTTCACAAGTGCAATTCAGGGGAGTACAGGACCACATGAAGTCCGCGGTGAATTTTCACGCCAGCACGATCAGTGACATCAAACTCCAGCCCGCATCGCTGGATATCTGGAAAGCAAAATATCGACTGACGGCCAAGGATGGTGAGCCACTCGATGCGACGATCGATGACACCTACAAACGTGTGGCGCGAGCGCTGGCCAATGTGGAGAAAGAGTCGTTGCGGGACAGTTGCTACGAGGAGTTCCTCTGGGCATTGCGCAGCGGGGCGATACCGGCCGGCCGGATTATTTCCAACGCCGGCGCGCTTGAGCACAAGCCCGCCACCTCGACCATTAATTGCACCGTGTCCGGGACCGTCGGCGATTCGATGGATAACATTCTCAACAAGGTTCATGAAGCAGGCCTGACCCTCAAGGCTGGCTGTGGCATCGGTTACGAATTTTCCACGCTGCGACCAAAAGGCGCGTATGTGACCGGGGCTGGCGCATACACGTCGGGACCGCTGTCTTTCATGGATATCTACGACAAGATGTGCTTCACGGTGTCCTCTGCCGGCGGGCGGCGCGGTGCCCAGATGGGCACCTTCGATATCGGCCACCCGGACGTTATGGATTTCATTCGCGCCAAGCGCGAAGATGGCCGGCTGCGACAGTTCAATCTGTCATTGCTCATTAGCGACGAATTCATGCAGGCCGTGACCAGCGATGCAGACTGGCAGCTCGCCTTTCCCATCACACCGAAAGAGCTTGAGCAGGACCGCCACGACGTCAGTGACGATACTCAGTTTGTCTGGCGGGAATGGCCGGAACCCGACAGCTACGTGCGCAACGAAGAGGGGCTGGTTGCCTGCAAGATCTATCGACGTTTGCCTGCCCGGCGTGTGTGGGACGTGATCATGGCCTCGACCTATGACTTTGCCGAGCCCGGCTTCGTGCTGATCGACAAAGTCAATGAGATGAATAACAACTGGTTTACCGAGAAAATTCGCGCCACCAATCCCTGCGGCGAGCAACCGCTGCCACCGTACGGCTCATGCCTGCTGGGCTCAGTCAATCTGACGCGGTTTGTCATTGATCCGTTTACTGAGAAAGCGCGCTTCGATTGGGAAGAGTTTCGTCGCGTCGTCAAGGTTTTTACCCGCATGCTCGATAACGTGGTCGAAATCAATGGCCTGCCGTTGCCATTGCAGCGGCGCGAGATCAATCGCAAGCGGCGTCACGGGATGGGCTTCCTGGGGCTGGGTTCCACCATCACCATGTTGCGTATGAAGTACGGTGAGGCGACAGCCGTGCAGTTTACCGAAGAGGTATCGAGGCAACTGGCGCTGGCAGGCTGGGAAGCGGCGCTGGAACTGGCCGAGGAGAAAGGGCCGGCACCGATCATGACCGAGTTATTCGAAGTTACGCCGGAAATGCTGGCCAAACGTCCCGAAATGACGAACGACGGCTATCGCCTTGGCGACAAGGTGCCGGGACGAATTCTGCATAGCCGATACAGCCGTTACATGCAACGCATTGCGGTGGAGGCGCCGGAGCTGGTTGAGCGCCTGGCGGAGGTCGGGGCACGGTTTACGCACCATAGCTCGATCGCGCCGACCGGCACTATTTCACTGTCGTTGGCGAACAATGCGAGCAACGGTATTGAGCCGAGTTTCGCGCACCATTATTTCCGAAATGTGATACGGCAGGGGAAGAAATCCAAAGAAAAGATCGATGTCTTTTCTTTCGAGTTGTTGGCCTATCGCGAGCTGGTGAACCACAATGCGCTGCCGACCAGCAACAAGACGACGGGCGATTCGGAGGATGATTTGCTGCCTGACTACTTTGTCACGGCGGAGGATATTGCACCTACGGCCCACGTCGATATTCAGGCTGCGGCGCAGAAATGGATCGATTCGTCTATCTCCAAGACTGCCAACGTACCGACGGATTATCCGTATGAAGATTTCAAGGACATATACCTGTATGCGTGGCAACAGGGCTTGAAAGGTTGCACCACCTTTCGCTTCAATCCAGAGGCGTTTCAGGGCGTTCTCGTCAAAGAGCAGGATCTGAAAAACACTACCTATACGTTTACGCTGGAAGACGGCAGTGAGGTGGAAGTCAAGGGCGATCAGGAGATCGAGTACGACGGTGAGGTACATACGGCAGCCAATCTTTTCGATGCGTTGAAAGAAGGCTATTACGGCAAGTTTTGAACAACCATTCGGACACCAGAGTGACACGCGATGAGCAAGCTGAAAATTGACAGGAAAATCGTTGGCTGCGGGGTAAAAACACCGCCCGTCAAGGAAGCCGAAGAACGGAAGCCGGATTACCCGCGCGAAGGTGGCGCAGGCGGCCGCGCGGAAGTTATTCGCATGCATGAAAAACTCGAACGCCCCGAGATGCTTGTTGGCTCGACGTACAAGGTCAAGACGCCGATTTCCGATCACGCCATGTACGTAACGATCAACGATATTATTCTCAATGAAGGAACGGAGCACGAGAAAAGGCGGCCGTTCGAGATCTTCATCAATTCGAAGAATCTGGATCACTATCAATGGATAGTGGCCCTGACGCGCATCATCTCGGCAGTGTTTCGCAAGGGGGGCGACGTTACCTTTCTCGTCGACGAGTTGAAGGCGGTCTTCGATCCGCGAGGCGGCTACTGGAAACCGGGCGGCCGGTTCATGCCGTCAATTATTGCCGAGCTTGGCTATATCGTCGAGAAACACCTGATCTCCATTGGCCTGCTGGCAAAGCCGCAGCTCGACGCGGCTCAGATTACCCTTCTTGAGCAAAAGCGCGCTGAATTCGAATCACGTAGTCGACAGAAAGACGCCTTTTCCAAGAGCGACTATCCGGAGGGTGCACAATTGTGCGCCAAGTGCAGCACAGCGGCGGCGATCATGATGGATGGCTGCATGACCTGCCTCAGCTGCGGCGATTCCAAATGCGGCTAAGAGTGCGGCCAAGTGTGCGGCCAGGCAAGTGCGGCTGAAGCCGCCTTAGCAGCCTGACAGATGCGTAGTCCCGGCATGGGACCTCTGGTGTAGTATCGCCTTGTGACGCTTTCCATCCCCGATTTTGCGCGTGCCAGGGTCGTCGTTGCTGGCGACGTCATGCTCGATCGCTACCTGTTCGGCGCGACGAGCCGAACCTCGCCGGAAGCACCGGTTCCGGTCGTGCACCTGAGATCCAGCGAAGATCGGCCTGGCGGCGCTGCGAATGTGGCGGTCAATCTCGCGACCCTCGGTGCGCATACTGTATTGCTGGGGATTGTCGGCGACGATACAGAAGCACTGATTCTTGAACGCCTGGTGACGCAGCACGGCATCGATTGTCGTTTTGCCCGCTCTGCGACCTGGCCCACCATCACCAAAACGCGCGTGCAGAGTCGCGGGCAGCAGCTGATCCGTATCGATCGTGAGGAGCGCCCCGACGAGACGCACGATGCGTCGATCCTCGCCATGTTAGGCGATGCGCTAACGGGCATGAATGCTGTCGTGCTGTCCGATTATGGCAAAGGTGCATTGACGCGCACTGCCGAGTTTATCGCCGCTGCGCGCGCCGCTGGCTTGCCGGTACTGGTTGACCCGAAAGGCCAGGACTTCGAGCGGTATCGTGGTGCGTCGCTGATAACGCCGAACCAGGCTGAATTCGAAGCGGTAGCTGGTCGCTGCGATTCCGATGACATGCTTGTCGAGCGAGCCGGCCGGATGCTGGACGCACTTGATCTCGACGCACTGCTGGTCACGCGCAGCGAAAAGGGCATGCTTTTGCTGCAGGCTGGCCAGAAACCTGTGTTTTTAACGACTCATGCCCGCGAGGTGTTTGACGTGACCGGCGCCGGCGATACGGTTGTGGCGACACTTGCTGCCGCACTCGGCAGCGGCGCTGCATTGCTGGACGCCGCCGCGCTTGCCAACCTGGCTGCAGGACTCGTCGTGCGCAAGATCGGGGTCGCCTCTGCGACGCCGACGGAGTTGCAGATTGCCTTGCACAAAGGCGGGCAAGGCGGTCGCGGACCGGTGAGCGAGGCAGAGTTGCTACACCGCGTCGCCGAGGCGCGCGCGCGACAGGAAAGAATTGTGATGACCAATGGCTGCTTCGATGTGCTGCATGCCGGGCACGTCGCCTACCTCGAAGAGGCAAGAAAACTCGGCGAGCGTCTGGTCGTGGCAGTCAACGACGATGAGTCAGTCCGCCGCCTCAAGGGCCCGTCCAGGCCGGTCAATGCCTTGCGGGATCGCATGTCAGTGTTGGCCGGTCTGGCCGCGGTGGATTGGGTGGTACCTTTCTCCGATGACACGCCGGCGCGACTTGTCAGCGCTGTGATGCCCGATGTCCTGGTGAAGGGCGGTGACTACCGGGCCAATGAGATCGCCGGCGCGCAGGACGTTCTGGCGCGCGGCGGCGACGTCCGGGTTCTTTCGTTGCGGCATGGACATTCCACGAGCCGGATCCTCGACCGATTATCAGGTTAGCCAAGCCGTTGCCGGACGGTCTGCCGGTATCCGGTGGGAGCCGGGACGCGCGCGATGGCACGCGATTGAAGCTCCCCGGACGCCGATGATACGAACCCTCTACGCCATCCTGACCTACCTGCTGCTGCCGGTATACGCGCTGTACTGGCTCTTTCGCGGCCTTGTAAATCGAGCCTACCTCGACCGCGTAGGCCAGCGTTTCGGATTCGGCTTTCCACCTATCCCCCAGGGAAGCATCTGGATTCATGCGGTTTCGGTCGGTGAGGTACAGGCTTCGATTCCGCTGGTCCGCGCGTTGGCAAGGCGACTGCCAGGCAGACAGATGTTGCTAACCACCGTCACTCCGACCGGTGCAGCGCGGGTAGAGAGCGTGTTCGGCGATACAGTTCAACATTGCTACATTCCGTTCGAGACGCCGCAGGCAGTGCGAAATTTCTTCGCCGCCACCAATCCGCAACTTGCCCTGATCATGGAAACGGAGATCTGGCCCAATCTCTATCATGAATGCGGTTTCAGGCACGTGCCGCTGGTACTTGTCAGTGCGCGTATATCGCCGAAATCCGTGCGTAACTATCGCAAACTGTTGCCGCTTTTTCGAGAAACGCTTTCGCATGGTATCGTCATAGCCGCGCAAAGCGATGCGGACGCGCAACGCTTCCGTGCACTGGGCGCCCGACCGGAACGAACTCGCGTTACCGGCAACATCAAGTTTGATGTCGAGATTCCCGCGGATCTCGTCGGGCGTGGTCGCGGGCTGCGCGACCGGACGTTCGGTATGCGGCCTGTGTGGATCGCGGCCAGCACCCACCAGCGAGAGGAAGAACAGGTCCTCGAAGCACACAGCCAGGTATGCAAAACGATTCCCGAGGCATTGCTCATTCTCGTGCCACGGCATCCGGAGCGATTCGACGTCGTGCGTCAATTGTTACAACGTCAGGATGTCAACTTTGTGTCCCGTACGTCCGGCGCGATTCCTGACGCCGCCGACAGCGTGTTTCTCGGCGATACCATGGGAGAGGTGCCGTTATTTTACTCGGCAGCGGATGTCGCCTTCGTTGGCGGCACGCTCGTACCGGTCGGTGGACACAATTTGCTCGAACCCGCGGCTCTCGGATTGCCGGTTGTTACCGGGCCGCACCTTTTCAATACCCAGGATATTGCCGAAAAGTTTGTCCACATCGGCGCATTGACGCGGGTTGCAAACAGCAGCGAACTCGGCGCGGCGATTAGCGCGCTGCTGACTGACGGCGTTGAAGCGCGACGGCTGGGCCTGCTGGGGCGGGAAATCGTCACCGAGAATCGCGGTGCGTTGCAGCGCTTGTTACTTGTGCTGGAACCGCTGATCGTCGAAATCGACGGACCGCAGCGCGACGCCTGAGACCCGATCGCCCGGCCGGTTACCCTTCCGATTCCTCCTGCAGGTCGAGCGTACGTTCGGCCGGCTCGCGCTCCGTTAACCAGCGATCGATCTGTTCGAGATCCTGAATCTGCAACGATCCGGCAGCCTGCTTCAGCCGCAGGACGTTGCCGATATAGACATAGCGAGCCTGATAATAATTGGTGATGGCCTGGTAAAGCGCTCGTTGCGAGTTCAATACGTCAACAATCGTTCGTGTGCCGACTTCAAACCCGGCCTGCGTAGCTTCCAATGCGGTTCTACTCGACCGGACCGCTTGCCCAAGGGCGTTGACGCGGCTGATCTCCGAGATAACGCCAAGATAAGCATCGCGAGTGGCACGCTCGGTTTCGCGAGCGACTCGCTGCAATTGCTCGCGAGAAGCGCGATGCAGATAAACGGCTTCGCGCACCTGCGACGACGTTCGTCCGCCGGAAAACAGGGGTATGGTTACCTCGATGCCGATCGAATCTCCGTCACGCTGGGAGTCTGCCGTAAGGAAGGGGCTGTTATTCACGCTCCGATCACTGTCGGTCTCGACACCGTTGCGTCCGGCAACGAGATCAATGGTCGGATAATGACCGGTGCGGCGGAAGGCGATTTCGTCACGTGCAATTTGCTCGTCAAGTCGGCTGGCGAGAAGGTCGAGGTTCTGGTCCATTGCCATTTCTATCCAGCTGCTTTGGTCTGCAGGATTCGGCGCGGGCAACGGGAAATCCTCACCGGGTGCCGCCAGATCGGGCACATGTTCACCGGTTATCTCGCGTAACAGTTCCTGTGCTGTCGCGAGCTCTCGTTGAGCGGCAATTTCAGACGCCACTGACTGGTCGTAAGCAGCCTGAGATTCCTGCACATCGGTTATCGCAATAAGCCCGACGTCGAAGCGCTGCTTGGCCTGCTCCAACTGGCGGGCTATGGCTTCGCGGTCGGCGCGGATCGATGCCAACCGGTCTTCCGAGGCCAGCACTTCGAAATAGCGCTGCACGACGCGCACCATCAGGTCCTGTTGTGCGGCTTCATACACCACGTCCGCTCGTGCCACGATCTTGTTCGCCTGTTTCATGTTCACGACCTGATCCCAGCGAAATATCGATTGGCGCAAACCCAGGTTCCAGCTCGTTTCCTCACCTTCAGACGCGAAATTGACCGCCGCAAAATTACCCGTGGTATCGGCTTCGACACTCGTGCCGGCTACGTTACTGGTCACCCAGGCGCCACTGGCACTCACCTGCGGCAACAGGAAACCGCGCGCCTGCGGCACCGCTTCCTGCGCCGCCAGTCGACGCGATTCGGCTTCGTGGACGAGCGGATCGCTCTGTAGTGCCTGCTGGTAGACCTCGAGCAGCGAGGCGCCGAGCGCCGCCGGCGACGCGCCGACGGAAACGCCCAGAATTGCCAGTGCTGTCACTATTTTCATATTTTTCATGTTGTTAAGGTCCGCAGAAGGGTGGGCGATACCAATAGGTGTTATGGTCATCTATATCACTAACTCAGTCAAGTCTTGCGCGCGGGCTACGCGTATTCAGTAGCGGGGTAATGCACGGTCACAGTGCACAGACCACGCGTCGATACCGCCATCGATGTTAGCGACCCTGGCAAAGCCCTGCTGTACCAGGAAGCTGGCAACGCGTGCACTGCGGCCACCCGAATGGCAGAGCACCGCCACGGGTCGGCTGGCGTCCAACTCCCTGTGGCGGGCCAGGATTTCAGCCATAGGAATAGACAGGCTAGGGTCAATTCTCGCGATTTCTCTCTCCCAGGGTTCTCGGACGTCCAGCAACTGCCAAAGTTCGCCGGCATCTTGCCGTGCGAGGTATTCGGCGGGCGTCAGATTATCGAACATTGCCCGTCCCGGACAGCCGCGATACTGCGGCAAACAATTGCATAAGCTCGACCGCGGCGTTCAAGCTGCGCATAAAAGCAATATCCTGTTAGATGCAGCAAAAGCGCTTGCGGTTTCTTGAGCATCGCAACGGTTCAAAAAACAAAGGCGGACGGCACAGGTGCATTGCAAAGTGCCGGGACATTGGTTTCGAAAAGGCTCGTGACTTGTGGCTTATTTTCTGCATCGCGAACCACAAGCTGTGCTTCCATGACCGGCGATGAGCCCACAATGACGAACATTCGACCGCCCGGATTGAGCAATTCGAACAGCCGATTGTCGAAACGAGGCAATGACCCGCCAACCGCTATTACATCGAAGGGACCGCTCGGTAGCTCGCGCATGGCATCCAGGTTTATCAGGGTCACGTTCTCGATCCCCACGGCCTTGAGACGTGGGGCCGCCGCGTCTGTGAACCCGGCGAAAATATCGACGCTCGTGACTGCTGCCGCAAGTCGGCCGAGGCAGGCGGTCAAAAAGCCCGAGCCGGTCCCGATTTCGAGCACCGTATCCATCGCGCGGAGTTCGAGCGCCTGTAACAATCGGCCTTCCACTGTTGGCGGCAACATGAACTGGCCGTGCGGCAGCGGAATCGCGGTCTCCGCAAATGCCAGTTCCTCGAATCCGGCAGGCACGAAATCTTCGCGCGGCAGTTCCGCCATAAGGTCCAGAACGGCGCCGTCGAAGACGTCCCAGGTGCGCACCTGCTGTTCCACCATCTGCCGACGAGCGTAATCGATGTTCATAGAGTCGGAGCCTGTAAATTGTTGAAAGTTATTATATTTCAATGTGGCCAATGAGCCACTGCGAAGCCGGGCAACGCCAGCTCCGCTGGCAGATTGCGAATTATGGTGAATCGTTGCGGTGCGCAGGTTTCGCTGGGATATGCTTAGCAGTGGACAGTCATAACGCTCTGAATCACCTCGAATCTCCTCTTACGGAGAATCACCATGAGCGACCAATAATAACAAATGATCGTTTCACGGCATCATTTGCAAGATTGCCGGAAAGGGACCAACGAGACTTGCGCCGTAATCAACTGAATGACCGATCGCAGTCGATCGCACGCGTGTACAGGGCAGGGTGCACAACAGGGCCGGCATGTCGTCGATTCTGACCGTGGCCATCCTGGCAGTGCTGTTGCTGCTTGCTGCTACCGTGCTTGCTACGCTATGGATACAGCGTCGCCGCTATCTGCGTCGCCTTGCGCAGTTGAATCTCGAACTGGTCGCCGCCGCTGGCGATGCGTCCGTAGGGCGGCGACTTACTGTTGGCGACAGCGGAGAAATCGGGGCACTGGCCCGGACTATCAACAGACTTTTCGATGCGCTGGGAGAACGCGACGCGGAGATTCACGATCGGGACCGTCTGTTCGCGGATTTTGCCCGCACGCTTCCGGAAATCGTGCTGCTGCATGATGAACGTATATTGCTAGCGAATGACAGTGCCGCGGCTTTGCTGGGCCTGACACCGGAACAACTGGAAGGCCGGGATGTCGTCGATCTCGTCAAGCCGGCTTACCGGGCTTTGTTCCGCAAGACCACGGCGAAGCGCCTTGCCGGAAAAACAGTGCCCCGACGCCTGGAAATCCAGCTTATAAACGGCAACGAACAGGGCCTGTGGGTAGAAGCACAGAGTTCTTCGATTGAATTTCGCGGCAGCAACGCGATCCTGACCATCGCCCGCGACGTCAGTTATCGCAAGAGCCTGGAAGTATCGCTGAGTCGCAGCAAACAACAGGCGCAATATACGCTTGAATCGATCGCGGAAGGGGTTATCACGACAGACAACGAAGGCCGCATCGATTACATGAATCGCGCCGCCGAAGCGATGACCGGCGCGAATCGGGAGGAGGGCATTCGTCACAAGGTCGGTGAGCTGTTCTCACTTATCGACGAAGTCGATCGCCGGCCGCTGGGCGACCCGGTGGAACGCTGTCTGTCGATGCGGCGGCGTGTCAACATGGGCCGGCGAGCACTGCTGGTCAGTCGCGATAGCAAACACGAGCATTCCGTAGAAATTACCGCTTCGCCGATCCGTGGGCCCGGAGACAGTATTTCCGGCACGGTTGTAGTATTTCACGATGTCAGTGAGATTCGCGGCCTGACTCGCCAGATGAGTTACCAGGCGTCGCACGATGCGCTGACCGGCCTGATTAACCGGCGCGAGTTCGAACGACGCCTGCAGGAGGCCCTCGATACAGCGCATGCCGATGGTAGTGTGCATATTCTCGCCTACATGGATCTCGATCGCTTCAAAGCAGTCAACGATAGTTGCGGCCATCTGGCGGGTGACAATATGCTGCGCGAAGTTGCTACGCTGATCCGGGACCAGGTGCGTGATTCGGATTTTGTCGGTCGCCTGGGCGGAGACGAGTTCGGCACGCTGCTGGTCGGCTGCCCTGTAGACAAGGCGCGACAAATCGCGGCCGATATCTGCAACGCTATCAGCGATTATCGCTTCGTCTGGCAGGACAAGATTTTCAGCATCGGTATCTCGATTGGCCTGGTCGAGATCGGGCCTTCAAGCAGTTCAATACAGGATTTGATGAGCGCGGCGGATTCCGCCTGTTACGTCGCCAAGCAACGAGGGCGTAGCCAGGTCCATGTTTATTCTTCACGCGACGAAGCCATCGCGCGGGAGCGCGGCGATATCCAGTGGCTTCGCCAGCTACAGACCGCCTTGCATGAAAATCGCTTCGAGCTGGCAGTACAGTCGATTATCGCCCTCAACAGCCCGGCAGAAACGGGTCCGTCGATCGAGGTGCTCGTACGATTGCCCGATGCACATGGACGATCCGACAATTCCGCCGGGTTTTTGCGACCCGCCGAGCGTTACCAGTTGATGCCGCAGATCGACCGGTGGGTGCTGACTGCGACCCTGGCAGCGATCAGTGCGGGCGAGATCAAGCTGCCCGGCAAACGCAGTTGTGCCGTCAATGTATCCGGACAGACACTTGGCGACGAAAGTTTTCTCGATTTCGTGGTCGAAGCCCTGGACCACAGTGGTGTGGCGCCTTCCCGTATTTGCTTCGAAGTAACCGAAGCGGCGATTTCGACCAACGTGCAGTACGCGCAGCGCTTCATCGAAGTGTTACACGGCATCGGTTGTGAATTCGCTCTTGACGATTTCGGCAACGGGCTGGGTGCCTTCTCGAGCCTGAAGCATTTGCCGGTCGATTACCTGAAGATCGATGGTAACTACACGCGAAACCTGGTTTCAGAGCCGATCAATCAGGAAATGGTCGCCGCCATGATCAAGCTTGCGCGGGCACTGGAGTTCCGCGTTGTTGCAGAACAGGTCGAGCGTCAGGAAGATTTCGACTGGTTGCGCGAAGCGGGCGTGGACTTCGTGCAAGGCAATTTCATCGAAGCGCCGGTGATGCTGGGCTCGGCGCAGACTGGTACATTTCGCGCGCTTATGCCCTGACTAATGGCACTTACCTAAGCCCGTTTGATTCGGCGTTTGCGGGCGGGCCTGGTGTTCGGGAGGTCCTTTGACGGAATGGCTC
>JBBDJJ010000023.1:8313-29412 GCA_040879925.1 Woeseia sp. | reverse complement strand
CGGGCTCCTACAGCAAGTGCCTTGCGACTTGTGCAGAGTCTCCCTGGTGTCCTGAGTCAGAAATTCGTTGCATAAGGCGCGGAGCGCGGCGCCCGGATGGCAAGGCGCGAGGAGCGAGCATATCTGGATACGTGAGCGACGAGCAACGCCGCCAGCGGGGACGCCCCGCCCGCGGATTATGTGACGAATCTCTGACTCAGGACACTAGTAGCGCATCAGCACCGAGCCCCAGGTAAAGCCACCGCCAAAGGCTTCCATGAGGATCAGTTGACCACGCTGAATGCGCCCGTCGCGTATGCCGACATCGAGCGCCATCGGCACAGAAGCGGCGGAAGTGTTGCCATGATCCTGTACCGTGACAATCACCCGTTCCATCGGCAGGCCCAGGCGTTTTGCGGTTGCCTGGATGATGCGCAGATTGGCCTGGTGAGGAATGAGCCAGTCCACTTCGCTCTTGTCGATATTGTTCGCGGCCAGTGCCTTCTCGGCGACGTTGCCGAGCGTCTTGACGGCAACCTTGAAAACTTCGTTGCCACTCATGATTATCTTGGCGTCGCCGTGTCCCGCCTTGTGCAGATCCTTGGAGGCGCCGACCGGGTAATACAAAAGTTCCTTGTACTTGCCATCCGCACCGAGGTGACATGACAGGATGCCGGGCTCGTCCGCCGGTTTCACGATTACGGCGCCGGCGCCATCGCCAAACAGCACGCAGGTAGTACGATCCTTCCAGTCGACGAGTTTGGAGATGATTTCCGCGCCGATTACCAGCGCGCATTTCGCATCGCCTGCCCGCACGAACTTATCGGCGGTTGTCAGCGCGTAAATGAAACCCGTGCAGGCCGCTTCGATGCTGAATGCAGGACAACCGTGAATGCCCAGTCGATTCTGCACCAGCGTGCCGATGTTGGGAAAGATCAGGTCCGGACTGGTCGTGCCGACGACGATCAGGTCAATATCGTCCGGGCCGACACCGGCTGCCGACATTGCGATTCGGGCCGCTTCAACACACAGATCGGAGGTCGTCTGGTCTTCTCTTGCAATGTGCCGACGCTCTACGCCGGTTCGCGTGCGAATCCACTCATCACTGGTATCGACCATCTTCTCCAGATCCGCGTTCGTAAGAATGCGCTCCGGAAGAAATCGACCGGTACCGGCAATTCTGGAGTAGATCATGCAGTTTCCTGTTGCATCAGTATCCCGATCTGTTTCGGTACCTGATTTTTCACTTCAACAAGCGCCGTATCGATTGCGTGCTGGAAAGAGTACGAATCCGCGCTACCGTGACTTTTTATAACGATACCATTAAGTCCCACCAGGGAGGCACCGTTGTAGTTGCGCGAATCCATTTCCAGCGCCAGTTTCTTCAAGACCGATCCGGCAAGTACTGCCTGCAGCCGGGCCATACGGCTGTGGGTAAAAGCGCGGCGCAGGTAGTGCGACGCCAGACCAATGGTTCCCTCCATGGTTTTCAGCGCAACGTTGCCGGTGAAACCGTCTGTAACGACCACATCCGCCTTGCCTGCGAAGATCTCGTTGCCTTCAATAAACCCGACGTAATTGAGGCTGCTTGCCTCAAGCATTGCCGCGGCGTCACGAACCGTGTCATGCCCTTTGGTGGCTTCGACACCAATATTAAGAAGTGCGACTCGTGGCCGCGCGAGGCGACGAATATCCGCGGTGACGATGGAGCCCATCACGGCAAACTGAAACAGCAACTCGGCGTCACCCACGGTGTTGGCGCCGAGGTCCAGCATATGCACAGTGCCGCCGATAGATGGCAATTCCGCAATTATCGCCGGTCGCTCGATACCGGCAAGCATCTTCAGTACGAACTTGGCCGTGGCCATGAGTGCGCCCGTATTGCCGGCACTGACACAGGCATGCGCGGATCCTTCCTTGACCATGTCAATCGCAACGCGCATGGAGGAGTTCTTTTTCTTGCGCAATGCTTCGCCAGGCGACTCGGACATGCCGACCACTTCCGTGGCTTCGCGAAGGGACAGGCGGCTTTCCTTGCCAACCAGGCGTACCATGCGATCCGTCAGTTCGCCCTTGTCACCCACCAGTACGAGGCTAAGGGAAGGATGCTTTTCGAGGGACGCGACCGCTGCGCGCACGACAACCTCGGAACCCAGGTCACCGCTCATTGCATCCAGGGCAATTACAGGGTTCATCCCCATGGAATTACGTGTTGCCCGTAACGGCTACAGGATCGAACATCCTGAGTCGGTCTGTATTTATTCTTTATTATTCTTCGATATCTACTTCGGGCTGCTGAATAACCTGCACGCCGCGATAGAAGCCATCAGGCGTCACTCGATGCCGCAGATGTGTCTCCCCGGACGTCGGATCGACCGACAGCGACGGTGACTTGAGTTTGTCGTGTGAGCGACGCATGCCGCGTCGTGACGGTGTCTTGCGACTTTTTTGTACAGCCATTGCTTGTCTCCAGTCGATGACGACGATGTCACGCCATCAGCTTAAATCAGTTACCCGGCCCGGACCCTGCGTCCAAACCACGAGTCTCAACCTCGGTTCGCGTCAGTCATCCTGTTGCATTCGCGACCGCAGGTCGGCAAACGGCCGTACCTTGTTGTCGCCATTCTTGTCGCCACTATCCCTGTCGCTGTCCCCTGCCAGCAACGCCGCGAGCGACCCGCATTCGGCAAGGTCAGCGTGCCGCGCCGACAAGGGCAGCGCCATGATCAGCGCCTCGTCAACGATATCGAGGGGTCGGACCACAGGCTCATCGAGATCCCAGATCTCGAACCCTGCCGCGAACCCCTCGAACCCTTGCGACTCCACCCCCGGACTGCCCGGCCAGGCCAGTAAAAATCTCAACTCCTGCGTCAGGGTCAGCGCAAACGGCTCGAGACACCGCTGGCACAGCGCCGCAACCTGCGCCGAAACCCTGCCGGTCACTTGCGGCAACCGCCGCCGGCTGTCTGCCCAGCCGAACACCAGTCTAATCGCAACCGGCGCCTGTCTCCATCGCGCTGGCCTGTGCGCCTCCGGCACACTTCGAAGGTCCAGGGCGACCACTTCCGTCAGACGCGGGAAGAGTTCCAGATTCTCTTCTTTTTCAATAACTTGTCCGCGTTCAGCGAGTTCCTGTGGCGACCAGCGGTCGAGCAGCGGATTTGCCATGGCGCGCGCATGATAAGTATCGCGTATCCCGCTGTCAAAAAAGCTTTTCAGACCGCGGACCGAATGCACTGCCCGTGAGCCGCCGCTCGTGGCGGCATCCCTGGCAACAGGCTGCTAGACTTGCGGTCGTTTTCCGGCACGATCGCGAGGGCCTGTTAACCTTTACCCGGTCGTCGCATTGCTGCCCAAAATTTCCTCAGGCAAGGCGCGAGGAGAGAAGTTTGGTTATTCCAAATGAGCGACGAGCAACGCAGCGTGAAGGAATTTTGGGCGCAACCCTTCGGGGCGGGACCATTTTTCCGACAGGCGGCGTTGCGGCTCGGTTACGTAGCGGTGCTACGCCGCGCTCGCCGCGCCTTGCCTGGCGAAAAAATGGCCGCCGCTGCGGCGATCGGGTAAAGGTTAACAGGCCCTGATGCAAAACCCGTCTGCGCCACCCATAATTCTTGCATCGTCGTCACGCTATCGGCGTGGTTTGCTGGATCGGTTTCTCGACGAATACCAGGTGGTGTCGCCCAACGTCGACGAAACGCGGCTGGACGCGGAGGCGGCAGAGGATCTCGTCGCCCGCCTGGCACGCCAGAAAGCCGAGGCGGTGTCGACCAACCACAGGAATGCACTGATCATTGGCGCCGACCAGATTGCCGTTCTCGACCAGCGCATTCTGGGCAAACCCGGAAATCACCAGACCGCCGTCGAGCAACTTCTGGCAGCTTCTGGCAAATCCTTGCATTTTCTCACCGGCGTTTGCGTGCTGGATCCTCAGTCGCGACATCGCTACACGCATATAGACAGAACCATTGTGCGTTTTCGGCAATTTGACCGCCGACTTGCGGATACCTACCTGAAACACGACCAGCCCTATGACTGCGCAGGCAGCTTTCGGCTCGAAGGTGCCGGCTTTGTGCTGTTTGAGGCCGTCACGACCGAAGATCCCACCGCACTGATCGGCCTGCCAATGATCTGGCTGGCCGGTCGTCTTCTCGAAGCTGGCTACCTTTTATAAGGGGACAGACTTATTTGCAGCCTGACTGGTTTGCCGTCAACCCGGCTTTTCGATTTTCTGCAGAAACTGGTCAAGGTCGGCAGCCAACGGCGCCGTGAAGTGCTGCTCATTGCCGCTTGCATCCGGGAATGAGATCGACTGGGCGTGCAGGAACAGGCGTTTCAGCCCGAGCGCCCGGGCACGTGTATTGGCGTCGGCATTGCCGTAGCGTTCATCAACCACCAGCGGAAAGCCACGAAATGCAGCGTGCACGCGGATCTGGTGTGTACGTCCGGTTAGCGGCTGGCATTGCAGCAAACTGAAGTCGCCGCATTGCCGCAGCAATTTCAATCGCGTGGCTGCAGCCTTGCCGTCATCGCGCACCACGACATGCCGCTCTCCACCCTGGCGATTCTGCACATACAAGGGTGCATCGACCATTTGTTCGCCCGCTTGCCAATCACCCGCGACGAGTCCCAGGTAATTCTTTTCAACCTGCCCTTCACGAAATTTTTCATGCAGCTCGCGCAACGCGCTGCGTTTCTTGGCCAGCACCAGGCAACCGGACGTTTCCCGGTCAAGCCGGTGCACCAGTGACAGGTCGACCAGATCGGGCCGGGCAAAACGCAGCAGCTCGATCACGCCATGGCTGACGCCACTGCCGCCGTGCACGGCCGTGCCGCTCGGCTTGTCCACGACCAGCAAGCGTCGGTCTTCGAAAATAACGCGCTGCGCGATGCTCGTGGCATAGCCTGCTGACGGGCTGCCGCCAGGTTCGCGTATGCGGGCCGGCGGTATGCGCACCTCATCACCCGCCTGCAGGCGATAGTCGCCCCTGACGCGACCGCCGTTGATGCGAACTTCCCCGCGCCGCAGCAGGCGATGGACACGGCTTTTCGGCACCCCGGGAAGCTCGCGGCGCAGGTAGTTGTCGAGGCGCTGGCCCGCGGCGTCGGCATCGATGCGTACCTTGCGTACCGCGGTTTGCAAATCAGCCCGCGAATTTTGTGAGTTTTCTCGCATAGACAGTGACTTGTGCAGGATTGTCAGCGTGACGCTCTGTGTTATATTAGCCCTCTGTGAGGGTCTGGGGAGACATGCTCCTGTCTCACAAGCGATTTACGACCGTAGCCTCTTCGGCCTGTCGTTCGAAAATCGGATTCTATGCCGGTCTCGACAGACTGAGACCGAACTCCATTTGGCAGCGAGCACGGCGGGACCTGCTAGCGTCAAAGCGGCGGAACCGCAGGGTACTAATGATCAGTTTTTTATTGGGCTGGATGGCTGGCCATCCTGCCCGGTTCAAGTTTAGCAAGCTCATCGACGGCGCGTCGCGCCGTGTTCGTATGGCTGAGGCTACCTGTATCGCCCTTGCGGCTCATTCCGGCCGTCCTGACCCGCTGCCCGACTTTCATAATCAAGTAGGGCAACATGAAAAGAATGCTGATCAACGCAACTCAGGAAGAGGAGTTGCGCATGGCAATGGTCGATGGGCAGCGCCTGTACGACCTCAATATCGAACTGCCTTCCGGCGAACGCAAGAAAGCTAACATATACAAAGGCAAGATTACCCGCATCGAGCCAAGTCTCGAGGCGGCCTTTGTGAATTACGGTGCCGATCGGCACGGCTTTCTGCCCCTCAAGGAAATTTCCGCCGAATACTTCATCAACGATGCCGGCCCGGGGGGTAAGCCCAATATCCGGGAAGTCCTCAAGGAAGGGCAAGACATCGTTGTACAGATCGACAAGGAAGAACGTGGCAACAAGGGTGCGGCGCTGACCACGTTTGTCAGTCTCGCCGGCCGCTTCATTGTATTGAAGCCCAACAAGGCGCGCTCGGGCGGTGTTTCGCGGCGTATTGTCGGCGAAGAGCGCGACATGGCGCGACAGGCGCTCGATGATGTGACCATACCCAACGGCATGAGTGTGATCCTGCGTACCGCCGGCATCGACCGAAATACCGAAGAACTGCAGTGGGATCTCGAGAATCTCCTGTCAGTCTGGGAAGCCATCAAGAAAGTGGTTGTCGAACGTCCATCGCCGTTTCTCATCTACCGGGAAAGTAACGCAGTCATTCGTGCGCTGCGCGACTATCTCAGCAACGAGATTGGTGAAATCCTCATAGACGATGCCAAGACGTATGAGGAAGCTCGCGAATTTGTCGAACAGGTAATGCCGCAGAATCTGCGCAAGTTGAAGCTGTACAACGATGCGGTGCCACTCTTTACGCGCTATCAGATAGAAACTCAAATCGAATCGGCGTTCGCGCATTCGGTCAACCTGCCATCTGGTGGCAGCCTGGTTATCGATCATACCGAGGCACTCGTCTCGATCGATATCAACTCGGCACGCGCGACCAAAGGCGGTGATATCGAAGCGACCGCGTTGAATACCAATCTCGAAGCAGCGGACGAAGTCGGCCGCCAGCTGCGTTTGCGTGACCTGGGTGGCCTGGTCGTCATCGATTTCATTGACATGGGTCCGCAAAAGAATCAGCGCGACGTCGAGAACCGTTTGCGCGATGCGGTGCGACAGGATCGCGCGCGTGTGCAGATAGGCAAAATATCTCGTTTTGGTCTGCTGGAAATGTCGCGCCAGCGTCTGCGTCCGTCGCTCGGCGAATCGAGTTACATGACCTGCCCGCGTTGCTCAGGCATTGGCAATATCCGCAGTGTCGAATCGCTGGCTCTGGCCATCCTGCGCATCATCGGGGAAGAGGCTCGCAAGGAACGGACCGCCAAGGTCATCGCCCAGTTGCCGGTTGAGGTTGCCACCTATTTATTGAACGAGAAACGCGACTGGGTACAAAGCCTCGAATCTCGCAATGACACCCAGGTAATTCTGGTCGCAAATTCGGCGCTGGAAACGCCGCACTACCAGATTCGCCGGGTACGCGATGACCAGGTCGAGCTGCCGGAGAACACCGGCTACAGCTACACGCTGGCCGACACCGATGAGGAACCCGACATCGCGCTACTGGCGCAGGACAAGAAGGTCGCGGAAGCGGCTGCGGTAGCGACCATGACACCGCCGACCCCGGCGCCGCAGCGCCCGATCCCGGAAGCGGCTCAGCAACCTGGCCTGCTGTCACGCCTTTTCGGGCTGTTCGCCAGATCGGCGCCTGCTGCTGCCGACGATTCGAGCTCGAAGCAACGACGACCGACAGGCAAAGCAGACGGGCGCGGCGGACAACGAGGGCGGCGCCGCGCAGAGCCAGCGCGTGGCGGTGACAAACGCCGTGCTCGCCCACAGAAGGCCGCCAAGCGACGCGACACTCGCCAATTGTCCAACGACGCGGTACCGCAAAGTAACGGAGCGCAGCCTGAGCAGCGCATGGCCCAAAGTACTGAAAAGCAGGCAAACGGAAACGTCGACAATCGAAAGAATGACCGTGACGAGCCACGTAAGCCAGCGGGCAAGCGTCGCAGCCGCGGCGGACGGCGACGCAAGCGTTCCTCCGAGAACGGTGAGACAGCGACTTCCGCCGACCACGGACAGACCAGTGAGCAGGAATCAGGCAGCGTTCGAGCCGAAGCGAACGGCAACCAGGAGCGGACGCCCAGACGCCGTAATCCGCCGCGAAAACGGCCAGAAGCGAAAGATGACGAAGCAGCGCGATCTTCTCGTGGCAGCGACGCCGGCGCTGTAATCGCGCCCGCTGCGGCTGCCGTTGGCAGCACATCGTCCGCCCGGTCACCCGATGCCACTGCTAACACTGCACCCGCAGCGAGCGAGCCATCAACAGCACAGACGACTTCGCACTATGAACCGGGTCATTTACAAGCGGACGAACGCGGACCTGTGGTTCAACCTCAACCGGGCAGACCGGATGCGGAAATCACGAAGCCGATCGAACGGATAGTCCCAACCACCTCCGTACAGCCGCCTGACGCCACGCCGCCACGCTCGACAGCCAGCGACACGACCGTTGCAGCGAGCCCAGGCGAGCCGATGCAATCAAGCGCAGCACCAGGGCAAGACCGCAAGCCACGGGAGACCGGCGGTAACGGTAGCCAACCGGCTGTAGCCAAGCCAGATGTCGCGGGCAACGAGCGGCCGCAGGCAGACAAGCCAGCGGCTCGTCTGTTGCCGTGGGATGCGCCTCCGGCGGTCCTCGACCAGGCAGTTGACAACGATAGCCCGGACAAAAACTCCAACGACTGAACCAGCAGGACACGCGATGGCGCGGGGCAAACGCCCCGCGCCATGCGCGATCAGGCACGCCCGGTGTGAATTCTGTTCAACAAGCCGTGCGATGCATTCTCGACCAAATCCAACACCAGTTCGAAGCCGGTTGCGCCGCCGTAATACGGGTCCGGCACCTCAATGGCACCATCGTGCCCGGCGAACTCCAGAAAAAGATGCAAGCCGGTTGCACGTTGCGCGGGTACTCGTTGCTGCAACTCCGCAAGATTGTCGCGGTCCATCGCCAGTATGTAATCGAACTCGTCGAAGTCTTCGTCCCGAAAACGTCGCGCACGAATATCCGCAAGCATGACACCGCGGCGACTCGCCGCTGCCTGTGCGCGCCGGTCCGGAGGTTCGCCGACGTGATAGGCGTGTGTGCCGGCCGAATCGACACGAATACGGTCTGCCAGGCCGGCGTCTGTCACCACTTTGCGAAATACGCCCTCCGCAGTTGGCGACCTGCATATATTGCCCATACAGACAAAAAGTACCGAAGTTCTTACTTGCACACCTGACACTGTTGGCATCCACCTCTCTTGAATTCACACGGGTTAATACCCACGAGCACCGGTCTCCTGCCATTGCCCGGACCGGACCTGCGATCATGTGCTCCGCATTCTAGACCAGCACGCGGCATCGAGGCCAAGCCACGAAATTCAGGACTTGCGAAACAGGATTACCCGGTTTTGCAGCATTTCAATATGCCAGTTGTACTGGCGAGCAATCCAGCTCACCGTAGCGGCAGACCAGAAGCATACGTGTGTCGGATCCTTATGGTAGTACCATGCAGCGAATTCGGTCGAATCTGCGCGTAGTTCCGTCATTACCCCTAACCACCCGCCTGGATACAACAGCCGATCGATCAAGCCCAGTTCCCTGCCCGGCTGGTACATGTGCTCCACAACTTCCGTGCAGGTAACAAAGTCATAGCGCTGTTGCAGCACGGCTTGATCGGGTGCGAAAAACGGGTCGTAGACAGCGGTCGGACAACCGGCCTCATCCAGCATTGCAGCGAGGGCCGGACCAGGGCCCGCACCAAAATCAATCCCGCGTGACCCACGTGGCAGTCGTTGCAGCAACGGATTGGCGAGTTGCGACAGAAAGGCCCGGTAGCGAGAATCGTCCACGTGATTTTCGTGCGTAAGGTAATGCGCACGTTCCCTTGCGCGGCACAGTCGCTGGTTCGCCTGCAAAAAAATCAGGTCACAGATTGCGCAGTGGCGGTAGCTGCCGCTGGAAACCTCAATGGACCCGTGTGCCACAGCCTGCTCGCACAGCGGACAGGTATCCTGCCGCAAATCAGGACGGAGGCTTTGCATTCCGGACCTCGTGCCTTTGATGCGTAAGCGGCGCCAGCAGGATTGGCGCTATTACCGCGTACGCAATGACCGGTAAAAAAATTGCTGCAAGGCTGGCACCGCCCGACAGGAGAATTCCAAGCAGTACCGGGGAAAAGGCGGTCATCGTTACCATGATGGCCGCATACATGCCGCGTACCAGCCCCAGCTTGCGGCTGCCGAAAACCTCGATCCAGATCGCGCCGCCAATCACGCTGTTGCTGCCCGCAGCAGCGCCGAGACCGGCGAACGTGAGCCACAGCGCGATCGATGGCGGTGCGACAAGAAGTGCCAGCAAACCTGCTGCAAGCGGCAACAGGTAGACGGGTACCAGCGTCCGCGCCGACCGACGGTCAACCAGGCGACCGACGAACAGCGTTGCGATACCCTGGCAAACCGCATAAAGGATGAATGCCTGCGCCACGGCGGGCAATGCCCAACCCAGTCGTTCGGCCAGGGGCGCCTGATGAAAGAAAACCGCCGTGACCACGAAACCCGGTACCAGCACGACACCGAGAATACTCAAAAACGGCGCGGAAACAGCCAGCTTGCGACGATTCCAGTCGACATCGTCCTCTGTATGGCCGGGAGCGGTCGAGGGATCGGGCAATGGCAGCCGACTGGCCAGGTAGCGCAAGGCCGGGACAAACGCGATCAACAACATCAGCGCCGCGAGAAGCCATACGGTACGCCAGTCCGCCACCTCAAGTGCCGCGATAACCAGCAGCGGATACAGGGCTTCCCCGAGCAGGAAACCCAGTGTTGCCGTCGCGACTCCCCGGCCGCGCCTGATACCACTGTGCCGCGCGGCAGCGACGATGGCGAAGTGACCTGCCAGTCCCTGCCCGCCGAGGCGCAACAGGAACAGTCCGACACACAGTGACAGCGGCCCGGCGGCAAATGCGACCAGGACACAGCCGGCGACTACCAGAAAGACAGCCAGGCTGATTGCGCGGCGCAAGGCAACCCGGTCGGCCAATGCACCGAGCCAGAACATCAGTACGCCACTTGCAAGCGTAGCAATGCCGTAAATGACACCCAGCGCTGCGTCAGACAGCGCAAAATCCTGGCGCATAAATGCGCCAAACAGACCGATGAAATACGTCTGTCCGGGACCCGACGACGCCGCGGCCAGCAGGCCGAAACACGCCGCCCGGCGCGCCAGTGAATCCTGCTGCAAGGGCATTGTCGATTGGAAATCCGGGGAAATTGCGCGCGCTATTGTAGGCGATTGCAACGGCAACGTGTAGCAAGCGAACTGCAGCCCGCAAACGCATCCAGTGCCGGTTTGTTACGCTGTCTTGTAGAATGACCTTATGCAAGCCCGTGTCCCCGCACTGTCGTTCGGCAATTTGCCTTTGCTGTGTTGTCTGCTGTTCATTGCAGAAACGTCGGCGGCTCATGGCAGCGTTGCGGCCGACGACGATCTTTGCATTATCGAGATCGGCTATTACAGGGCGCATTTCAAGATCTACCTGCCGAGTGAAAGACAGCACCGGGAATATTGTGAGGATCTGCCGACGGCCGGTGAAAGCGTGTTCGTGATGGAGTACGTGCACAGCGGCCTCAGCGAAGTACCGATTGACTTTCGCATTGTTCGCAACGTGACCGGTCAGGGGCGTTTTACCCGCTTGCACGATATCGAGCAAATTCGCGATCTGGATGAAATTACGGTCTTTCATCATGCGGCGGCGATCCAGACAGATGTTTTCACGGTACTGCACGATTTCGAATCGGCAGGCAGGTTTGTTGGAATCGTCACCGTGCAGCAGCCGGACAACCGGAACGTGTACACAGCGGTTTTTCCGTTCGATGTCGGCTTCACCGGTTTCGGATTCTGGCCGCTTTTCATTCTCGCCGTGCTCGCGTTGCACCTCAACTACCTGCGTATGAGTGGCTGGTTCGCACGACCGCGCAGGTGGATTGCGCCACGCTTGCAAGCGATTTCGGAAAACGAAAATGAAGCTTATGTCCAGGAATCTGCATGAGAAGAGTTCGGTGAGGTTGGCACTCGGCCTCGGTAAAGCGATGGCATCCGCGGCTTGCGTGTTGGCACTTCTGCTCTTCGTCCATGCGGCCCCGGCAGGCGCGCCGGTAGCTGACTCATCAATCGGGCCCTGGCCTTCGCGCAGTGGCGAACTGCAGATCCGCTATTCGAGCAACCTCGAACCGCCGATCATAAATCGGATGCACAGCTGGGTCTTATACGTTGCAACCCTCGAGGGAATGCCGATTGCGGATGCCGAGCTCAGCGTAGACGGCGGCATGCCCGAGCACGATCACGGGCTGCCCACGCAGCCCCGCGTAACCCGTTATCTTGGGGACGGCAAATACCTTCTGGAAGGCATGCGTTTTCATATGCCCGGTGACTGGGAAATACTGGTGAGCATCGACATACCGGGCAAGCAGGATGTGGTCGTCATTTCGCTGACTCTATGAACAAGTTACAGGTATGGCTCCTGGCAGTGCTGGGCTGCGCACTGGTGTCCGCTGCAGTCTGGTTGCTCCGTTCGGTGCCGCCACCTGCCTGGAGTGACGCCGAGATAACAACGCTGCGGTCCTTGTGGATCGACAGCCTGCCGGACCTGCCTGACGACCCGTCCAACGCAGTTGGCGCCGATCCGCGTGCGGCAGAATTTGGCTGGCGGCTCTTTTTCGATACACGGCTGAGTGCCAACGGCGCCATTGCGTGTGCGACCTGCCACCAACCTTCCCGTGCCTTTACCGACGGCCGGGCCAGGGGCCAGGCACTCGGGGAGTCGCCACGCAATACGCGTAACATAATCGGTGCCGCCTACAGTCCCTGGCAATACTGGGACGGTCGCAAGGACAGCCTCTGGTCCCAGGCGCTGTCGCCGCTTGAGGATGCCGCTGAACACGGCGGCAACCGCATGCAGTACGTGAGACTGATGGTACGTGATGGGGCGTATCGTGCCAGCTACGAAACCTTGTTCGGAGCGTTGCCGGACCTGTCGGACAACAACCGATTTGCGGAAGCGGCTGCGCCCGCGGGTAGCGCAGAGGCAATTGCGGCCTGGCAATCCATGTCGGCAGCCGATCGTCGCACAATCAACCGGGTGTTTTCGAATATCGGCAAGGCACTTGCTGCTTATCAACGCTTGCTCGTGCCGGGTGCCGCACGCTTCGACTCTTACGTCGCTGCCGTGATCGAGGCTGATACAGCAGCGCAGGTCGATACTTTTACGACCGACGAGGTGTGGGGTTTGCGCCTGTTCATCGGCAAGGCGCGTTGCACCGAATGCCATAACGGCCCCCTGTTCACGAACAACGAGTTTCACAACACCGGCATTCTCTCATTGCCCGGGGAGCTGCCGGATCGCGGGCGTGCAGAAGGGCTGCGTCAGGTCCTGAATGACCGGTTCAACTGCCGCGGCGAATTCAGTGACGATCCGGCAGCGGATTGTCCGGAACTGTTGTTTGCGCGCAGCGGCAAGGAATTGCTTGGCGCAATGCGCACACCCACATTGCGCAACCTCGAGGGTACGGATCCCTTCATGCACAAAGGCCAGTTGCCGACAATTGCTGCTGTGCTCGAACACTACAATCATGCACCGCTCGCCATGATCGGTCACAACGAAGCCGAGCCGCTTCGCTTAAGCCGGCGTGAACTGGCACAGATCGAGGCCTTTCTCGCAACGTTGTCGGGACCGGTGGCTGTGTCACCCGATTTACTGCAGGCACCCTGATCGGTAGCGGCGCGAGGCTATCGGAGCAGGCAGCTGGCACCCTGTCAGTCATCCAGAAGCGCTGAGACGCGCACCAGGTCGTCCTCGGTATCCACGCCCGGTCCCGGTCGCCGTACCGGTTGGCCGACACGAATGGAAAGGCCCACGGCGAGTGCCCGCAGTTGCTCAAGTTGCTCGCACTCTTCAAGTGGCGAACGGGCGGCACCGACGATGCGCTGCAATACGCCGGCGCGATAGGCGTAAATCCCGTGATGCCGCAAAGCGCATTGCACCGCCAGCTCCCGCGTGTCGCCATTGCGGGAATACGGAATGGTCGCACGACTGAAATACAGTGCGAGGCCCGCGGCATTGACGATTACTTTCACAGCATTCGGATTTTCGAACTCCGCGCGCGATTCAAAGGGCGATGCCAGCGTTGCAATCTCGGCATCACCGGTTCGCAGCAATGCGGCGCACTGCGCTATGAGTTCCGGCGGCATGAGCGGTTCATCGCCTTGCAGGTTGACAACCACGCGATCCTCCGGCCACCTCTTGATGCGTGCAACTTCCGCAAGTCGTTCAGTCCCTGACCGATGTGCAGCGGACGTCATACAGACGTTTGCGCCGAACTTCCTGGCGGCCTGTGCGATGCGTGCATCATCGGTCGCCACGATAACTTCATCGGCCGCACTTTCCAGCGCCCGCTCGTGAACGTGTTGCAACATCGGTTTGCCGCCGATGGTACGCAATGGCTTGCCGGGCAGACGCACCGATGCGAACCGGGCCGGTATCACTACCACAAAACCACTCATGCTCCGATCGTCGCCTCTCGGCCGCTCATCTCGCGATAGACCTCCTCTAACCACTCCAGCGTATCTCCATCCGTGAATTGCACATCAACTTTGACATACCAGCAATTATTCGTTGCCGCGCCACGAACCTTCACCGCATCCTTTTCCGTCATCAATACGTCAAGTCCGTCGTCAAATCGAAGGTCGCTTGCCGTCAGCTTTGCATGGTCCCGGTGCGCATGCGGTATCACATCAATGCCGTGTTTTTGCAGCAGGCGAAAGAATCGACCCGGATTGCCGATTGCGGCAACCGCATGTACTGCGCGACCCCGAAAGTGTTCCAACGAGACGCGTCGTGAATCGACCAGGTTGAGGACTCCGGCGGGAACCAACTCGAAATTGGCCTTAGGTACGTTGTCGGGGAATCCGGCCGGCATCAAATTTCTTTCAGTTTCTTGCTGAATAAAAATCCGATCGACGCTCGACAGGCGGGCAACTGACTCTCTGAGTGGACCCGCAGGCAACAGGCAACCATTGCCGAATCCACGCGTACCATCCAGAACGGCAATCTCGTGCAGGCGTTCAAGGCGAAAGTGTTGCAAGCCGTCATCGGCAATAATGACGTTGCAGTCGAGTTGCAAGAGTAATCGGGCAGCCGCCACCCGGTCCGGATGCACGACGACCGGACAAATCTGCCGGCGCTCCATGAGCAAGGCTTCGTCACCGACGATGGCCGGATCGCTGTCGGGCATTACACGCACGGGTTGCGGGCCGAGGCGGCCACGATAGCCCCGGCTGACGATCCCCGGACGCATGCCATAATCTTTCAGGCGTTCTGCAAGCCACAGGGTGACGGGTGTCTTGCCGGTGCCGCCAACCGTGATATTGCCGACAACGAGCACCGGTTGGCCAATATCGACGGCGTGCCAGATGCCGTTGTCATAGAGCTTGCGCCGTGCGGTGGAGAGCAGCCAGAAAAGTCCGCTGAAAGGCATGAGCGGCCAGCGCCAGTGCGAGCGGCCGTACCAAATCCGGTCGACCAGGCTGACTTCGGCTGTCACGCTGGAGCGACCCGGTCGGCACTTGCGCTGAACTGCAAGCGATGCAGTGCGGCGTAATGTCCCTCGAGGGCGAGCAGCTCCCGATGCGTACCCGACTCCACGATACGGCCCCCGTCCAGCACAATGATGCAATCTGCGCTTTCGACCGTCGAAAGCCGGTGTGCAATGACCAGCGTCGTGCGGTTATGCATCAGCGTGTCGAGTGCTTCCTGGATACGTCGTTCCGAGTGCGTATCCAGCGATGACGTTGCTTCGTCCAGAATCAAAACCGGAGCGTTCTTCAGGAGTGCACGACCTATCGCGATCCGTTGCCGCTGGCCGCCAGACAGCAACACACCTCGATTGCCGACCACGGTCTCCAGCCCGTCGGGCAATTCGGCAATGAAGTCTGTCAGATTGGCAGCTTCCGCCGCCTTGAGCACGTCCGCCTGACTGCACTCACGAAGTTGTCCATACGCGAGATTGCGGGCAATCGTATCGTTGAACAGGACGACGTCCTGGCTTACGAGGCTGATCTGCGAACGAAGATTAGCCAGGGAATAATCGCGAATCGCAACGCCATCCAGCAGGATGTCGCCCGACGTGACGTCGTAAAAGCGCGGCAGGAGACTAACCAGGGTTGACTTGCCGCTTCCCGAATGGCCAACGATTGCCAGAGATTTTCCTGCCTCGATCGTCAACGACAAGCCATCCAGCACCGGGCCTTTGTTGTCGTCATACGAAAAACCTACGTTGCGATATTCGACAGTGCCCTTGACCCGGTCCGCGCGATAGCTGCCCGCGTCGACCTCATCAGGTTCGTCGATAATACGGAAAAGGCTGTCTCCTGCAGCAATACCGCGTTGCAGCGTTGCATTGACGTTGGTGATACGACGTAACGGCTGCAACATCAACATCATTGCGCCGAAGAACGCGATGAAATTTCCCGGAGTCAAATTGCCCTCGACAGACTCGACGCTGGCAACGTAGATGACACCGGCGACACCGAAACCGAAAATGATCTGCGTTACTGCAACGCCCAGCGAACGCGAGCGTATGAGTTTCAGGTTCTGTTTTCGATTGCGCTCGTCTACCTCGTCGAGACGTTCCTTTTCATATTCATAGCCGCCGAATATCCTGACAACGCGATTACCCGTCAGCACCTCCTCCGAAACGTGGGTCACTTCGCCGATCGAATCCTGGATACGCCCGCTGTAACGGCGGAATGCTTTTCCCAGCGCCTGGATCAGTATGGCAATGACAGGCAACAGAATTGCTACAAACGCAAAAAGTCTCGCGCTCTGGTAAAGCATCACTGCTATGGCCGCGAAAACAGTCAACAGGTCACGTACCAGAATGGTGACTACGCTGGTGACCGATTCCGCAACCATCTCCACGTTGTATGTCATGCGCGATAACAGCGGACCGGTTGAATGTTTTTCGAAGAACCGGGACGGCAGCGTGAGATATTTTCTGAACAGATCGCGACGCAGCGAGCTGATGACCGACCGACCGATCCAGCCCAGCGACATTTCGGTGCCGAATCCTGCCAGTCCGCGAGCGATGAAAATGGCAACGAATGCGAACGGCAGCCATTGGGCCGCTTCCAGATTGCGCCCAACGAGCGCTTCGTCGGTCAATGGTTGCAGGAGCGACACCAGCCCGGCCTCGACGAGCGCCGTGGCCGTCATTGCAACTATGGCGACGGCACCGACCGCACGATGCGGAATAACGTACTGCCACAGCCTTCCGTAAACCCTTGCTGCGTGCCGATCAAGCTTGCTCACTGCGCAGCGGGGTCGTTGGACGCGGGATCGTTGACGGTAGCGATACTGATTTGTACAAAACCAAGCCGGCCCGCAACGTCCATTGCGGTGACAACGTGCTGATGACGCGCATTGGCATCGGCGCTGATCGTCAATGGCAAATTAGTGTTGCCGCCCGCAATCTTCTGCAAGGCGTTGCGAATGGTTTCAGGGCGGTTATTGACAAGCTCGCGACCGTTAACGAGGAAAGTGCCCTGCTCCGTGATCATGATTTCCAGCTGTTCGGGTGTCTCCTCCACAATCGCAGTACTGTCAGCCTCCGGCAAACGTATGGAAATCTGCGACTGCTTGACAAAACTCGTCGAAATCATGAAAAAGATCAGCAACAGCAGAACGACATCGATCAGCGATGTCAGGTTGACATCCGGTTCCGCTTTCGGACGGAGACTCAGCTTCACGAATCGCTACCTCCGGAGGATTGGCGCCGATGCAGGGCCTCCACCAGCTTGATCGCCTCTTTCTCCATGTTGACGACCAGTGAATCCACGCGGCTCCGGTAGTAGCGATAACCGATCAGGGCCGGTATCGCGACGGTCAGTCCTGCAGCGGTGGTTATCAGGGCTTCGGCGATACCGCCGGCGAGTACGGTCGGGTTGCCGACACCGTGCGTGGTAATGGCCGTGAATACCTTGACCATGCCGATTACGGTGCCGAGCAATCCCAGCAGCGGGGTAATCGCAGCGACTGTCCCGAGTGTGTCCAGATAACGTTCGAGCTCGTGCACCACGTGACGGCCCGTGTCTTCGATGCTGTCTTTCATGACCGCTCGTTCACGGTTGCGGTTGACGAGACCCGCGGCCAGGATCTGTCCGAGCGGAGACCCCTGGTGCAATGTCTGGATCTGGCGTTGATCCAGCGCGTCTTTCTTGACCCAGCCCCAGACCTTGCTGGTGAGATCTTCCGGAATTACGCGCTTTTGCTGCAATGTCCAGAATCGCTCAAGAATGATACCCAGAGCGATAATCGCGCAAAGGATGATCGGCGCCATCAGCCAGCCGCCGGCTTTTACAATTTCAACCATTGACGAGACCCATTGAAAATCGAAATATACAGCGCCCGACACGAAAATTCTCGGGGCAACTGTGCATTTACCGTTATTGACCTGCCGTGTCGTGCCAGTAACGTCGCACATCCACCCGGTATTCGCCAAGAGCCCGCAGACCCGTGCGCGCGCAAAGTCGGTATCCGATGGCGCCGGACGTAGCCGTAGTGAGCACCTTCGCACCGGCCGACTGCCAGCGTCGCACCACCTCCGTGTCTGGAAATCCCCAGCGGTTGTCGAATCCCGCGGAAACTATGGCGACCTCCGGGTGCAGTTGCTGGACGAAGTGCGCACCCGAGGAAGTACGGCTGCCATGATGGGGTACCACAACGAGGTTGACCGGAGACAATGACGACGACACCAGCAATTCGTTCTCCGCGGCAGACTCGATATCGCCGCTCAGCAGCAACCGATGAGAACCTACGGTCGCTTCGACTACGCAGGAACCGTCGTTTTTACTGCCTTCGGCAGCGTACGCCGGGTGCAGGATCGCGAACTGCACGCCGTCCCAGAGCCACGCCTGTCCCCTGCGACAGCGCAGCTGTGGCCCTGGCAGCCGGTCTAGGTAATCGCCGGTAACTACCTGCTTTATGTCGGTACTCCGCGCCAGCGAGGCAACTCCGCCAGCGTGGTCGAGATCGCCGTGACTGACCAGCAGCAGGTCAAGTCGATCGATCCCAAGCGTACGCAGGTAAGGCGCCAGCACAAGTTGGCCGGTATCGCCACCGCTGCGAAACGCCGGGCCCGTATCGACTACGAGGTTGCGCCGCGAGGTACGCAAGACCATGGCCTGGCCCTGCCCGACGTCAAGCACGGTAAGGTCAAGACAGCCCGGCGGCGCGCCCGCGGGTCGCAGCAAGACCGCACAAAGCCCCGCGATCCAGGCGACTTTGCGGCCCGGCCAGCCTGGCGGCAGCATCGCCCACAGTGCCGCAAGTAGCACGACCGGAATGAGCAAGGGACTGGCCGTGGCTATGTCGATGCGTGCCGGTTGCCAACCAGCCACAGCGCCGATAAGCCATAACATGCCCCTGACACTCAACCACGACACCCGCAGCAAGCTGTCCCCGAGTGTGCGTAAGGGCCCATCGAGCAGCAATCCCAGCAAGGCCGTCGGTACGGTCAGCAGATTGAATACCGGCAACACGAGCAGATTGACCAGCGGCGCAAGCCATGCGACGCGACCGAAAATCAGGGCAGTCATCGGCAACAGGCCGAACAGAAGTGTCAACTGCAGCGGTGGCAACCGCTTCATGCCCTCCAGGAACTGGCGGCCGAACCCGTAATGCCCGGGTACCGTGAAGCGTCGCTGGCGCGCCGACCACAGTAGAATGGCAACGGCCGCAAACGACAGTTTGAAGCCGGGTGACAGAATAGCTACCGGCTCCGTGAGAAACACGACCATGGCGGCTGCGGCAAGCACAGTCTCGGGCTCTGTCGGGCGGCGCATCCGGCTCGCCGCCATTACCAGCAGCGCCATCAGCATCGCGCGCTGCGCCGGCACCGCGAAGCCGGATACAGCCGCATACACGACCGCAACGAACGCCGCCATGAGTGCTGCACGATCCCGCAGGTTTGCCCAGCGACAAAACGGCGCAAGTCCGATCCAGAACAGGAGAAACGCTCCACCGGCTGCGAGGCCGATATGCAATCCGGATATGGCCATCAGGTGGCTCGTTCCCGTGATCGCGTACTGCTCCCACTGTTGCTGGCTGATGCGGTGCCGTGCGCCGACTGTGATGGCAAGCAATACTGCGGCGGCATGGTTGTCGCCCGTTACCGAGCTGATGCGGTTTGCCAGCGCACGCCGCAGTACTGCGAACGTTGCTACCGGAACTTCCTCCAGCAATTGGTTCCCGGGATGCTGAACGACGTAGCCGGTTGCTCCAATGCCTTGCCGGAACAGCCACTGCTCGTAATCGAAACCAACCGGATTGGCGAAACCACGGGGTCGCCGCAGGCGCACTTTCAGTTGCCACGTCTCACCGATCGCCGGCTGGACGTCGAAGTCGTACCAGGCCAGTCGAACCCGCGATGGCAGTCGGTCTCCATCACTCGTTTTCAGTACAAAACGCAAGGACTCGCCACGTTCTTCCGGAAACCCTGCAATACGACCCGTGATCTCGACGGTGCTGTCCTGTAAATCGTCCGGCAGTCGATCATCAAGCAAATTAGCGGAAGCGTGCCACGCCACGCAAAATCCGCTGAGTACGCACCCGGCGAATCGCAGTCGGCGAATGGATATGCAGAATGCGGCAACGGCAAGGACGACAACCAGCAACCCGGCGGGAGGCAAGGATGTGAACAACTGCAATGCATAGGCACCGGCCAGCAACGCCACGCAAATTTGCAGCATTTTCCGCTTCCTTGCGGTTTGTCGTTAAGATGTCCCGGACGGGTTTCCGGCAACATTCAGGATAAAAGCGAATCCAAGCAGTTATGCCAAGGCGATTTTTCCGCAAATTTACGCTGAAACGCGAGCGATTCCGCGGTCGCTGGTATTTCGCGCCGTTCGATCACCTGCTACACGATACGCGTCTGTGGAGCATTCGCCGTCGCACCGTCGTTCCGGCGCTGTCGATGGGTCTTTTTATCGCTTTTATGCCCGTGCCGGGACACGTGCTGATTGCGGCGCTTGGTGCACTGGCATTGCGGATCAATATCCCGGTCGCGGCACTGACGACCTTCGTCAGCAATCCGTTGACAGTCGGACCGATGTTTTTCGTGTCTTACCGACTCGGTCAGAAATTGCTTGCGCTGCAACCACAACCGTTCGGTTTCGAGTTGTCCATCCACTGGCTGACGGACCAGTTTCTGACTATCTGGCAGCCATTGCTCCTCGGCTGCATCCTGCTGGGTTCTCTGGCCGCACTCGTCGGCTATGTCGTCCTCGACCTCGTGTGGCGCGCGTCACTTGCCGACTATCTTGCGTTGCGGCGGCGCAAGGCACACGAATCCAAGCACGATGAGACGTAAACACGGCGGCTCCCTGGATCGAGCCGTGCGCCGTTGGAGCGCGCCCTGCGCGCGAATGGGAAAAGCTGGACGAAATTGCAT
>JBBDJJ010000023.1:0-8303 GCA_040879925.1 Woeseia sp. | reverse complement strand
AATTGCATTCGCGCGCAGGGCGCGCTCCAACCTGGATCGACCCTGGAGTCCGTATTACGGGCGAGCCGGATTCACACCATTACGTGGTATGCGTATGGAGCCGCCCCTCGCGGAGTACCAGAACGCGCTCCATGCGCGCCGCTATTGAATGGTCATGGGTAACGATGACCAGGCTGGTACGCAGTTCGCGATTCAACTCCAGCATCAATTCCAGGACATGCTCGCTGTTGCCGGAGTCGAGATTGCCGGTCGGCTCGTCTGCAAGTACCAGTACCGGACTGGTGATCAGTGCACGCGCAACAGCCGCACGTTGACGCTCGCCCCCGGACAGTTCGCCGGGCTTGTGTGTCAACCGCTGGCCGAGTCCGACCCGCTCGAGTAATGCTCGCGCCTCGGCAAGCGCTTTATGTTTCGGCATGTGGCGGATGAGAAGCGGCATGGCAACGTTCTCTTCCGCGGTAAATTCGGGCAACAGGTGGTGAAACTGGTAGACGAATCCAAGAAAGCGGTTACGCAGCCTGGCCTTGACCGCTTCGCCCGCATTTGCAATCGACTCGCCACCAACGTGCACTTCACCGGAGGTCGGGTCGTCGAGCCCTCCCAAGATCTGCAACAACGTCGTCTTGCCGGACCCGGATGCGCCGATGATGGCGACGCGTTCCGCTTTGCGGATCTCAAGATCGACGCCGCTCAGCACCTCCAGCGTCGCGCTGCCCTCACGAAACCGGCGCACAACGGAGCGACATTCAAGGACCGGCGCCTCGCCAGAATGAAAAGTCGGCGATTCATTCATAGCGCAACGCCTCGGCCGGTAACGTGCGCGCCGCCTGCCACGCGGGATACAAAGTGGAAATCAGCGCCAGGACCAAAGCAATACCCGATATCTGCAGTACGTCATGTATCCGCAACTCTGCCGGCAGGTCGCTGATAAAATAAACGTCGGCAGCAAGAAACTTGATGCCGAATGTCGCCTCCGCAAAGCCCACAATACTCTCCAGATTCAGTGTAAAGGTTACGCCGAGCAGCACGCCGGCCAGTGTGCCCACTACCCCGACAATGCTGCCCTGCGTGATAAATATTCGCAGGATGGTACCCGGCTTCGCACCCACCGTACGCAGGATCGCGATGTCGGATTGCTTATCCTTCACAACCATTACCAACGTCGACACAATATTGAAAGCTGCGACTGCAACGACCATCAGGAGAATGACGAACAGAATCGATTTCGTAATCTGGATGGAACGAAAGAAATTTACGTGACGTCGCGTCCAGTCACTGACCAGAACACCGCCACCTGCGGCAAGTGCTACTTCGCGAACAATGACCGGTGCTGCATAAATATCGCTGACGGCGAGCCGTACCCCGCTCACGGTGTCGTTCCGGCGATAAAGACGTTGGGCATCCTCGAGATGGATGAATGCGAGGCGCCGATCGAATTCGTACATACCGACGCGGTAAATTCCGCTGACGGTAAAACGCTTGGTGCGTGGCAGAACGCCCGCCGGCGTCACAATACCCTCGGCGAGGGTGACCGTTACGAGGTCACCGACGGTCGCGCCGAGTTCTTGCGCAAGTTCGATGCCGAGGACAATACTGAAACCTTGTGGCTGAAGACTCGACAGCTCACCCTCAGTCATCACAGAACCGATGCCGGATACGGCGTCTTCCCGGGCCGGTTCGATGCCGCGCAACTCGACCCCGCTCAATCGCTCGTTATGCACCAGCAGTGCCTGACCCTCCACGTATGGCGCCGTCGCATAAACAGCCGGATGTTCCTCAGCCTGCCGCGCGCGTTCCGGCCAGTCGACCAGGCGACCTGACGGATCCTCGATACTGGCGTGTGCCGTCATGGCAAGAAGGCGTTCGCGCAATTCGCGCTCAAATCCGTTGACCACCGAGAGAACAATGATCAGCACGGCCACGGCAATGGCAATGCCCAGAATGGATATCGTGGATATCAGCGAAACGAAACGATTGCCGCTACGCGAACGCACGTAACGACTGCCCATCCAGAACTCATAACCTAACAGCATGGGGCTATTCGTAACGGAGCGCGATTGCCGGATTTACGGCAGCAGCGCGGCGCGCCGGATACAGCGTCGCCAGCGACGTCAACACGAAAGCGAGCACGCCGATCAAAGCCACATCCTCGAGTTCGAGAATGGACGGTATCTGGCTGACGTAGTAGACGTCGCCCGGCATGATCTGGAAGCCGAACAACCGTTCCAGCGCCGGCGCAATCTCGGGAACATTCAGGGCAAGAACGACGCCCGTGAGCACGCCCAGCAGCACACCGCACCAGCCGATCGCTGCACCTTGAACGAAAAACACCCGGACGACATCGTTCGGTCCCATGCCAAGCGTGCGCAGGATCGCAATATCCGCGGTCTTGTCAGTCACCACCATGACGAGGCTCGCAACGATATTGAAAGCGGCGACACCGATGATCAATGACAAAATCAAAGACATCATCATCTTTTCAAGGCGAATGGCCCGAAAATAACTGGCGTTCTCGATCGTCCAGTCGCTCGTTCTGAAACCGTCCCCCAATCGTGCCTGCAAAGCCCGCGCAACTGCCGGTGCGGCCATCACGTCATCCGACCGAAACCGCAGCGACGTGACGAGCGGACCCAGTGACATCATCATGGCGGCGTCGTCGGCGTGCATCAGTGCGAGCCGCGCGTCGTGGTCCTGCACGCCGGCTTCAAACACACCACCGACCACATAGCGCTCAAGTATCGGCTCCATACTGCCGTCGCCGAGTGGGCGCGGCACCAGCAGCACCACACCGTCGCCTATGTCCACGCCAAGATCGAAAGCGAGGATCCGGCCGAGCAGAATGCTGCGGGCGCCGGGCTGCAAGGTTTCGAGTCCGCCTTCGATAAAGTTGACGTTCGCGTCCGGCAGGGTTGCTTCCAGTTCCGGAACCACGCCATTGACGAGAACAGCGGTCAGGAGGCGACCCGTGCGCAACATACCTTCCATTTCCACCACCGGGGCCGCGGCTGTGACACCCGGTACCTGCAGCACCTCCTGGCGCACGGACTGCCAATCGGCGAGTCGGCCGTCGTCACCGGTGACGTAGCCATGTGCCGTCATGCTCAGCAAGCGGCTGCGTAGTTCACCCTCGAAGCCGTTCATGACCGACAGGATGACGATCAGCGCCGCTACACCGAGAGCGATTCCGGCCAGCGAGACAAGCGTGATGAATGAGACAAATCGGGTGCGCCGCTTGGCGCGCAGGTAGCGCAAACCGATGAAGAGTTCCACGGCGCTGATCATGCGCCGCATTAAACCACATAACCGTCGGCAGGCGGCCGGCCCGGCGGCATCGCAATAATGAGACGTAGTTCCGCGAGCCAGTCGTTGTGCCGGTGTAAAAAACCCGTTGATTTCTTTGTTTTTGCACCCGGCGGCCAATGCTATAGTCGCGGGGTTGTTCACCCCGGAGAACCTTCAAATGTCCAAGTTCAGCGCCTGCGCCCTCTTCATCCTGCTAGGCGGTCTGACGCTGCCGGCGGCCGATGCCGACACCCTCGATATGCGGGGCACCGACAATGCGGCCCGTTTCGAGCAGGCCGGCAAGCCGTCACGGGGTATGACCCAGGCACGCGTCGAGCAGAATTTCGGCACCCCGGCAGCGCGTCGCGGTGCGGTCGGCGAACCTCCGATCTCGAGTTGGGAATACGCCGAGTTCGTGGTTTTTTTCGAGTACGACAAGGTCATACACGCTGTCAGCAAGCGCCGCTGACCGCCTGACGAAGCACAGTTAACTGGCAGCGGCGCCCCGCGCCGCCGTTCCGTGCCATTCGACTGTGCAATAATTGCCGGCCATTCTTCCTGCAATGTGCCTGCAATTCCAACTGTGATTCGTCGCCCACTGCTAATTTCCCGGCCGCACAGGCCTGACAAAAGTACGACATCGTTTGGTCAGCTGATCGGCGCCAGCCGTGCCCTGGCGGCCGTTGAGCTTGCGCAAGGCGCGGAACGCCCGTTGCTGATACTTGCGACGGACCCCCGCGACGCCGATCAACTCGAAGCCGAGCTTCGCTACTTTGCCTCGGGCAGCGTGCCGGTGTGGCATTTCGTCGAATGGGAAACTTTGCCCTGGGACAGCTTCTCGCCGCACCAGGACATTGTTTCGCAGCGCTTGTCCGTACTGGCCACGCTACCGGACCTGAAGTCCGGCATCGTCGTGGCGTCGGCGCCAAGTTTGTTGCAAAGACTCGCACCGACCGATTACGTCGCGTCGCGCTCGCTGCAGCTCAAGGCCGGGCAACAGGTCGAACGGCAGGAGTTGATCGACTCACTGACCGACGCCGGCTACTTTCGTGTACCGCAGGTCAACGAACACGGCGAGATCGCCGTCCGTGGCTCTTTACTCGATATCTACCCAATGGGATCCACATCGCCGGTGCGCATCGATTTCTTCGCCGATGACATCGAATCCCTGCGTTATTTCGATCCCGACACGCAAATAACATCGGCAACCGTGGCGGTGATTGACATCCTGCCGGCGCGCGAGGTGCCGCTGGATAAAGAAGACATTGCGGGCTTTCGCCGGCGCTACCGGGCGCGCTTCGAAGGCCAGGCTGCAAAATCGCGCGTCTACCGCGATGTGTCAGACGGTATAGCGCACGGCGGCATCGAGTACTTCCTGCCGCTGTTCTTCGAGTCCACCGCATCGCTATTCGATTATTTGCCCGCCAATACGGCCATTTTCGCACCGCAGGGGTTGCAATCGATTTTCGAGATCGCGTGGTCTGAAATAGAAGAGAGGCATGCATTGTGCAGGTTCGATCTGGAACGTCCGGTGCTCGAACCGGCAGAGAGTTTCCACACTCCGGAACACCTGGCAAAGCGCATCGACGCGTTCAACCGGGTCGACTACTCGGCGCAAACATTGCAAGAGGGCGATGGCGTCTACAACGTAGCAACACGTATGCCTCCGGCGATGCGCATCGAGGCGCGTTACGCGGATGCGGCCGCTCCACTGTCCCGGTTCGTCGATGATTTTGACGGCCGAATCCTCTTTACCAGCGATTCGCCGGGCAGGCGTGAGCACGTCGTGGAATTACTGTCCGGCCGTGGCATCGATGTGGCGCGATTCGACAGCTGGCCGGCCTTTGTTGCGGGTTCAGCACCGGTCGGCGTGGCTGTAGCACCGGTAGAGAACGGCATCGTACTGCCGGACAGCGGCATCGCCATCATCGCCGAGCAGCAGTTATTCGGCGACAAACCCCGCCAGCGTTCGCGCAAGCGCCGCGCAGACCGGGACCCGGAATCGATCATCCGCGAACTCAATGACCTTTCTGCCGGTTCCCCGGTGGTGCACGCAGAGTACGGCGTTGGTCGCTATTGCGGACTTATTACCCTCGAGGCCAGCGGCATAGAGGGCGAATTCCTGCATCTGGAATATGCGGATGGCGACAAGCTGTATGTGCCGGTCGGTTCCCTGGCGTTGATCTCCCGCTATACCGGCGCATCACCGGAAAACGCACCTTTGCACAAGCTGGGATCCGATCAATGGGCGAAGGCCAAACAGCGTGCAATCCGCAAGATTCATGACATTGCTGCCGAATTGCTTGACGTATATGCCCGGCGCGCGGCGCGGCCCGGACACAGTTTTCACTGGCCGGAAGCGGAATACAACGCTTTCGAAAGCGGCTTTCCGTTTGAGCCTACCGAGGATCAGGCCAGAACGATAGACGAAGTACTTGCGGATCTTGCTGCCGACAAACCAATGGATCGCATTGTGTGCGGCGATGTCGGATTCGGCAAGACCGAGGTTGCACTGCGCGCAACCTTCGCCGCCGTACACGGCGGTCGACAAGTGGCGATCCTGGTTCCGACGACCCTGCTCGCCCAACAGCATGGCCAGACATTCAAGGATCGCTTTGCCGACTGGCCGGTACGGATTGAGGTCCTGTCGCGCTTTCGTTCACGCAAGGACGCCGATACAGTCGTTGCAGGCATGGTCTCAGGCATCGTCGATGTCGTAATCGGTACGCATCGATTATTGCAACACATTCGAAGCTTTAAACGCATCGGTCTCGTTATCGTCGATGAAGAGCATCGCTTCGGCGTGCGGCACAAGGAGGCCATCAAATCGTTGCGTGCCGAGGTGGATATCCTGACCCTTACCGCCACGCCGATTCCCCGAACACTTAACATGGCGCTTGGCGGACTGCGGCAGATGTCTCTCATAACGACCCCTCCGGCGGAACGGCTGTCGGTAAAGACTTTTGTCAGCGAATGGAACGACGTGGTAATCCGGGAAGCATTGCTGCGCGAAATCAAGCGCGGTGGCCAGGTTTATTTCGTCCACAATCGCGTCGAAGATATAAGCCGTATTGAAGAGCGACTGCACAAGCTCGTCCCGGAGGCCAGTATTCGCATCGGCCATGGACAAATGCCGGAACGGGACCTCGAACAGGTCATGCTGGATTTCTATCATCGGCGCTTCAACGTATTGCTGTGCACTACGATCATCGAAAGCGGCATCGACGTGCCGACCGCCAATACCATTGTCATCAACCGGGCTGACCGTTTTGGTCTCGCGCAATTGCACCAGTTGCGCGGCCGTGTCGGGCGGTCGCATCACCGCGCCTACGCCTACCTGGTCGCGCCGCCGCGTGCCGCGATGACAGCCGATGCGATCAAGCGGCTTGAAGCCATCGATTCGCTCGAAGACCTTGGTTCCGGATTCGTGCTGGCAACGCATGACCTCGAGATTCGAGGGGCCGGCGAGTTGCTCGGTGACACGCAAAGCGGACAGATTCAGGAAATCGGCTTTGCGTTGTACACCGAACTGCTCAACCGTGCCGTCCGCTCGCTGCGGGAAGGACGCAAGGCCGATCTGTTGGAACCGCTCAATGCCGGTGTCGAGATCAACCTGCACGTCGCCGCATTGTTGCCGGACGACTATGTGCCCGACGTTCACCTGCGCCTGATGATTTACAAGAGAATCGCCGGCGCCGGTACTCATGAGGAACTGCGTGAGATGCAGGTCGAACTGATCGATCGCTTCGGGCTGCTGCCGGTCGCCGCAAGGAACTTCCTGCGCATCGCCGCGCTGAAACTCGATGCGGCCCGACTGGGCATCGACAAAATAGATGTCTCTTCGTCGGGTGGTTTTCTGCAATTCGGCAAACGGACGACGATTGATCCACTGGTTCTCGTGGATCTGGTGCAGCGTGACAGTCAAACCTACCGGATGCGCGGCGCTGACAGGCTGCTGTTCCGCTTGGCAATCGCCAATGATGACGATAGATTCAAGGTCACAGACCGGTTGCTGGGAAAGCTCGCCAGCGATCCGGAAACCTTGAAGGCAGCAACTGGATGATTGAACCGTATCGCAATATGGCCTGTAGACGATTGCCCGCGGCGCAGTCCCGGACCGCCCGCGTAATCGCTGCATGCGTCGCGCTGTCAGGCATTGCCCTGATCGCCGGGGCCCAGCAGGTTACCGACTCCGGCCGCGAAGAACCGGCATCCGCGGCCCGCTATACCGTGGAACTCATCGTATTTGCCTATCGATCCCAGGACGCTGCGGGCAACGAGCTTTTTGCTCCCGAGCCCGCGCTCATTGATGAAGACCCCGACAGTGGATTACCTGCGGGCCGGGACGGCGACACTGCAAGAGTTTTCGATGATCGCTCCTTGCCCGCCGGAAGCGGACAATCGGTTGACGATGAGGTGGAATCGCGAGCCATTGCCGAGGTCCCGACCCCAGCAGCCATTGAATTGCGACTGCTGGAATCTGATCAGTATGCGATGCAGGACATTTACCGGAAACTTGCCAGCCTCGATGCTTATCGGCCGATCATGCATACGGCCTGGCAGCAGACGACGCACGACAAGGAGCGGTCCCCCGCGCTGCAATTGCGCGCACTGGGCAATCCACCATCCGGACTGGATGGGACGGTGACCCTCTACCAGGGTCGGTTTGTGCACATGCAAGTAGACCTGTCGCTCGATGCTGCAGGCAACGACCCACCGTCGTCTTCAGTTGCCACTGTATCGGATCATGAAGACAGTTTGTTCCGGCCGCCGGTGCGCTATCAAATAACGGAAGACCGCATTATGCGTCAGGGCGAAATTCGCTATTTCGATCACCCGCGATTCGGATTGATCGCCAAGGTCACTCGCACGGAGACCGGCGAACCGTCACGCGACAACGTGCAAGGCGCTGCTGGCGATAGCAACCAGGGCCAATGGCGCTTGGTTAAGACAAATCGCCCGTAATACGGGCTCCTACAGCGCGTGATCAGTACAAATCGTGGGCTGTAGGAGCCCGTATT
>JBBDJJ010000022.1:0-29781 GCA_040879925.1 Woeseia sp. | reverse complement strand
CGATTTCGCAGGGATTCTCTTGGCACCTGCAGGAGCCCGTATCACGGGCGATTTCGCAGGGACTCTCCAGGCACCTGCAGGAGCCCGTATCACGGGCGATTTCGCAGGGATTCTCTTGGCACCTGCAGGAGCCCGTATCACGGGCGATTTCAGGAATCAGCCGAAGTTGATCTTGGCTTCCAGGTTGGAGCGTGAATCGGCGTGAGACATGGCTTCCTCGAGGGCGATGGTGCCCGCCTTGTAGAGGTTCAGCAGCGCATCATCGAAATTCTGTACGCCCTTCTCGCTGCTGTTCTTGATTGCCTCTTTCACCTCGGAAATATCGCCTTTCATGATCAGGTCCTTGATGTGCGGCGTATTGAGCATGAGTTCCACCGCAGCGACCCGCTTTCCCGTCCGCGAGCGTACAAGTCGCTGCGAGATGATGGCCCGCAGATAGTGGGCCAGATCCATAAAAACCTGCACGTGCTGTTCCTGGGGAAACATATTGATAATGCGATCGAGTGTTTCCGGCGCATTGTTTGAATGCAGTGTAGCCAGAACAAGATGACCCGTACCGGCCATATCGATTGCTGATTGCATCGACTCGCGATCGCGGATCTCACCAATCTGAATAACGTCAGGTGCGGCGCGCATGGCGCTTTTCAGGGCATTCGCGTAGGACTTGGTGTCGAGGCCAACCTCGCGTTGATTGACGATCGACTGCTTGTTCGGATGCAGGAACTCGATCGGATCCTCGACCGTAATTATGTGCGACGATGTTTTCTCATTGCGATGATTGATCATGGCGGCCAATGTAGTCGACTTGCCATTGCCGCTGGCACCGACCATCAGTACCAGCCCGCGTCGCAGCATGACCAGTTCCTTGAGTTGTTCCGGCATGCCGAGGTCGTCGAGCTGCGGCATTTCCGCCGTAATGTATCGCAATACCATGGCGACATTGCCGCGCTGGTGAAACACGTTGACGCGAAAACGCCCGAGGCCGGGCTCGGAGATTGCGAAATCCACCTCGAGCTCACGCGTAAAGGTCTCGAGCAGGTTTTCGTCCATCAGTTCGATAGCTGCCTGCTTGACCATTTTCGGCGTCATTTCAAGCTTGTTGACCGGCATTATTTTGCCGTCGATCTTGATCTTCGCCGGAGCGAACGGAGCGAAGAAAAGGTCCGAAGCCTTTTTCTCCACCATCAGTTTGAATAGCGGTTTTACGTTCATTGACTGGTCGCCGGCAAAGTAATCGCTCAGAAGGTCCGAGCAGTATCTTCCTCAACAATCTTGAGGCTATCGGACTGCTGTTCGGCCAGCGACGAGTCGCGCTTGCTTTCGAGCTTGACCTTCAGGCGCAGCTCATTCTTCGAATCCGCGTTGCGCAAAGCTTCTTCGTAAGAAATAATCGACTCCTCGTAGAGAGCGAACAGCGCCTGATCGAAAGTCTGCATGCCAAGCCGCGTTGACTTGGCCATGATTTCCTTGATCTGTGAAACATTTCCCTTAAAAATCAGGTCAGCGATCAGGGGAGTGTTGAGCATGATTTCCATCGCTGCAATGCGCCCGACGCCGCTTTCCCGCGGAATCAACCGCTGCGAAATGAACGCCTTTGTGTTCAGCGACAGGTCCATCAGCAATTGCTGCCGGCGTTCATCGGGGAAAAAGTTGATGATACGGTCGAGTGCCTGATTGGCGCTGTTGGCATGCAAAGTAGCCAGGCAAAGGTGCCCGGTTTCGGCGAACTGGATGCCGTATTCCATAGTCTCCTTGTCACGAATTTCGCCGATGAGGATCACATCGGGGGCCTGGCGCAAGGTGTTCTTCAATGCCGCGTGCCATGACTCTGTATCCACGCCGACTTCACGTTGCGTAATGACACAGCCCCTGTGCGGATGTACATATTCCACCGGATCTTCGATGGAAATGATGTGCCCCTTCGAGTTCTCATTCCGGTGGCCAATCATGGCAGCCAGTGTCGTGGACTTACCTGAGCCGGTGCCGCCAACGACGATAACCAAACCGCGTTTGTTCATTACGACGTCTTTCAGTATCGGAGGGAGATCAAGATCTCCCAGCGTCGGTATTTCCGTCGTGATTGTCCGCAGCACAGCACCAATCAGGCCTTGCTGTATGAACGCGCTGACACGAAACCGTCCTATGCCCTGCGGACTGATGGCGAAATTGCTCTCTTTGGTGGCGTCAAATTCCTTGATTTGTTTGTCGTTCATGATCGCGCGAACCATGATCGCCGACTGTTCCGCGGTCAGCGGCGTGTCGGTAGCCTTGTGAACCTGACCGTCGACCTTGATGGCCGGCGGAAAGCCGGTGGTGATGAAAAGGTCAGATCCTTCTTTCTCGACCATCTTGCGCAACAGATTCTGCATCAGTCGCACTGCCTGTTCGCGTTCCATATTTGTCCTCTCCTGCCGCGGCTACCCGTAATTGCAAACCGTTACCGTTAGAAATTTTCTTTGTTGACTGCGCGGAATCGCGCTTCTTCCTTGTTGATCAGGCCCTTAGCCATCAGCTCGGTAAGGTTCTGGTCAAGCGTCTGCATTCCGGTCGCGTGACCCGTCTGAATCGCCGAGTACATCTGGGCAATCTTGCCTTCGCGGATGAGGTTTCTGATCGCGGGTGTACCTATCATGATTTCATGCGCGGCGATACGACCGCCACCAATACGCTTCAGCAGCGTTTGCGAGATGACCGCTCGCAGCGATTCGGACAACATGGCGCGGACCATTTCCTTTTCCGCCGCCGGAAACACGTCGACGATCCGATCGATGGTCTTGGCCGCCGAACTCGTATGCAAGGTGCCGAAGACCAGGTGACCGGTTTCGGCCGCGGTCAGGGCAAGCCTGATCGTTTCCAGGTCGCGCAACTCACCGACCAGTACCACGTCGGGATCCTCGCGCAATGCCGATCGCAGGGCTTCGTTGAAGCCGAGCGTGTCCCGGTGTACCTCCCGCTGGTTGATCAGGGATTTCTTGCTCTCATGAACGAACTCGATCGGATCCTCGATGGTCAGAATATGGTCAGGTTTATTCACATTGATGTAGTCGACCATAGCGGCCAATGTCGTGGACTTGCCCGAACCCGTCGGCCCGGTAACCAGCACGATGCCGCGCGGATGCATCGACACGTCCTTGAAAATCTGCGGTGCACCCAGGTCGTCCAGCGTCAGAATTTCCGACGGAATGGTTCGGAACACGGCGGCCGAGCCGCGATTCTGATTGAACGCATTAACGCGGAAACGCGCCAGCTTCGGAATTTCGAACGAAAAGTCCGTCTCGAGAAACTCTTCGTAATCTTTGCGCTGCTTGTCATTCATGATGTCGTACACCATGCTATTGACGTCCTTGTGCGTGAGCGCAGGCATGTTGATTCGCTTGATATCGCCATCGACCCGTATCATCGGCGGCACGCCGCCGGACAGGTGTAAATCAGATGCGTTGTTTTTGACACTGAAGGACAGTAGCTGGGCAACGTCGACGGCCATACATCTTCCTCTGGATTAGGCTGACCGGACTTACCATAACCCGGCCTGGTGACTGCCTAGTATAACGAAGCACTCGGAGCAAAACGTGATTACGGTCACGGAAAACTTTCGAAAAATCCAAGATTTGCTGGCTATGGCTACTGCGGATGCGACGCGGCCGGCCGGGTCCGTGCAACTCCTCGCCGTGAGCAAGTCGCAACCGGCGGCACGGATCCGGGAAGCAGCGGAGTTCGGCCAGCGGCATTTCGGCGAGAACTTCGTGCAGGAGGCTCTGGCCAAGAAAGAGCAGGTCGGCCGCGACGACCTCGTCTGGCACTTCATCGGTCGGCTGCAAACGAACAAAACCCGAATGGTGGCCGAGCACTTCGACTGGGTACATACGGTGGACCGACTCAAGACAGCAAGGCGCCTGAGTGAGCAGCGCCCATACTATGCGGGCAATCTCAATATCTGCATCCAGGTCAATATCGATGGCGAGCCCGGCAAATCGGGTGTGCCGCCGGACGAATTGACGACGCTGGCCGATGCGATCTGCGGCTTGGCGAGGCTGCGCCTGCGGGGACTTATGTGCATACCCGCTGTCCACCACGGCATCGAAGCACAACGCGATCCGTTTCAGAAGTTACGCCAACTGAGCGAAGCACTGGCCGAAGCCGGCATCGTTACAGATACACTCTCCATGGGAATGTCTGCTGATTTCGAGGCAGCGATACTCGAAGGGGCAACGATCGTACGAATCGGCACGGCGCTATTCGGCGAGCGCCAGTAGCCGGGGCACCCTCGATTAATTACGCCGGTTCTCGAGAGGTACTGGATGACACGCAAGACTATCGGTTTTATCGGCGGCGGCAATATGGCGCGAGCAATCGCCGGCGGACTCGTTCGCAGTGGTTTCGGCGCCGCGAATATACTTATTGCCGAGCCACTTCCCGGGCAGCGCGAGTTATTGCAACAGCAGTTTCCCGGGTCGGTGGTCACGGCAAATAACAACGACGTCGCGGCAGACGCCGGCGGCCTCGTGCTTGCCGTAAAACCCCAGATACTCGGTCACGTCTGCCGTGACCTGCGCAATACCGTGCAAAACCGCAAGCCGTTGGTGATTTCCATTGCCGCGGGACCGACAGCGGGAGACATCGACAATTGGCTTGGCGGCGACCTGGAAATTGTGCGGGTCATGCCGAACCAGCCGGCCCTCATCGACCAGGGCATCTCTGCAATGTACGCCAATGAGAAGACCGACGAGCTCGGTCGAATTCTCGCCGAACGTATTATGTCGGCCGTCGGACAGGTTGTCTGGATCGACGACGAGTCCCTCCTCGATGCGGTGACCGCTGTATCCGGCACAGGGCCGGCCTACGTTTATCTGCTCCTCGATATAATGATTGACGCGGCCATCCAACTTGGTATCGATCCGGCGACCGCGCGTACGCTGGTCGTGCAGACAGCACGTGGAGCGGCGTCATTGGCAATGGCCGAATCCGAGTCGATCGGATCGTTGATCGACAGAGTGCGATCTCCCGGCGGTACAACGACAGCAGCTTTCGAGTGCCTCGATGCTGCCGGCGTTCGTGATATCTTTGCGACGGCAATCACCGCCGCCAGGAATCGAGCAAGAAGCCTCGCCGAAGAAGCGCGGGATACCTGATGGGAGCTAAGCGAGAATACGATGCCCGAGGCCATTTACTTTATTGTCAGGACACTGACGCAACTGTTCCTGCTGTTGTTGCTGTTGCGATTCTGGCTGCCCTGGCTGCGCGCGGACTTCCGCAATCCTGTCGCACAAGGTATTTTGCGCATCACATCGCCATTGGTCATACCGATACGCCGCCTGCTACCGTCGATCGGTCGTCTCGATACTGCCACAATCCTGTTGACCTTGGTCGTTCAGTTTCTTGCCGTCGTCCTGTTGCTGGCCATCCTGAACAGGATGGCCGACCCGTTCACTATAGCGTTGGTCTCCATTATAGAACTGGCCATACTGAGCCTGAATCTGTTCTTCTTCGTAATCCTGATTCGCATCATCCTGAGTTGGATTTCGCCCAACAATTACAATCCCGTCACGGCCTTGCTCAACACTATATCCGAGCCGATCCTCAGGCCATTTCGGCGCCTGATTCCGGCTGTCGGTGGACTGGATATTTCGCCCATATTCGCGATTGTGCTGTTGCAGGCGGTGGTGATTTTTCTGCGCACATTGAAGCCGATTGCGGTTTGATCGAATCGCGGGTCGACTGACCGGGTTGGCTGCGCAGTCGCTGAGGATGGGGAGAAAATCGCCGCCTGCCGGCCGCGCAGCGACAATGACAGACAAAAAAAGATGGCCTATAGTCCGGGGGTGGCCAGGGGTAACCCTTTGGGGGGGATGACAGAAATGACACGACACAGTGCAACGATTGCCGCAGCCGTTCTTTTGCAGGTGGCCGCGTGCGGTGGTCCTGGGGAGAATGCCACCGTCCCACAAGCCGAGCCGGCCGCCGCGTCTTCGATCGATATCGGTAATCACGTCGTGCATTTCAGCGCTCAACTGACTGATCGTTTGCCGCCCGAGATTGCGAGCCTTTACACCATCGTGCGCAGCAAGAATCGGGCGATGTTGAATGTATCCGTCATCAGCAACGAGAGTGCGGTATCGGTGCCTGCAACTGTAACGGTGAAGACGGTCAATCTGACGGGACAACTCAAGACTGTTAACATGCGTCGGATTCAGGAGCAGGAAGCGATTTATTACATCGGCGAAACACCGGTGTCCAATCGCGAAACCCTGGTCTTCGATATTAGCGTCACACCGGAAGGTGAGACTCAACCGTCCGAAGTTCGCTTCAAGAGGGACTTCTACACAGATCGATAGCACCGAGTTGATAGCCGGGGCAGGAGAATACAGGCGTTTTTGCCTTACCTAACCCTGGTACTTGTGATATGGTCGCGCAGATTTTTTCTGCGGGCCCGGGCCCGATTCGTTATTTTCAGGAGACTCTTTATTTATGGCAGCAAAAGACAAGGCAGGCGCAGGCAACAGCAAGGCGCCGACAAAATCCGAAATATTTGCGCAGATCGCATCGGACACCGGACTGACCAAGAAGGACGTGTCAGCTGTTTTTGATTCGTTGTCGGCCCAGATCAAGAAGAGCCTCGGCGGACGCGGTCCCGGACTATTCACGATGCCCGGCCTGCTGAAGATGCGTGTCGTCAAGAAGCCGGCGACGAAAGCTCGCAAAGGCGTGAATCCGTTTACTGGCGAAGAAATGATGTTCAAGGCCAAGCCGGCTTCGAAAACGGTAAAGGTAGCTGCCCTCAAGGGCCTGAAGGATATGGTCTGATTGCCTCTTTGGCAGCTCATTTGCAATGAAAAAACCGGGCTTGCCCGGTTTTTTTTATCCGGAAGTGCACAGGCCGACGATTGCCATACCTGCAGTCGAGTGTGCCTCACGTGAATCAGACACTCTTGATATGCTCACCGATGAAAGTTTCTACTGCGGCTCGCAACGGCACCAGTTTGCCATGAAAAAAATGTTCTGTTCCTGAAAACACTTGCAGGTCCGGACCGGCATCGAGACCGTTGAGCCAGGCAATTGTTTCGTCAACATCGACTAGCTCATCCTTATCCCCCTGAACAACGAGCCATGGGCAAGTCGGCATCGGGCCAGCCAGATTTCCGATGCGTGACATTGCGGGTGCGACGCTGACCAATCCCTCAGCGCCGCGTTCGGCGGCCGCCGCAATTGCGATGGCAGCGCCGAAAGAAAACCCGGCCAGCCAAAGTGACGTTCCAGGGTAGCGGTCTGACAGCCAGCGGATAGCCGCAATCGTATCGGCGAGTTCACCGCGTCCGTTGTCGAAACTGCCGGCGCTTTCTCCCACTCCGCGAAAGTTGAATCGCAGGGCAGCAAATTGCCGGTTAACGAATGCCCGAGCAAGCGTATGCGTAACTTTGTTGCCCATTGTGCCGCCGTGTAACGGGTGTGGATGGCAAATTACCGCTACACCAATCGGCTTACCCTTGGAGGGCCACTCGGAAGGCCACTCGTGCAATCCCTCGAGCGGACCGGCGGGACCCGCGAGGCGGACTTTTTCAGATTCCGGTGCAACACTCATGGACAACTCCTGTCTTGGGTCCGTCTGCAGCGGCAAATAGTGGCTTGTCAAACCGTTATTGCTGTAAAATTATGGCCTTATGATACTGCTCAAGGGTCGGCGCTGCGAACTCGGCAATTATTTCCCGGAGTACCTGCATGCCTGAACTATCCGCCGCCCTTTTCGCCGTCTTTGCGGTCCTCTTTGGCGTCGGCGTTCTGGCTGGCTGGCTTTTTCGTGGCGATCGATGTGCACGGGAGAAGATTGCGGTTAATGCGGGCTGGCAGGAGCAGTTCGAAGCACAGCAAGCTGAAACCCGGCGACTCTCTGAGCAAAACCGGGGCCTGATGCAGCAAATCAATCAACACCAGGCATCCGAAAAGGACCTTTCAAGGCGTTGTAAAGAGCTTGCAACATCCCTCAAAGCAGCGATCGAGCGCCGCGATGAGTTGCAGCGCCAGGTGAAGGACGTGAGAAGTAATCTGGAAACGGCGCTGCAACATCGTACCCGGCTGCAGACCGATATGCGAAGTCGTGATGTGCGTAACGAGACGACTGCGAATGCGTTGCGCGAGAAGGACAACAAGATCTTCAAACTGAGTCGCGAGCTCACGAGCTGGCAGAACCGGGTGCCCCCGTTGGTGGAAAAATACCGTGAACGCGAGCTGGAGATGAAAGAGCTGCAGTTCGAGCTCGAGCAGGTGCGCGAAAGAAATCGCGAAATTGATGACTTGCAGAACGAATTGTCACGGGCACGCGATCGAATCATTGAACTGGAAACGCGACCGCAACCCGAACACACACGCATTGAACCCATCGATACCAATGCATTGGGGAGAGGGCTCGATGCGTCTCTCGATGCCTCCAATGAGCAGTTCAATGAATCAACAGAGCCGGATCTGGCCGACTTGCAGGATCAGATCGCGGATGGGGGTCGCTCGCCCCTGGCAGGAAACGGTCGTTACGGGCTCGAATTCCTGCCGGAGCGCGCGCACGCGCCATCAAACGTGACCCAAGTACGCGATGACCTGAAAGCAATCAAGGGTGTCGGACCGGCGATCGAGCGTACCTTGAATGACCTTGGCTTTTATTGTTTTGAGCAGATTGCGTCAATCAGCGAATTTGACATCAACCGAATCGCCGAGCGCCTGAAAGGTTTCCGCAGTCGCATCTATCGCGAGGACTGGATTGGCCAGGCACGCATCCTGCACTACCAGAAGCGAAACGACGGGCCACCAGCCTGAGGTGGCCCGACCCGCGCTCCTGATTATTGGCCTGGTGTGCCTTTGAGTGCTGCGAGTTCGACCTCGAATACCAGTGTCGCGCCGGGCGGAATTACATCGCCGGCACCCCGCGAACCGTAGGCTAACTCGGGCGCGATAGTTAATTCGCGAACTTCACCAACCCGCATGCCAGCGACGCCGCGATCCCAACCCTGAATAACCCGCCCGGCACCAATGGGAAATTCGAAGTGCTGGCCACGGTCGACGGAACTGTCGAACTTGTCCCCTCGATTATCGGCTACATCGTCGTCGTACAGCCAGCCAGTGTAGTGGACGACCGCAATTTGCCCGGCTTGCGCAACGTCGCCGTGCCCCGTGGTCACTATTTTGTGATTGAGACCCGGCACTATCTCTACCATCTGGCCTGTTTCCATTTCCTCTACCTCCTGTTGTGACGCGACCGGGGGGTTGGCCGCTTCGCTCTCACTGGATTCCGGCTCCGGCCCGCCACAGGCAGCGACCAGTACAGCAATCGAAATCAGCGATGCACACTTCAATGCTTTCATGGATAGAGATTCCTTTGTTGAAAATTCAGGAAATAGCAGCAGGCAGCCGGCCGCGCCATTTAATCTGTTTTCTGGAAGTCGAGTGATGCGGAGTTTATACAATAACGCAATCCGCCTGGTTTGGGCCCGTCTTCGAATACATGGCCGAGATGTGCCCCACAATTACTGCACACCACTTCAACCCGATGCATGCCATGACTCGTATCGCGGACGGTCCGCACGTTATCGCCGGCCAGTGGCAACCAGAAACTCGGCCAGCCCGAACCGGAGTCGTACTTGTGCTGCGAGCTGAACAAGCCGCTGCCGCAGACTATGCAGGAGTAGGTACCGTCCTCCTTATGATCGACATAGCGGCCGGTGAAGGCACGTTCGGTACCTTTTTCCTGGGTGACATGAAACTGCTCATCGGTCAATCGACTACTGAGCTCGCTTTGCGATTCGGGCCGTCGGCTCATGAATTTATTACCAGAGTTTCAGACCACCCCAGTTTAGCAGGTTGTGCAGACCGAACAGGCAAACGGGCATTCCGGTCTTCTCATGCCGCATCCGTCCCGCGGCCGACAGGGGGTTTGTCAGCCGCGATGTCGAGAAGCAGCTGGTTCATGCGGCGAACGTAAGCCGCCGGATTCGCCAACGGCGTGCCTTCGGCGAGCAGTGCATGATCCAGGATCACGTTTGCCAAAGCCTCGAATTGCCGTTCGTCCACTTCGTCGGACAGGCGCATGACAAGCGGGTGCTCGATATTGATTTCAAGCAACGGCTTCGACTCGGGCAGCGGTTGGCCCGCCGCTTCGAGCATGCGCCGCAGCTGAGGGGTCAGATCTTTTTCGTCGGCGATTACGCAAGCGGGCGAATCGACCAGCCTCTGGCTCACATTGACCGCATCCACGCGCTCCTTTAGTACTTTCTTGATTTTTTTCAGGAGTGGCTTGTGCGTGTCGTTGCTGGCGTCCTGGGAAATTTTGCCATCACCTTCCGGCATCGCCAGGTTGCCTCGACCGACATCGTGCAGCTTCTTGCCCTCGAATTCCGGCAGTTGGTCAACAATCCACGGATCGATCCTGTCGGTCAGCAGCAGCACTTCGATACCTTTTTGACGCAACTGTTCGAGATGCGGGCTGGAGTTCGCCGTTGCACGGCTTTCGGCAAGAAGGTAGTAAATCTTGTCCTGGTCCTCTCCGGCCCGGGACAAATAATCGGCAAGCGACTGGTCCTGCTTTTCCGTCGCGCTGCGGGTCGTCGAGAAGCGCAACAGCTTGACCAGCTTGTCCGCATTCTGCGCGTCTTCAACGATGCCTTCCTTAATGACCTGGCCGAACTCGCGCCAGAATTTTGCGTAATTTTCGGGCTCATCGGCAGACATTTTCGACAACATATCGATCACACGACGAGTCAATGCGCTCTTGATTGCGTCGATTTGGGCGTTCTTCTGCAGCGTCTCACGCGACACGTTTAACGGCAGATCAGAGCAATCGATGACGCCTTTTACGAATCGCAAGTAGAGTGGCAGGAACTGCTCAGCCTGATCCATGATGAAAACACGTTGTACGTACAGCTTTAGGCCCCGTGGCGCCTCCCGATTCCACAGATCGAACGGCGCTCGTGCAGGGAGGTACAGCAAGCTGGTGTACTCACGCTTCCCCTCGACCCGGTTATGGCTCCAGGCCAATGGGTCGGCAAAATCGTGCGACAGATGCTTGTAGAACTCCCTGTACTCTTCCTCGCTGACATCGCTCCTCGAGCGCGTCCACAAGGCCGTCGCCGAGTTCACGGGCTTTGCATCGTCATCCTGCTTCCCGGCCTCTTCGAGGTGCACGGGAAACGCAATGTGGTCTGAATACTTCCGAATCAGCGTTTCCAGGCGTAGCGCCTCGACAAACTCTTTCTCGGACTCCTTAAGGTACAACGTCACCGAGGTTCCACGCTCATTACGCGCCACAGACTCGATCGTGAATTCGCCCTGGCCGTCCGACTCCCATCGAAGCGCATCCTCCACCGCCAGGCCAGCTCGGCGGGTTTCAACGACTACCCGGTCAGCAACGGTGAACGCTGAATAGAAGCCAACGCCGAACTGGCCAATCAGCTTTGCATCCTTGCGCGAGTCACCGGTCATTTGCTGCAGAAACTCAGCGGTGCCCGAGCGCGCGATCGTTCCCAGGTTGTCGATCACTTCCTGCCGGGACATGCCGATGCCGTTGTCAACCACCGAGATGGTGCCGGCTTGCGGGTCATGGATGACACGAATGGCCAGATCAGGTTCATCGCCCAGCAGTTCGGGTTGGGCAAGGGCCTCAAAACGCAGCTTGTCTGCGGCGTCGGACGCATTGGAAACAAGCTCGCGGAGAAAAATCTCCTTGTTGCTGTACAACGAATGAATCATCAGGTGCAGCATTTGCCGCACTTCGGTCTGAAAGCCCAGTGTCTCGCGGTTTCCCGTAGATGTCATTTGCCAGAACCCGTTTCAGGCTGTGCCAGTACCAAAAGGGATACGATAGTGGCGGATCGCCGGATTTCAAGCAGAGCGGGACGAAAACCCGGACCTGACCAGCCGAAAATTAACGGGCGCGTACGGGAGAGGCCAGCTTCGCGCGGGTTTTATTCAGGAGCGGGCAGCAGTACGCCGGGGGCTACTCACAGCGGCTCTGTAGAGTGATGTCACGAGCAACAAGGACACAGCGGCGAGTGCCAGGGGCGGCTGACTGAGAGCAAGGAGGACGCCCAGAACCGACAATGCAATCCACAAACTCAGCAACAGAAGTACACGCAATGCCCGACGCAATTGTTCGCCGACTGATGCGATTGCGAAGAACATGTCTTCAAGATTGTCGAGATACTGAGCCAGTCGTTCCATGTCTGTGGTTTCGCCGTTTTCTCAGCGGGCAATCGATAGTAAGGGATCGGGACGGCTGGAACCGTCGTTGTTTTCCTGGCCGGCTTCCCCGCTCACCTGTAACGGCTCGGCTTCTTGCATTGCCGCAGTATTCGACTGTTTAGCATGCGCGATTGCGCGGTGAAAAAGCTGCCAGCGTTGTCGTGCCGATTCACTTTTCCAGGCCTCGAAAGAAGGCTCATTTTTCACGAACTTGTTTGGCATAGTCGTTGTTTCGGGAGATGGCAATTCACTTGAAGCAGAGTATAAAGATGCCTTTTGAAAATAGCCGTGAGGCAATTCACAGCTTGCCGCAGAAGTGGTTGGCTGTTTTGCAAAATTGCAGATTTAAATGCACGCAGGTACGCAGGATACACAGACACATGCTTCGACGTAATGTCGGTGAATCAAGACACTTGGATTGCAGAACTATTGCCTGCCGTACGTAAATGCGGGGGTCGTGCTAGTGTCCTGAATCAGGGAAGCTCTGTACAAGTCCGATCGTGCGACTGTGGGAGCCCGCATCGCGGGCGATCAGGCGGTGCTCGCCCGCGATGCGGGCTCCTGCAGCAAGTGCCTTGCGACTTGTGCAGAGATTCCCTGGCTATCGGACCAGCTGCGCTTTAGCTATCGGACCAGCTGCGCTTTACCTGTTCGGTCCAGTTGCGATAGCCCTTCCAGGTATAGAGGGAAGGATCCAGACTGCCACGACGGCGACCGGGGGCCGGTGAATTGGAAATCCATTTGCGATATTTCTGCCAGCCATCGGCGTCGCGCGAGTCACCTGCGTGAAGCCCGGGTTGTCGTTCTTCGGACTCACCCTGATTCACGGCAGCGGCTTCGCTCGCCTCGCCAGTCCAGCTCTGATCCTTGGTGTCCTGCATGCGACCGTATCCAGGTGATGACAGTTACGCATGCTACGTCGCCGCGACCCTTTTACAAAGGAACCAAGTCACAGTGCAGCTATCCGTTTTTCTTTTTTTAATTAATTACTTAGATGCGTTTTACTTAATAGCCGATACTGCCAGGTATGCGCTGGGCGGAGGGTCGCGCAGTCCCTCGTAGCACGCGGTAGCATGGCGAGTAGCTGTCAGCCGCCAGTTTCATGCGCCCGGCATCGACGAACGCGGCCAATAAACGATCCAGCAGTGACATGACTCGCTCTGAGCCGTAGATTTCAAATGGCCCTTTGCGTTCGATCTCGGCCATCGTGTCTTCTTTCACGTTCCCCGACACAATACCCGAAAAGGCACGACGCAGATTGGCAGCCAGTATATGTGCCGGCAAGCCTTCGGTCAGGTCTAATGCACGCATCGATTCATGCGCTGCAGTGAACGGTTTCTGGAACTCGTGATCGATGGCCAGGCGCCAATTAAAGTAATAGGCGTCACCTTGCTCGAAACGAAAGTCGCGAACTCCCTGCAGCCCGGTGACCATGTTTCTGGCGACAGCTTCCGAATCATCGATAATTATGGAGTATCGACGACGGGCCTCTTCACCGAGGGTCGCTGCGATAAACTCATCAATCAATTGAAAGTATGCAGCGCTCTCCGGCGGACCGGTCATGATCAAAGGCAGTGGCAGATTCCGGTTCGACGGGTGCAGCAAAATTCCCAGCAGGTACAGTATTTCTTCAGCCGTACCTACACCGCCGGGAAAAACGATTATCCCGTGGCCCACACGAACAAAAGCCTCCAATCGTTTCTCCATGTCGGGCATGATGACCAGCGCATTGACAATCGGATTTGGCGACTCGGCAGCGATGATGCCGGGCTCGGTTATACCGATGTATCGTCCGTTGCGAATTCGCTGTTTCGCGTGGCCGATGGTCGCGCCCTTCATCGGGCCCTTCATGGCGCCGGGACCGCAGCCGGTGCAAATATTCAAGCTGCGCAGACCGAGTTCGTAGCCGACTTTTTTCGTATAGTCGTACTCGTGCCGGCTGATGGCATGCCCTCCCCAGCAAACCACCAGATTTGGCGTCGCCGGCAACTCGAGAAGCCTGGCGTTGCGAACGATATGAAAGACGGCGTTGGTGATATTTTCCGACGTCTGCAGATTGAAGCGATTACTTTCGCGGATTTCGTTGTTGGTAAACACGACATCACGCAAGACTGCGAAGACCTGCTCACGAATGCCGCGTATCATGCGGTCGTCGACGAACGCGGATGAAGGCGCTCCTCGCAGGGAAACTTTCAGCCCTCGATCCTGCTGTATAAACTCGACGCTGAAATTGCGGTACTTCTGCAGAACCGCCCGGGCGTCATCCGTATCGCTACCGGAATTAAGCACCGCAAGAATGCAACGTCGCAACATGGGATAGAGGCCGCCCGCACCTTCATCGCGCAACTGCGCTGCCTCGAATTGTGACAAAACCTCGAGGCTGCCTTCAGGCCAGACTTCGGCGTCGACGGTACGGTCGCTGGTGGTGCGGATGCCGGCTTTCAATTGCTCAGGATCGATAGCACCTTCTCCTTACGGCAGAATCTCTATTGGCACTCTGTCGGGTGTCATGAGCCAGATATCGATCATGTCCGAATTCGATACCGCGATGCAGCCATTGGTCCAGTCAGCCTGGCGATAAAAGGCAGCAGAATAGCTCGGCACATTCGGCTGGCCGTGAATCATGATCTGGCCGCCCGGTGAAAGACCTTTCTGCTCCGCCTCGCGGCGATCCGTCGAGTTCGGATACGAGATTCGGATCGACAAGAAATAGTCACTGCGATCGTTGCGCAGGTCCAGCCAATAGAGCCCTTCCGGAGTCCGGTTGTCGCCTTCCTCCTGTTTATGCCCGATCGGTTCATTCCCCAGAGCGATATCGAACGTTCGAAAAGCCGTGCCGTTCTGCAACAGATGCAACTTACGATTTTCTTTTTCCACCAGCACTTTGTCAGCAAGCGGAAAATCCGCTGCGTGCGCGTTTACGGCGGACACCGCCATACACACCAGGGTAATCCTGACCGCAAGCCACAGCGTGCCCACATCGATACGAACAGAGTTAAACATAGTCTTGCGATAGCTCCTGCTAAACATGAGTTCCCTTGCTGACGCGGCACGAGACTAGGGAAACTCTACACAAGTCGCAAGGCACTTGCTGTAGGAGCCCGCATCGCGGGCGAGCACCGCCTGATCGCCCGCGATGCGGGCTCCTACAGTCACACGATCGGCCTTGTACAGAATCTCTCTGGCAAACCAGCCGCTGCCCGTTTCAGGAACCAATGCCAATTGGCAAAGAGGTCAGCCGACACCGGAAACGATGCCGGCATCACCTGCGGGGGGCTTCAGCCATCGTTACGTACCAGCTCCGGGAAGTTCAATCGCGTACCAAGCCTCACGTTATGCAGGTCCAGCTCCGGGTTGTACTGGCGGAACAGCCACACCGGTACGTCGTAATGCTGTAACGCCAGTATCCAGACAGATTCGCCCGTTGCCACGACATGCTCCCGAATACCCGTGATCGTATGGTCACGAAAAAAGGCATCCTGCTGCTCCTTGTGGAACGCGCTGCGTCGATTTTCGAAGGTCTCCGCATCCGTTTGTGTGAGGTCAACCCTGATTCGTTGCCCGACTTCGACCGGCGTGCGAAATGCGAGTCTATTAAGGTCACGCAAGCGTTGCGTGCGAATACCCAGCCAGTCGGCGAAATGGCCGAGCGTTTCCAGTGGGTGTACTTCAATTGTCTGGTCTTCTGCGATGGTGTAATCGCTTGGGTCAGACAGCATGGTTTGCTGCAAGGATGCCGCAAGACTGGCAGCCGGATCGTCCGCCAATGCGCCCGGCTCCCCGGTCTCCTCCTGGGGTACGGCGGCAATTGCAGGTAGCTCACTGATGTCGGGTTGCGGCACGACGGCTGGCGATGGCTCCGGCTCTGCCGCCGATGGCGGCACATCTGCCGCGGCGGGTGGCACCGGTCCGGCGGCGGGCAAGCGCAAGCGCTGGCCAGCGCGAATGCGGTGGCTGCTGCTGAGGCTGTTCAACGCGACCAGAGTTGACACGCTGGTACCGTACTCTTTTGCGATGCCCGACAGAGTGTCGCCGCGATTGATGGTATGGACAAGATCCGGCAATTGGCGATCGAATCGCGCGTCAAACGGCACGGACGCCAGTCGCTCGTTAATGGGCGAGCTTAGTGACGCGGCCGGCAACCGTATCGAAAAACCCTTGGGTACGTACTTGCTGCCCTGCCAGACACTCGCCTGCAAAGCAGGGTTGTGTTTTGCCAGTTCACGCGTGCTGACGCCCAGTGCATCGGCAAGTGCATCCGCCGGCATATAGCTTTCGAGTGTAGTGATCGTATATTCAACCGGACTCTCTGGAACGAGGCCGGGAAAGTACCGATCGGGATCACGATCAACCTGCAGCGCCGCAAGAAAGGCGACGTAGAAGTTGCGTGAAGCAAAGCCGAACGCGCGGCCGCGGTACTCGCGCAGTATCTCTGCGTAGGCCGTATCGCCGTGTTCGCGCATAGCGCGTCGAGCGCCGGCCAGGCCATGATTGTAAGCGGTAATAGCCATGGGCCAGTTGCCTGTTATCGAATAGTTGTAGGCCAATAGTTTCCCGGCGGCGATTGTCGCCAGATACGGGTCATTGCGTTCATCCAGTACATGATCAACACGCATGAACCGGCGCCCGGTATCGCGCGTAAATTGCCAGATGCCGGAAGCCCCGACGTGCGAGCGCGCCTCAGGGTTGTAGGAAGACTCAACGTGTGGCAACGCCGCAAGTTCGACTGGCACCCCCAGTTTCGCCATCTCCGTGTGCACATGGGCGCGGTAGCGGCCGGCCCGCTGCAAGCCTTCGGCGAAGCGATCGGAAAGGCCCTGCTGAAACCGGATATTGTCGGCAGCATCTGCCAGCAGGTCGTTGCTGAGACCTTCCGGCCACAATGCCAGAACCCGGGCTTCGTCGGCGGACAGCCCGGCCCGTCGACCCGATGCCAGCGCTTGCAGGATGCCGCGGTAGTGGTCGCGGCGTTGCTGGATGCGACGCTGGCGCTCGGCTCGCGGCGCCTTCGCAGGAATGTCGATCCGTTCATAGATTACCGCGAGATTTCGCGTATCGTGCAAGACTCCCTGGTCGCTGTCGTGGTCGGCAAATACCGCAACCCAGAAGGCGACGTCCGGCTCGAGTTCCGGCGGTCGCGGGAACAGTTCCTCGGCAGTTACGTCCAAAGCCAGGCAGGCAAGCGCCAGCAAAGCACACGGAATTCTCTTGCGTTTGAGACTTGTTATTTGCATCAAATCAGGCTTCAATCGAGGAATAACGGCTAAATACTTGAATAGTTGAAATAAATGTCCGCTGTTATAATGCATTATTGGTCGGGCTGGAAGGATATCGCAAGGAGTTCAGGACAGCGCACTCAGGCTATTACACGTTCATGAAACCATTTTTAACCCATTCGACCTCTAAAGCGCTCGTTGCAGGCCTTTGCCTGCTGCTTGCCGGCCACTGGACCGTGGCCGATGAGGCGGTCGAAGTGGACGCTGAAAGCGTCGCGACGCCTGGCGAAGTGCCCTTGGAGCGGCCGGCACCGCAAGCGGCCGACGACACGTCCTCCGCCGTAGTCTTTGACACCATCGGCCTGTCGGACAATGACGCCTACGAGGATCCGTACGGGGATGCGGGCCGCGACGCATCGGTCAACAGCCCAACGCCAACGGATACCATGCCGGACGCACTGCCAGCCACAGACGCTGCGTTCGATAACCCCGAAAGCATCGGCGTCGCTATCGATGTGCTCGCCGACGAATCGACAGAACAAGCTGCGACCATACCACTCGCAGATGCGGTTACCATCGCAGATGCAACGACTGCGCGCACGATTTCCATGCTCGATGCCGACGTGCTGCCCGGCACGTATCGCCGGCTGTCGTGGTCAGCGACTGAAATGTTCGAAGATTTGCCGGTGTCGACCCCGGTAATCGTCGTCAACGGCAATGCGCCGGGACCAACGGTGTGCCTGACCGCCGCTATCCACGGTGACGAGCTGAACGGCATCGAAATGGTGCGCCGCGTAATGCACGACCTGAATCCACAGGATCTGGCCGGCGCCGTGATTGGTGTGCCGATCGTCAACCTGCAAGGTTTTCGCCGTGCCTCGCGGTACCTGCCTGATCGTCGCGACCTGAATCGCTACTTTCCAGGCAATCCCCGGGGCAGTGCCGCGTCCAGGATCGCCCACTCGTTCTTTACAGAAGTAATTGAGCACTGCGATGCGCTGATCGACTTGCATACAGGGTCCTTCGATCGCGCCAACCTGCCGCAGATACGCGCGGACTTGCGCAACCCGGACGTAGTCACCCTCACGCATGGATTCGGCGCCACGGTTATTCTGCACAGCGAAGCAGCAGAAGGCACATTGCGCCATGCTGCTTCCCATGTCGGCATACCTGCCGTCACGCTCGAGGCTGGCGGGCCCTCGGAGCTCGAACTCAAGGAAGTCATGCACGGGGTAAAGGGCATCGACACCCTCCTCAATACGCTCGGCATGGTTAACAAGTTGCGCCACTGGGGCGAGCAACAACCTGTCTATTACCGCTCGACCTGGGTGCGGGCAAATCGTGGTGGAATCCTCCTTGCCGACGTCAGTCTCGGCGGCACGGTGCGGCGGGGCGACCTGCTCGGCACGATTACCGATCCCATGAACAACGCCAGCACCAATCTATATTCCCCGTATACCGGGCGCGTCATCGGTATGGCGCGTAACCAGGTGGTCATGCCCGGATTCGCAGCGTTCCATGTCGGAATACAGGCCGTCGATGTCAGCACTGCCGACGTCACGGCGAAGGAACCACAAAAAACCGGCGAAACTGCTGCAGAGGACGGCGACGAGGACTACGTCGACGGAATGTCGGAATAGGTTTTCCTCCGACGCCGCAATCAGGCGTCACCTCAACATGCGACATACGAGTTCTTCTGCGCGTGAAGTTTGCGGCAGCGATCAGGCTGCCGCTACACTCGGGCCGCCATGACACAAACCGGGCGCAAACCCCTTTATCATTTCTGGACGCCGAATTACTGGCCCGCATGGATCGGTCTGGCACTGCTGCGATTGAGTTGCCTGTTGCCCTATCCGTGGCAGCTTGCGCTCGGCAAGTGCCTGGGCCGACTGGCTTATCGCATTGCCCGCAAACGGCGAGAAATTGCCCGTCGTAATATCCAGATATGCTTTCCGGAATGGACCGATGACCAATGCGCTGCAATGACACTTGCTCACTTCGAAGCACTCGGCGCATCACTCATCGAACTTGCCCTGGGGCGCTGGGCATCCGACCGCAAGTTGCTGGCGATGACACGCATCGAGGGCGCCCGGCACATTGAAGAAGCGATCGATCGTGGCTTCGGCGTCATCCTTCTGAGCGCACATTTCACAACCCTGGAAATCAGCGGTCGCGTATTGAGCTTGCATTGTCCACCTTTTGACGCCGTCTTTCGCCGTAACCGCAGCGATTTCATGACCGAGATCCTGCGCAGCGGCAGAGAACGATCCGCGCACGGAACCATCGAGAAAAACGACATCAAGAGCATGATCCGCAGCCTGCGCGATGGGCGCCCCGTATGGTACGCGCCCGATCAGAGCTACAATCAAAAGCAGTCTGCACTGCTGCCTTTTTTCGGTGTGCCGTCGATGACGAATACGGCAACCGGCACCCTGGCGCGGCTCGGCAATGCCGTGGCCATCCCGTTCTTCCCGCGACGCCTGCCCGAAGGAGGCTATGTCCTCAGCATCCTGCCGCCACTCGAGGGCGTGCCAGGCGGCGAGCCCGTCGAAGTTACGCGCCAGTACATCGAGGTACTCGAACGGCAGATTCGCATCTGCCCGGAGCAATATTATTGGGTTCACCGCAAATTCAAGAACAGGCCGGAGCCATTGCCCGACCTCTACGCCAATCCGGTTTCGTCCGAGTAGCCAGCCAGCAGCGCCTGCCAGGCGTTCACCGAAAAATTGCTGCGCGGATCCACTCGTTTGATCTTTTCCAGTGAGCGTTGCAACCGGGCAAGATTGCTCCGTTGCCACGAGCCCTTCTGCATCAATCGACCGCGATCGAAGTCGAGCATCATTATCTCGTCGTTGCGGTCTACCTGCACGTTGTAGGCATTGAGGTCTGCGTGATTGATGCCCGCCCTGTGAAATCTGGCAATGCCGGCGCCGATTCTTTCCCAGAAACCAGGATCGACTTTCTCCAATATGCGCGCTGCCAAGGGCTGGATGCCCGGGACCAGCGCCGTAATGATATCCGCCGAATAAATAATTCCGCTGCGACGATAGCGCGCTGCGATTGGCGGCGGCACCGGCAAACCCAACCTGCCAAGCGTTGCAAGAAGCCGGAACTCCGCGAACGAGCGGGTGCGATCTTCACCCAGCCACAGGTAGGAATCCTGACTGACGTGCGCTGCCATTCCACCGCGCCGGTAGTGGCGCAATACAAAATGCCGTTGCCCGTCGCTGAGGATAACGGTATTGCCGCGCCCTGCCGATTGCAGGTATCCGCGTACCGGGGTCGCCGACAACCAGGTCGCGGGCGCGAAGGTTGCGTCTGATATCTGGTTGAGTTCCGCCCGATCGTATAGGATGGCGCCGGTTTCAGTCTTCTCGACGGTGTTGTCCATTGCGCATCCGTCCTCATCCAGTCGGGTCCATGAACGTTCAACAGGCGCCACCCGAAAGCATCTGTGTCATACGGCTGTCAGCTATCGGCGATACCTGCCACGCGCTGGCAGTGGTACGGGCGATTCAGGACACCTGGCCGGAAACGCGACTCACCTGGATCATCGGCAAAACAGAAGCAGCGTTGATGTCGGACATACCCGACATTGAGTTTATCATTTTCGACAAAGCGAAAGGTGTGGATGCTTACCGGGAGGTACGCGCGAAACTGCGGAGCCGAAGATTCGACGTGACCTTGTGCATGCACGCGTCCATTCGCGCAAACTTGCTCTGTCGCCTTGTCCGTTCGCCGGTGCGTCTCGGATATGACCATGCGCGAGCTCGGGACTTTCAATGGCTATTCACCAATCAACGCATCCCGGCTGTTCCCCGACAGCATGTGCAGGATGCGATGCTCGAATTCGCACGGGCGATCGGAGTCCCACAACGACCGCTGCGCTGGGATATACCCTTGTCGGCAGTGCATCGTGATTTTGCCGCTCAATATGTTGCACCGAATCGTCCGGTTTTCGTAATCAGTCCCTGCAGCAGCGACAGGCAACGAAACTTCCGCAACTGGAGTGCAGAGAGCTACGCCGCAGCAGCAAACCATGCGCGCAAGAAGCACAACTGCAGGGTGATTGTGACCGGCGGCAATTCCGCGAGCGAATTTGAATACGGCGCCGCTATCAGCAAACTTTGCGGACCGAGCGTCGTCAACCTGGTGGGTCAGACGAACCTGAAACAGTTGCTGGCAATACTCGAGCGCGCGGCACTGCTGCTGTGCCCGGATTCCGGCCCTGCGCACATGGCGACGACCGTGGGGACGCCGGTCGTCGGCTTGTACGCAACGTCCAATCCCGACCGTACCGGCCCGTATCGAAGCCGGGACCTGTCGGTCAATGTGTATGCGGACGCCGTGCGCCGCTTCCTCGGCAAATCCGTCGCAGACCTGGACTGGGGTGAGCGGGTGCGCGACCCTCGCGCCATGGGTCTGATCCGCCTGGCACAGGTGTCGGGAGGCATCGACCGCGTCCTTTGCCCGACCACCACCGGCTTGCACGCGGCGCCCGAGACCGGCAACGCTTTCCGGTAGTTACCCGATCTTTACGATTTTTGCACAATCGACGATGATCAGCCAACAAGTCTTTAATTTCGAGCGCCGAGGACGGTGGCCAATACGGCCTGCGGCGTAATCTCGCGCAGGCATCGGAAATGTCCGAGCGGGCATTCGCGAGCAAAACACGGGCTGCACTCAAGCTGCAAATAGTGAATTTTGCATTTGGCCGTCAGGGGCGGCGTGAAGTCCGGCGTGGTGGAGCCGTACAACGCGATGATGCGTATACCGACAGCAGCGGCGACATGCATCAGTCCCGAGTCGTTGCTGACTGCCTGCTCGCAGGCCGCGAGTAAATCGATCGCGTCCTCAAGACTGGTCTGACCGCACAGGTTGCGGGCATTGCCACCGGCGCATATCGCCGCGCCGGCCTGCATATCCCGGCCTGACCCCAACACCCAGACGCTGTACCCCGCATCCTCCAGCGCTTCAGCGAGAACGCGAAAATGCGCCAGCGGCCAGCATTTGGCCGGGCCGTATTCCGCGCCCGGCATCAAGGCGATGACCGGGCGATCGACATTGAGGCCGAGCCGCGCCAGGATCTGCTGCTGCCGACTCTCGTCGACTTCGAGTCTTGGTTCGGGCACTGCGGAAATGCGCTCGTCGCGGTCCAGCCCCAACGCCAGGAATCGCTTGACCGTCTGGTCAAGATATCCGGCATCGAATTTGCGCGTGTCATTGATCAGGCCAAGCCGCATTTCGCCGCGGAAACCCGTACGGCGCGGGATTCTCGCCAGCCACGGTACGAGAGCCGACTTCAGCGACCGTGGCAGCACGATGGCCTGCGAATAGCCGGCAGCTCGTAAGCCGGTTGCCAACGCCCTGCGCTTGCCGAATGCGATTTCTCCATGCTCGCCGGCCGCCACTATGCCGCGCCTTACCTGCGACATGCGCGCGATCATCGGTAGCGACCAGGCCGGTGCCAATACGTCCAGCGGCGTTTCCGGCCGGCGTTCGTGCAGCAACATGAAGAGGGACTGCGCCATCACCATGTCGCCTACCCAGGACGGGCCGACGATCAGAATCGGCTGACAGGGCACGATGGGTCAGCCCGCCAGCTGGTCCAGGTAGTCACGCACACCAACTTCAACGCTGCGGAACGACACATCGCATCCCGCGTTTCGCAATCGAGTCACATCTGCTTGCGTAAAGTTCTGGTAGGCACCGCCCAATTCTTCCGGAAACGGGATATAACGAATGCGGCCGCCGCCATGCCATGCGATAACCGCGTTCGCAACGTCGTTGAAACTCTGGGCACGGCCGGTTCCAACATTGAAAATTCCGGAGACGCCGGGGCTTCCAAGGAACCACAAATTGATCGAGCACACGTCGTCGACATAGACGAAATCACGCCGTTGTTCACCATCGGCAAATCCGCCAGAACCTTCAAACAATCGTACCTCGCCATCTTCCACAAGCTGGCGATTGAAATGAAATGCGACGCTGGCCATCGACCCCTTGTGTTGCTCGCGCGGACCGTACACGTTGAAGTAACGCAACCCTACCACCTGTTGGCCGGGCTTCAGTTTCAGGCGTCGAACGTAGCGATCGAACGCCAGCTTGGAATAGCCGTAAACATTGAGCGGCGCCTCGTTTTCGGGCGCTTCGCAGAATGCCTGCGCGCCACCGTAAACCGCGGCAGACGATGCATAGATGAAGGGGATATCGTGTGCAAGACAATGATGTAACAGCTTTTTCGAATAGCTGTAATTGTTTCGCATCATGTAACGACCGTCCCACTCTGTCGTTACCGAACACGCTCCCTGATGCAGAATTGAGTGAATACCGGAATCGAAGGTATTGCCGGACGACAGGTTGTGCAGAAATTCGTCTTTGTCCAGGTAGTCCGCGATGTCGAGATCGGCAATATTTGCGAACTTGTGCCCGTCACTGAGATCGTCGACGACGAGAACCTGCTCATCTGTTGATTCAATGAGCCGCCGCACCAGGTTGCTGCCGATGAAACCGGCACCGCCGGTAACAATATGCATACTGCGGATCAGACGGCGTCTGTGCCGAGACTGTACTCCGCACCGCAGTAGGGGCACTTTGCCTCGCCGGTTTCAGCAATCGGCAAATAGACTTTGGGATGCGAATTCCAGAGGTACATGCCTGGCATCGGACAGGACAAAGGCAAGTCTGCCTGCCGGACGACGTAGCGATGCTGCGCATTGGCCGGAATCAGATTCTGTTCGACTGTGCCTGCTTTTGCCGCCACTTGTATCACCACCCGTCATTCGCTTTGAGCATTCGGCATTATAGCAAGCAGGCGATCCTGCCAGCCAACGCCTGTACGCTGCAATGTCGGACGGCTACACCTACCTCGACAGTGTTCTATTGTCGCTAGTGCCGCTATTGTCGTTCTAGGGTCCGTTTCCACAGTTCGCTTACAAAACGTCGTTCGTCGCCGAACTCCCGATAGTCAACTTCGGCAGGCTTCTCGTCCAGTGCCAGGCGGTGCAGTTTCAGTCGGTAAGCCTTGTAGATCTCCTGCATGCGCAGCACCTCGGCATCCGCAAGGCAACCTGCAGCAGCCAGTGTACCCAACTGACGGATGTTGTCGGGGTAATGAATTACCGCCGGGTGTTCTGCCGCGTTCGCCAACACCAGGTATTGCACGATGAATTCGATATCACCTATGCCGCCCTCGCCTTGCTTGAGGTCAAAGATCTCCTGGTCGCTCCGGTCGAGCTGCTGGCGCATGCGGTTGCGCATATCGGCAACATCAGCGCCCAAGCGGTCGCGCCGTACGCGGGCTTTCAGGGTCTGGCTGCGTATTCGCTCGAATTCGCGGAGCACGGTCGCGCTGCCGGCAACCGGACGACTGCGCAAAAGTGCCTGATGCTCCCAGGTCCACGCATTCTCCTCCTGATAGCGCTCAAAGCCCTCGACGCTGATCACCAGCAAACCGGAACGTCCACTGGGGCGCAGTCGGGTATCTATCTGGTACAACGCGCCGGATGCCGTGCGGGTCGTAAGAAAGTGCACAAGCCGGCGCACCAGGCGGGCAAAGAACATGCTGTTGTCGAGTGGTTTGTTACCGTCTGTCTCCTGCTCCGTCCCGGCGGAATCATGCAGAAATACCAGGTCCAGATCAGAACGATAGGACAACTCCATGCCGCCAAATTTGCCATATGCAATAACTCCGAGACCCGGTCTGTACGCGGCGCCCGCCTGTGTGGCTCGCGGAATCCCGTGTTTCGCGGTCAGGTCCATCCACGCGATATCCAGCGCCTTGGTCAACACTATTTCTGCCAATTCGGTAAGACGATCACTTACTTTCATAATTGGCAGGCTGCCGGCAATATCGGCCACAGCAATGCGGAAGATCGCCGCTCGCTGGAACTGTCCCAGCGTCTCGATCTGGCGCTCACTGTCGCTGTCGGCAAATCCATCGAGGCGCTGGTGCAGGTCCGCCTGCATGTCCTCGCGCGAGACCAGCGTAGAGTAAATTCGCGCATCCAGCAGTTCATCCAGCAGGATCGGGTAGCGACCGATCTCTTCCGTTAGCCACTCGCTGCGGCCACACAGGTTGACCAGCCGTTCCAGTACGAGCGGATTCTCATTGAGCAGGGCTACGTAAGCACTTCGCCTGAGTACCCGCTCCACGATACTCAGCACCCGCTTCAGGACCAGCGCAGGGGTTTCTTTCGTTTTCAGTGTTAGCAACAGGTCGGGGATGAACTGAGCAAGCCGTTTGCTGCCGGTTTTGCCTATCTGCCCGATCGCAGCACTGCGCTGAAACTCGACCAGCTGCAGGGCGATCTCAGCTGCATCGGGAATGCCCTGTGACGAGAGTGCCGCCGCCCAGTCAATTTCACCGGCGTCTGAATTCCATGCATCTGCCACCTCGCCGGCTGCTTCGGTGTCCGTCGGCTCCTCACTGCCGCGAAAGACGATGGCTGCGAACTGTTCGCCGACTTTACAACGATGCCACTCCAGCTCCGCGCACAACTGATCCCAATCCGCGTACCCCATGCCCAGCGCCAGGCGCGCCCGGTCCAGGCTGTTCTCCGGCAAATCATGAACCTGCTGGTCGCGAAGGGCTTGAATGAAATTTTCCAGGCGCCGCAAAAAACTATACGCCTCTGCGAGCACGGACTTTCCAGCCGCAGTGAAATTGCGAGTCTGTGCCAGCCTGACCAGTGCTTCCTGAAGTCCGGTTGTGCGCAGCTTGGCATCGTTACCACCTCGCACCAGCTGCAGTGACTGTACGATGAACTCTATTTCGCGAATGCCACCCGGACCGATCTTCAAGTTGGTCATCACCTGGCGTTTCTGTGCCTCGGCCGAAATTCGCGCTTTTATGTCGCGCAATGACTCGAACACACCGTAGTCGAGGTACTGGCGATAAACAAACGGTTCGATGGTTTCGCTCAGAAGCTCGCGCACCAAACGCGCGTCTGTTCCAGTATCGATGACTCGCGCCTTGACATAGGCGTAGCGTTCCCAACCGCGTCCGTGCCGTAACAGATAGGCCTCGAGCGCTGCGAAGCTGAGAACAGGAGGCCCGCTGTCTCCGAACGGCCGCAAACGCGTGTCGACCCGATACACGAAACCGTCCTCGGTCACTTCATCCAGAAGCGCAACTATGTGACGCGTCAGTCGCGTAAAGTACTCTTGTGCGCTCAATCGGCGACTGCCTTCCGTCTCACCATTTCCCGAGAACAGGAAAACCAGGTCGATATCCGAGGAAAAGTTGAGTTCGCCGCCACCCAGCTTTCCCATCGCCAGCACAACAAGACGAGGCTCGCTGCCCTGCTCGTCCTGCAGTCGCCCGGATACCTGACGGAGGCACTCCTCGGCGTATCGGGTGACATCGCGCACCAGGCTGTCGGCCAGTTTAGACAGTGAACGTAAGGTTTCTGCTACGCCCGCCAGGCCCACGATGTCTCGCCAGAGAATCCGTAGCAGGTTTTGCTTGCGATACCGGCGCAATTGCGCTTTGACTTTACGGTCATTCGCGTCCCTGCCCGCAGCACTCACGACAGCGCCAGCCATTTCCGGCGCACGCGGAATCTCGCCGTTGCCGGCGAGCACGAAGTCGCGAAACCAGGCCCACTCGCGCAGCAGCACCTTGCCCGCAAACTCGCTGCATGCGACCAGTGTCAGGAGTGCGGGGTGCTGGCTTGTTGCAGCAAGAAATTCCGCGGCCTGTTCCTTGTCACGCTCCACGAAACGCTCGATCCACACAGTAACCGGCGCCCGCAGTGCTTCGGGGAGGTCATCGATAGCGGCGCTCGCCCCTTCTTCAGACGTTGCGTTCATCCAGCAAGTCTAGCAGGGACAGGGTATGGCCCTGGACGCAGGGAATCCGCATTGGCAAAACGCGTCAGGCGGTCGATCGCCGCGGGGAGGAGTTGAACCGGGCGAGTACTTCTTCCAGCGGCACCGGCAAGCCAACGGTGTGTCCTTGCGCATAGTCGACACCCAACTTGGCGACCAGAGCTTTGGTTTCCTTGCTTTCGACATACTCAGCTACTGTGTCGAGTTCCATAACCTTGGCCACTTGTGTGATTGCCGCAACCATCGACTCCGAAATCCGGTTCTCGGTAATATCACGAATGAAACTGCCGTCAATTTTGAGTGTATCGACTTTAAAGTTCTTGAGGTACGCAAACGAGCTTAGCCCCGCGCCGAAGTCATCGAGGGAAAACTTGCAGCCGCGCTTACGCAGCTCGTCGATAAATGCTTGCGCTTTCGCGCGGTTGGACACAGCTGCCGATTCTGTGATCTCAAAACAAATAGATGTGGCGGGTACACCGCTGGAATCGAGTTCCCCCTCGATAAATCGCTGAATTTCATTGTCGCCTAGCGATTGCCCCGAAAGGTTGATGGCGAATACAGTTCCGCTTTCCTTCAAATAGTGTGCGTGCCGGCCGATCCGTTCAAGCGTTTCCGAAACTACCCAACGATCGATCGCAGGCATCATCTGATAGCGTTCAGCGGCTGAAAAGAAGGAATTCGACGAGATTTTGTTGCCCTGACTGTCTTTCATCCGCAAGAGAATTTCGTAGCGCTCGGACTTCAACCGCTTCTTCAAAGCAACAATTGGTTGTGCTAACAACTCGAAACCATCGGCATCGAGCATCTTTTGAATCTCGGCAACCAGATTCATGTCGTCAAAGCGACGTACGATGCTCAGGTCGCCCTGATCGTAGATTTCGACACGATCCCGGCCGTGATCCTTCGCGGCATCACACGCGATTCTGGCTGTTGTCAGTACATCCAGTTCGTTGGTCGTTCGCGAATCAAACGCAGCAATACCGATACTGACGGTTACCTGTAGCGACTTGTCTCCCTGCAGATATCTTAGTTTGTCACTATCGTCCTGTATCAGCGACGTAAGGTCGAGTGCCTCCTCAACGCTGCTGTGAGTCAGCAGTATCGCGAAATCGTCGCCAGTCAGGCGTGTCGCCACCGCATTGCGGGGCAGGTGTTCCTCGATGATCTGGGAAAAGCGGGTAATGACTTCGTCGCCGGCCTCGTGACCAAAGGTATCGTTGACCAATTGCAAATTATCCAGATCGAGGTACATGACCTGATGAGCGTCGCTACCGGAGCTCAATGCCTTCATTGATTCATTCAATTGTGCCTCGAAGCCCGAGCGATTCATGAGCCCGGTCATCGAATCGAATGACTGCTCGATGACATACTCTACTTTACGCACGATATGCGACATGAAGCGGAGATGCGATGCGCGAAATGTTTCACGACCTACCCGACCCAGCAACGCGAGTATACCCTCGACATTTCCCGTGCGATCGACCAGCGGGCAGATCATGATCTGATATCCCTGGTCGGCAATATAGTCAGAACCTGGCACCGGCGGAATCTCAAAAATAATCGGCGTGCGCTGTCCTTCGAGTTTGGGGAAAATCGTCTCGATCAGGTATTTGTCAAGCACCTTGCGGTTGACGTTCTTCCAGCTGGAATGGGTTGCACTGATTCGAATGCGTTTCGAAGGCATCAACAAGACACTATACGCAATGCCCAGGAAACGCCCGCTGTTGCCAATCAGCTGCGCGAGGCTGGCGTGACTGCGCGATGTCCCGTGAATTTTTTCGTCGACCTGGTAGACGAGTTTCAGTTCCTGCTCGGCCTCTTCGGCCCGAGCTTGCGCAACGTCTGCGTTATTCGAGAGCTGAAAGTTTGCGCCGATCAACTGGATTATTGACAGCAATCTGGACCTCAGAGCTTCCGGGTCGAATGCGGACGACTTGCCGTCGTTCTTTGAGAATACAGTGACGAATAGTCCAAGCGGTGTCCGGGTTTCACCCGGAACCGTCAAGACCAGAAGAGTTCGGCCCGATGCGAGCGTGCGGCGCAGAATGCTGGCATCGGACCTGCCATCCGCAACGACAGAAGCCGGGAGTTCGGCAATGTAGTTGTCGATTTCAAAGTCTACCGTTCCAGCACTGGCCCACACGCAGGTGCGCTGCACATCGTAATAACAGAATCCCTGCGCGCTGGGCACAAGTAAATGCAGCACAGCGCCGACCTTGCTGAAGCCCTCGCGAGTCACGCCATTGTGCAAGTCATCTGTCATTGGCGTTTATTATTTGCGAGTTCCGGACCGGGACGATTCCAGTCGCACAATGCCATGAAGGCACTGATCTGACTGTGATTTACGTCTCGCCGGGGGCGGCCGGGTGGCTCGTTTCAGGTATGGATGGGGTTTGCGATGGGTCTGGAAAAGGGTCTGGAAAGGGATCTGGAATCGGTGGCTCGATTTGGCCTCGACCGTGGGGGAACCCTTTGACGGAATGGCTCCCTGCGGTCCGCTTTATTTCCGCCAAAGGGT
>JBBDJJ010000021.1:0-4722 GCA_040879925.1 Woeseia sp. | reverse complement strand
CCTTTGACGGAATGGCTCCCTGCGGTCCGCTTTATTTCCGCCAAAGGACCTCCCGGACACCAGGCCGGAAGCGTCTCGCACCTGGCACGCCCTGAGAACAAAGTGCCAGCAACGTCAAGCGGATGCGCTCCCGTCCGGCAGCGGAACCACAACGCAAGGTCTTGACCGGGTGGGAACCCTTTGGCGGAAATAAAGCGGACCGCAGGGAGCCATTCCGTCAAAGAGTTCCCACCCGGTCAAGACCGATTCGAGCCACCGAGCCACCGAATCGCGCCCGACGGCGCCGCCGATAACCGCGGCCTGGTGCCCTGACCCCTAAGCCTGCTTGTCGATTTTCGCCCAACTGTCGCGAAGCGTGACGATACGGTTAAACACCATGCGGCCGGGCGCATGATCGGCGCTATCCGTACAGAAGTAGCCCAACCTTTCGAACTGCCCGCTCCACTCGCCAGCAACTTCCCGCAGTGAGGGCTCGACTTTCGCCGTCACCGTCTCCAGGGATTGCGCATTGAGCTGGGTCAAGACGTCTTCTGCATCTCCCGGCTGCGGATTGTCAAACAGGCGATCGTACAGACGCACTTCGGCATCGCAGGAATGTGCGGCAGACACCCAATGGATGGTGCCTTTTACCTTGCGATTGCTTTTGTCGATGCCACTGCGCGTATCTGGATCGTAACTGCAAAGCAGTTCGACAATTTCGCCCGCCGCATTGCGAACGACGTCGTCGCAACGAATGATATAGGCGAACCGCAGGCGCACTTCCCCGCCCGGCTTGAGTCGAAAGAACTTGCGTGGCGCGTCTTCCATGAAATCATCCTGCTCGATATAGATGACGCGTCCGAACGGGACTTCCCGGGACCCGAGTTCAGGCCGCTGCGGATGATTGCCCGCAGTCAATTGCTCGACCTGGTCCTCAGGGTAGTTGGTCAGGGTCACCTTGAGCGGTCGCAATACCGCCATACGCCGGGGTGCTTCATGGTCCAGGACCTCGCGAACACAGGTTTCGAGCAAGGCCATCTCGATCAGGTTCTCTTTCTTCGTTACGCCGATGCGCTTGCTGAAGTCGCGTAATGCGGCTGGCGGATAGCCGCGCCGGCGCATGCCGGCCAAAGTTGGCATTCGCGGATCGTCCCATCCGCTCACGATTTTTTCCTGAACGAGACTGTTGAGCTTGCGTTTGCTGGTAACGGCAAAGGCAAGATTCAGGCGCGAGAATTCGATCTGGCGCGGGCGATGCGGGGGATCGAGCTGATCGAGGAACCAGTCATACAAGGGACGATGATCTTCGAACTCAAGCGTGCAAAGTGAGTGAGTGATTCCTTCGAATGCGTCCGACAATCCGTGCGCGAAATCGTACATCGGATAAATGCACCAGGTGTCACCGGTGCGTTGATGTTGGATATGGCGAATGCGGTAAAGGGTTGGATCTCGCAAATTGATATTAGGCGATGCCATGTCGATTTTCGCGCGCAGCACGTGTGTGCCGTCGGCAAATTCACCGGCTCGCATACGTTTGAACAGACCGACATTCTCGGCGCTACTGCGGTCACGGTAGGGACTGTTTCGGCCCGGCTCGGTGAGCGTGCCGCGATACTGCCGAATTTGCTCTGCATTCAGGCTGTCGACGTAGGCACTGCCACGCTCGATCAATTGCATCGCTGCGTCGTACAGGCGCTCGAAGTAGTCGGATGCATGTGTAAGCCTGTCGCCCCAATCGAAACCAAGCCAGCGGACATCGCGCTTGATTGCTTCAACGTACTCGTCGCTTTCCTTGCCAGGATTGGTGTCGTCGAAGCGCAGAAACGTCTGGCCGCCATGCTCCATGGCGACTCCGAAATTCAGGCAAATTGACTTGGCGTGCCCGACGTGCAGGTAACCGTTCGGCTCCGGCGGAAAGCGCGTCGTAACTGTGCCACCGTGTTTGCCTTGCGATACGTCGTCCGCAATGATCTGGCGAATGAAATCCTGGGGTTTGCTATTGTTCATTTGCTATTGTTCATTTGCTATTGTTCGTCGGTCTGTACCGGCAACGCTCGCGACGATCATTCGCTGCGAGGGTCGCCGCAATCCCGGCACAGGCCCTGTATTTCAACCGTCTGTCGCACAGCGGTGAAACCGAGGTCGGCCGCCTTCTGCTCGACCAGCGAATTAATGGACGCGTCATCGAGCTCGGCTACAGATCGGCACTGCCGGCAGATAAGAAATTGCCCGGTATGCGCACTGCCGGGGTCGGGACAGCCGACAAAGGCGTTCAGTGAATCAAGTCGGTGCACGAGATCGGCCTCGATCAGGAATTCGAGCGCGCGGTAGACTGTTGGCGGTGCCGCCCGCTTTCCCTGCATGCTGAGCCGTTCCAGAATATCGTAAGCACCCGCCGGCTTGTGGCTGCTCCAGACCAGCTCCAGCACGCGACGTCGTAGACCGGTAAATCGAAGACCGCGTTCCCGGCAAACTGCTTCTGCAGTTTCGACAGCCGTCGCCACGCAATCGTCATGATCGTGCGGAGGCGGAGGAAATCGATTGGCAGTTGCAGATTGATTCATGGTTGACGGGTTTGGTGATGAACGCCGGGATTGTACACCAATGCCATGACGGCCATCGATGCGCCACCGTTAGCGACAGTACGCGTTTCAGGTACAATAGCGCGCCTTGACGACTGTGGGCATTGCCCGATACTGACCAGAAAATGCCGAATATTGAATTACCCGATGGCTCCGTCCGTCACTTTGATCAAGCGCTTACCGGGCAGGAAATCGCCAGCAACATTGCAAAGAGCCTGGCCCGGGACGCAGTCGCAATCCGTGTCAACGACCAGCTGCGCGACCTCAACCGTCTTGTAGAAGAAGATGCACGCATTGAAATTGTCACCCGCGATTCTGCGGACGGCATGGAACTGCTGCGTCACGACGCAGCGCATGTGCTCGCAGAGGCGGTCAAGGAATTATGGCCGGAGACCCAGGTAACGATCGGGCCCGCCATCGAAAACGGCTTCTATTATGATTTCGCGCGTGCGGAGCCGTTCACTCCTGAAGACCTGGAACGTATCGAAGCCCGAATGCGCGACATCGTCGATCGCGACGAACCGATCACGCGGGAGGTCTGGAACAGGCACGAGGCCATTGAGTTCTTTCGCACGCAAGGTGAAGAGTACAAGGCCCGGATCATCGAGGATATCCCGGCGGGGGAAGACCTGACGTTGTATCGGCAGGGACAATTCATCGACTTGTGTCGCGGGCCACATCTGCCTTCGACCGGTCGACTTGGCAAGGCTTTTCGCCTGCTGCGGGTCTCCGGCGCATACTGGCGGGGTGACGCGCGCAATGCCATGTTGCAGCGTATTTACGGCACAGCGTGGCCGAGCGACAAGCAACTTCGTCAGTATCTGGAGCAACTCGAACAGGCAGAGAAGCGCGATCATCGCCGGCTCGGCCGCAGCATGGACCTGTTTCATTTTCAGGAAGAAGCGCCCGGCGCCGTTTTCTGGCATGCCAAAGGCTGGTCGCTATTCCAGAACCTGCTGACATTCATACGGCAACGTCAGTTCGACGCCGGTTACAGTGAAGTCAATACGCCCGAGTTGATGGACCGCTCGCTGTGGGAGGCGTCCGGCCACTGGGAGTCATTCGGCGAGCACATGTACACGACCGATACCGAGGATGGCCGCAGCTACGCCATCAAACCTATGAATTGTCCCGGCCACGTCCAGGTGTTCAAGCAGGGCATTACCAGCTACAGGGACCTGCCGCGTCGTCTCGCTGAGTTCGGCAAGGTACATCGCTACGAACCATCCGGGGCATTGCATGGACTCTTGCGTGTGCGCGCATTTACCCAGGACGACGCACATATCTTTTGCACGACCGAACAGATCACGAAAGAGTCAATCGCGGTATGCGATCTCATTCTCGGCATCTATCGCGATCTCGGCTTTGACGACGTAACCATCAAGTTTGCAGATCGCCCACCGGTCCGGGTGGGCGCCGACCTGGTGTGGGACGATGCCGAAGCGGCACTGCTGCGCGCTTTGCAACAATCGGGACTCGATTACACACATAACCCCGGCGAGGGCGCGTTTTACGGTCCGAAGCTGGAGTTCGTGTTGCGTGATGCTATCGGCCGCGACTGGCAATGCGGGACCCTGCAAGTAGACCTCAACCTGCCGTCGCGTCTCGGCGCTACCTACATCGGCGAAGATGGACACAAACACACGCCGGTCCTGCTGCACCGCGCGATTCTCGGCTCATTCGAACGGTTTATCGGCATTCTTCTGGAGCATCACGCAGGCAACCTGCCATTATGGTTGTCGCCGACACAGGCAAAAGTCCTGACCATTACGTCCGATGCCGACGCCTACGCGCTGCAAGTCGTATCCAGCCTGCGCCGCGCGGGCATCACAGCCGAAGCCGATCTGCGCAACGAAAAAATATCCTATAAGGTCCGCGAACACAGCCTGGCCAAGGTGCCGGTGCTGATGGCCGTCGGCCAGCGTGAAGTCGACGAACAAACCGTCGCCTTGCGTCGCCTGGGCTCGAAGCAGCAGCAGGTCGTAAAACTCAGCGAAGCCATCGATCAACTGAGCGGCGAAATCCGCGTGCGCGGTCGCGCGGCCTGACCATACTTTCAGGCGCCGGGTGGCTCGAATCGCTCTCGACTGCAATCGGTCGATGGGTGGCTCTGCACAAGTCCGATCGTGCGACTGTAGGAGCCCGCATTGCGGGCGATCAG
>JBBDJJ010000020.1:0-31319 GCA_040879925.1 Woeseia sp. | reverse complement strand
GGGAGCCATTCCGTCAAAGGACCTCCCGGACACCAGGCCCTCCCGCAAACGCCAAAACAATGGCCTTCCCGGAGTGTTGAAAAGTACCCTAGGTCCTTTCCCTGACCACCCGCGATCTCGATTCGGTAATGACTTCCTCAACGTCGTCTGTCGCCGGTGCCACGGTGCCAATCCGTGGCACGAAGCTCTGGCGGTGGTCAGGCACCTCGATGGAAATCGTCTCCTTTTTGCGGTTGCGCATGATTTCCACCTGCAATGTCTCGCCACCCTGGTAGGAGCCAAGGATGCGCATTGCGTGAGAAACCGAGGTCGGCTCACGACCGTCGATGCGCTGGATGACATCACCGTCCCGCAACTTGAGTTGCTCGTTCGACGGCGCGCGCACGACCAGGAGACCCTGGTCGGTACCAAAGTACTCACCGAGATTCCGGGTCAGCGACACCATCTCCATGTCACTCCAGCTTCCGCCACCGGCAAAGAAACGAAAGACGTTGGCAGGGGCTCCCGGTGCCGCCGGTGCGGCGGGCACAGACCGCATCATGAACTCCTCTCCGCCCGGACCAAACGCAAATATCCGGTTCGGCATCGTGCGCGGTCTTACTTCCACGGTATTGTTCGTGCCTGCGCGCAGGTAGTCGATGTCGAGCGTGTCGCCCTCTTCCACGCCTGCCAGGAAGTCAAGCAACTTGCGATTGGCCTCTTCGTCCTGCGCTGCGCCCAAGGACTCTTCATTGACGGCCGTTATGACGTCACCGGCGCGCAAGCCTGCTTCGGCGGCAGCACTGCCCGGTGTGACGCCCTGGATGGTGACTCCCTCAACGGGTCCACGTTCATCATCGGCACCGATGGTCACGCCGAGCATTGGCCGGTGACCACCGCGAATTCGTCTTTCGATATCGAGCATTGCCGGCAAGCGCCGCTGACTCAGTTCCGCGATGCGCGCTGCAGCCGCGGCCAGGCGCTCTTCCGCCTCGCGCAACTCAACGTCGATATCCTCGGACCTTACGTCCTCCCGCGTTTCCTCGTTGACCTGCGCAACCGTCGCTGTCGACAGCCAAATCAACGCCGCGACCCACAAGAACATTCTCGACCCTGACATAAAAAACTCCTGCAATATTTTCTAAAAGGAACTGCGTTGTGCCTGTGCGGTGCGCAACTGCACCAACAAATTCATGAGCCGCACGCGTTCGCGCCAGTACACTTCCATTTGCGCATGCGACATTCGTACCACTGACTGATTCAGGCGGTAATCGATAGCGGCAATCTGGTCTTCGACGGCGGAGATGGTCGCGGCAGTACCGGCGCGCATCAGTTGCGGCTGGTCAGGCAGCGAGCGCAGGTCCTGCTCCAGTTGCTGCGACTCCACCATCAGCGCATTCAATGTGCGCAAGGTAAGCGGACTGCTTTGTTCGCTGTATTCGGGCACCGTCGGAAAAACCTCCCCGGTTTCGCGACTCACATCGAACGGGGCCAGTAAGATTGCGATCACTACCGATGCCGCAAGCCCGGCGCCGGCCAGCCACCTGACCTGCGGCGACATGCCCTGCGAACCAAGCAATCCCTCGGCCATTGCCTGCGTTTCGATGCGCTGCCACACCGCCCGCGGCGGCATGGTGTCGGGCAATGCACGCAGCTTGCGGTGCAGCAGTTCCCGTTCAGCTATGCCCAGTCCACAATTCATCGATTCATCCTGCTCGTCATTGTCGTGCATGTTTACCACCTGTCGGCATCATCGCCGGCCACGCAACCATCACGCCCCGGAGCATGCTCAGCATCGCCTGAACGCCGATTCCGCCACGCCGGCCACTGCCGCGGTCTCGGCTTCAAGAAGCGGCCGGAGTCGCTGGTAGGCGCGCGAGAGTTGCGATTTGGAAAAACTTTCGGTTTTGCCCATGAGGTCTGCGATTTCCCGGTGTGTAAATCCCTCGACATCGTGCAACCAGACCACGGCGCGGCTGACTTCCGGCAAGGCTGCAAGCGCTGCGTCGAGATCGATTGCACGATCGGGATCTCCGCTTACGCCACTTGCGTCGCTGCGTGACGGCGTCACGTCGTCCCAATCATCGTCGAGACTCTGGCCGCGGCTATGCCAGGCGGAACGAAGAAACATCAAGGCCTTGCTTACTGCGATGCGACGAATCCAGCTGCCGAGCGCCGCATCGCCGCGAAACTGGCGGATGTTGCGAATCACTTCGACGAAGGTCTCCTGCAGAAGGTCCTCCGCATGTGCCGGCACGCGCGTAAAACGTAAACAAAGAGAGTAAACGGGGGAACAGAATGAGCGGTAAATGATTTCGTGAGCGCGCACGTCACCGCGTGCAGCCCGCTTCACTATGCCTGCATCTATGCTGATATCCGTGAACTTGCTCATACGTCCATTCTGGGGTGTTGACAAAGTCCAGCGTCCGTTGACCGTTAACCGCCAACAGACCCTAGATGCTCCGTCCGGCAAAAGGGTCGCTGGACCGGACGTGACGGTGGCGATGCCGGGTGCCCGAGCCTATACTTGGCGCCTTTGATTTTCCCAGACTGGCCGGGATGGCGGAACTGGTAGACGCGCCGGACTCAAAATCCGGTGGGGTTAAACCCGTGCGAGTTCGATTCTCGCTCCCGGCACCAAGTAATCGAAAGGCTCGCTATTTCCACGACTGCCCTATGAAGTATTGTTCAGGTTGCGGCGCCACAGTCGCCCAAAAGGTGCCTGCCGGCGATTCGCGTCTACGCTGGGCCTGCGATGCCTGCGGCATTGTTCACTATCAGAATCCGAAAATTGTTGTCGGCTGCGTACCTGAAAAGGACGGGCGTATCCTGCTTTGCCGCCGCGCCATCGCACCACGCATCGGCTACTGGACTGTGCCCGCGGGCTTCATGGAACTTGGCGAAACCCTTGCCGAGGGGGCCGCTCGGGAAACCCTGGAAGAAGCGTGCGCCGACGTCAGCATCGGGCACCTTTTTGCCTCCGTCGACGTCATTGAAGCCGGACAGGTACACCTGTTTTTTACTGCAAACCTTCTGGGCGGCTACGCCGCGGGCGACGAAACTCTCGAAGCGGCCCTGTTCGACAAATCAGACATTCCATGGCCTGAAATAGCATTCTTAAGCGGCGACTTCGCGCTTAGAAAATACCTTGAGGACGACGGCCGCAACAACGGCGTGCACCTGCACCGCGTCCGCCGCGGCGAGTAATCCAGTGTCCCCCGCCGCTCTGCACAAGTCCGACCGTGCGGCTGTAGGAGCCCGCATCGCGGGCGATCAGGCGGTGATCGCCCGCAATGCGGGCTCCTACAACAAGTGCCCTGCGACTTGTGCAGAGCTTCCCTGGTCACCACATAGACTGAGTTCGCAAGCTGCGGAACTAAAACAATGGCACTTGCTTGAGCGCAGACAGGCCTCTGCTGCGGGGGGTCCTTAGGCGAAATGGCTCCCTTCGGTCCGCTTTATTTCCGCCTAAGCACCCCCCGCAGCAGAGGCCGCACGCTTTCTGGAGCCGCTTGTATCCTTTAAATGAGTGCCATTCAATCCAGGAAGGGTCAGTCGCTCAGCGACGCCAACGCTTGTGTCAGTTCCAGCGGCGGCAGGTAGCCGCTGACCAGCGAGCCATCTTCCAGCACGATGGCCGGCGTGCCGCGCAGCCCGATGTCCTGGCCCAGGGCAAAGTGCCTGTTGATGATCGAGGCGTCGCAACTGCTGGTTTCGAACTTGCGGTCGAGTTTCGCGAGCGTCAGGGCTGCATTGCGATCCGCCGCGCACCAGACTTCCTCGGACGTCTTCCACGCGGCGGTACCCGGACCGTTCCTGGGGTACAGCAGGTAGCGGACTTCAATGCCCTGCGCCAGGTATTCGTCGATCTGGTTGTGCAATCGCCGGCAATAGGTGCAGTCAATATCGGTAAAAACGGACACCGAGAATTTGACGGTCTCCGGTGAGAATACGATCACTTCGTCGTTCGACAGCGTGGCCAGCATTTCAAGCCGGGAAACGTTACGAGTCTGTTCGCTGAGATTGATCTCTTCGTCGAGATCGATAAGGTCGCCTTGCAGCAGATAGCGGCCATCGCCGGACATATAGGCGACGATGGCACCTTTGCGAATGGTGTACCAGCCGTCGACCGGACTGGCTTCAACGTGCTCCGGACGAATCTCCTTGAAGACACCCGCGACCTTTTCGCGCACCTGCTCCAGCTCGGCGTCATCGTCAGCCAATACGGTTGCAGAACCGCAAACCAGCAATACAGTCGCTTTAACGGCCAGAGACACTCGCCGTTCCTTCAGATTGATCATGCAATGGATTCCAATGTTTATGCCACGGACAACATCCGAATGTCGGATCTAGGAGGCTGTCGGACTCAGGCTCATCTGCTGCGGCGGATGGGAATCGGTCCATATTTCCGTTCGTCCTCATTAAATAGTCACCACTATTCGCCTCGGACGAACGAAAATCTGTCCTCGATTCCCACGCGCCTCGCGACGATGCCCTGAGTCCGACAGCCTCCTAGCCCCTCAACATCCTCTCAAGGGCGTGCCTGGTTCGGTTCGACATCGACTGCGGAAAGCGGTTCCGTCCGCGCCTGCCGGTGAAGTATAAGCGAGCGGGGAAGCAGCGCCTATCCTGGACTTTTCAGGTTACTCCCTGACGGATCATCCTCGCGGATGGTGGCGACCGTGCAAGTCCTTTAGTCGTTCGCGGGCAACGTGGGTATAGATTTGCGTCGTCGACAGGTCACTGTGACCCAGAAGCAATTGCACGACCCGTAAATCCGCGCCTCGATTCAGCAGGTGGGTTGCGAATGCATGGCGCAGGCTGTGCGGCGAGAGTTTTTTCGCAACGCCGGCTTTGTGCGCGTAGCGCTTGATGATGTGCCAAAACGCCTGGCGCGTCATGCGATCGCCGCGTCGCGTGGGGAACAGGTAGTCTGTCTGGCGCTCCAGCAGAATCTCCATACGAGGCCCTGCGATAAAGTCTCGCAGCCACTTCTGAGATTCGTCGCCAAGCGGAATCAGGCGTTCGCGATCACCCTTGCCAACAATACGCAGGACGCCCTGGTTGAAGTTCACCTGCGATTGACGCAGGTTGATCAGCTCGGAAACCCGTAGGCCGGTGGCATACAGTAACTCGAGCATGGCGCGGTCGCGGTAGCCTAAAGGTTCGTCGGTGTTCGGTGCCTGAAGCAACGCATCGACTTCGTCTTCGGTCAGCGATTTTGGCAGTGAGCGGCCGATGCGCGGCATATCGATATCGGCGGTCGGGTCCGTTTCACGCAGCCCTTCGCGCATGATGTACCGAAAGAAACGTCGGAAACTGGAGAGTTGTCTCGCAGTCGATCGCGGCTTTGCTCCGCTTTCGACGCGCTTGGCGATAAATTCGAGGAGATCCGCTTTCTGTGCTTTGTCGATGGCTATGTTGCGCTCGGAAAGCCCTCGCCACAACGTCATCAGATCTGCGCGATAGGCGCCCAGGGTGTTCGCGGAAAGTCCGCGTTCCATCCAGATTGCATCGAGAAAGCGATCGACCAACTGCTCCGAGTGCGATTGGCCGTTCGTTGCGGATTTACTTTGCTGTGTGCTTGCCATAGTTTCCATCTGACCAGAAGGCCATCCCTGACACGTGTAGACTTCACTCGTACATCAATCAGATAATTGTCGGCCGTGTTCTGCTGACCTCGGCGGATCGATGTAATGCATGTCTCTCGCTTATTCCGACAAGCTCATTCCCCAGGGATGCTCCGCACAAGCCCGATCGTGCGACTGTAGGAGCCCGCCCGCTAGGCGGGCTCCTACAGCAAGTGACTTGTGACTTGTGCAGAGTCTCCCTGGCAACGGATTTTGCTCGATTTTGAGTATGATGAGGGCAATTCGGCACGGGCGTGACCGCTGTCACAAATTCCCCAAGGCATTAACATAAAGTGACCTGCATCACAGCCGTAACCGGACCTTTTTCAATGATGCACGGCAATCACGGCGTTTGCTGTTAACAGGTGCCCAACTTGAGCGGAATCAATTCGATGCTGCAACGAAGTACCGGCATCCTGTACGGTGTTCTCGCGCTTGCCGCATTTGCAGTCCTTGCCAGTTTCGCGCTGCTCTTTGCAACAGTGGTGCCCGGACTGTCACGACGGCGTCGCTGGGTGTCGGCGGTAGCCCGCTCGTGGTTCGCCGTTGCAGGAATTCCGGTAGAACGTTCGAATTTTGGCAATATTCCGCATGGGCATTGCATCGTCGTTGCCAATCACGCGAGCTATTTCGACGGTGTGATACTGCAGGCGTACTTGCCGCCGCGCTTTTCTTTCGTCATTAAAGGGGAGATGCAAAACGTGCCGTTCGTGCACTTCCTGTTACGGCGCATCGGCTCAAAGTTTGTCGAACGATTCGTAGCTTCCAGGAGTTCGAGGGACGCGCGCAACCTTCTGAAGGCAGCAGCCGCCGGCGAGTCGCTCGCCGTATTCCCGGAGGGTACATTCGGCCCTGAACCGGGCCTCGGCAAGTTCCGCGCCGGTGCGTTCGCCGCCGCCATTAAAGGCAACATTGCTGTGGTGCCGGTGGCGATCGGCGGGTCGCGACACCTGTTGCCCTCGGGACACCTGCTGCCGCGGCGCAAACGACTGACGATTTGCGCCCTGCCGGCCATCGAGCCCGGCAGCCCGGCGTTCGACAGCAGCAAAGCCCTGGCCGAACGTTCTCGTCAGGTACTGCTTGCCGTGCTTGATGAACCGGACCTGGCCGAACCCGTAAGACAGGCGGATTGCGCAGGCGGTTCGACCGTGCCCGGCTTGCAGAATGACAAGCAATGTGAATAATCGCACTCCGTTCCATCGTCCGTTTCTCGTTGCATCGTCGCAACCAGCATCCCGGCAGCCTTCTCCTTAAATACTTGACCAACGCTTATGAGTAGCAATTCCATCGTTATCGTGGCGGCGCGTCGCACGCCCATTGGTTCGTTCCAGGGAAGCCTCGCCACCGTCAGCGCCACCGCACTGTCTGCCGCAGCAACTGCCGCCTGCCTCGAGGACTGCGGCCTCGAGCCATCCGCTGTGGATCGGGTATTGCTCGGCTGTGTGTTGCCGGCAGGCCTCGGGCAGGCACCTGCGCGCCAGGCCGCGCTCGCCGCCGGGCTGCCGAAGGAGACCGCCTGCGTCACCATCAACAAGGTGTGCGGTTCCGGCATGAAAGCTGCCATGCTCGGATACGACTCCATCGTGGCCGGCAGTGCCCGTATTGCGCTATGCGGCGGCATGGAGTCGATGAGCAACGCGCCGTATCTCCTGCCGAAAGCACGTACCGGGTATCGGATGGGACACCAGGAGGTACTGGACCACATGTTGCTGGACGGCCTGCAGAACCCCGCCGATGGAAATTCGATGGGGCATTTCGCGGAGCTTACTGCGCAGAAGTACGGGTTCACACGCGAAGCACAGGACGGGTTTGCGATTGCTTCGGTCAGCCGCGCGCGCGGAGCGATCTCTACAGGACATTTCAACAGCGAAATTGCGGCTATAAGAACAGCAACGCGCAAAGGTGAAGTCGTGGTCGGCGAAGACGAAGAGCCGGGCCGCAACGATGTCGCAAAGATTCCGCAGCTTAAGCCGGCTTTTGCCAAAAATGGCACGGTAACAGCGGCAAGCTCTTCGTCCATATCGGATGGCGCCGCATCGCTCATTCTTATGTCAGAGGCGGATGCGAAAAAGCGCAAGCTTGCCGTACTTGCGCGAATCGCAGGCCAGGCCGAGTTCGCACAAGAGCCCGAATGGTTTACGACCGCTCCGGTGTTCGCTATCAAGTCGTTACTGAGCAAGCTCCAGTGGGCTGCGGATTCCGTCGATCTCTATGAAATAAACGAAGCGTTTGCCTGCGTAGCAATGGCGGCCATGCACGATATCGGACTTGATCACGCCAAAGTGAACGTTCACGGCGGTGCGTGCGCGCTCGGACATCCGATCGGTGCCTCGGGAGCCAGAATTATCGTGACGCTCATCCACGCATTACGCGCGAAGGGCGGCGGACGCGGCGTGGCGTCCCTGTGTATCGGCGGCGGCGAGGCAACGGCAATTGCCATCGAAGTGTGATCAGTCAGAAGTACGGAGAATCGAATGAAACTTGAATCGGCGACGGCAATCGTGTCAGGCGGCGCATCCGGCCTCGGCCTGGCCACGGCCAGGCGGGTTATCGAGGCAGGCGGGCATGCAGTGCTGCTCGATATCAACGAAGAACATGGCGCACGCAGTGCCAGCGACCTCGGCACGCGTGCGAAGTTTATCCGTGCCGATATTTCGTCCGAACCCGACGTCCGCGATGCCATCGCGACAGCGCGGCAATTCATGGGCTCGATCACGCTGGCGGTCAATTGCGCCGGCGTTCTGCTGCCGTCTCGCGTCCTGGGCCGCGACGGTCCGGCACCCGCGTCCGACTTCGAGCGTTCGCTGAAAATTAACCTGCTCGGTAGCTATATTCTCACCAAGGAAGCGGCAAACGTCATGCAGAAGAACGATGCGGATGCGGAAGGCGAACGCGGCGTCGTCATCAATACCGCATCCGTAGCCGCGTTTGAGGGCCAGATCGGCCAGGCAGGATATTCGGCGTCGAAAGCCGGCGTCGTCGGTATGACGCTCCCGATCGCGCGTGAACTTGCACGTTTCGGCATTCGCGTTAACACCATTGCACCCGGCATATTCATGACGCCCATGATGGCGGGGCTACCTGAAAATGTGCAGAAATCCCTCGGTGAACAAGTACCCTTCCCGCCGCGGCTGGGCAGACCCGACGAGTTTGCGGAGCTGGTGGCATGTATCTATAGCAATACGATGATCAATGGCGAAACCATCCGGCTGGATGGCGCAATTCGCATGCAGCCGAAGTAGCTGGATTACATGCCGGGATAATTCGGCCCGCCACCGCCTTCCGGGACCTCCCAGACGATATTCTGCGCGGGGTCCTTGATGTCGCAGGTCTTGCAGTGCACGCAATTCTGCGCATTGATGCGAAATTTCGGTTCGCCATTTTCCGTGACGATTTCATAAACCGCGGCAGGACAATAGCGTTGTGCCGGCTCGTCGTACGTCGGCAAATTGAATTGCACCGGAATGGAGGCGTCTTTCAATTTCAGGTGCGACGGTTGATCTTCCTCATGATTGGTACTCGACAGGAAGACCGATGACAAGCGGTCGAACGTGACGACGCCGTCCGGCCTCGGGTAGTCGATGACCGGCGCCTCGCTGGCTTTTTGCAAGGTGGCATGATCGGGGACCCGGTCATGCAGCGTAAACGGCAGTTTGCCGCGAAAAATATTCTGGTCGACGAAGGCGAATGCCGCGCCAGCGAAGGTGCCAAGCTTGTGCAATGCAGGACTGAAATTTCGGCCGCGATGCAATTCATCGTATATCCATGACTCGCGAACGGCACTTTCATAAGATTCGAGTTCCGACTCCGCGCTATCGCCGCCCTGCAGCGCTGCAAAAATGCTTTCGGCCGCCAGCATGCCGCTCTTGATGGCAGTGTGGGTACCCTTGATCTTGACGCCGTTCAGAAAGCCGGCATCGCAGCCGACCAGCAGGCCGCCAGGAAATGCAAGTTTCGGCAGTGACTGCAAGCCGCCCTTGTTGACGGCACGCGCCCCGTAAGCGATTCGCTTGCCGCCCTTCAGGTACGAGCGAATTCGCGGGTGCAGCTTCCAGCGCTGAAATTCACCGAAGGGCGACAGGTGGGGATTGCGATAATTGAGCGCTACGATCATACCGAGGTACAACTGATTGCCAGCTGCGTGATACAGGAATCCGCCCCCCTCCGTTCGATTGTCGAGGGGCCAGCCGAGCGTGTGCACAACAAGCCCTGCCTCGTGCAATGCCGGGTCGATCTCCCAGATCTCTTTCAATCCAAGCCCATAGTGTTGCGGGTCAGCATTGCGGCGCAGATCAAAGTGGTCGATCAGAGACTTGCCAAGATTGCCGTGGCAGCCTTCCGCAAACACCGTGTACCTGCCAAGCAACTCGTAGCCTGGCGTAAAGGTCTCCTTCGGCTGTCCGTCCTTGCCGATGCCCATGTCACTCGTCGCAACACCACGGACCGTGCCGTTCTTGTCATACAGGACCTCGGAGGCCGCAAAGCCCGGAAACACGTTGACGCCCAGCGCTTCCGCCTGTTCGCCCAGCCACTTGCACAGTTTGCCCAGGCCGATGATGAAGTTGCCCTTGTTGTGCATCGTGTGTGGCACAAACAAGTTCGGCACGCGAACGGACTTGCCGGCACCGGTCAGGTAGTGAAACCGGTCACCCTTGACCGCGGTGGTCACCGGGGCACCGCGCTCTTTCCAGTCCGGGAACAGTTCGTCAAGCGCGCGTACTTCGAACACATTGCCGGACAGGATATGGGCGCCGATCTCGGCTCCCTTTTCCACTACGACGATAGCGAGTTCCACGCCTTTGTCAGCGGCAAGCTGAGCCAAGCGACAGGCAGTAGCGAGGCCGGCCGGACCACCACCCACTACAACGACGTCAAACTCCATCGATTCCCGTTCAATGTTATCGTTCATGCCTCACCTGCAGGATTCATGAGAGATTTCAGGGCCTGTTATAACAGTCTCGTCGTCACTGATGTGCAATGCCGGAAGCGGAACGAGTTTAATGAACATCACCAGTGCCTGGCGCGATCGTCGCGCAAACCCCGGCATGATGCACGATGCGGAGCAGGATGGCATCGTCAATACTTTACAGAACCTGCAGGATCGGCTTCTCGAGCGGCAATCGCCAGTGCAGCGGTTCGGGCGCTTTCTGCGCTTGCTGGAACCTGCCAGACCCGTACGTGGTGTTTACCTGTGGGGTGGCGTTGGCCGCGGCAAGACCTTCCTGATGGATCTTTTCTTCGAAACACTCGCGATCAAAGCAAAGAAGCGCGTGCATTTTCACCGGCTGATGAGCGAAGTCCACAGCCGCCTGAAGATCCTTGGTCACACGTTGGACCCCCTTGACGTCGTCGCCTCGGACATCGCCGACGACGTTCGCGTGCTCTGTTTCGACGAGTTCTTCGTCAGCGACATCGCAGATGCAATGCTTCTGGGTCGCCTTCTCGAGAGCCTGTTCCGGCGCGGTGTCGTTGTCGTTGCCACCTCCAATGTACCTCCTTCAGGCCTCTACCGGAATGGTCTGCAACGGGAGCGATTCCAGCCAGCCATCGAGCTGCTGCAAGAGCATACGGAAGTCCTGGAACTCGCCGGCACGACCGATTACCGGCTGCGCCTGCTGCAATCCGCCGGCACGTTTCTGCACCCTGCCGACGTTGCCGCAACCGCGAGGATCGACCGCTACTTTCACGAGATTACTGCCGGCCATTTTGAAACTGACGTTGAAATCGACGTCTCCGGGCGACGCATTTCCTGCCGACGGCGTGCCGCAGGAATAGTCTGGTTCGATTTTCAGGAACTGTGTGCAGGGCCGCGCAGCCAGGAGGATTACATTGAGATCGCGCGTTGGTACCCATCAGTTATCGTATCTGACATGCCGGCACTGACCGCGGACGACGACAATACGGCACGGCGCTTCATCAGTCTCGTGGATGAATTTTACGACCGTCGCGTCAAGCTGGTGCTGTCCGCTGCAACGCCCATCGGAGACCTCTATACAGGTCGTCGTTTGTCGTTCGAGTTCCAGCGCACAACCAGCCGCCTGTTCGAAATGCAATCGACCGATTATCTGCACGCGCAGCACCTGTCCTGACAACACCCCGCGTGTTACCGTGCGATGGACAGTCACATCTGGGCAGAATGTGCCGGCCGAGTCGACCTTTCCCCTTCAAACGTATTGAACAAGCGACGCGTGATTGGTTACTGTATCTCGTCGCGCGGCGCCACTCGCCAGCATGGACTCCTGGACCCACACATGACCAAAGAATTGATACTGGAAGATTTCCTGCCCTATCGACTCTCTATACTGTCGAATACCGTCAGCAGCACTATCGCCAGGGCCTACGACAGGAAGTTTGGTCTCAGTATCCCTGAATGGCGAGTCATTGCCGTGCTGGGGCGGTTTCCCGGCCTCTCCGCCGTCGAGGTTGCCGAACGCACACTTATGGACAAGGTCGCCGTCAGTCGCGCCGTATCGAAACTGATCAAAAGCGGGCGTATCGACCGCCAGTTTGCCGATGCCGATCGTCGCCGCTCGATACTCAATCTGTCCGAGCAAGGCCGCAAGGTGCACGATGAAATCGCACCCGTCGCCCTCAAGTTCGAGGAAGACCTGCTACACGGTCTCAGCGCCGAGGAAGTCCGCACGCTCAACCTGATCATGGAACGCCTCCTCGCCCGCGCCCGACTGATCGGCTCCCCGCAACACTAAAGTCGCATTTTGCTCCGGAGGTCGTCGAACCCCGCCCTGCCTACCGACGCAGAGCAGGCATGGATCAATGGCATCTGGTTAAGAGAAATCGCCCGTAATACGGGCTCCTACAGCCTACGATTTGTACTGATCAAGCGCTGTAGGAGCCCGTATTACGGGCGATTCCTATTAACCAAGCGCCATTGGCCCTTAGGAGCAGGTGCCATCAACAGCAGGCGTGATGGCTTTCGCGAACCACAACGCAAGGTCTCGACCGGGTGGGTAGCCTTTGGCGGAAATAAAGCGGACCGCAGGGAGCCATTCCGTCAAAGGGTACCCACCCGGTCGAGACCGATTCGAGCCACTTCACAGCGACAAAGCGCCGCCGAGCATTGTGTTGCGGGGTCAGCCGGCGCCGATTTCCGTTCGCACCTGGATGAGTTCCGGGAAGAATTCGATGTCGAGGGCTTTTTTCAGAAAGGCGACCCCCGAGGAACCGCCGCTTCCTTTCTTGTGGCCAATGATGCGTTCCACTGTTTTCATGTGGTGAAAGCGCCAGAACTGGAAGTTGTTGGAGATGTCCATCAGCGCTTCGCACATTTCGTAGCAGGCCCAGTTGTCATCGTGAGATTCGTAGATCTGTTTCAGCACGGTAACGACGCCTGGATAGTCGCCGCGCGATTGGCTGAAGTCGCGGTCGATTGCGTCGCGCGGGACATCCCAACCGGCGCGCGAGAGATACATGAGAAACTCATCGAAGAGGCTCGGCGCATGCAGGGCCTCCTTGAGACGCGCATGCCAGTGGTCCTGATGCTTGTAGACGCTGAGGATTCGGCTGCTCTTGTTGCCCAGCAGGAACTCCAGCAGTCGATATTGCGGCGACTGGAATCCGGATGCAGTGCCGAAAACGTTGCGAAACTGTGCGTACTCACTTGGCGTCAGGGTATCCAGGACCACCCACTGATTGTAAGTCTGGTTCTGGATGTGCTTGACACGGGCGAGATGTTTAACGGCGGGTTGTATCTCGTTTTCACGCATACGCCGATTGGCGGCCACAATTTCATGGATCATCAGCTTGATCCACAATTCGGCGACCTGATGCTGGATGATGAACAGCATTTCATCATGGTGCGGCGGGTCACTCAGCGGATGTTGCGAATCGAGCAGGCGATCGAGTTGCAGGTACGCGGTGTAGTCGCTCTCGCGGTCGAGTGCGGTGTGGATCGTCGATTCCAGCTTGCGTTTTTTCATGACGGGGCGCACTCAACCATGATGCTCGCATTGTAGGCTCATTTGCTCGCGTGTCGTAACTGCGTTCAATTGCGGAATGTGCGCTGGCGCGAGTCGACGGCTACCACAATTGCGGTATAAGGGCAGGCCGATTGGCCATGCTGTATAATCCCGGCCCGCCGACACAGGCCTCCCGGGCGGCCCCCCGGGGCGACAACACTACGAAAATCCTGCCACTTCGAGCAAGGGAGCAGTCCTTGGAAACCATCGCGGATTTCGAGATCCAGTACAGTCAGTTTCTTGACCCGGACGGCAATGCCAGCGCCGATATTCCCGAGTTGGCGCGCGATACCGATGAACTCATAAAAATGTATCGCAGCATGACGGAAACACGCGTATTCGACACCAAAGCGGTCAATCTGCAACGTACCGGCAAGCTCGGCACGTACGCGTCGTGCCTGGGACACGAAGCGACTCACGTCGGCCTCGCCGCTGCCATGCAAGAGGGCGACGTCCTTGCGCCGAGTTATCGCGAATACGGCGCGATGTTTTACCGCGGTGTCACGATGTCGGAAGTGTTGCTCTACTGGGGCGGCGATGAGCGCGGCAGCGATTTCAAGGGACCTCGCAAAGACTTTCCGTTTTGTGTGCCGATCGCAACGCAGTGCCTGCACGCCGCTGGTGCCGCGATGGCGTTTCAATTGCGTGGCGAAAAACATTGCGCGGTTTCAGTCAACGGCGATGGAGGCACTTCGGAAGGCGCCTTCTACGAAGCAATGAACATCGCCGGCGCGCGCAAGTTGCCGGTTGTTTTCATGGTCGTCAATAACAAGTGGGCCATTTCGGTTCCCATCGAACTGCAAACCGCGTCAAAGACTCTCGCGCAGAAAGCTGTCGCCGCTGGCATTCCGGGCATCCAGGTAGATGGCAATGACGTCATCGCTGTTCGACATTGGGTCGAACGTGCTCTGGCCCGCGGCCGCAAAGGTGACGGTGCGACCTTGATCGAAGCGGTCACCTATCGGTTAAGCGATCACACCACGGCGGACGACGCATCGCGCTATCGCAAAAAGGATGAAGTCGAAGCGGCACGCAAGCTGGAACCGCTAATCCGAATTCGCAAGTTCCTCACTGACTCAGGCATTTGGGACGAGCAAAAGGAAGCGGCTCTCCTCGAGGAGGCCGCCGCAAAAGTTGACTCCGCGGTACAGCTTTACCTGAATACGGCGAAAGCGCCTGCGGAGGCGATGTTCGACTACATGTACCGGGATCTGCCGGAATTCCTCGAGGAGCAGCGCGAGCACGCCGTCTATTATGCCGATCGGAACGGTGGCACGCATGGCTGATGTTTCCATGATCGACGCCGTCACCATGGCGATGGCGTGGGAACTGGACCACGACCCGTCCGTCATCGTTCTCGGCGAGGACGTGGGCGTCAACGGCGGAGTATTTCGCGCCACGGCCGGTCTGCAGCAACGTTTTGGCGCTGACCGCGTTCAGGATACGCCGCTTGCGGAAGGCATGATTGCGGGTGTGTCGATCGGCTTGGCTGCCCAGGGTATGCGGCCAGTGGCAGAAATTCAGTTTATGGGATTCATCTATCCGACCGTCGACCAGATGATCAATCACGCCGGGCGCCTGCGCCACCGCACGCGCGGCCGCCTGAGTTGCCCGATGGTGCTGCGTGCCCCGTACGGCGGCGGCATTCATGCGCCGGAGCACCATTCTGAAAGCACCGAAGCCCTCTTTGCTCACATGCCGGGCATTCGGGTCGTTATCCCGTCTTCGCCGGCACGGGCTTATGGCTTGCTGCTGGCGGCCATACGCGACCCCGACCCGGTGGTTTTTCTCGAACCCAAGCGCATCTACCGCCTGAACAAACAAAGTCTTGAAGACAATGGCAAGGCATTGCCGCTCGACGTTTGCTACATTCTGCGCGAAGGCAGCGACATCACGCTGGTAACCTGGGGCGCGATGACCTACGAAACGCTGAAAGCCGCCGAACAACTGGCAAAAAATGACATCAGTTGCGAAGTCATCGACCTGGCGACGATCAGCCCGATCGACTATGAAACCATTCTTGAATCCGTCGAAAAAACCGGGCGGCTGGTAATTATTCATGAGGCAGCCCGAACTTGCGGCGTGGGCGCGGAGGTAGCGGCCATCGTTGCCGAAAAAGGCATATTCAACCTCAAGGGGCCGATACGACGAGTGACCGGCTACGACGTTGTCATGCCACTGTTCCGGCGCGAGATGGATTACATGCCGAGCGTGGCGAAAATTACCGACACCATCAGGGAGGCGCTCGATGACTGAACCGCATGACGTCCTTCGAGGCAGCATTCATGACGACCTTTAATCTTCCCGATCTTGGCGAAGGATTGCAGGACGCTGAAATTGTCGAGTGGCACGTTGCCGAGGGCGATTCAGTCAGGACCGATGAGCCGCTGCTATCCGTCGAAACCGCCAAGGCGGTCGTCGAGGTACCCTCCCCCTACACGGGCAGGATTCTGCACTTGCATGCCAAAGCCGGTGACATCGTCCCGACCGGGGCTGCGCTGGTCGATTTTTCGGATGCCTCGGGCGAAGCCTCCGGCGACGCCTCGGGCGCGGCGTCGGGCGCGGCCTCGGGAAACGCCTCGACAGGCAGCGCGGCCGGCAACGTACCCGCCGCAGCGCCGCAAGCATCCGACGTACGACCGGATTCCGGCACCGTGGTCGGCAATATGCCCTCGGGAAGCGACCTGGTTGAGGAAACAGCCATCGCCGGCAGCAGCCGGCGTCGCGGCAAAGGCCGTGTCAAGGCGACTCCCGCCGTTCGTGCCCAGGCGAAACGGGTTGGTGTCGATCTCTCCGCCGTTACCCCCAGCGGCAAGAATGGCCAGGTAACGCTCACCGACCTCGAACAATTCCAGAATGACAGCAAGGTATCGGCACGCCGTCAGGAGGCCCGGCAGACGTTGCCCGCCGGTGAAAGTGTGCCGTTGCGCGGTCCGCGACGCGCGATGGCTCAGAGCATGACACTGTCCCGCGATCAGATCGCGTTATGCACAATTTTTGACGATGCGGACATTAATGAGTGGCTCAACAAGCGCGACTTTACGCCGCGCATCCTGCGGGCGCTGGTCGCCGGCTGCCGTGCCGAACCCGGCCTGAATGGCTTTTTCGATCCGGATACCACGAGCCACCGGGCGGAAACGCGTATTGACATCGCTATGGCAGTGGACACGGAGGACGGCCTGATCGTGCCGGTCATCCGCAATGTCGGCAAACTCGATATCGACGGAATCCGCAATGCAGTCGCCGACGTCAAACAGGCAACTCTGCAACGCAAGGTGGCGCCCCAGGACATGCGGGACTACACAATTACGCTGTCGAATTTCGGCATGCTGGCCGGGCGATACGCAACGCCGCTCATGGTGCCCCCGACAGTTGCGATAATCGGTACGGGGAAATTGCAACATGACGTAGTGGCGGTAATGGGGGGCATTGAAGTCCACCGACGCATTCCGCTTTCACTGAGTTTCGACCATCGCTGCGTTACCGGTGGCGAGGCCTGTCGATTCCTGGCAGCGATGATTCAGGATCTGGAAAAACCTCAGTAACCCAGACCTCTTGACAAGTTTTTGAAGTCCGCGTCGATTGGCAACACGCCGCGGTCGGAGCGTTCGCAGTGCAAAAGAAGAAACAACGTCGCGCAGGTGATATTTCGGAACATATGGTGGACGAAATCGTTGCGACGAAACCCGCATCGACAACCCTTACCAGCCACAAGCAGCGCGACGATTTCCTGCGTCAGTATTTTGGTAACGTTCCTTCGGAGGACATGCAGGGCCGGTCTCCGGTCATTCTCGGCCAGGCAGCAATGTCTCACCTCGAGTTTGCAAGCAAACGCAAACCGGGCGAGGTGCTGTTGCGGATATTCAATCCATCCGATGTCGAGCATGGATACCAGTCCGCCTACACGATTGTCGAGATGGTCAACGATGACATGCCGTTTCTCGTCGATTCTGTATCTGCCGCGATCGATCGCCAGAACCTGACCATTCATATCACTATCCATCCGGTTCTCCGGGTGCAGCGGGATCCCCGCGGCCGGCTCCTCGAAATCCTGCCTCGCAAGGACTCGCAAGGCCAGGTGGAGTCTTTCATTCGCCTGGCGATCGATCGGGAAACCGATCAGCAACATCTCAGGATTCTCGAGCATGAAATAGCGAAAGTCCTTGCAGATGTTCGAGTTGCGGTGCGCGACTGGAAAAAGATGCGCAAGAAAATGCTTGGTGCCATCGCCGGCATCGACACAGCGCCTCCGGGGGCGGACGTAGAACTCAGGGAAGAAAGCAAGTCGTTGCTCAAGTGGATGGCGGACGACCACTTCACATTTCTCGGCTATCGCGAATACCGCGTCGCTGCACGCGGCGACAAGGTCTATTTACGACCGGTCAAGGGTTCGGGCCTGGGGCTCCTGACGCGCGACGAGCGCGGTGGTCGGGCGGTCGAACTTAGCAAGGAAATGCAACGGTACACGCGCCGCAAGGACTGGCTGATCATCACCAAGGCGAATTCGCGCTCGACTGTACACCGGCGCAGTTACCTCGACTATGTCGGTATCAAACTTTTTGACGATAACGGCAACGCTATCGGCGAAAAACGTTTTATCGGCTTGTTTACTTCCGCCGCTTACAGCGAGAATCCCAGGGGCATCCCGTTTCTGCGCTTGAAAGTGCAACGTGTCCTCGAGCGCTCGCAGTTCGATCCTTCCGGACATCGAGGGAAGTCACTCGTTCATATTCTCGACTCTTTCCCGCGCGAGGAGTTATTTCAAAGCTCTGTACGCGATCTGGTGCGAACCACAACAGGCATCCTGAACCTGCAGGATCGCCGCAAGGTTCGTTTCTTCGTACGTCGCGATACTTTTCACCGTTTCTTTTCCTGCCTCGTGTTCATACCACGGGAGAAATACACCACCGCAATACGTCGACGAACAGAGCAGATACTACTGGAGGCGTTCAGAGGTACATCGGTCGACTCCAGCGTGCAAATCACGGATTCGCCGTTGGCTCGGGTACACATTATCGTGCGCACCAGTGCCGAAGACCGGCCGCGAATCAGCATCAGGGACATCGAGCAACAGATTGCCGACGCGGTTGTGACCTGGCGGGACCGACTTCGCGTGGAGCTTATTGAGAAGTTCGGAGCTGACGAGGGCCCTGCACTTTTTCGCGAATTCGGCGATAGCTTTCCCCCGGCATACGAAGGCGATGTAGCGCCGCCTGTCGCCTGCCTCGACGCGAAGCGCATCGATGGCTTGCTGAAAGGCGAGCATGAACATTTCCTGCTACTTTACCAGCCGCCGGACGCGAGCCCCGGTCAATTGCACTTTCGTACCTTTCGTGCAGGTGACCCACTGCTGCTTTCCAGCGTCATGCCCATACTTGAAGATCTGGGTACCGAAGTTTACAGCGAGCGTCCGTACCGGATTCTGTTGAAAAACGGCGAAACATTCTGGATCCAGGATTTCGAGCTGCGCATCCCGAACACGGAAGACCTGGACCTGGCGACGGCAGCGGAACGCTTCGAAGAAAGTTTTCGCCAGGTACTCGATGGCAAGGTCGAAAACGACGGCTTCAATCGACTCATACTCAGCGCAGGTCTGGGCTGGCGACAGGTCGCGCTCGTTCGCTGCTATGCGAAGTATTTGCTGCAACTCGGCCTGCCATTCAGCCAGAATTACATGGAAGACGTGCTTGTCCAGCACGCAGGTCTGGCCAAAAGCCTGGTCGAACAGTTCGAGCTGCAGTTTCGCCCCGGCATGCGTCAGTCCGATCGCGAAGAGCAGCTCAAGGCTTGCATATCCGGCATCGAACGCGGCGTCGCTCGCGCGGTGAGCCTCGACGAGGACAGGATTCTATCTGCGTTCTCCGGAGCGGTCAGCGCCACCGTACGCAGCAATTACTTCCAGCCGGACACTAACGGCGCTGCGAAAAGCTACATCTCCATCAAGCTCGAGCCGGCCAGGCTTCCTGAAGCACCGCTGCCAAAGCCGCGTTTCGAGATTTTTGTCTATTCACCCGATGTGGAAGGCACGCATCTCCGCGGCGGCGATATTGCACGCGGTGGCATCCGCTGGTCGGACCGTCGCGAAGACTTTCGTACCGAGGTCCTCGGCCTCATGAAAGCCCAGATAGTCAAGAATACGGTCATCGTCCCGACCGGCGCCAAAGGTGGTTTTGTGCCCAAGCGACTGCCTGTCGGTGATCGAGACGTCGTCATGCAGGTGGTCATCGCCTGTTACAAAACCTTTATTCGCGGTCTGCTCGATATCACGGACAATGTGGTCGACGGCAAAGTCCGTCCGCCACCGCAGGTTGTGCGTCGCGATGGCGACGACCCGTACCTTGTCGTTGCGGCGGACAAGGGCACGGCGACCTTTTCGGACATCGCGAACAGTATTTCCGTGGAATACGGTTTCTGGCTGGACGATGCGTTCGCATCGGGCGGCTCGGCGGGCTATGACCACAAGAAAATGGGCATCACGGCGCGTGGTGCATGGGAAGCGGTGAAGCGGCACTTCCGCGAACGCGGTATCAATGTGCAGACAGATCCGTTCACGGTTGCCGGCATCGGTGACATGAGCGGCGACGTGTTCGGCAACGGCATGCTGCTCTCAGACAAGATCCGTTTGGTTGCCGCTTTCAACCACCAGCACATTTTCATCGATCCCGATCCCGACCTGGACGGAAGCTTCAAGGAACGCCAACGACTCTTTGCCTTGCCACGCTCGAGCTGGCTCGATTACCGCGAAGAATTGATATCCAGGGGCGGTGGCATTTACTCGCGACAGGCGAAGCAGATTCGCCTGTCAAAGGAAGTGCGCCGCCTGCTCGATGTTGAGCAGGCCTCCATGCAGCCTCTCGAACTGATTCGCGCAATATTGAAGATGCCGGTCGACTTGCTGTGGAACGGCGGTATCGGCACCTACGTGAAAGCCAGCAGCGAAAGCCATGCGGATGTCGGCGACAAGAGTAATGACAATGTGCGCGTCAACGCAAACCAGTTGCGGTGCAAGGTTATCGCCGAGGGCGGCAACCTGGGGATGACGCAACGTGCTCGTATCGAGTACAGCCTGAGCGGCGGTCGGGTCAATACGGATTTCATCGACAATTCGGCTGGCGTCGACAGTTCCGACCGTGAAGTCAATATCAAGATACTGTTAGGCGCGGTCGAAAAGCTGAAGGGCATGACGCGAACGCAGCGAAATGCCCTTTTGGTGGAAATGACGGATGAAGTCGCCGCGTTCGTATTACGCAGCAACTATTTGCAGACACAAGCGATCAGCATGATGGAAGCGCAAGCCTTCGAGCGGCTCGATGAGTCGGCTCGACTTATCACAAACCTGGAGCGCACCGGCTTACTTGACCGTCATCTGGAATTCCTGCCCGACGACGGGGTCATCGAAGAGCGACGACAGAAAGGCCAGGGCCTGACCCGACCGGAATTCGCCATTATTCTGAGCTATGCGAAGATCGATTTGTATAACGGACTCAACGCTTCAGGTCAGACGCTGGAAGACTTTCTTACAACCGATCCGCAGCGCTACTTTCCGCCGGTCCTTCGGCGCCGCTATACCGATCTCATCCCGCATCATCGCCTGAGTCGCGAGATTCTGGCGACGCTCATCGCCAACAACATCGTCAATCGCATGGGTCCGGCGTTCGTGCAGCGCCTGCAGCAAGACACCGGCGCAAAAGCCGTCACAATCGCGCGCGCCTACGTCGTTGCACGGGAATTGACGGACGCTAGCGAAATCTGGCGCGCCATTGAAGAGCTCGACAACGAAGTACCCGCCACCGTGCAACAAGCCATGATGTTCGAAGTAAGTCGAATTTTGCGGCACGCCTGCTACTGGCTTATCGATCGTTATGGGGACGAGCTCAACATCGTCGGCGCTGTGCAGCATCTGAAGCCGGGCATGGACACCATTTACGCGCGCGTTTACCGAATAGTCTCCGGTACGTCCAAAGAACGTCAGAAACGCGTGAGCGACGAGAACATACAGCAGGGCGTGCCCGAGAAACTGGCTCGCAAGATGGCGGCGCTGCTGTTGACTCGTGGCGGCCTGGATATTGCAGACCTTGCGCAACACCACAACCAGGACGTTGTGGAGACAGCCAGGATGTATACCGCACTTAGCGATCGACTCGGCATTATCTGGCTGCATCGCTCGATTGAAAGCCTCCCCGTCAACGGACGTTGGCAGGCAATGGCGCGCAGCAACTTGCGTGACGAATTCTACCGCTTGCGCCGCGATCTGACGGCAAGCCTGCTGCGTATCCGTGGACAGTCGAGCCTCGAAGAACGATTCGACAAGTGGCAGGAAGCCAATACCGCCGGAATCAGAAAGCTCGATATCATCCTCGACGAAATGAAGAGACGCCAGGAGATCGATTTTGCTACCTTGTCGGTGGCTGCGCAGGAACTGCGCAAGCTCATCAGCAATTGATCGACGAACCGCATCAAGTGGAGAACCAATGCCTGGAAAACTCGTACTGTGCCGCCATGGCCAAAGCGACTGGAACCTCAAGAATCTCTTTACCGGCTGGACCGACGTCGACCTGACCGAATTGGGGCGCAGGGAAGCGATCGACGCCGGTCGTACCCTGCGCAACTTCGGCTACGATTTCGATATTGCATACACATCGGTTCTGAAACGCGCCATTCGCACATTATGGCTGATGATGGACGAGATGGATCGAATGTGGATTCCCGTGGTCCGCGACTGGCGTCTCAACGAACGCCATTACGGCGACCTGCAAGGTCTCAACAAAGCCGAAACGGCAGCGAAGTACGGCGACGAACAAGTGCATATCTGGCGTCGCAGCTACAGCACGGAGCCGCCGCCGCTCGAACCGGATGACGACCGGCATCCATCGCACGACAAGCGCTACGCCGGTATAGCGCATCTGCCGGCGACCGAGTCGCTGAAAACGACACTTGCACGTGTCAAACCCTGCTGGGACGACCTTATTGCACCGGACCTGGCCGCTGGCAAGAACGTTCTCATCGCGGCGCATGGCAACAGCCTCCGCGCACTCGTCAAGATGCTGGACGGTCTTTCCGAAGACGACATTACGGGATTCAATATACCGACCGGCATACCGATCGCGTACACGCTGAACGCGTCCCTGCAACCGGTCAGTCGTGATTTTCTCGGGGATCCCGCGGCGATTGCAATGGCCACGGCAGCAGTCGCCAACCAGGCAAAATCCGCATGATTTTTGCGCTGGGCGAACGCTCACCCGTTCTGGAGGGTGACGATCACTTTATCGCGGAGAATGCCACAGTGGTTGGCAGTGTACGGCTTGGCGCCGGCAGCAGTATCTGGTTTAACGCCGTTGTTCGCGGCGACAATGACTGGATCGAGATCGGCGCCTTAAGCAACGTACAGGATGGCGCGATCCTGCATGCCGATCCGGGCCTGCCGACAACCATCGGCAAAGGCGTTACGATCGGCCACAATGCACTGGTACACGGCTGCACCATTGGCGAAAACTCTTTGGTCGGTATCGGCAGCAGTGTACTCAACAATGCACGCATCGGCTCGAACTGCCTGGTGGGTGCGCACGCGCTGGTTACCGAAGGCAAGGAGTTCCCGGACGGCGTTTTGATTCTCGGTACACCGGCCAAAGTGGTGCGTGAACTGCACGCCACTGAAATCGAACGCATGCGCCGGTCGGCGCAGGTTTACGTCGATAACGCGCGGCGTTATCGCGAACACCTCACGCGCGTCGATTTGAAGTAAGAGTGCTTGCTGCGGACTCGTGCAAGGGTGCAAATTCACCCCTGTAGGAGCCCGTATCACGGGCGATGCATGATTTTCGCGATGTCGAACATCGCCCGTTGTACGGGCTCCTACAGGGACTTCACGCTTGCAGGCGGGGATCCGATCTTTTCCGCTCGCTTGCCGATTCCGGCAGTACGCGGACCAACCCTTCCTGTGCCGTCGATGCCACCAGCGTGCCGTCGCGGGTAAAAAACTGTCCACGTGCAAAGCCGCGAGCTCCGGACGCATTCGGACTATCGAACGAGTATAAGAGCCATTCATCGACACGCAACGCGCGGTGAAACCACAAAGCATGGTCGAGACTTGCCATTTGCACGCGACCGTTACCGAACGCGAGTCCGTGAGGCAACACGCTCGTGCCGAGCAGCTCATAGTCGGACACGTAGGCCAGAAGGTTCTGATGCAGGCTGACACTTTCCGGCAGTCGGTCCACCGCTTTGATCCAGACCTGTTTCACCGGCGGCAGCTTTTCGGGTTTGCTGAAGTTCAACGGACGCACCGGCCGGAACTCGAAGGGCCGCTGATCGACCAGGTAGCGACGCAGCTTTTCCGGCAGGCGCGCGAGAATCTCGGCCGCAACTTCCGTAACGTCCTGCAGCCCGTCCGGGCCGGCGACATCCGGCATGGCCGCCTGATGCTCCAGGCCTTGTTCGGGCAATTGAAACGAAGCCGCGAGATTGAAGATTGGCCTGCCATGCTGGATAGCGACGACTCGTCGCACCGAGAAAGTACCGCCGTCGCGGGCACGATCGACCTCGTAGATGATTGGTGCGGTGACGTCGCCCCGGCGCAAAAAGTAGGCATGCAGAGAATGGGCGACCCGGCCGTCTACCGTGTGATGCGCTGCCGACAGGGCCTGGCCGAGGACCTGACCGCCAAAAACCTGTGCGCTGCCGATATCGCGACTCTCGCCGCGAAAGATATTGTCTTCGATGCGCTCCAGACTCAACAGGCGCAGCAGGTCGTCGAGAACGGGATGCGTCATGCCGACTCTGAATCCGACATGACACCGCCGTCGACGGCAATGCCAGTACCGCTGACAAATACTGCATCGTCGGTAGCGAGAAACAGAACCACTTTGGCTACGTCGACGGGCTCGCCGAGACGCCTGGCCGCGGAACCCTTTATGCACTGGTCGCGAAATTCCTTGTCGGCATCGAAAATCTCGCGGCTCGCCGCGGTCATGATAGCGCCTGGCTGGACGAAGTTCGCCGTAATGCCGAATGCCCCGCATTCCGCTGCCTGAGTTGCAGTCAGCTGCGCCAATGCGTTGCGCGACGCCACAAACCCGGCTTTACCACGTCCACCGAATGTGCTCGGCAAGCAGCCGATATTGATAATTCTTCCTGCCGGGCTTTGTTTGAGCAAGGGCAATAGCGCGCGCGATACATCCAGAATCAACTGGTGCTGGCTTTGCTGCAGGCGACTTAGATCCGCGCTGCGGGCCGCCAGTTCCGGCGTATCGGAAATGTCGGAAAAATTATTCACCAGGATATCCAGTCCGCCGAACGTGTCCAATGCGTACTCGGTCAGTTTCGCGGCCAAAGCGGAGGAGTCGTGCAGGACGGTGAGCGGGTGCACGCCCTGCACTCGCTGGTAGATGCGGTCGATGTGGCTATCCGCCGAATCGGCAGCAATGACTTCTGCGCCATGTTTGACGAAGGTCCGCACTATCGCCTCACCAATGCCGCTCGCAGCACCCGTCACGATGGATTTCAAACCATACAATCGTTTCGATTCAGCCATGTCATTCCTATTTGTGACGTTTCCGCACTGGCGCGATCAGGATTGCGATTCGGGCAATCGATAAACGCTAAACTGCTTACGAAGTTCGGTCTTTTTAATCTTGCCAGTTGCGGTGTGCGGAATCTCGTCCACGAATACGACGTCGTCGGGCAACCACCAGCTGGCAATCTTGCCGTCAAACCAGGCGAGCATCTCCTCCCTGGTCAGGTTCTCGTTTGCGGCTTTTACCACGATCAGCAATGGGCGCTCCGTCCATTTTTCGTGAGCGACACCGATGACGGCGGCTTCCGCCACGGCGGGATGCCCGACCGCGGTGTTTTCGATCTCGATCGAGCTGATCCATTCGCCGCCCGACTTGATGACGTCCTTCGTGCGATCTGTTATCTGCAAATAACCTTCAAGGTCGATCGTTGCGACATCGCCGGTGTTGAACCATCCGTCGGCTGTGTGCGATCCGGCTTGCCCCTGGAGCCGGAAATAATCACTGCAGATCCACGGGCCGCGGACCTGAAGTGCACCGAATTTTGCCCCGTCCCAGGGCAGCTCCGTGCCAGCGTCATCGACTATGCGCATTTCCACGCCGAAGATGCCACGGCCCGCCTTGGTCCGGATCTTCAGGATCTGCTCGGGACGCAGGTCTTCCATGCCTGCCTTGAGACTGTTGCAGGTACCCAGCGGACTCATCTCCGTCATGCCCCATCCCTGGTGCACAACCACATCGTGCTGGTCACGAAATTCGCGGATCATGGACTCCGGCACGGCCGCGCCACCGATACAGGTGCGCTGCAGCTTGTTAAGTCGTTTGCCGGCCTTCGCCGCGTATTGCAGTAATGCCAGCCATACCGTCGGCACACCAAGAGCCGTGGTTACGTTCTCGCTTTCCAGGAGATTGTAAAGTGTTTCCCCGTCGCCCATTTTAGGACCCGGAAATACCAGTTTCGCGCCGACCATCAGCGCGGAGTATGGAACGCCCCAGGCGTTGACATGAAAAAGTGGCACCACCGGCAATACACAGTCCCGGTTGGACAGGTTCAGCACATCGGGAGCGATGCCTGCATAAGCATGCAGTACCGTCGATCGATGGCTGTACAGCACGCCTTTCGGATCGCCGGTCGTGCCGGATGTATAGCAAAGCGCAACCGCATCGTTCTCATCCAGCTCAGGCCACTCGTAGCGATCACTTTCCCCGCCGATCAGTGCTTCGTAGGAGACCGCGTTCGGCAACTGCGTGTTCGGCATATGCTCGTCATCGGTCAGCACGACATAGCCCTTGACACCCGGCGTCTTCGCTGCAATTTTTTCCAGCAAGGGAACGAACATGGGGTCGGTAAAAACCCATTTGTCCTCCGCGTGATTGATGATGAATACGATCTGTTCCGGGAACAAGCGCGGATTGATGGTATGGCAAACGTAACCCGCGCCGCCGACACCGTAGTAAGTTTCAAGATGCCGGTAATCGTTCCAGGCCATGGTGGCAACGCGATCTCCCCTGGAAAGATCTAACTTGTCCAGGGCGTTAGCAAGCATGCGCGAGCGGCGCATGCAGTCACCATAAGTATAACGATGCAGCGGAACATCCTGGGTTACTGAAACAATCTCGCGGTCGGCAAAGTTTCGTTCCGCGTGCTTCGCAATCGACGAAATCAGCAATGGCGTATTCATCATGAGTCCGTGCATCATTTCCCCCGTTGTAGCGATGCGATTCTCGTTACTGCAATTTAACAGAACTGGCCGTGCCCAGGACAATAGACAAGTACAACAGGCAAGGGCGAACACACAAGGCACTTCAACTGGATGGCCCGGCCGGCGGCCGGGACCGGACAGCCACGACGCAAGAACTCGACCGGTGGGATTCCCTTGGCGCAAAAAAAGCGGGACCGAAGGGGGTCATTGCGTCAAAGGCAACTCGACCAGTCGAGACCCGTTCGAGCCACCCGGCTTTCACCCCGTGCTTTCGCCCCGTGTCTTGCCTTACGTGGCCGCATCTTTCCGGGTACACTGCGTCCTGGACCGTTGCAAGCAACACTCGCTGGACCCGCTGTGCAGCATCCTGGTGCAGCATCCTGGTGCAGTATTCGGGAACAGCGTCCCTGCGACCGACGGTAACCGCAATTCACCGGGGGGGCACGCGATGAATACGTCCAGATCGGCAGCGAACGCCGTCAAAATCCTGATCATCGCTGGCCCGATGATTCTTCCCGCTCACGCGCAACAGCAACAGTCGAGCGCGTTTCTTGAGGAAATCATCGTCGTCGCCACCAAGCGACCCGAACCTCTGCAGGACATTCCGGTTGCCGTCACCGCCGTCACCGGCGATGCGCTCGAGAAGTCGGGCGTCGAAGATGTGTACACGTTGCAGGAGCAGGCACCGGCACTCACGGTAAGCCGCAGCCAGAACTCCACCACTACAACCTTTGGTATTCGCGGTATCGGCACGAGCTCGCAGAATTTCGGGCTCGAGTCGTCGGTTGGCCTTTACGTGGACGGCGTGTACCGTGCCCGGCAAAGTTCCGTCATCAACAATCTCGTGGACATCGAAGCGATCGAGATACTTCGCGGCCCGCAGGGCACGCTTTTCGGCAAGAATACGCCCTCCGGGGCCATCGACATGCGCACGGTGATGCCGAGCGCCACTGACGGACGAGCAACGAGCGATACGAACGCATTTGTCGAGGCGACGGCCGGGGACTACGGTTTGTTCAATATCAGTGCGGCTTCGAATATCCCGCTTGTCGAGAACGTACTCGCCTTGCGCGGCACTGTGTTTTCGAGCCAGCGCGACGGCTATGTCAGCGACACGTCGTTCGGCAGCGATGTAATTAACGATATCGACCGTTTCGGTACCCGCCTGCAGCTCTATTACACGCCCAACGATCGGTTCGATCTGCGGGTTATTGGCGATTATTCGGAAATTGACGAAGTCTGCTGCGCCGCACTGACACGCCAGGATAATATTTTCGCCTTCGGACGAACCGGTCCTCAGGGCCAACCGATTCCCGGCACAGACTTCGTTCTGCGCACCTTGTTCGGCGCGACAACTTTCACCGGCGCGGACTTCGAAGATCGAACGATGGCGCTGAACCAGTTACCACGCGCCACAAACGAGGATCGTGGCCTGTCGGTAGAAATGAACTACGATTTCGAGAACACGACGCTGACATCCATCACTGCATGGCGCGCCTTTGACACAACAGATGAAATCGATGCGGATTTCAGCAATGTGGCCCTGTTTACGAAAAGAAATACATCCGAGCAATCTTCGTTATCGCAAGAATTGCGCCTTTCCGGAAACTTCGGCGAACGAGTCACCTATGTCGGTGGAATCTACTATTTCACGCAGGACCTGGACGCGGACAATACATTAACCACCGGTGCGAACTTTGCCGACTTCTTTATCGGCGATTGCCTGTTGTTCCAGCTCGGCGGCCAGCAGCCGGGCACAGAACCCTCCACAGCGCAGGGACAACTCGCTTGCCTCGTCGACGGCATTGCCGCCGCTACGGCCGGCGTACCGGGTCCACCCAACGGGCCCGGTCCGCTGCCGGCATCCGCCGAAGCCTTTGTCAACGGCGGTTTCGCGCGTGAAATCATGCTCCAGGAACACACCAGCTGGGCGGTCTTCAGCCAGGTCGATTTCGAGCTGAGCGATGCATGGCGGCTGACTGTCGGCCTGCGCTATACGGACGAGGACAAGACACTCAACGGCAGCTATTTGCAGAATTCCCTCGGACCGCCGCCGGACCTTGCCGCCATCGGGGCGGAAACGGCGCTGTTTCTGTCAAACCCCGCAGCATACAACCCCTATACGCCGGCCTCCCTGACTGCCTTCGGCCCGCTTCGGCAGCCCGGCTGGGGCGCCTACCTTCTTGACGTTACGCGTCCGCGGGCGCCGTCCAATGAGAGTCTGGACGACGAGCAGGTATCCGGCACAGTCAAGCTGTCCTGGTATATGAACGACTCGACATTGTTCTATGCGTCGTACGGGACCGGCTACAAATCGGGGGGCACCAATACCGACCGCATCAATTCGGCGTTCAGTTCTGTGTTCGAGGCCGAAACGTCCGAGGCGCTCGAGATCGGCATGAAGGCCGATTTCGCTACTGCCCGGCTCAACGTGGCGTTCCACAATACACAGATCGACGACCTGCAAGCCAACTCGTTTACCGGGCTCGGGTTTAATCTGCAGAACGCCGGCAAGGCAGATACCCACGGTGCCGAAGTTGAGTTGTGGTGGGTGCCGGTGGATGCGGTCAATGTACAGCTGGCTTACACCTGGATTAGTGCCGAGTTCGACGACTTTGCCAACGGTACTTGCTGGGTTGCGACACCGTTCCATACCGGCCAGGCAGATCCGGGCCAGACCGATCCCAACGTACCGGTTTGCGATCGATCCGGCGATCGCCTCCCGAGCTCACCGGAGCACAACGTGTTCCTGGCTACAAATTTATTCTTCCCGTTAACCGGATCCACTAACCTGTTCATCCGGCCCGAGATCAATTACTACTCGGATATCATGACCGATGGCAACAACGAACCGTTGAAACTCAAGGACGCCTATCAGGTTTACAATCTGCGTGTTGGGCTCGAGTTCGTCGACTGGGACGCAAGCGTCACACTATGGGGCCGCAATCTGGCTGACGAAGCAGATTACGAAACCGTGTTCGACGTACCGATCCAGGACGGCAAGCTGAATGCCTACCCACGCGAACCACGCACCTGGGGACTGACCTTCCGCAAGAATTTCGAATAGTCAGCGCGCTTTGGGACTTTATGCTTCCGCTGACCGACTGCCTGAAACTGCAAAAAAATACATGCCGAGGGTCTCCGCAACACAGGCTGGCTTGCGCTCACCCTCGACTTCGATACGCACTTCGGACAGAAGATGCAAGGCGCCGGCACGTTGCCGAGCCTGTTTTACCACAGCGCGACCGCGGACCCGGCTGCCGACCGGCACCATCGTATAAAAGCGCACCTTGTTGCAGCCGAAATTCAGGGCCCGCTCCAGGTTCTCGACACGCACAAATGCGCCGGTCAATGCCGGAATCAGTGACAGCGTAAGGTAACCATGTGCGATGGTCTTGCCGCCGGGCAGTTCTCGACCGGCCCGCTCCGCGTCGACATGGATCCACTGGAAATCGCCGGTTGCCTCGGCAAAAAGCTCGATGCGTTTCTGGTCGATCACGATCCAGTCCGACAGGCCGACCTCCTTTCCCTCAAGAGCTTTCGCGTCCGCTATTGACTTTATGACGTGCAAACTGATTTCCTTCGATGCATGCAAGCTGTCTTAGTGAACAGCGAATGCAGGGATTCCAAAGACCGGGCCGACACTATTGTTGCACAATCCTGACCATAGTTTCTGTCCGCAATCCCTTTCAGGATACCGATGAAGCTTTTCGCAATAGTCCTGGCTGCCGGGTCATCGAGCCGTTTCGGCAGCAACAAGCAGCTACAGCACTATCGTGGCAAACCACTTGTACGCCACGCCGTGTGCCTGGCGGAAGCCGTTTGCGGTGACAGGAGCGTCCTTGTTCTCGGCCACCAGTGGCGCGATGTTTTCCCTGCCTGCCGCCCGCTCCGTGGATTCTTTGTTACGAACGGCAAGTATCAAAGCGGCATCGCCAGCTCTATCGTGCAGGGCGTCGGTGCCGTGGAGCACATTGCCGACGCTGCGCTGCTCCTTCTCGCCGACCAGCCGCTGGTGACCGCAGACCACCTTCATGCCCTGGTCGCCGAATGGCGTCAATCGCAAACTGACGTTGTCGCTTCAAGCTACGCAGGAACAGTGGGACCGCCGGTCGTCTTCCCAAAACGCTGCTTCGCCGAAATGCTGGCATTGCAGGGCGACTGCGGCGCAAGGAGCGTCATCGCCGGTGATTCAGGCAACGTGCGCTCGATTACATTCGAGGACGCCGCACTTGATATCGACCGTCCCGGCGATCTTGACGCTATCTCGTAGCGGGTGGCTCGAATCGGTCTTGACCGGTGAGGAACCCTTTGACGCAATGGCTCCCTGCGGTCCGCTTTATTTGCGCCAAAGAGTTCCTCACCGGTCAAGACCTTGCGTTGTGGTTCGGCGGCGGGCCGCAAGCGCCAACCGTTGACATCGATGGCACCTCGTTGAGTACATGCCCCGGTGCGAGACGCGTCCGGCCTGGTGTTCGGGAGGTCCTTTGGCGGAAATAAAGCGGACCGCAGGGAGCCATT
>JBBDJJ010000019.1:0-32695 GCA_040879925.1 Woeseia sp. | reverse complement strand
AGGCGTTGCGGATACCCGGGACGCGCCACAGTCAGGAGGCGGTGTGTCGCGAAACGCCGCGCCTGCCGGCTTACTCATGCCGCACGAGGGCCGGGTCTGCTAGCGATCACGATTTCGCTTGTAACGATCATGTTTTTTCCGGTCGCGCTTGTTGCGGTCACCTTTCCTGCGGTCGTTTTCCGACGCGTATCGGTATCGATCGTGCCGGGCGCTGCGGAATTTTACGTGGCGCACCGGTCGCGCATGTCGCAATTCAACGCCATACAGATCGTACAGTTGCAGCCAACTGAGTTGGGACGCGTGACGATAGCGGGTTTGCAGGTACCAGTCGTTGAAATGGCGATGTGTTTGTAGCCAGCGCGGCCGTGTGCCCCGGAATTTTTCAGCGGCATGGTTGTCGTGAACGACCACAATACGCTGGCCAACGAAATTTGGCGCACTGTGATTTACGCCATGCGCCATACCCTCAGGTGATTGTGTTAGTGCTAGGCAAGATAGTATTGCCAGCATGCCCCAGTGACGTTTCATATCCTGTCTCCCGATGAGTAACTTTACGTGGCCAGATTGCGCCCGGTGCAATGAACGAAACCTGAATTCAATTAGCTGATTTAGCTGCATTTATGAATGGCAAATGAATGGCACCTCAGCCCGGCAAGGTGCGCTTGCAAAGTCGCGCCCCTACCACCGGTTTGGCAATCATGCGAATATTCAAGGCACTGCGAAAGAATCCGAAACAAGGGGAACGCACCGACATGAAAACCCGCGCCGCCGTCGCCTGGGAAGCAGGCAAACCGCTCGAGATCGAAACCATCGACATCGAAGGACCGAAGAAGGGCGAAGTGCTGTTGCGAAACGTCGCGACCGGTGTTTGTCACACGGATGCATTCACGTTGTCGGGCGAGGATCCGGAAGGGATTTTTCCAACAATACTCGGTCACGAGGGCGGTTCGGTTGTTGAAGAAGTCGGTGCGGGTGTCACGAGTGTCAAGGTTGGCGATCATGTCATCCCCCTGTACACACCCGAGTGCGGGGTATGCAAGTTCTGCAAATCAGGCAAGACCAACCTGTGTCAGGCGATTCGAGCAACACAGGGAAAAGGGCTGATGCCGGACGGCACTTCGCGCTTCTCGAAAAACGGCAAGCCGGTTTTCCATTACATGGGCACGTCGACTTTCAGCGAGTACACGGTGCTGCCGGAAATAGCTGTCGCCCGCGTCAGCAGCAAAGCACCACTCGAAAAAATCTGTCTGCTCGGCTGCGGCATTACGACGGGTATTGGCGCGGTTCTAAACACGGCCAAAGTCGAAGCCGGTGCCTCGGTAGCGGTATTCGGGCTCGGTGGTGTAGGACTCAGCGCAATACAGGGCGCGACCATGGCCAATGCCGGCCGCATCATCGCCATCGATGTGAATCCGGACAAGTTCGAACTGGCGCGCCAGATGGGCGCGACGGATACCGTCAATCCGAAGGATCACAGCGCGTCCATCCAGGAAGTCATTGTCGGGATGACGGACGGCGGCGTCGATTATTCATTCGAGTGTGTTGGCAACGTCAAACTGATGCGCGCGGCGCTCGAATGCTGTCACAAGGGCTGGGGGCAGTCAGTGATTGTCGGTGTCGCGGGCGCGGGCCAGGAAATCTGCACTCGGCCGTTCCAGCTGGTGACGGGCCGCGTCTGGCGCGGAACAGCTTTTGGCGGCTGCAAGGGACGCTCACAATTGCCCGGCATGGTCGATGAATACATGGTCGGCAAGATCAAGGTCGATGAATTCATTACGCATACGATGCCGCTTGAGGACATAAACAAGGCGTTCGATCTGATGCATGCAGGCAAGAGTATTCGCTCGGTTGTGCATTTCTGAAAATCGCTCGAGTGTGGCCGACGAAAGCAACCTCGCAACGTCGACAATTTACGGGTAAGTCTCGATGACACGGGTCGCCGTCGCCACCTCCTCACGTCTAGCGGCGGATGCAGCCTGCGAAATTGCCGATCGCGGCGGCAACGCCGTGGACTGCGCAATCGCCGCTTCGCTTCTGACCATGAACACCGAACCAGGAGTGTGTGCATTGGCCGGCGGCGCCTACGTGACCGTGTGGACGGCGGCCGGCAAGCCCGTAACTATCGATGGCAACGTCGCTATCCCGGGTATCGGCCTCCTGCACGCTGCTGACCCTGCGGCTGCCGTCCCGTTACATGTGGAGTACGGTGGCGGTATCGACACCCTGGTCGGCTGTGGATCAGTCGCTGTACCGGGCTCGCTGGCTGCTCTCGAGAAAGCATCCTGCGAGTTCGGCGTCCTCGACTGGCACGAACTGTTCCTGCCGACGATACGGGCCGTCGATGCCGGCTTCCCGCTGCCACCGCCATGTCATTATTACCTGCAGTTCTCCGGCGTTGCGGTTTTCGGGCGCAGCAAAGACGGGTTCGACGCATTGCATTACCCGGATGGCTCGTTGCGCAAGTCGGGCGATCCGATCAAGGTGCCACATTTGGCCGACTCGCTGAGGGCAATTGCAGCAGAAGGCAGCCGCGTCTTTTACGAGGGTGACATCGCACGGGCCATGCTACGGCATGTGCATGAAAATGGCGGCAGCCTGACTCGCGACGATTTGCTCCAGTACAACGCAATAGTTCGCGACTCACTGACGGTAGGGCTCGACGGATGGCACATTGCCGTCAACCCGCCTCCGGCGATAGGCGGCGCCGTGCTGGCAGCGATGCTGGTTGGCTTTCGTAATCAACCAGGCAATACCTGGAATTCGCAATCTCTGCAGGCGCTGGTCGCCGTGCAACAGGCAGCGCTCGGGTATCGCCGCAAGCACCTCGACCTGAGTGACGATGTCAGCGCCGATGTAGCGCGCCTGCTCAAGTTGGCCCGCGATGGCCATTTGCTGGATATCGCCGCGTCCGGCTCGACGGTACATACTTCTGCCGTCGACGATAACGGGCTCGGATGCGCAATCACCGCTTCGTCAGGTTACGGGTCGGGTGAAATGCCGGAAGGCACAGGACTGTGGCTCAACAATTGCCTTGGTGAACTGGAACTCAACCGGCGCGGACAGAGCGCCGCGCCGGCTGGTGCCCGATTGCCGTCCAACATGACGCCGGCCATTGCCCGACGCCATGGGACGGTGCTTGCTGTCGGATCGCCCGGTGCAGACCGCATTACAACGGCATTGCATCAGTTTTTCGTTAACTTCATTCAGCACGGTCGCGAACTCGATGCAGCGGTCGCCCATCCACGACTGCATCTGGAATTGCCTGCCAGCGGAACGAGAATCGCGTTTGAACCAGGTATGCAACCCACCGACTGTCCATGGCCGATGACACAGTACCCGCAGATCAGCATGTACTTCGGCGGCATCGGCGCTGCGTTGTTTGACCGACAGGAGGGCTTTTCGGTTGCCGCCGACCCGCGGCGGGAAGGCGCCACCTTCGTTTCGACCTGATGCTCATGAATTCGGGGTCTGCTACCCTGCAAAGCCCCCTGGAGATTGCCGTGACCCGTTCGCGTTCTGCCACCACCCTGCCGGAGCAATTGCCCGCCGACCCGATGCATTGGGCGGACGCATGGCTCAAAGAAGCTGTCGCGAACGCGGTGCAACGCAACGCCAACTCGCTGACGCTGGCAACCGTCGATGCCGAACATCGGCCGTCGGCACGCGTCGTGTTATGCAAGGCTTTTGTACCCGATCCCGGCTACTTCGTCATTTACACCAACTATCGCTCACGCAAGGGACATGAACTGTCCGCCAACCCGCGCGTGGCTGCGGTTTTTCACTGGGACAAGCTCGGCCGTCAAGTCCGTATAGAAGGAATTGCCGTACGTTCGCCCGAACATGAGAGTGACGCCTACTTCGCCAGTCGCGATCGCGGCAGTCAGCTCGGGGCGTGGGGCAGCGATCAAAGCACGCCGATCGAATCGCGTGACGCACTGATTGCGCAAATACGGGAACGTGCCGCGGATCTTGATGTCGATTCAGACGGCGAACCCAAAGCGACCGGCGGCACAGCTCTGGCTGTCCTGCGTCCGCCGCACTGGGGTGGCTATCGAATCTGGGCAAGCGTCATCGAACTCTGGATCGAGGGTCGCGACAGAATTCACGACCGCGCGGTGTGGCGGCGTGACCTGGTGCGTGCCAACGAACACACCTTTACCGTTACCGGATGGAGCGGCACGCGCCTGCAACCCTAGCTTTCATGAACGACAGCATCGTTGATAAAAGAATTCACTGTCCATTCTGCGCGGAAGCAATGGACATCGTCATCGATCTGTCAGCGGGCGGCCAGTCCTACATCGAAGACTGCCAGGTCTGTTGCCAGCCTATGCAACTTACATTCGAAACCGATCAGGGAGAGTTACTCACTCTCAGCGTGGATCGTGCTGGCTGACCGGGCAGGGGCGACACCGCCGGTGCAACGATCAACCAGTACCAACGCAGCTACCTGCCAGGTGCTATTGGCTGCGGTTCACAGGGTCATGCGAACCTGCCTGCATGGCAGCCTTCTTATGGTCGCCGGCGCGAGCTTCGCAAACGCGCAGATCACGCTCACCGAGGGCACCAATCTGTCGGCGGACATCTCGCCGGCCAATAACCGCATCAGTATGGATTTGCTCGGCAGCATCTGGCTCATCCCGCAGCACGGCGGCGAGGCCGAAAAAATCACAGACAACCTGCAGCCAGCGGAACGCCCACGCTGGTCACCCGACGGCACTACGATTCTCTACCAGACTCGTTCCGCGCTGGGCAGCCAGATATGGATGCACGATCTGTCCCGCCAGTCGTCCAGCCCGGTCACAGAGACGGAATATTTCAATCATCATGCGGACTGGCATCCTGACGGACAGCGCATCGTTTTTTCCTCTGAGCGCCGTGACAGTGGATTTGACCTGTGGGAGCAGCACCTGCCGTCCGGACTTGCCTGGCGACTGACGCATCACCGCGGCGACGAAACCGAGCCGGCCTGGTCGGCTAACGGACAGGATCTTGCCTATATCCGCAACACGGGCGAAGAATGGCGCCTCGTGCTGCGACGACACGGACAGGCTGAAATCGATTTGCTGATTTCGGAAACCCCTCTTGCAGCTCCGTCGTGGCGACCTGATGGCAGTTTGCTGACTTTTCTGCGCAAAGGCTTTGAAGCTTATGAGTTGCAGATGGTCATCCTGTCAAACCCGCCACTGGTGCGAACGCTGGTTTCAGGTGAGGATTTTTTCCTGTCACCGGCAAGCTGGCTCGATCGACAGCACTTCTATTACACCGCGAACGGCACCATAAAGTCGCGGCAGTTTAATGAATGGTCATCGAGACCATTGGTGTTTCGTGCAGAAGTCGGGCACGCGCCGGCCAGGGTTGGCGCGCCGGCTGCACGCGAATTGCCCGTTGTTGAGCCGTCCGGCCAAAGGCTGATCATTCGCACCCGCCGTCTTTTCGATGGCGAGTCGCCTGGCTACCGCGAGAATCTCGAAGTCGTCATCGGCGAAGGCCGCATAGAGGCGGTGCAGCCGCTAAGCGGCGCAAAGAGCCATGCAACAATTCTCGATCTGGGCGATGCAACGATGTTACCCGGCTTCATCGATGTCTACGCACAAAGCCCGGACGTGTACCAGCCCGCCAGCGGACTGCGCCTGCTCAGTTACGGCATAACCACGATCGTCGCGACCGACGTACCGCCGGACTTCGACGCGGACCTGTGGGAGTCCGCTGAACAGCCCGGTCCACGCTTGCTGCGCGCGGCACCACTGGTGGGCCTGTCGTCCGCCGCAGGCACGTCTGCACTCCCGGCGCTTGTCACTATTCCGGCTTCGGGCCTGCCGCCCGCGGCCGCTCGCGACTCGCTGAAAAACTGGCGGGCACAAGGACTGCCGATCCTTGCCGAGAGCTGGAACGTGGGTCTGCTGCTCGGCGCGGATCTTCTGCTTGGCGCCGATCACGTACCGGCGTCGCCGCTGGGGCGGCATTATGCCGACATGGCGATAGCCACGGGCAATGGCCCGGTGACGCTGGTCTCGGGCCTCGCCAACGCCGAGACACCGGGGTTGTCGCATCTGTTTCGGTCGCGACAGGCTGCTCATGCGCCACCGCCCGAAGCGCGTCCGCGTCGTTTCTCGAGCGTTCCGGATATGACGGGTGCCACCTCAACGGTAGTGGTCGGCAGCAAACCCAACGGACTGCCCCCCGGTCTGGCCTTGCACGCGGAGCTACGCGCGCTCGCCGCTGCCGGACTTGACGGCGACCGGGTCCTGCAAGCAGTCGGCAGCAACGCGGCGTCCGCCCTGGGCCTGCAAGGTGATCTGGGTCGTATTGTAGCGGGTAGCCTGGCGGACCTGGTCATCGTGGCCGGCGATCCAAGGGCGCGTATCGGCGATGCTCTTGAGGTGGTCGCCGTGATTCGCAACGGCCGTTTCTACAGCCAGGTCAGCTTGCTGGAACGAGCGCAGGCCGGCACGGTTGTCGAATAATTTGACAGGTGGCGCCACCAGTAACCCCTGTCGCCATTTGGGGACATAATCCGGCCTTTTTTCTCGACGCCGACACCGAAGGCGAGACTTCGTGTTCCCTTTGGCACGACTACCCGTCGCCCGGACTATATAGTAAGTAATTGTTTGTAAACGATATTATACAATCCGCTTGGCAGCTTGTCGGATAACTTTACAAAACATCTCACATTCTTAAGCTGACCGTGTGAAGTTGCGCTGCAAACCACTGAAAATTCAACGTTAATACGCTGCTGGCATAGGACTTGCTGTATATAGCCTGCCCAAGCGAAGTGGAACTGAGAACCGGCTACCGAAAAGTTGATACATACAGGATTTAGACGCCAGAAGAACAATAATTACAAAAACAAAACGATCCAGATCCAATAATAAAAATACGTCTGTATCTGGTTGCCGAATTCTCACTTCTACTAATAATAATAAGAGTCACCTCTACCCCGTCGCGCAAGCCACGGGGTTTTTCTTTTTTCTCCAGTTGCGTGAGTTGCGTACCCGACTTAGGCTCGCTGTCGGGTAGGCGATACGTGAATGGAGCGACAATGTCGCGATTTAAATTGCATTGGCTGGTTCCGGTACTTGCTCTGCTCGCGAGTGCCTGCGTTTCTGTCGGCGAGCGAGACTATGCCGAACACGATATCGCCACGCTGCAAGAATCGATGCTCAATGGCGACCTGACGTCACGGCAGCTCGTGCAATTTTATCTCGACAGAATCGATGCACTGGATCGTCACGGACCCGAACTCCGCGCTGTTCTCGAAATTAATCCCGACGCGCTGGCGATCGCCGACGCCCTGGATGACGAACGTGCCGCATCCGGCCCGCGCGGGCCCTTGCACGGGATTCCTGTCCTGCTCAAGGCCAACATCGATACCGGCGATCGCATGGCCACCAGTGCCGGCTCACTGGCGCTCGCCGAACACCGGGCAGCGGATGACGCCTTTATGGTCGCGCGACTGCGCGATGCAGGCGCCATCATTCTCGGCAAGACCAATCTCAGCGAGTGGGCTAATTTTCGCTCGACAAGTTCGTCGAGTGGCTGGAGCAGCGTAGGCGGACAGACACGCAATCCGTACCAGCTGCGGCGCAATCCCTGCGGCTCGTCGAGCGGCTCGGCCGTTGCGGTAGCCGCCAGCCTGGTGGCCGTTGCGGTAGGCACCGAAACCGATGGTTCCATTATTTGCCCGGCTTCGACGAACGGCATCGTCGGTATCAAACCGACACTCGGGCTGGTCAGCCGTGACGGCGTAATCCCGATCGCGCACAGCCAGGACACGGCCGGACCGATGGCGCGTACGGTACGGGATGCCGCAATCCTGCTTACGGCGATGGCGATTGTTGATCCGGCCGATCCGGCGTCGGCGCAGCGCGGTGCGGTGGTCGCAGCGTATGCGGATAACCTTGACCCGGATGCGTTACATGGCCGGCGAATTGGCGTTTTACGAACGCACCAGGGCGCCGGGAACGACCAACGCATCGACGACGTTCTTGTCGGGAGCATTGCACGCCTCGAGGCTCAGGGTGCTGTCATTGTAGACCCCATCGAGATCGACACAGAGGGTCTCGGCGATGCCGAGTACGCGGTTCTGCTCTACGAGTTCAAGGCGGATCTGGACGCTTATCTCGAGGCGTCAAAGGCACCCCTCCGATCCTTGCAGGCAATCATCGAGTTCAATTCTGCCAATGCAGAGCGTGTAATGCCGATTTTCGGCCAGGATATTTTCGAGCTGGCGCAGCAACAAGGTCCTTTGACCGATGCCGACTATCTCGAAGCACTCGCCACGAGCAAGCGCATTGCGCAGGAAGGCATCGACAATGCATTGCACGAGCACCGCCTCGACGCTTTGATCGCACCGTCGAATGGGCCTGCCTGGCTGACGGATCATGTGCTCGGCGATCACTTCAGCATCGGCAGTTCGTCGTTGGCTGCCGTGTCAGGATTTGCCAGTGTCACCGTGCCGGCAGGCTTCGTATCAGGACTTCCCGCAGGCTTATCGTTCATCGGCGGTGCGTTCAGCGAGCGAACGCTGATCGAGATTGCCTATGCCTTCGAGCAGTCAAATACGCTTCGCCGGGCACCCACTTTCATCGATGACTGACCGTCCGCGGGTCTGCAGAACGACGAATTGTGGCCTGTGCCCTGTTACCCGGGCACGCCCGGGTTTCTAATCCGTTGCACCAGTCCGGAATGGGCGGCCCGTCCGCCTGTGTGTCAAGCAATGTTCAAGGCCGTTCGCGTATCCATTTTGCTGCTGCTACTGCTTTTTGTCTCAATGGGCAGCTGGCTGACACAGTCGCGCAGCACCGACTGGAACAACAGCCTGTGGGTCAAGGTGTACCCCATTAACGGTGACGGCAGCGACGAAAGCGGGCGTTACATCGACAACCTGGAAATCGACGATTTCGTCGCGATTGAAGATTTCATCGCCCAGGAGACCGCTCGGTACGGACATGATCTGCAACGGCCGGTCCGCATGGAACTCGGCCGACCGGTACTTCAGCAACCACCCGAATTGGCGCCCGGTGCCGGTGTTGTTGGCATCGCTGAATGGAGCCTGAGATTGCGCTGGTGGGCCGGCCGCATCACCAGCGACCAGGATGAAGTGGCGCCGGACGTAAAAATCTTTGTCCGCTATCACGCGCCGCGCGATGACTACCCGCTGGAGAATTCCGTCGGCATGCAGAAAGGCATGATCGGAATCGTGAATGCATTCGCCGGTCGTCATCATGGCTCGATTAACAATGTCGTTATAGCGCACGAGTTTCTGCACACCCTCGGTGCCACCGACAAATACGATCCGGCGAGTGGCTTACCTGATTTCCCGCACGGCTATGCAGATCCGCAGCGTGCACCGCCTCTGCCACAGCGCCATGCAGAAATCATGGGTGGTCGCATCGCCGTATCGGAGTCGGAGGCATTGATCCCGAAAAGTCTTCACTTTGTCGTCATCGGTACGCAAACGGCACGGGAAATTCGGCTGTCCGACTGACGTGCGGTTCTTTCGCCGCGTGTAAAGCTGGGCTACTCTGCCGCCATGCAAACTTCTACCATGCCAGTGCTCGAATGCCGAAACCTCGGAATCTCGGTCCCCGGAAGAACTCTGGTCGAGTCCCTGCAACTCTCCGTAGCAAGCGGTGAATTTCTCGCCATCCTGGGACAGAACGGTGCGGGCAAAACGCTGTCCTTGCATACTATTGCGGGGCTGCGCAGGCCGGCGACCGGATCGATCCGCTTGCAGGGTGCGCCTTTGACAGAATTGAGTCGGCGGCAAATCGCGCGCGTCCTTGCCTTGTTACCGCAAGACACCGAGGATTTTTTTCCCGCGACCGTATTTGAAACAGTGCTCGCAGGTCGTCATCCGCACGTCCCTGCACTGGAGTGGGAGTCGGTGGCCGACCGTGCTATCGCAATGGATGCCCTTCTGAGTGTCGACATGGCCACGCTGAACGAACGCGACATCGGCACGCTGTCGGGTGGCGAACGTAGACGTGTCGCAATCGCCCAGTCGTTGACCCAGAGACCCGAACTCTATTTGCTGGACGAACCCACCAACCATCTTGACCCGCAGCATCAACTACAGATAATGAGCTTGTTCGCGAACGCGGCCGCGAAGGGAGCCGCAATCGTTGCCACTTTGCATGACGTCAATTTTGCGGCACGGTTTGCCAGTCGCTGCCTGCTCTTGTACGGTGACGGTCGCTGGGAGCTGGGCGGCACCGCGCAAATTCTGAGCGAATCACGATTGAGCAGTCTTTACTGCACACCGATGGAAGCGGTGCCCTGGCGGGGACAGCAACTGTTCGTCGCTGCGGCGCAAGCCGATCAGGAGTTCTTGAGTCGGCCCAGCAATTCCTGATGCAGAGCGGGGTTGGCAGCCAGAACCGAGGTCGTAGCGAGCCCTGGCGGGTTGCCGTCGAGGTCCGTGAAGATTCCACCTGCCTGCGTAACTATGACAGCCAGTGCGGCGATATCGAGAATACCCACATCGGACTCGATCACCGCATCTATCTTGCCGGCCGCCAACAGATGGTAATGGTAAAAATCGCCGTAGCCGCGAATGCGATCGACAGCCGTCACGATAGCGCCGAAGCGCTGCCAGCCGGGTGATGCGGCGAGTGTTCTGAGATTACCGGTCGACAACGCCGCCCGTGCAAGGTCATCAATGTCGCTGACTGCCAATCGCTTGCCATTCAGCCACGCCCCACGTCCGGTTTCGGCCCAAGCCAGCTCGTCGAACAAGCAGCCGCTGGACACGCCCAGTACCAGCCGTCCCCTCTTCATGAGTGCTATCTGTGTTGAGAAAAAAGGATATTGGCGAACGAAAGCCTTCGTGCCATCGATGGGATCGACGAGCCACAGGTTCTCTGAAGTCGATCCGGTCTGTCCGGTTTCCTCGCCAAGAAAGCCGTGGTCGGGAAACCGGTCGAGAATGATCTTGCGGATTGCCTGTTCGCATTCGACATCGGCCTGGGTCACCGGTGTTCGATCCGCTTTCGTGCGCACCTCGAAGTTTCCGCGGTAATAGTGGCGACTGATTGCTGCGGCTGCGCTGGCAGCAGCGAGCGCCGTTTCCAATTCCGGTGATTTGCCTGGCGCCTCTGCCATTCCTGACCTCGATCCTGCAATGTGGTGGCGTCGAAAGCGGCAACTATGGATGCAGCCTGTGCGTGACACAAGAGTGGGCTGACACACTTCGCTTGACAGTCCGCAGGCCGGTGCCTATTGTTCGCCCGACATCAGGTGAATCCGGAAAGGCATTTTTTCGGATGAACGGGAAGCCGGTGGAGTCAGCAATGACTCATTCCGGCGCTGCCCCCGCAACGGTGATCGAGTCAACCCGTAGCCCCCGCCAGCCTCACGGCCCGGCGGAGCCACTGCGAGAACGGAAAAGCATCTGCTTTCCAATTCGCGGGAAGGCGCTACGGACTGGAATGCAGGCCGCAAGGCGTGCTTTCCACTCGTAAGCCCGGAGACCGGCCTGTTGCACACGTGAATGACGCGGTGGGCGTAAATTCGGACGTGCCTTGACAGAGCAGCGGTCCTCATCACCCCCCGGCATTCGCAACGGTCGAACCAACTGATCGCGTGCGGGCGGCACGCAAGGGGACAACATGAAAACTCTGCACGCAGAATCGCGTCAGTCACTGCCAGTCATTGCAATCCTGATTCTTTCACTACCAATAGTCAGCACAGCGGCGACGGAGACTGCGCCACAGGATCAGATCGTCGTAACAGCGACTCGTACCGAGATACCTTTAGAGAACGCGATCGTGCCCGTCACGGTCATTACACGACAGGACATCGAGCAATCACTGGCGGCCGATCTCGCGGAGTTGTTGCGCTTCGAAGCCGGCATCGACATTGGGCGTAACGGTGGCCCCGGTCAATCGACGTCGGTTTTTCTGCGCGGCACAGACAGCAATCACACGCTAGTGCTCGTTGACGGGGTTCGCATCAATCCGGGCACCATTGGTGGCGCTGCTATTCAGCACATTGCGCCGGAAACCATTGAGCGCATCGAGATAGTCAAGGGGGCGCGGTCGGCGCTCTTTGGTACGGACGCTATCGGCGGTGTCGTCAACATCATCACCCGTCAGGGCGAAGCGCAATATATCGAGAGTTCCATTGGCACAGGGAGTTTCGACACGCGAACTGCGCTCGTTTCAGCAGGCAGTCGCAGTGAGACTGCCAACATTGGCATGACAGCCAATTGGCAGGATACCAACGGTTTCTCATCCAGCACGCAAAGTGAAATCGCGCGCGGCTACGACAACCTGTCGGCAAATTTTCATGCAGGCCTGCGACTGGCGTCCAGCTATGTGACACTAAGGCACTGGCAAGCCAGTGGCAACAATGAATACTTCGACTTTTTTCTGGCACCACTGGACCAGGACTTCAGACTTGCCAGCACCGCTGTAGAAGTGAACACTGCGTTGCCAAACGATTTGCAGAGCAAGCTCGTCGTGAGCCATATCGAGGATTCAATCGAGCAAAACCAGTCGGCCGATTACGTCGAATCGAAAAGGTATGCGCTCGACTGGCAAGTCTCGCTGCCAAAGGGTAACCATGAATGGGTCGGCGGCATCTACCTGGTCGACGAAACCGCATCGTCACTGTCATTCGGCTCCGGGTTCGAGGAGGATACGAGCGTACGCGCTGTTTTCCTTGAGAACCAATGGAGCAAGGGCATACATCGAACGTTTGTTGCAGTTCGCCTCTCCGACCACGATGCTTTCGGTAATCATTTCACCTGGAATGCGGAATATTCCCGCTCGCTGGGCGAGCGCTGGACGCTAAACGCGGGGCTCGGGCACGCCTTTCGCGCGCCGGATGCCACGGACCGGTTCGGCTTCGGCGGCCGGCCGGACCTGGAGCCCGAGGCGGCTGACGAAGTTCAGGTCGCACTGCGTTATCGTCCCGACTCGCGACATAGCTTTGATTTCGAACTGTATCGAAATGACATCGACGATCTGATCGAATTCGACCTGTCGACCTTCGAATTGCGTAATATCGGCAGGGCCGAAATACGTGGCGCCGAACTTGGATGGGAATATCGTGGCGAAAGTTTCTCCGTTCGCACCAGCATCCTTCGTCAATCGGCCGACAATGCAATCGAGAATGTGCGCCTGGTACGGCGCGCCGAGGAAAGCATGACCGTAAACTTACGGAAAGACTTTGGAGAACATCGGGTGGGATTATCGCTGCTTGCCAGTGGCGATCGCGAAGACGTTGGCGGTATCCACTTGCCGGGCTATGTTCTGGCCAATCTGACCGGACAGCTGGCACTTGCCGACCGGTGGCGCCTCAACGCACGTATCGAGAACCTTTTCGACCGTGACTATGAAACCGCGGCAGGCTTTCGCATGCAGGAGCGCAGCTACTTTGTCGACCTCGGATACAGCTGGCAGTAAGCATCTATGGGCAACCGATTGAGCAAGATATACACGCGCACCGGCGATGACGGCACGACCGGGCTTGGCGATGGCAGCCGCGTCGCCAAGAGTAGTTTGCGAGTCGAGGCATACGGTACGGTTGACGAGGCCAACAGCACCATCGGCATGGTGCTGGCATGCGCTGCCGTACCCGACGATATTCGACACTGCCTTACCGAAGTTCAGCACGACCTGTTCGACCTGGGCGGAGAATTGTGCATACCGGGGCACAAGGCAATCGAGCAGCCGTTCGTTTTACGGCTGGAACGACAGCTCGACACATTTAATTCCGGGCTGCCGCCGCTTAAGGATTTCATCTTGCCCGGTGGGGGCCAGGCTGCAGCGGCGTGTCACCTTGCCCGCACTATTGTACGTCGCGCCGAGCGCTGCGTGTGTGCGCTGGGCGACGCGGAAGAGGTGCGCGGTGAGCTGCTGCAGTATCTGAATCGCCTGTCGGATTTGTTGTTTGTCGTAGCGAGACGACTGGCGAGAGCGGAAAACGGCCAGGAAGTGATCTGGGATCGAGATCGGCTGAAGGATGGTGGATGATCGCCCGTGATACGGGCTCCTACAGTTGGCAATTGAACCGCTGCAGGAACCCGTATCACGGGCGATCGATTCCACCCGGTGCCAATGACCCACCGTAGGCGCCCGTATCACGGGCGATCTGCAATCCATGCGGCACGATTCGCGCGCGCCTGTTCAAGCGTACGGCACAGGCTTTCACCTGCCTCTAACAAACGCGGAGTTGCGCGGCCTATTTCATTTGCTGGCAGGAAAAAATGATTGCCGTAGCGATTGGCTGACATATCGGGCCAGCGTTCCCATACAGCGAAGGCATCTTCGTTGTTATCGTCACTGGCAAGCAACACTTCCGGATTCCTTGCCAGAACAGCCTCGACATCGATCAGTGGAGCCAGGTCGTTCAGGTCCGCAAATACGTTGTTGCCACCGCAAATGTCGATCAGTTCGCTGACGTAATGCGCACCGGTAACGGTATACAGCGGTCGATCTGAAACCTGGTAGAAAACACGCAGGGGCGCGGCGCCACGATTCTGCTCTGCAAGCAATTGCAACGCTGCGCGAAACGCATTCGCAGCCTGCGCCGCCTGGCGCTGCCTGCCGGTCAATTCCCCGATACGTTCCAGCGCCGTCGCAATCTCCTGCAAGCCGCGTGTCTCGATGCTTTCAATGCGGTAACCGCGCGCCGCGATCCGCTCGATCACGTTGGCGGGCGTGCCACTTTTCCAGGCCAGCAACAGGTCTGGCTCGAGCATCGCCAGTCGTTCCTGGTCGATCGCGAACGCGTCGCCGATAACGGGCAATGCCGTCGCGGCCTCCGGATAGTCGGTGTAGGCACTGACGCCGACCAGCGTACGCCCCGCGCCAACGGCATACAGCAGTTCCGCAAGGTGTGGTGCCAACGTCACGATGCGCAGCCCGGCCGACTCCGACTTCTCGGGTGGTTGGCTGGGCTCGCTCGGCAGCGTTGGCGGCGGAACGAACAGCACGAACGCTGTTATCCAGCCGAATTTCAACGATGTCGATGCCTGCCGGCTACACGGACCAGCCATAAAGCGTCATGGCGGCGATTACCGCTGCCCAGATAAAGAGGGCGCGAAGCACCAGTCGTTTGGCTGCAATGGCCCCGCGAATGCCCCGTTCGGCTTCAACTTCATCGACGACCGGCACAATTGCCAGGGCGCCGACGCCGACCCTCGCCAGTAAACCCTCAGAGACGTCCCGGGACACCCTGCCAACCTCGTGGGACGACAACCGCCACGCCGACCAGGCACCGTCGAAACTGCCGGCCAACGCATAACCGATCGCCGTCAATCGTGCCGGAATCCATGCCAGCCAACCGTGCAGGGCCTCCGTGGCGGCGACCACCTGCGATGCCGGCGTTTCACTATCCGAGTCACGCGCGGCGGCGAACACTGCACGTCGACGAGTCAGATCGGTGACACGGTAAGCCCAAGCACCCACCGGGCCGAGAAGCACGAACCAGAAAATCACGGCAAACAGTCGATTATTCGCCTGCACACACACTGCCTCTTCTATCTGGCGATTGCGCTCCTGCGCAAAATCAGGCGGATCGTGTTCAAGAAGTATTTTTGCGGTGGTGCGCACCTGCTCACTATCGTTGCTCGACAGGGCCGCGCAATAATCGTCGACCTCTTCCGCGATGTCTTGCGGACCGAAGGAAAAAAACAGCACGAAGATCGCGAAAACAAGATACGGGAAACCGAGCAAGGCATCGCCGAGGCTCATCCAAACGAGCAATACAGGCACGACCAGCAAAAAAACCAGACCAGCAATCGGCAAGATCGGCGGCCAGTTGGCGAGCCGCGAAATCTGGCTGAAGCCGGCATCGAGAATGCGATCGAGCCAGCGCAATTCGCGCATACGAAACAGATGGGTTGCCAGTCGTTCGATGGCAAGCGCGATCAAAAGGGCGATCAGTTTCATTGGGTCCCGTCTGTCCTGCCTGCCATTCTTGCCGACAATTCATCATACAGCCGCAACCAGTCGAATGCAGGGCCGGGATCTGTCTTGCGGCGCGGAGCGATATCGCAATGCCCGGCGATCGATCTGCGGGAGAGCCCCGGAAAGCTGCCGATGAGCGTGTCGATTACGGCCGCGAGAACCGCATACTGAGCGTCATCGTAGGGCGTTTCGTCGTCCCCTTCGAGTTCGATGCCGATCGAAAAGTCGTTGCAACGCGAGCGGCCACGAAACGTTGACTCGCCTGCATGCCACGCGCGCCGGCCGAACGGCACAAACTGGATCAATGCACCGTCGCGTCGAATCAGGAGATGCGCTGAAACCTGCAGATCACAAATCTCGCTGAAATACGTGTGCGCCTGCGAATCGATGCAACCGGTAAAAAACTGCTCGATGTACGGTCCGCCGTATTCGCCTGGCGGCAGACTGATACCGTGGATGACGAGTAGTTCCGGCTGCGCGCCGTCCGGCCGGTCATCCTGATTGGGCGACGGGCACTGGACGGCGGGACGCAACAGGCCGACGCCGGGGCTTATCGTATATACCTGCGTATCATGGTCGGACAAGATTCACTTACCTGAAGCGAAACGACGTCTTCGGGAACGGCCTTTGACATGGTCATTGCAGAGTAGGTGTAATGTCAACGACAGCGCATCCCTGGTCACGTCGTCTTTGCGAACTCTGCACAGGATACATTTGAATTGAGACAGCCGGGCGCCCATCGTGTGTATGTCGACGAGACATTGCAGAGTGGCGCGCAACTGATTTTGCCGGTTGAGCAGTCACACTACGTCCACCGGGTGCTGCGCCTGAAACCGGCGGACGCACTGACATTGTTCAATGGCAAGGGTGGCGAGTTTTCGGCCGTGGTCGTCACGGTATCGAGGCATGGAGTCGCGGTTCGCATCGACGCTCATGTTAATCCCAAAGTCGAATCAACGTTGGTCGTGCACCTGGTGCAGGGCGTCTCGCGCGGCGAGCGCATGGATACCGTGGTGCAAAAAGCAACGGAACTGGGCGTATCTCGTTTGACACCAGTGCTGACGGAGTTTTCAGTGGTGCGCCTGGATGATACCGGGAAGCGCGATAAACGTACTGCGCACTGGACGAAGATTGCGCAAAGCGCCTGCGAGCAATGCGGACGCACTGTTCCACCTCTCATCGATACTCCCGTTCAGTTCAGCGAGTGGCGACAGCAGCTTGGGCAGGACGGTTACAGGCGAATCGCATTGCATCCGACGGTCGCCTCGCCGTTGGCATCGCTGCAGCCCCTGGCAGGCAGCGTTATGTTGCTGATCGGCCCCGAAGGTGGCTTGAGCGACAACGAGATAAGCGAGGCTACGGCAGCGGGTTTCGAGGTTTGTTCCCTGGGTCCGCGCATCCTGCGCACCGAGACCGCGGCAATCGCTGCGCTCGCGGTACTGCAATCGCGGTGGGGAGATCTGGGCTGACCCACTGCATTTGCCAAACGAAACGCTGTTGGAGCCCGCCCGGCGGGCGAATGCGGTTACGACGGCCTTTTCCCATTCGCCCGCGGGGCGGGCTCCAACAGGAAATCGATAGTTTCGATCGCCTCAGGCTTGCAGTGACTCGGCGACAATCATGCGCTCGAGGGCTTCCAGGTGCGGCACCAGGGGGTACTCATTGATCATTTTCACCCGACACAGAACCGGTGCGCCCTCCGGCCAGCCGGATGTAGCATCCAGCTTCAGAACGGCACGGTTGACGCGCACCAATTGCGGAAATCCCTGGGTCAGGATGCCGAAATAGCCGGTCCGGATCTGGCCGGTGCTGGAATAAAATACGACGATCCGTGTCCGCCCGCTGGTTGCCGGCAGTTCCTTGCCGATTGCGCCTTCGAATGAGACAACTGGCAGGGCACGGCCGTTCCAGTTAACCGTGCCGAGCATCCAGTCTTTACTGCCATCTGCCTGTTCCGGCCTGGTAAATCGCACTACCTCGGCGACACAGGCGCGCGGCACGATCAGGCGATCTTCCGCAAGCGGTACCAGCAAACTGTAGAGCTCTTCGGTATCGGCACTCACGGCAGATTGATCCCGCGTTCTTCCAGCAGCCGTTGAATAGATTCGAGTAACTGCGAATCCTGGTAGGGCTTGCCCAGGTAGTCGTTAACGCCGATCTCGATGGCTCGCGCGCGATGTTTGTCACCGACTCGGGAGGTGATCATGATAATCGGCACATCGGCGATGCGTTCGTCATTGCGCACGTGGGTGGCAAATTCATAGCCGTCCATGCGTGGCATTTCGATATCCAGCAGGATGATGTCCGGTTTGGCATCGGACACAGCGCTGATAGCGTCGAGGCCGTCTTTGGCTGTAACGACGCGCATTCCGTTACGCAACAGAAAACGTTCCATGACACGCCGGACAGTGATGGAATCGTCGACGACGAGAGCCAGCGGCCGCACATCGACCGGTGCCGGCGTAGCGCCCTTCAGTTCGATCATCGGTGCACCCGTTCTTACCAGTGCATTGATATCGAGAATCAGCACGATGCTGCCGTCACCGAGAATCGTAGCGCCGGAAATGCCGCGAATCCCGGCCAATTGCGGTCCGACAGACTTGACCACGATTTCGCGACTGGCAAGCATCTCATCAGTCAGGATGGCCGCCGAGTAGTCGCCGGCACGGACCAGGATGATCGATACATAGGAATCATCGTCAGGCAGCTTGGCCGGCTGCCCCCCGAGGTAGAGTCCCAGATGTCGGAATCGATAGGTCTGCTCGCCATACTCGTAGCTCGGATCGCTTTGGTTGAGCATGCTCTCGAGGTCGGCACGGCCGATGCGCGCGACACCTTCGACCGTCGGCAAGGGCAGCGCATAAACCTCTTCGCCCGTGCGCACAATCAGCGCTTGCGTGATAGCCAGCGTGAAAGGCAGGCGCACGGTGAAGTTGGTGCCCTGGCCGATGACCGACGAAATATGCAGCGAACCACCGAGTTTCTTGACTTCATTGGCCACGACATCCATGCCGACGCCGCGTCCAGCGGACTGGGTCACTTGCGTCGCAGTGCTGAAGCCAGGCGTCAGGATCAGCTGCATGATTTCTTCGTCGCTGGTTTTGCTGTCGGGAGTCAGCAGGCCGTTTTCATACGCTTTGCGGCGTATCGCCTTGACATCCAGTCCGGCGCCGTCATCCGCAACGTCGATAACCATCTCCGCGCCTTCACGATGCAGGCGGACTGTGATGCGACCGGTGGCTGGTTTGCCGTTCGCCTGCCGTTGTTCGGCCTTTTCGATGCCATGAATCACCGCGTTGCGCATCATGTGCTCGAACGGCGGCAACATCTTGTCGAGCACCTGCCGATCCAGCTCACCCGCTGCGCCTTCGACCGCGAGTTCCGCGCGCTTGCCGGTTTCTCCGGCTACCTGGCGCACAAGACGCGTCAACCGCGGCACATGTCGCTGAAATGGCACCATGCGCGTTCGCATAAGGCCATCCTGCAATTCCGCCGTCACGCGTGACTGTTGCACCAGCAAAGTCTCGGCGTCGGAAGTCAGCGTGCGCATGAGATCCTTGAGGCTCCCCATGTCGTTCGCCGACTCGGCGAGAGCACGCGACAGTTGCTGTATGTTGGAATAGCGATCCATTTCGAGTGGATCGAAATCACGCGAAACGTAGGTTTCCTGGTGACCGTGCGTGACCTGCGCCTCTGTTTCGATTTCGAGTTTACGCAACTGCTGGCGCAGGCGGCTGACGGTTTGCTCCAGCTCATCGAGATGGAACTCGATCGAAGTGATTTGCTGGCTCAGGCGCGAGTGATAAATACTGATCTCGCCGGCCGCATTCAGCAGGTCCTCAAGCAGCTCCGCATCGATGCGCGCGAACTCCTGCCGGGCTTCCGCGCTGGCTGCGCCGCGCTGAGCCATGCGGCGCCCTTCGGCAATCGATTCGAGAGGCACGCCCTGTGCTGCAACCATCTCGAGCTGCAGGTCGTCCGCCTCGTCGGCAGCTTCGATGGCCGCCTCGGGCAGTGGCTTCTCGGGAACTGGCTCGGGCGCTGGCACACCTGCAGGCTCAGGTACAGGCTCAGGTACAGGCTCGAGCGAAATGGCCAGGCCGTCCGTGGCGTCTTCGGACGGCGCGGCTTCACTCTCTGGCGCGGCCGCGGCGAGCTCAGCGGCCAGCGGCTCGCCGGACGGCAGGTCATCGACAATGCCAAGCCGATGTTCTTCGATCACCTCGTCTATCGCAGTTTCCTTCTCGTGGTCGATAGCCGGATAAGTCGCTTCCTCGACCACTTCTGCGACCACCTCCTCGACTGCTTCGTCGACTGCTTGGTCGACAATAACCATGCTGATCGACTCGTCCGGCTCGGCTGTGAACTCGACCGCTACGTCGTCCTCGAGTGAGAAAACGGCCTCGCGTTCCACCGCCGACGCCTCTGCCGCATCCTCGCCGGCATTTACCTTGCGAATTATGCGTTCGAGGTCATTGGCAGGCATTACCTTCTTGCCGGTAATTACCGTGTCGCGCATGCGATGCAGTTCGTCGAAACTTTGCTGCAGCAGATCGTCGATGCGTGGCGATGCATCGACGCGGCCCTCGTCGATCCCGATCAACAAGGTTTCCAGTTCATGACTCAGATTGCCCATCGCGGTAATTCCCGCCATGCGCGCACCGCCTTTCAACGTGTGCAAATGCCGCTTCAGTTCCTCTGCCGGTTCGCGGAGGCTCCTGTCCTTGCTCCATAGAGCAAGCGCCCGATCCGCCTCTTCGAGAATTTCAGCAGCTTCCTCGGAAAAGATTGCGGCAATTTCGGCGTCGTAATCTCCGTCCTCATCGACGTCGAACGGCGCTGGCATTGCCTCATCGATGCGCTCTTCACTGGCCCGTTCCTCGACAGCCGGCGCTTCGATTGCGTTCATGAGACCGGTCAGTTGGTCGATCAGGGTCGCGTAGTCTGCCCGCTCGCGCTGCGGCCGGTTGATATCGGCGACAATGGCCCGTATTGCGTCGACGGCGGCGCCCACGGCGCTCAGGCCATCCGCATTCAACCCAACGTTATAGTCCTGTGCGCGCCGGATATAGCGGTTCAGCGCACCCGCCACCGCAACGCCGCGTTCGACATTTGCCATGTTTGCGCTGCCATGCAGCGTGTGACACGCGCGATGCAGCTTGTCGGTAACCGCAAACGGTGGCCGATGTCCCTCGCAGTTAGCCAGGTATTCCTGGACGACCTTCAGGTGCCCGTCGGTTTCCATGGAAAAGATGTCGAGCAGCACCGGGTCCATCTCGAGCGCTGTTACTTCTTCGTCTGCGCTGACCCCCATTGGCGTCGCCAAAATCAAAACTGCCGCGTTAGGATCTCCTTCAGCGAACGCATTGGCGCGGGCCATCAGCAAATTGACGTCAGATGCAGGTTCGGTACCGAATTCGAGCTGCTCCACCAGTTCCGGAACCACCTGCGCAGCATCCAGAATGAACTTAACCATCGGTGGCGTGCGGCTTAGCGTTCGGTTGATCAGGCGATTAAGCAGGTTTTCGATAGTCCAGCAGTATTCCCCGATACGTTCCGCACCGACCATGCGTCCACTGCCCTTCAGCGTGTGAAAAGAACGTCGAACGGTGATGAGCGTTTCCATATCGTCGGGTGACTCGGCCCATTGCGGCAGGTTGCTCCTGATCGTCCCGATTTCTTCTTTCGCTTCCTCGATGAACAGTTCGAGGAGTTCGGGATCGAGGTGCTCCGCATGCGCCGCGATGACCGGCATCGGCATGACTTCGGTCTGCTGCAAGCGTGCCGAATCTGCATGTTGTTCCGCCGCTCTGGCATCAAACTCCTCCCTGGACACCCGGACGGTGCGGGTTGCGGACGGTTGCTCGTCCTTGTCTCGCGTCAGGCGCTTTTCGAGATCGGCCAACACCGCCAGGCAGGTCTCGGCATTGTCCAGCATGTATGTTGGCTCTCGCCGACCGGCCTTTACAGTCTCCATGTAGTACTCAACGCTGACGATGGCGTCCGCGAGGCGATCCATTTCCTTTTGTTGCAATCGGCCCGGCCCGCCACCGCGCAAGGTCAGCGTGATCAGGTTACCGATCCGATCCAGCACCTCGACCGCGCGATTCTTGTTCAGCATCATCAGGCCGGCCTTGATGCCGCGAATGAGCCCGGGAACGCTGTCGATCCCCTGGGAATTGCCGGCCGTTGACAGACTTTGGCTGAACGTCTCCTTGATGCGCGCGAGATTGATAATGCTCTCGCGCATGACCGCCTCGGCAACCTGCTTGTATTCCGCATTGTCTTCGGCCGGGAGGTGCTGCTCTTCACCGGGCGATGGCGAGTCTTGAGGAACGATCAATCGCACGAGATGCTGATCGAGGCGGTCTTCTACCCGAAGTAACGTCGAGGCAATTTCGACGATGGTTTGCTCGTTGGTAGCGCCGCCACGGGCGACAACGGTCTTCAGGCGCTCGATCTCGCCGTCGATGTCGCCGCGTAATTCGCCGAGACCAAGCACACCAAGCGTATCGCTGATCTTTTTTAGCAGATCGAGTTGCGGCACGAGCTCCGATGACTTGTTCATGCCGGTTCGAACGTAGATATCCAGTACGTCCTTCACACGACCGAGATCTTCCTTGATGGCGGCCGCCACCGTTTTCATCAGCTTGACGCTGGGAGCCGACAGGCTCTCGCGGGCATGTTCGACCTGCTCATCGCCGGGCAACAGCTCGGACAGATTGAATGCCGCGCGAATCTCGCTGATGCGGCCGCCGGCTTTGCCGGAGCGCGCCACGTAATAAAGAAGATTATTCAACAGGTCGCTTACCGGGTGTGAATCGAACGACTCCGGCCCTTCGTCGATCAGCAGCTTGATGCGGCGATCGGCCTGTCCGAGCAAGCGCTTCAGGGCGACCGAGGTCTCCAGGCCGCCGTTTTGCAATGATTCCAGCACGCCGCCCAGCACCCACCAGAGCTGGTGCATGTCATTTCGGGTTGCCGCTGTCTCCAGGGCGACAACGACTCCGGACAGTGATTCGAGGTGTCGCTTCGAGTCGCCGCCCTGAATCCAGCCAAGTAACGCCAGCTGAAATTTCGGCCGCAAGCGACTGGCAACGACGATCGGGTCGTCGCCGATAGTCTCGCGCAACTCCTTACCATCCGCGCGCAACGACGGCGACAGATTGAGCAGCAGTAAAGTGCCTTCGGAAAGTAACGGCCTGCCGCGCGCAGCGCGCAGGTCATTCAGCATCGGCAACAATACCAATGCGATATCACGCCCGCCGCCCAACAGGCGTTCGATGTAGATTGGCAATTGCACCATGGCCCGCGTCAGGGCGTCGAGCCCGTCCTCACGACCCTTGCCAGCCCGCAACTTCGCCAAATAGACGCAGACATGCTCCATTTCCTCGGCCAGCAGCGCTGCGCCGTAAGTTTCGGTCAGGCGCAATACGCCGCGCGCCTGATGCAGGAGTTCACCACATTGCACCAGCCCGGCGGATCCGCCGCGTCCCTCGAGCACACCTTCGAGGGCTACGTGCGCCATGCGAATCGTCTCCAGCAACTCCTGGCTGACAACAGCGAGCGCACTGGCCGCCGCCTCTAGCGTGCCACTTTCGTCTGGCCGTTCCTGAATTCCCGAGTCGCTGGTCATCGTTTCCGTCAGCCTGAGGCGGTGTCTCTGGGCTTCTGCGAATGTTCCGTTACCGGTTTACCCGACAAAGCGCTCGATTCGAAAGCCGAGTTCGGCAACGTGAAGCCGGCAACTGTCTGGCGCAATTGCGACGCCAATACGGACAATTTGGAAATCGCCGACGCGGTCGCCGTCGTTGCCTTGCCGGTCTGGTCGCTTATCTGTTTCAGTTTATTGGTACGGCGGGTAACGTCTGCCGCTGCGCTGGCCTGTTCGCGTGCCGAACCGGAAATATTTTGTACGAGGCTCGCAATCTGGTTCGAAACCTGTTCGATTTCGTCAAGCGCGGCCCCCGCATTTTCCGCAAGCAGTGCACCGCCGACGACGTCCGTTGTGCTGCGCTCCATGGATACCACTGCTTCGTTCGTATCAGACTGAATAGTACGTACGAGCACTTCAATCTGCTTGGTAGCATTGGTCGACCGCTCCGCCAGCCGCTGTACTTCATCGGCAACGACGGCAAACCCGCGGCCCGCCTCACCGGCCATCGACGCCTGTATCGAAGCATTAAGCGCCAAAATATTCGTTTGCTCGGCAATATCGTTAATCAGTTCGACGATATTGCCGATCTCCTGCGAGCTTTCTCCTAAACGCTTGATACGTTTCGACGTGTCCTGAATGGTTTCGCGAATCGCATTCATGCCGTCGATAGTGCGCCGCACCGCTTCGCCGCCCTTGTGCGCAACCTCTACGGAATGCCGGGCGACATCCGACGAACGCTCTGCGTTACCAGATACTTCCTCGATGGATGACGCCATCGACATGATCGATTCTGTGGCTGCGCGAATCTCACGATTCTGATTGTCGGCAGCACGCGCCATGTGCACCGCTGTGCTTTCGGTCTGTTTAGCCGCTGAATCCACCATGATCGCGGTTTCATTGATCGTTGCAACGAGCTCACGAAGTTTCTCGATCGCGTAGTTGATCGAATCGGCGATCGCGCCGGTAATATCTTCAGTAACGGTTGCTTCGACGGTCAGATCACCATCTGCAAGACTGCCGAGTTCATCGAGCAAGCGCAGAATCGCCTGTTGATTGCGATCGTTCTGTTCCGCCTGTTCCTGCGACGCCCGTTCGAAATGCGCCGTGCGCGAATGCATCCAGGCAAGTATCGCCAGCAATAACAAAGCACCGCCAACCAGTACCAGGGGCAACAAAGGATGCGCGACAATACCTGTCTCCCCGGCGCGCGCAGCGACGCCATCGTCTGCGGCCGCGTAAATGTCGTTTGCCGAGTCGATCAGCGAGTCGAGAGTGGCCGCCGGATTGCCGAGGTTTGTTGCTGCCTGGAGCGCGCGCGCCGTAGCTGACTCGATATCGGCAAGCGCGGCGACGACCGGTGACAACGCCGTGTCGCGGCCCGCGGCCGGCAGCGCTGCGATGTCCAGCTCGGTCTCCTCGCCGGACAGCGCATTGGTCACTTGTCGCAAATAATCAAGGTCGGCCGAAATCGCGGCCGCCGCTGTCTGTGGATCCGGGTTGAGTGACAATCCGTTCAGTGACTGGCGAAGGCGGATCGAGCGCTGCTGGAATTCTTCAATGTCAGCCGATGAGCCGGTCAGTTCAAACAGGGTATCCGATGCGCTCAGCAGTTCCGGCATGCGCTGAGCAACTGCAGCAGCCGCATTGCTGACGGTTTCGCTGTCGCTGCGGCTGGCAAGAATGGCACGCGCCTGTTGTTCCAGATTCGCCCATGCGCGGGCGCTGCCCGGTAGTGCCCCCTCACCTGCCAACTGTCGCATATCTGCAAGGCGCATGACATCGTTCTCGAGTCGCGCAAAATCTTCTGAGTCACCTCCCAGCGCACCGGACGCATGCAGAGCAAGCGCCTGTGACAGCGCCGCGGATCCGGACACCGACTGACTTGCCCCGGAACTTGCACCCCCCTGGATATACAGGACAACGCAGGCGGCCGCCAGAATCAGCGCCGTCAACAATGCCAGAACCGTGAATGCGGAGGTCTTGTCAGTAGAATTAACCATGGCTTTGCATCATCTGCTTGGTTGGTACGCCCGCTGCATCATTCTGCAGCGGCCTGAAGAAACGAGTTGCTTTCAACCAACTCGTAGAGGCCGAAGACCGGCCAGCTGTCGTGACCGCGCTGATAAGCGCCTTTCAGAAAGCGATCGCAACGGACCACCGTCGGCGGCCATTTATCCTTGAACTCACTGTCCATGAAGCGCCGGAACCCCAGCACTTCGTCGACGACCAGGCCCGCGGGAATCTCACGGTGATTCACCGATATTACGCGTGTTGAGCGCCGCAGTGACGTTCGGCCGCTGCCGAGCAGCATCTTGAGATCGATCAGCGGCAGCAAATGCCCGCGCAAATTGGCGATACCGAGTACCCAGCGCTTGGCGCCGGGAACGCGCGTCATCGATTCCGGCAGCATGAGCACTTCCCGTACTTCCCGACGACTGGCGACGAATTGCTCGTCGCCAATACGAAAGCCGACGCCCACCCATTCCGCAGGCAGACCGCCACTTCCTTTGCCGGCAAACGCCGCACGACTGCGGCGTTCGAGTTCCTGTAACAGGTCAAACGGTTGTTCGACGAGGCTCGTGAGATCGACGGCGTTGTTCATTCAACCAGCCATAACCGCGTTTATTCTCGCCACCAGATCCTTTTCGGCCACCGGCTTTACCAGGTACTCCACCGCGCCTTGGCGCATGCCCCAAATCTTGTCGGTCTCCTGATCCTTGGTGGTGATCATGATCACCGGTATGCGCGCCGTTGCCGGATCCCGGGTCAATTTACGAGTAGCCTGGAAGCCGTTCATTCCCGGCATCACCACATCCATCAGAATACAGTCCGGATGCGCTTTCTGCGCCTGCCGGATACCTTCTTCGCCGCTGTCTGCAACCAGCGTGCGAAAGCCGTTCTTCTCGAGCATGTTCTGAAAAAGATGCAGTTCAGTCGGCGAGTCGTCAACGATCAGAATTACTGACATCCCCTGTACCTCAGTTGATCTGACTGGAAATTGCGCCAAGCAGCTCGTCTTTGGTAAACGGCTTGGTCAGATACTGCTCGGAGCCGACGATCCGGCCCCGCGCACGATCGAACAGGCCGTCCTTGCTGGACAACATGATGACCGGCGTACCGCGAAACACCTTGTTGTGCTTGATGAGCGAGCAGGTCTGATAACCATCGAGCCGCGGCATCATGATGTCGACGAAAATAAGGTCGGGCTGGTGGTCCGCGATTTTCGACAGCGCATCGAATCCGTCGATCGCAGTAAACACCTGGCAGCCTTCTTTGGTGAGCAGAGTCTCCGCGGTACGGCGAATCGTCTTGCTGTCATCCACGACCAGGATCTTGAGTCCGTTCAAACTTCGAGGTGCATTTTTTGACACTGGGGTTCCTCACAAAGCGCGACCGGACACCGCGCGACCGGCACACGGGATTGCCTGTCAATCTCCGGGCAACGCGACTTGTACCATATTGACCATGGGGCTGCCACGAACGCCACCACAGGTCGCAAGTTTACTGATTTTATTCGTTTTTCGAGGCGATCGTCAGCATGCTGGACCGGCGTCCCGGAAATCACCCCCGGAGGCTCCCGGTGGACGTTCCGCGCAGGGTATAGTGCCGCCATTCGCGATATCGGTGCGCCTTGCGTGTACCGCCTGCCTGACCTGCATTGAGAGAAAACGAGAGTCTTATGCCGTCAAAATCCTATCGCCTCGGCGTGGTCATGGACCCGATCCAGTCGATTGTGCCCAAGAAGGACAGCACGCTTGCGATGTTGCTCGAAGCTGAACGTCGCGCGCTGGAAATTCACTATATGCAGCAGGGCGACCTCCGCTTGCTCGGGGGCGTCGCACTGGCGCGCTCGCGCCGGCTATCGGTGCGTGACGATCCGCAAGACTGGTTCTCGCTCGCGGAGCCACAGGAGATACGGCTGGCAGATCTGGATGTAATTCTAATGCGCAAGGACCCGCCGTTCGACATGGAATACATCTATACGACTTACATACTCGAGCGCGCGGAGCAGCAGGGCACACTGGTCGTGAACAAGCCGCAAAGCCTGCGCGATATGAACGAAAAGGCTTACACAGCCTGGTTTCCGCAGTGCGCACCACTGACTCTTGTTTCCCGCGACAAGGCCGAATTCAAACGGTTCCTTGGCGAGCACGGCCGTATCGTTCTCAAGCCTCTCGACGGCATGGGGGGGCGGTCGATTTTTGTCGTACGCCAAGGCGATAACAATGCCAACGTCATCGTCGAAACCCTGACTGACAACGGCCGACGATTTGCGATCGCCCAGGTCTTCATTCCGGAAATCAGCGCGGGCGACAAACGCATTTTGCTCATCGACGGCGAAGCAGTCCCCTGTTCGCTCGCGCGTATTCCGCCCGCCGACGACAATCGCGGTAATCTCGTCATGGGAGCGACCGGCGAAGGTCGGCCCTTGAGCGAGCGCGACCTGTGGATCTGTTCGCAGGTCGGTCCGAAGTTGCGGGATCGCGGCGTGCTATTCGCCGGCATCGATGTCATTGGCGACTACCTCACCGAGATCAATGTCACCAGCCCGACCGGCATACGCGAACTCGATAGCCTCTTCGGGCTGAATATTGCCGGTACTATGTTCGATGCCATTGAGAAGCGCCTGACCTGATTCTGGCCCGATCCTGTGCAGACCCGCCACCGGCCTGCGTCACAGCCTTCCAGAGATGGCCGGAGATGGCCGGAGATGGCCAGGGGTAGCGAGGTCAGGCAGGGTGACCTGGGTCGCATTGTGCGCCACCAGCAGGCGTTAGAATGCCAATTCGAGCCGCGCCGGGCCTGTGCCACAATAGCCATGACCCGTTTCCACGGGCGGCCAGCGTCAAACGTTCCATGCCTGATACAGCTGCCATGACAAATGCTTTCGCAGAAATCGACGCGGTCGAGGAGCCGGACCAGCTGGGCCTTGACCCGGGCGACCAGCCCGATCGGCTGCCGCCGATGCTGTTTCTTGCGGCCCTCGTGCACGGCATCCTGATTATCGGCATCACCTTCAACGCCGTATTGGGCGGTGAAACTCGCGATGCGATATCGCTCGAAGTCACTATCGTCGCCGATCCGGAACGCTCCATGGCCGAACCGGAGGATGCCGACTACCTGGCGCAGTCGAGTCAGCAGGGCAGCGGCAACACCCGCGAACAGGTTCGCCCGAGTGCCGAGCCCGAAAGCAATATGCCCTTCGACAATCCTGGTACGACAGACGGAACTCGCTTGCTGGATGCTCAGACCGAGCGACAATCCGCCGACCAGCTGCTGACGAGCCGCAGCGAAACGGAGACTCGGGTCGCCGAACAACCGAGGGACGAGCCCATGCAGGAAAGCGCGACCGCCATTGCGCTCGAGTCCGGCGCCCAAGTCACCTTGCCATTACCGCAGGACGACGAAGCAAATCCGCTGATTCACGATGACAACCCGCGCCAGCTCGTTACCAGCGTCGATACCCGGGAATCCAAGGTTGCAGGTTATCTGGATCGCTGGAAGCGCAAGATCGAGGCGACCGGGGTCAAATACTTCCCGGAGGAGGCTGTGTTGCGCGGTCACACGGGCAGCCCGACGCTCGAGGTCACCATCGACGCGTCGGGACAGCTCAACGAGGTTATCGTGCGCCGCTCCTCGGGCTCTAAAGTGCTGGACCAGGCGGCGATCAGCATCTTGCAGCACGCCGCACCTTTCGACCCGTTCCCGGAATCCCTGCGGGTCGATTACGACCAGCTTCGATTCGCCTATAAATGGGAATTCCGCAAGATCGATGCCTCGACAGCCGCTGCCGGCAGCCGGACCGCACTGCCTTAGGCAAACTGCGCGTGTCGCAAGGCACTTGCTGTAGGAGCCCGCCTCGCGGGCGATCAAGCGGTGATCGCCCGCGAGGCGGGCTCCTACATTCCCACGAGCGGGCTTGTGCAGAGCTTCCCTGGCTCTTTATCTGGCCCTTTGCTTCCGTAACGCCGGTCAGGAATCGACCTTGTGACGGCTTTGCGGCAGCAACGGCGGCAGTTGTACATGGCCGCCTCAGGCCGGATACTTAGGGTCCGATGCAAAGTCCGAAACACGACCAAAAACCAATTGAGGGTTCGCTCAACAACCAGCTGCTGATCGCCATGCCGGGCATGGCCGACCCGAACTTCACCAGCACGGTGACCCTGATCTGCGAGCACAATGCGGACGGCGCGCTGGGCATTGTCATCAATCGGCCGACGAATTTGAGCCTGGGCGGCCTTTTCGAGCAACTCGAATTACACCCGACTGACGAGGCAGCGGCACGCAATCCGGTTCTCGATGGCGGACCTGTAGCCCGCGAACGGGGCTTTGTCCTGCATAATCCCGGCGGCCACTACGAAAGTTCAGTGGCTGTCTCGACCGACATCCAGTTGACGCTGTCGCGCGATATCCTGGACGCCATCGCCGCCGGTGCGGGGCCCAGCAAATCGCTGGTGGCACTGGGCTATGCGGGGTGGGAGCCCGGGCAGCTCGAGGCTGAAATGCTTGCCAATACCTGGCTTAGTGTGCCGGCTTCGCCGGAAATCATTTTCGACGTGCCGTTCTCGCAACGCTGGCTGTCAGCCGCCGAAGTACTCGGCATCGATATCAACCGCATGTCGCCGCATGCCGGTCATGCCTGAAACCGCGCCGGCGTCGACCGTACTGGCATTCGACTTCGGCCTGCGGCGCATCGGTGCGGCGGTCGGGCAGCCGATCACCGGCTCCGCGAGCCCGTTGGGCACCATCAGCAATGGCGATTCCGGCCCTGACTGGTCTGGCATCGAGTGCCTGATCAGCGAATGGCGGCCGCATCGCCTGGTCGTCGGTCTGCCAACGCGTGAGGACGGCAGCCGTTCGGCCATTACCACTGCTGTGCTGCAGTTCGCTGCCGATCTGGCCCGCTTCGGGCTGACGGTCGAGACGGTCGACGAACGTTATTCCTCCATCGAAGCCAGCGCCCGTCTCGGGCAACAACGTCAACAGGGTCTCCGCGGGCGTGTGCACAAGAAAGCTGTGGATGCCGCGGCCGCTGTGATAATTGCGGAGCGCTGGCTGGCAGAGCATGCCGGGTCGAGCGTTCGGCGTTACACAAACAGTGCAGCGACGGAGTAAACTCTCGTCGCCATGTCCGTCACCGAACTCTTCGACCGCCCCACCGTCCCGGATGAGAGCGATTTGCAACTGACCGGAAGAGGCCGATTGCGGCACCTGTTAACCCTCCGCGGACTCATGCGAGACCAGCTTACCGAGCTCATGGATTGCGCCGAGTCCTTTCTCAGCCCTTCCGGCGAGCGCGTAATCCGCTCCCGCGCACTCGAAGGCCGCACTGTCGCCAATCTTTTCTTCGAGCCCAGTACGCGCACACGCGCCTCGTTCGATCTCGCCGCGAAGCGGCTGGCCGCCGATGTTCTTAACCTCGATGTGAATACATCGTCGCGCAAGAAGGGCGAAAGCATTCTCGATATGATTTACACGCTGCAGGCAATGCAGGTCGACGTCTTCGTCATTCGGGATGCGAGCGCGGGAGTACCAGCCTATATCGCGCGCAACGTGAATGACTACGTGAGCATATTGAACGCCGGCGAGGCGGACGTCTCGCATCCGACGCAGGGACTGCTGGACCTGTTGACCATTCGGCAGCACAAAGCGGATTTTGCGAACCTGAGCATCGCTATCGTAGGCGACATCGCGCATTCGCGCGTGGCGCGATCAGCCGTCCATGGTCTGACCACCATGGGTGTGCGCGATATTCGCCTCGTATCGCCTCGAGCGCTGGCGCCGGACCCTGAAGAAATGCCGTCGGCAAGAATTGTTCATAGGCTTGACGACGGCGTACGCGGCGTCGACGTTGTCATGGCGCTCAGAATCCAGCGCGAACGCATCGGCAATCTGGATGGTATTCCCGGTATCGACGAGTACTTCGCAAATTACGGCATCAGCCACGAACGCATGAAGCTGGCGGCGCCGAACGCGATCGTCATGCATCCCGGGCCAATGAATCGCGGCATCGAGATCGAATCCAGCCTGGCCGACAGCCGTCATTCGGTTATTACGCGGCAGGTGACCAACGGTGTCGCGGTGCGCATGGCCATCCTGAGTATGGTGATCGAATCACTGGACGCGCGGTGACCGTATCGATTCCGCGGACAAGCGGCGCTTCCCGCAATCGCGACACGATTTTCGTCGAAGATGCCCGTGTCCTCGGCGTGGCAACTTTTCCCGGCAGTCAGTATATCCTGCGCCTGCAGGCGCCCGAGACGGCCGCCAGGGCGGTTCCAGGCACGTTCGTGCACCTGAAGTGCGATCCCGCGATCCCGATGCGCAGGCCCTTGTCCATCATGCGCGTCGACGCCGCAGAAGGCTGGATCGAAGTTCTGTTCAAGATAGTCGGCGGCGGGCTTCGCTCCCTCGGACAGCGGCAACCGGGAGACCTGGTAAGTCTCATGGGGCCGATCGGTAATGGCTTCCGCCCGCTGCACGAGCGTCCGCGAACCCTGCTCATTGGCGGCGGCGTGGGTATTCCACCCATGGTCTTTCTGGCGGAACGCCTCCATCATGACGCTCACCCATGGCAGCCCCTGGTGCTGATGGGCTCTGAAATTCCCTTTCCCTTCCAGGTATCGCCGTCCAGTATCGAGATTGACTGGATCGACCGTGCAATCGACGGTGCCATGCCACTTCTCGACGGCTGGCATATACCCTGTCGTCTCGCGAGCATGGCGGCGATCGAGCGCACGTTCCGCGGCTATGTGACGGACCTTGCGCGCATGTGGCTTCGCGCACAGAACGCCACCGAACGCGAGCAGACAGAAATTTTCGCCTGCGGTCCGACGCCGATGCTGGAAGCGGTCGCCGCACTCGCGCGGGAATTCTCGCTGCCCTGCCAGGTCGCGCTGGAAGAGTTCATGGCCTGCGCGGTCGGCGGCTGTGCGGGATGTACTGTGCTGGTAGCGACAGACAAAGGTCCGGCCATGAAACGGGTTTGCGTTGACGGGCCGGTGTTCGATGCGGCGACGGTATTTCCGGCAAGCCCGCTGATTTAATCCGGGAATGCATGGATCGCCCGTGATACGGGCTCCTACAGGAGTTCTATTGGCACCTGCAGGAGCCCGTATCA
>JBBDJJ010000018.1:0-33204 GCA_040879925.1 Woeseia sp. | reverse complement strand
GACGCGCTGGCTTCAGGTGCCAGTGGGGGAAACCCCGTGGAGGTTCAAGTCCTCTTCTCGGCACCATGTCACAGACTCTCCTGCACATCCCTCTGCACCGCAAATGACCACGCAGCTTCACGAACAGCGCCTTGAAGCAGTGCGTGCCGCGGTGCGGGACAGCCGCGCGAGGACGGTACTCGATCTCGGCTGCGGCGATGGCGACCTGCTCTTGCAGTTGGTGATTGAGCCGCAAATCGAGAAAATTATCGGTATCGATCCCTCGCTGGAGGCGCTGCTGAGTTTGCGCATTCGCCTCGATACGCTGTCCGGGCGTGCTCTCGCGGAAGTCGATCTCCTGCACGCGTCGATGACCGAAGCCGGTGACCGATTGCGCGGCTACGACTGCGCGGTCCTGCTGGAAACGATCGAACATACAGAGCCGGGGCGGCTGTCTATCCTGGAACGGTCCGTGTTCGGCACGATGCGGCCAACGACCGTTATCGTCACCACCCCGAACGCAGACTACAATGCTCTACTGGGCATGCCCCCCGGCAGTTTTCGGCATCCCGACCATCGCTTTGAATGGGGACGGCCGAAGTTTCGGCGTTGGGCGCAAGGCGTCGCAACTCGCAACGCCTATCGGGTTGCCTTTTCGGACATCGCCGGCCAGCATCCGATTCACGGCGGCGCCAGCCAAATGTCCATTTTCACGCTCGTAATGTAATACGCTCAGAGGAATGCGTGCTGCAGTGCTCAATGTAAGCTGTCAGCGTGGCGCCTTTTTGTGCAAAGCGACGGGAGCGCGGCGTCCCCGTATTTTCAGGTTGAGCATTTCCACACCAACCGAAAACGCCATGGCAAAATAGATATAGCCCTTCGGGATGTGCATGTCGATGCCTTCTGCGACCAAGGCAACGCCAATCAGCACGAGAAAACTCAGTGCCAGCATCTTGACAGTCGGCCGCTCATCCACAAACTCGCCGATCGCTTTCGCAGAGAGCATCATTACCAGAACGGCAATGACAATCGCCAGCACCATCACCATCAGCTCATCGGCCATGCCAACGGCCGTAATCACCGAATCGAGCGAAAACACCAGATCGATCAGGGCTATCTGCAACAGCACAGAAGCGAAAGTCGCCTTGGCAACCGTGTGCGACTCTGCGGCAGTGCCCTCGACCGAATCGTGGATTTCCAGAGTAGCTTTGGCGAGCAGGAATAGGCCGCCACCGATCAGGATCAGGTCGCGACCCGAGATGTCATTGCCCAATACCGAGAAAAGCGTCTGATTCAGACGCATGATCCACGTAATCACCAACAACAACAGGATGCGCATGACCATGGCGAGTGTGAGGCCGATCATGCGCGCCCGCTGGCGCACGGATTCGGGCAGTCGCCCGACGAGGACCGAGATAAAGACGATATTGTCGATCCCGAGAATGATCTCGAGGATGGTCAGTGTCGCCAGTGCGACCCAGGCTTCCGGCGATGACACCCATTCCACGCGGGCTGCTCCAATGCCATTATTCGGCGAATCGTCGCGCTAAAAACGGCATTGCGCAAGTCAAGAATATGCTGCGTTGCGCCAAAGGTGTGGTGCCCGGCGATCGCGGAGATGAAAATTTCGCCGCACATGTTTACAGTGGTGGCATCGAAACATCAACTAACCGGCGGCTGCCCGTATGTATCTGATAATAGGTCTCTTGGCCCTGACTATCGTGGTTATGCTGATTTACCGCGGCAGGCAGTCCGGCGCAACCGGCGGCAAAAATTCGCCGAACAAGCCCGTGGATCTCCTGGCCACAACCGCAAAATTTCACGCGGTTTCGATTCGTACCGGACTCATCGCCTGTGACGCCGCCCGCGCGCTGTATGGCGAGCGCTTCCTGTCCGATGCCGCGCCGTTAATACCGTTGAAGGGCTGCAATGTCGACAGTTGCCAGTGCAAATTCGTACACCATGCGGACCGGCGCAGCGGGGAGGACCGCCGCTCACCGTACCCGTCAAGTCTTACCCGGGATACCGGCGTGTTCCGGCAGGAGCAGCGAGAGGCGAGCGATCGACGACGCGAGCCACCGGCATCGTGATGGTCTCGACCTGAATGGATGCCGGGAACACAGACTGGCAAACGCCAGATCAGTAGCCGGCGTCAGCCAGTACAGCCTGATACGACGACAACTGCTGCTCGTGTCGTGCCCGGTCGTCGATCAGCAGGTAGATTTCGGCTTCGAGCTGGCCAGTACGTTCCGACAGTTCTTTCAGGTCCGCGAGTAACAGTACGCGATCTTCGATCAGGGCATCGCGGCTGATTAACGCTGCTTCCGTTCGGCGAATTTCCTGTCGCGTTTGTTCGAGCGCAGCTTCTTTGCTGCTTATTTGTGCACTGGCTGCATTTACCCGGCTGCGCAAATTGTACAGGTGGTACCCGGAATTGTAGGCATCCAGGAATTCCGCTTCCCGATTGGCAGCACAGACGCCGTTGTAGCGGCCTCCGCTGGAACCAACATTGAAGCCGCGCGACGGCTGACAGTAGTCAAGGAGGCCTTCGGCGTGTCCCGACCGGTAGGCTGAAAATTCGGGCACAACCCCGTGCTTCGAACAAGCCTTGCGGTGCTCACCGAGACGATCTGCCGTATAGCCGCGCGCACCGTCTTCAAAACCGATCATGTGCCAGTCACTGACGGCGCACTCATCGGCACTCATGCCTGCACAGCCACCCGTGCCCAGTAATACAACCAGACCTGCCATGCTAAAGATTCGGTTCCTCATCATCGCCTCCCCGCTCGACCGGCGCCGCGTGCGGCTACGCAGGACTCGTTAGAAAGTTTCAGTCTACCGGCAGCACCGTAACAGCGGAGCGCTTGCGGGTGCCGTGACCGCACTCACAATTAGCGGGCCGTTTGCAACGACGTCAGGTCATCCACAACGCAAGGCGGAGTGAATGTGATGCGGTTCACAGTTGGAATCTGTGTACGGCGGCCGATAGGGCAGTGAGGCATGCCAATCAAGGCATCGCCCGTGATACGGGCTCCTACGGGGGGTGCTGCGATGTGCTTGTAGTATTGTGAAGCCGCTCGCGCGCTGCATGAAAGCGGGCTGCGGCACGCTGCAGGTAACGCCGTGCCTCTTCGCCGTAGCCGTCAGCCGATGCCGACCAGACACGGTTTACGTAGCGTTCGCCGGCCGCAAAGTCGCTCATGATTTCCGCATACAATTGCAAACTGAAAAGGTGCACCATACTTTCGCGGGCGTCGGCAAAACGGCGCAGGTCATCGCGCAGCCGGCGGTCGATCTCCAGTCGCAAGTCTTCAACCGGAAGGTCGGTCGCCGACGATATCGTAGCCAGCTCCGCAACGATGTTGTCGAGCGACTCGTACAGTTCGCTGCGGTTCGCGGCGAGTACGTCCCCGGACCGGGCAGCCCCTGCCGTCTGGCGCTTGATGAGGAATACGCCGAAGGATCCGATCAGTGCCGCAGGCACGAACAAGGCCCAGTTCGTGGCGTCCGCATCCAACGCGGTCGCAAAAGCCGCCACCAGGAAACCGCCGATAAGCAACATGAAACCCGTGCCCTTCATCGCATACCGCTCCCGGTCAGCCACTGGATAGCACGTAGTTGAGCGCGTAGCCGACGCCGACCAGCGCTTCCCCGACAATCAAACCGGCAGCGATAGGGATCCCGACGCCCTCGCTCCAGGACTTGCCTTTGTAGCGGTCCGCGAATTCCCTGCCGAGCGTGCCGAGCGAGTAGGTCAAAACGATGCTGAACGGCAAGTAAAAGCCGAGTCCTACCGTGATACCCAGGCCGCCGACGACCGCCGACAGCATGCCGCCGAGTACTGCGCCGGCCGTGTATTTTTCGACCGGTACGTTGCCGCCCAGTATGCCCTCGATCATGCTCGCCAGGGCTTGACCCTGCGGTGCCGGCAATCGTTCGGAACCGAGTGTGAAGGCTTCGTGCAGCACCATGATAACGCCGATGACCACAATCGGGCCGAGCCATGCGCCGATGAACTGTCCGAGTTGCTGCATGCGCGGCGTCGCACCCACGAGGTAGCCGGTCTTCAGATCGAGCATCAGATCCGTTGCCTGCGACATCGCGACACAGGTGGCTGCGCCAACCATGATTGCTGCAACCACCGAGTCGCCACGGTCCATGCCATGGGTCAGGATAATCAGCAATGTGACGCCGATGAGCGTCATGCCAGACAGTGGAGACCAGTTCGTGCGGCCGATGGCCTCCGAAAGAATGATGCCGGACATCCAGATCCACACGGTGCCGAGGAGTCCCATGGCGATGCCCCGTCCCCATCCGACCGACTCGACCGAGTTTACGGCAATCACGCAGAGAACGATTACGGCTCCGACAATGGCGAAGTACAGCATGCGGATCGGCATCTCGTCGGCGGATGTGTCAGACGCTACGTCGGACGCGTTCTGCATTGCGCGAATAGTGCTGGTTATCAGTGGCAGCGCGAGGGCGACACCCATAATTGCCCCGCCAATCAGCATGCCGATGCCTAACGGTTGATAGAGCAACAAACGCAATTGTCCCGGATTGCTGATGACAGCGCCCGCGTCGTCCAGTGGCAAATGTCCGCTCGCGGCCAGCATCGGCGACAGGAACCAGTACGCGACAAAGCCGCCGATAATAAAGGCGATACCGCCCCTGCCCGCAATGAAACCGATGCCGATGGTCAGCAACGACAGGTACCAGATGCCGTTCATATAGTCGGGCAGACCCAGTATGGCGCCGAGATTCCAGCTGGATACTCCCGTTTGCTGGGAAATAATTTGTGCCAGCGCACTCACGGCCCCTGCACCCAGCAGGATTATCGCCTTCTGCACACCCGCACCCGGCGATTTCAGGATGGTCGCTACCGCTACGCCACCGGGATAGGTGAGCCGTTCGAAATCGATCATGTGCTTGCGCAGCGGAATAATGAAGGCGATACCAAGGAAAGCGCCTGCAATGCAACCGAAGGTCAGAATGACCGGATCGAATCGATCCCCGTAGCCAAGAATGAAAATCGCCGGCACCGAGAACATCATGCCCGAGGCAGCACCGTTCACGCCGCTGGCAATCGTTTGCACGATGTTGTTCTCTATGATGCTCTTGCGCCGGAGAATGCCGCGCAGTATGCCGAAACCGAGGATGGCGGCGAGTTCGGATCCCTCGATGGAAAAGCCGAGTATCAGTGCCGCATAGCTGATTGACACGGCAATGATAACTCCAAGAACCCAGCCAACAGTAACGGCAACCCAGGTAAGTTCGGGATAGGTTCCTTCGCCGGTAGCAGGTGAACTCATGTTAAAAAGCCTATCACAGCGGCTCCAGGCGCGCCGCGAGCCGATCATGGTCGAGTACATCGTTGAGATCGTCGGCCAGTGCGCGGCACGCATCGATCACCGTGCGCCACGCAGCGACGCGATGGCTCGGTGTCATGCGTATGAAGTCCGAGCGGTCCGGAATCTTGCCACCGGGCAAACGGGCAATGAATCCGGCCGACGGAAAAACCAGAACGGTGCGGTCGAGATGCAGCCGGTTGTGCTTGCGCCAGCGCAGGCGCTTGTCGAACCGCTGCCAATTGAGCCGTGATTGCGGCTGCCTTGCAACCTCTGGCTCTGATCCGGGTCATATCCGCTTGTACGGGCCCACGGTACAATCGTTCACTCATGCGCAGTTACGGTTTCTTTATGTCGAATCGCATTGCCGGTCGGGCGCCCGGTCAAGGGCGCTGGCGAGCACCGGTGTTTGTCGTGTGCACGGTCATTGCCGCGGGCCAACTCCACGCGCACGGCGGGGCGGACGAAACCTTGTACGTGACCGAGACCGGCAACGACCGCGATCGCTGCCTGGAGCCACAGCAACCCTGCCGTACCCTGGGTTATGCACTGGCGGTAGCCGGCAAAGGTTCGCGCGTACAGTTGGCACCCGGCACTTACGACGTGGCCGATACCGGAGATCTGTTCCATATCGTCAGCGGCATGATTGACGTAGTCGGTGGCGTGGATCCAGGTAATGAGTTTCGCGGCCCATCCGAAGGAGTTTCAATCCTCACCGGCGTTCCGGTCGAGTATCGCGAGCTGTTACGCGATCGCGGCCTGCACGTCATTGCGGATCGCAAGAATATCGAGGGCCCGACTGTCGCGGAAGCCGAGAAGCTCCTCAAACTTCATCAACAGCTGAAGTCCGGTGCAACGGCGGGCCCCTGTGTTGCTGGCATGGCCGGAGAACTCGAATGTGACGCCGTGGACCTGCTCGCACATTTCTCGTTTGCCGACATCAGCACGCCACCGACTTCGACTACCGATGTCTGGGGCTTCGTCGATCTCAATACTGCTCGTGAGTACGTAATCGTTGCCTATAACATCGGCACTGCGGTCATCGATGTTACCGATCCCGAGGATCCTGTCGAGGTCGGTTTTATCGATGGCCAGCGTGCGTCGTGGCGTGACATCAAGGTGTACCAGTATTTCGACGCCGACGACGGCCGCTGGAGGACATACGCCTACGTCACGACGGACGGATCCAGCGACGGGCTGTTCGTCATCGACCTGACCGACTTGCCGCACAGTGTGCGCCGCGCCGGTTATGCCGGGGACTTTTTCAGCGCCCACAACGTTCACGCCACGAACACCGACTACCGAACGGGCATTGCGCTGTCCGAGGCGACACCGACATTGATCGTTGCCGGCTCGAACCTCGGCAGCGGGCGCTATCGCGCTTACTCACTGGCGAACCCTGTATCGCCGGTATTCGTCGGCGGTGCGTCGTCACCGGACTACATGCACGATGCGGCATCCATGATCGTCACCGATACCCGCAAGGACACGCAGTGCACGAACGGTACGTCGTATTGCGAGGTCATGATCGATTTCAATGAGACTACGGTCGATATATGGGATGTAACGGACGCCTCGCAGCCGGCGCGCCTCAGTCGTACACCGTATAACAATGCAAGCTACGTGCACTCGGGCTGGATTGCCGAGGACCGCCAGCACCTGTTCGTACACGACGAACTCGACGAGCAACAACGCAGCCTGCAAACGACCGTGCGTGTGTTCTCGCTCGCCAATCTTGAATCCCCCGTCGAGGTCGGATCCTGGACCGGTCCGACAAGTGCAATCGATCACAACGGTTTCGTGCGCGGTAACCGCTATTACATTTCCAATTACAGTCGCGGCCTGACCATTCTCGACATTTCGGATGCGACTGCCCCGCTGGCCGTGGGACAGCTCGACACCTACCCGTTCAGCAACAGCACCAGTTTTGTTGGTGCGTGGGGTGTCTACCCCTACCTGTCGAACGACACCATCGCCATCAGCGATATCGATACGGGTCTTTACCTCGCGCGCGATCGCAGCGTCGACGTGCCACAAGGCAGGCTGTCTTTCGTCGCGCCATCGGCCGGCGGAACCGAAGGACAGACAGTACAACTTGTGGTGCAACGCAGCGGTGGAACTGTCGGCGGTGTCAGCGTGGAAATCGAAGTACTGCATGCAACGACGAGCAGCGATGACATCCAAACCGTGACCAGTCGCCTGACCTGGGGCAACGGTGTGTCCGGCAACCAGGCCGTGTCAGTACCTCTGGTCAATGACGGGGTAGGTGAAAATCTCGAATTTTTGCTGATGCGCCTCGTTAATCCGCAAGGTGGCGCAACGCTGCGAGCGCAGAATGTCGCCAGCGTGTACGTGAGCGACCCGGGATCCACGTCCCGGACCGGGTTTTTCGGCGATGAAATCGAGATAGCCGAGCGTGGTTTCGCGACCGCGGTCGTGGTCCTGCAGCGCACCGGCAGCGCCGCAGGAGCAGCGAGTGTCGATTTCGCGGTGACGGGTGGTAGTGCCGCGGCTGGCAGCGACTATGACGGGCCGGCAAGCGGCAGCGTGTCGTGGAGCGATGGGGACGCAGCGCCGAAGAACCTCTCGTTCCGCATCGTCGATGACGGTACAGGGGAAGATACAGAGTTCTTCGATTTGCAGTTAAGCAACGCGAGCGGCGCAACTATAAGCGGCAGTTCGTCACTCCGTGTGACGATTGCCGACGGTCGCGGCAGCAATACCGCCCCGAACGCGATTGCCGGAAGCAGCCAGGTCGTTGCCGCGAATACCGTCGTCACGCTGAACGGCGCTCAATCCAGTGACAGTGATGGCGACACCCTTACCTACCAGTGGCTGCAGATCGGCGGGCCAAATGTGACCCTGAACAACGCCAACGCGGCGAACGCAAACTTCACGGCGCCGTCGGTGACCTCGGATACGATGTTGGAGTTTCGCCTGACCGTGGCCGACCCGTCCGGTCTGAGCGACTCCGCTTCCGTCACCGTTACCGTGACGCGCGAAGACAACTCGGCTAGCGGAAGCTCAGGCGGTGGAGCAGCCGGCTGGTTGCTGTTGTTGAGTTTGCTGGCCACCGTTGTTCGGCGGGCGTCTACCCGAAGGGGTGCCGCTTGACGATGGTTTGTTCGCGATCGGGCCCGGTCGAAATGATATCGAGCGGCACGCCGGCCAGCTCCTCAATGCGTGCCAGATAGCTGCGCGCATTGGCCGGTAATTCCTCGAAGCGCGTAATGCCAACGGTCGATTCCGTCCAGCCCGGACGATCCTCGTAAATCGGCTGGCAGTCGGCGAAGCGATCGATCAATATCGGCAATCCCGAGATCGGTTCGCCGTCGATCGCATAACCGATACAGATTTTGATGGTTTCAAGTCCGTCAAGGACGTCCAGTTTGGTGACGCAAAGTCCCGAGACGCTGCTGTTGACGATGGATCGGCGCAATGCCACAGCATCGAACCAGCCGCAGCGTCGCGGACGCCCGGTTGTAGCGCCGAATTCCGCGCCAACGGTTGCCAGGTGCTCGCCCTGGTCGTCGAATAACTCGGTAGGAAACGGGCCGGCGCCGACTCGTGTCGTATAGGCTTTTACAATGCCAAGAACGTAATGCAAATCACGTGGACCCACGCCGGTGCCAGTACTTGCCGCTGCCGCCACCGTATTTGACGACGTTACGTACGGATAGGTGCCGTGATCGATGTCGAGAAACGCGCCTTGCGCGCCCTCAAACAGGACGCTGCGGTCAGCATGCATCAGATCCTGCAATATTTGCGTGATATCGGCAGTAATCGGCGCAATCAGCTCGGCCGATTTCATGGCGGCATCCAGCGTGCGTGCAAAGTCGACCGGCTCGCAACGGAAATAATTGCGCAAGAGGAAGTTATGAAAGTCCAGCACTTCGCCAAGTTTGGCAGCAAACTTTTCGCGTACGAACAAATCGGACACGCGTAACGCCCGACGTGAGACCTTGTCCTCATACGCAGGACCGATACCACGTCCCGTCGTACCAATCGCCGCTGCACCCCGCGCTTTTTCACGCGCAACATCAAGCGCGACGTGCGACGGCAGGATCAGCGGACAACCGGGGCTGACTTTGAGGCGCTCGAAAACGGGGACGCCGTTTTTCGTCAGAGCCTCGGCCTCGCTGATCAACGCCTCGAGCGAAAGCACCACGCCATTGCCAATCAGGCAACTCACCCCGTCTCTTAGAATTCCCGACGGGATCAGGTGCAGTACCGTCTTCTTGCCGCCAATCACCAGGGTGTGGCCGGCGTTGTGGCCACCCTGAAAACGCACAACTGCAGCGGCCTTGTCGGTCAACAGATCGACTATCTTGCCTTTGCCCTCGTCGCCCCACTGTGTGCCGACGACAACTACATTTCTTCCCATGTGTGAATTCCCGCTATCCAGGCTCAATTGACAGGCCGCCGTCAGGCCCGAACTATGAACAGCAGCAATAGTCCGGCCGCCATTGCAATCAGACCTGCGATGCGCAAGCTATTGTCGTTCAGTTGCGAAATTTGCTCGACCGTGCGCCGAAATCGGGCTGGCCCGACGAACGGAATCATTCCCTCGATTATCAGGTACAGGGCGAACGCCGTCAGGATATCCTGCAACATGGCGGAACTTATACCGGACTGGCGAAGATCAAACCGTTGGCACTAGCGTGGAGACAGAACAGCAACGGGCATCTACCTGTCACCGCCTGATTGATTGAGGTAACGAAAGAACTCGTTGTTCGGATCGATAACCAGAATATCGCCAGACCTGCCCATCGCTTCCCGGTACGCATTGATACTGCGATAAAAAGCATAAAACTCCGGGTCTCTGTTGAAGGCAGTCGCATAAATTTCGGTGGCCGTGGCATCGCCGTTTCCGCGAATCATCTGGCTCTCGCGATTGGCGTCCGCAAGAATGACGGTTCTGTCCCTGTCCGCCCTTGCCATGCGCTCTTCGGCAATCTCGCGGCCCTCGGCACGGCGTTCGGCAGCTACGCGTGCTCGTTCCTCGCGCATCTGCTGGTAGACAGAATTGCGCACGTCGTCAGGAAATTCGACCTGTTTGACACGCACATCGATAAGGTCGACCCCGAGTCCTTTAGCTGTAACTGAGGCAAACGCCAGCATATCGCGCATTAGCTCCGCGCGCTCGACGGAAATCGCCTCTTGCACGGTACGTTTGCCGAACTCGGTGACGATGGCGTTCTTGACGATCTCCGAGAGTCGATCATTGGCAAGCGTCAATGAGCCTCCGGTCGAAGTATAGAACTGAACCTCATCGACGATGCGCCACTTGACGAAGAAGTCGACCTGCAGTGCGAGCCGCTCAGCGGTGAAAATTCGCTCCGGCCGATCGCTGATAGTCAGAATTCGTTTGGGAAACTTGCGCACGTTCTGGATTACCGGAATCTTGAAATGCAATCCGGGTTCGTAACTGGCTTGCACGACCTGGCCGACCTGCAGTTTTAACGCAAGTTCGCGCTCGTTGACCGTAAATGCAGACAGGCCCAGTCCGATCAATATCAGCCCGGCGAGTACCAGCGCCGCAAATCGTGCGTTGTTCATTGGCGAGTCCTCCGGTTACGCATCTCTTCCTCGTCAACGCTGCTCCGGCTGCCCTCATTCGCGTTCGGCGAGTCGAGCGGCATGGCGGGATCGGAAACGATAGTTCGGCCCGAGCCGCCGATCAGCTTGTCGATCGGGATGTACAGGAGATTGCCACTGCCTTCGGCATCGATCAGCACTTTGTTTGAACGACTGTAAACGTCCTGCAAGGCTTCAATGTAAAGTCGTTCGCGCGTAACGCGGGGTGCTTGTTGGTATTCCGTGAGAACCGACTCAAAACGTGCCGCCTCGCCTTCAGCAGCAGCAACGACACGGTCGCGATAGGCCTCGGCGTCCTGCAGGATGCGTGCCGCCTGACCACGGGCCCGCGGGACCAGGTCCTGAGCGTAGGTATCGGCCTCCAGGATATACCGATCCTGGTCGTTGCGTGCTTTCTGTGTATCGTCGACGGCTTCCTGCACCGCCTGCGGATAGTCGAGGGTCTCAAGGCTGATCGATGTCACCTCAATGCCTGCATTGTAAGTGTCGAGGGTCGTTTGCAGAATTTCCTGGGTACGCGGCGCAATCTCGTCGCGTCGCTCTGTCACCAGAACTTCGAGCGAGCTCGTGCCGACTACTTCGCGTAGTGCGCTTTCAGTTACGTCCTGCAGCGTAATTTCCGGTTCGACCACTTCGAAACTGAACTTTACCGGGTCGACGCGTCGATATTGCACGACCATCTGGATGAACACGTACGCTTCGTCGGCAGTCAGTATCTCCGTACGAAAGGAATAATTGGCGACCGCTGCCGTATTCACTATGTCAACGGCCTCGATCGGGTACGGCCAGTGCCAGTGCAGACCAGGCATCGCCGTGGCCGTATAGGCGCCGAAGCGCTGCACGATACCGCGCTCGGCTTCGTCAACCCGATACAGTCCGGTAAGCGCCCAGGCAACGAGCACCAGGCCAATCAGCACGTACGGTCCGGATGAGCCGCCAGACGGACGCGATGAGCCTCCCAGGATGGCGCCGATCTTGCGCTGCCAGTTCTGCACGATCCGGTCGAGATCGTTTACGTCATCGCCCTCTTTCTTCCAGGGGTCCTTGCCGTTTCCAGGTTCGTTCCAGGCCATTCTCATCTCTGTTGTTGCGTAACTACTTGAACCGCGTTCGGTGCGCTTTCCCGTTGCAGAATATCGGCCGGCAGGTTCTCACGCTTGATGAATCGGTGGAAGTCCCGCACGTCCATGTCGAGTTCCAGCATCCAGCCGCCGTCAACCACAAATTCCTGCGCAACGGCGCCCATGTCGAACAGTCTCGCGCGCTGACGGCCCTGCCCGGTATGCAAATGAATAATACCGTGGACCTTCTCGCGCCGCAGGCGCTGGCCGATGGTGTCCAGCAATTGCGGCAAGCCTTCGCCGGTTACCGCCGAAATCCAGACAGCGCGAGCCGTGCCATGTCGCGCCTTGGCGCGGCGCGCCTCGCCATCGAGCCGGTCGATCTTATTGTACACCCTGATTTGCGGGACATCGGCCGCATCCAGTTGCTGCAGTACCGCATTAACCTGACGTACCCGCTGCCAGCGATTGCTGTCGCTGGCGTCGATCAGGTGCAGAATCAGGTCCGCCTGGCGCGCTTCCTGCAAGGTCGAGCGGAATGCTGCTATCAATTCGTGCGGCAAGTCGCGAATAAAGCCAACCGTATCCGCCAGTATGATGCGACTCTTGTCCGGCAACTCCATGCCGCGCAATGTCGGATCCAGCGTCGCGAACAATTTGTCCTCAACGTAGACGCCGGCTGCCGTGAGCGCATTGAACAGGGTCGATTTGCCGGCGTTGGTGTAGCCGACAATGGCAACGGTCGGAATTTCCGCGCGCAGCCGGTTCTGCCGATTCATGGCGCGGCGACTGTCAACATGTTCGAGACGATCTTTGAGCTGACGAATGCGGTTGCCAATCAGGCGGCGATCCGTTTCGAGCTGCGTCTCACCGGGCCCGCGCAGGCCGATACCGCCTTTTTGCCGTTCCAGGTGAGTCCAGCCGCGCACCAGCCGCGTGGACAGGTGACGCAACTGCGCCAGCTCGACCTGCAGTTTGCCCTCGAAACTCCTGGCGCGCTGCGCAAAGATATCGAGAATGAGCCCGCTGCGATCCAGTACACGGCATTGCAGGCGCCGTTCGAGGTTGCGTTCCTGCGCAGGCGTCAATGCGGCACTGGAAATAACCAGTTCGGCCCGGTGCTGCTCGATGCGTTGATGTAACTCATCGACCTTGCCGGTGCCGAGAAAGTAGCGGGAGTCCGGCACCTTGCGCGCACTGAGCAACTGGTCGACGACGACCGCGCCCGCAGACGTCGCCAGCTCGACAAACTCTTCCTGTTCGGTGACTTCCGGCATTCCGCCGGGTGCTGCATGAACCAGAATGGCGCGTTCACCGCTCTGAGGTCGTTCAAACAATCAGGACCTCCGGATGCAGCATAAATTGCTTGTCAGTCGTCACTGGCTCCCGCTTCGTCTTCCGGTAACGGCAGGCGCACGTTGCGCGCCGGTACCACAGTAGAGATAGCGTGTTTGTAAACCATCTGGTTCACGCTGTTCTTCAGCAAGACAACAAACTGATCGAAAGAGTCAACCTGGCCTTGTAACTTGATGCCGTTGACCAGGTAGATGGACACGGGTACTTTTTCCTTGCGCAGAATATTAAGAAAGGGATCCTGCAACGATTGCCCTTTTGCCATTTTGGGTCTCCTTATTCTTGTTGTTGCACATTGTTGCTAACAGCGCAGCAATCTCAATTGTGAACACGGTAGCCCGGTGGCGCCGGGTGCCCTGTCGCCGTGTCCGCCCTAGCGAACGAAAATTCTATCACAGGCCAAATCCGGCCAAACGTCAATATTTACGCAATTCACGACCTATAGTCGACCAAATGGTGGCGAATGAGTTCGATTCAAGGGGGTCGACTATCTGCAGTTGCGGCTCGGCGCGAAGCCAGGTCATTTGTCGCTTGGCGAGCTGGCGTGTTGCTGCCAGCGCGGCCGCCCTGGCCTGCTCACGATGCAACAGCCCGTCGAGGCAGGACCAGTACTGGCGATAGCCGACTGCACGCATCGACGAACTCTTCAGTGTCAGCAGCGGACGTTCTCGCAAGCGCTTGATCTCTTCAATAAATCCGTCGTCCAACATCCGCGTTAGACGTCGTTCGATACGTTGGTGCAGTGCGGCGCGATCGCCGGGCACAAGCGCAATTTTCAGGTAGCGCGACGGCGTCTCGGCAAGCGCCTGCGACCTTTGCCAATCGGACAGCGACTTGCCGCTGGCCCGGTAAACCTCGAGCGCTCGCTGGATGCGCTGGCTGTCGTTCGGATTGATGCGTGCCGCAGCGGCAGAGTCAACTGTCGTCAGTTGCCGGTGCATGGCTGCCCAGCCGACCTCGGCGGCCTCCGCATCGATCGCCGATCGCAAAGACTCATCCGCAGCCGGTAGCCGTGCTATGCCGCGCGTCAGCGCGCGAAAATACATCATGCTGCCACCGACCAGAAGCGGTATGCGGCCCTCCGCACGAATAATCCCGATCTCCTGCCACGCGTCGCGGACGAACTCACCGGCTGAATAGCGCTGCTCGGGATCGCGAATATCCAGCAAGCGATGCGGTGCACGGGCCAGCGTGGCGCGATCCGGCTTTGCGGTGCCGATATCCATGCCGCGGTACACCATCGCCGAGTCCACGCTGACGATGTCCATCGGCAATACCTCGGCAAGTCGCACGGCGAACTCCGTTTTGCAACTTGCGGTCGGCCCCATCAGACAGACCGCAGTCAAAGGCGGGGATATCGGCACGAACCCGTTAGACCCTGGCCTGCTGTCCGCGCCTATTGTCCACGCAGGAACAGCCGATCCAGATCGGCGAGGCTGACGCTGGTCCAGGTCGGTCGACCGTGGTTGCACTGCGCCGAACGCTCGGTACCTTCCATTTGCCGCAGGAGCGCGTTCATCTCGCTGATGGTGAGCGTCCGGTGGGCGCGCATCGAATGATGGCAGGCCATGGTGGCCAGCAGCTCATGGCTGGAGCGTTCGATGCGACTGCTGTGCCCGCCAGCATTAAGGTCCGCAAGAATGTCGCGCACCAGTTTCTCCGCGTCCGCGTGCTTGAGCAGAGCCGGCATTTCGCGAACGACAATCGAGTTCGGACCGTTGCGATCGATAACCAGCCCGAGTTGTTCGAACGATGCCGCCGAGTCTTCCGCCAGTTCAGCTTCAGGGACAGATACTTCCAGCGTAACCGGGACCAGTAGCGGCTGACGCACGATATGCTCGGCGTCGAAAGCAACCTTCAGGTGTTCGTAAACGATGCGCTCATGTGCCGCGTGCATGTCGACAACCACCAGCCCTTCTTCGTTCTCCGCCAGAATATAGATGCCACTCAGTTGCGCAATTGCGAACCCGAGCGGTGCGCTATCCTGCTTGTTGCGCCCGGATTCCGCTGCGCCGGCAAGTGCCGCATACGCCGGCATCGCCTCGCGAACCTGCGCGGGCCCTGTTCTGTGGCCGAGTGCCATCGCACTCTGACGGAACATGGCGCTGCCGCCAGCCGCCGACGCGGCCATGGCCGGCGTCCCCGGTCGCGTCCCGGCCAGCACGACTTCGATTGCCTGGGCCACCATGCCGTGCACGCGTCTTCCGTCACGAAACCGCACTTCGTGTTTGGCCGGATGGGCGTTCGCGTCGACGTTCGCAGGATCGATACTGAGAGACAGCACGTAAGCCGGATGCCGGCCATGAAACAGCACGTCGCGAAAGGCATGACGCACCGCATGGCTCAGGGTCCGGTCCGTAATGCTGCGACCGTTAACAAACCAGAATTGCATATCGGACTGAGTGCGATTAAAGGCAGGTGCTCCCAGCCATCCCGCCAGCGCAACACCGTCACTCTCGCGTTGCAAATGAATTGCCTGGGCGGCAAACGCCGCACCGCAGATGATGTCCAGTCGACGTCGTTCTGCGTCACGATCGTGAGCTGCCGCAAGCTCCAATACCGGGCGACTGTTGTGCGTCACCGCAAAAGCAACGTCTGGACGTGCCAGGGCGAGGCGTCGCAGCCATTTATCGATATGCTGATACTCAGTTCGCTCGGTACGCAGAAACTTGCGTCGTCCCGGCGTGTTAAAAAACAGGTCCCGAACTTCGACGGTCGTGCCGAACGGATGTGCACAAGGTTCCAGCTCACCGAGTTTGCCGTCGTGTGCCGCGATCTGCCAGGCCGAGTCGGACTGCAACGTTCGCGATCGAAGTGTGAGCCTTGCCACCGATGCTATTGACGGCAGCGCCTCGCCGCGAAAGCCAAGCGATGCAATCGCTTCCAGGTCGTCAAGACTGGTAATTTTACTGGTTGCATGGCGCGACAGGGCCAACGCCAGTTCCGCACGCGGAATACCGGCGCCATCGTCGCGGACACGAATCAGTTTGCTGCCGCCGGACTGAAGATCTACGGAAACGGCACGGGCGCCGGCATCGAGGCTGTTCTCGATGAGTTCCTTGACCACGGATGCCGGGCGCTCGACCACCTCGCCGGCGGCAATCTGGTTGACCAGGTGCTCGGGTAATTGTCGAATCGGCATGAAAATCGGAAAAGCGGGCGCAGGTGCTGCAAGACCCGCCATTCTTTCAAATGCGCGCGGCGAAGTGTAGCGGCGCGATTGCGGTATCAGCTTCCCGCAAACACCGGGATGGTGAGTTTCTGGCCGACGCGGACGTTATCGCTCGACAACTGGTTAGCCTGGCGTATTGCGGACATGCTGACCTTGTAACGGGCCGCGATACCGCTAAGGGTGTCGCCGCGTGCGATGACATAATCCACCTTGCTGGCCGGCGCACGGCGACGATCCATGGCGATTTTCGTGTCCGGCGGCGGATTGGCATAAAAATACTGGCGTAGTCCGCCGAGTATGGCGTTGGCCAGATTGTCGCGATGCGCCTGGGACTTGAGCTTTGCTTCTTCAGCCGGATTGGAAATGAACGCGGTCTCGACCAGGATCGATGGCACGTCCGGCGATTTAAGTACGATAAATCCGGCCTGTTGCACGGTGCGCCGATGCATCGCGCCTACTTTGGCAAGTTCTCCAAGGATATGCGCACCGACATCGAGGCTTACGCTGAGCGCCGAGTTCTGCGAAAGATCGAGAAGGACGGAAGCCAGCACGGCATCTTTGTCCGCAAGCGATACACCACCAACGAGATCCGACGCATTTTCGCGCTGTGCCAGGCGCATGGCAGCTTCGTCAGTCGCACCTTTCAATGACAATGCATAGACCGATGCGCCTTTTGCCCGTTGATCGTGCACGGCATCGGCATGAATCGAGACGAACAGATCTGCCTTGTGGCGGCGCGCGATTTCCATGCGCTCGCGATGTGCGACGTAAAAGTCGCCGTCACGGATCAGGACAGCCTGCATGCCCGGTTCCCGATTGATGCGCTCCGCAAGATTCTTTGCGACCGCCAGGGCAACGTCTTTCTCGCGCGTCTTGCCACGCCCGATGGCACCCGGGTCATGTCCGCCGTGGCCGGGATCGACTGCAATTACGATGTCGCGCCCGGACTGGCGCCCTTCCGAGGCGCGCTTGACAGTCTGTGGGCTACCCTCGCGCTGCAGGTCAATGACCAGGCGATCACCGTACTGGTTATTTGGGCCAGCCGCGAAACTGCGGGAACGTACGGCTTGACTCAGGTCGAGGACCACGCGCAACTGGCCATCGGCGCGCCGCCCGGTGCGTATCGCCTTGACCGTGCCGAGGCCCGCCGGCAATGTCGCCAGTTTCGCTGCAAGCTGGCTGTCCAGCAGGTCAAGAACCAGGCGATCCGGACCGCGCAAGGTAAATATGCTGTGGTCGGCTGGCCCGCTCAGATCGAGAACGACCCGCGTACGGTCGTTCTCCGCCCACAGCCGGATGTTCTCGACCGTTGCCGCCTGCAATGTCGGGGCTGCGACCAGCGACAGGACTGCGATTAACGAACCGGCTCGATGCATTGCGGGCTGCGCTCACCTGGCAGAAGAAGTTCGACCTGCGAGTATACAAAGCCCGGCAGAAAAACCAACATTTATCTATCAATATTATAAAGATAGACAAGAGACTTAAGAATCAATCCAGCCGTAAACGCCAGCGGCTATCCCGCACCCCGGTTGTGGCGCCCGAGTTTTCCGTCGAATGCGCGTGCCGCCCGCTCGCTGGCAATGTGGATGTCCGCTGTACGTCCGTTGCCCGCGTAGGCGAGATGCACGTGCACGTCGGCCAGGGCGGTCATACGCGGCGCGCGTTGCGGCCATTCGATCAGCCGCAAGCCGTCGCCGAAACTGTCCCAGCCCAGGTAGTGCAGCTCATTTTCATCATTTAATCTATATAAATCAATATGATAAACGATTCCACGCGGCATTTCATAGGACTCTACCAGCGTATAGGTGGGGCTCGGCACGGCACCGGAATGACCGAGGCCATTGAGGAAGGCGCGCGCCAGCGTGGTCTTGCCGCTGCCCAGCTCACCGTCGAGCAGCAGCATCCAGCCGGCGAACCCGGCCGGCAGCGCGGCGGCCATGTCGCGACCCAGTGCTTCTGTTGCGGCGGCGTCCGGCAACTGCCTTGTTACTCGCATGGGTTGACGAAGCGGCGCAATTGCGGAAGAAGGTCAGTCGCCAACATGCCGCGTGGCACCTTGCCTGCTGCCGCATCGGCGGCGCGGCTATGCACTCCTGCGGCGACGATTGCGGCGACTTCCTGGCTCATGCCCTGCGCCAGCAGGGCAACGATGACGCCGGTCAGGATGTCGCCCATGCCGGCCGTTGCCATGCCGGGATTGCCAGCGGTACACAGCCATGGCACGCCGTTCAATGACGACACCAGGGTGCCAGCGCCTTTCAACACCACCGTACCGCCGTAGCGTGAGACGAGTGCCGCCAACGCACCGAGGCGATCGGCCTGGACGGCCGCCGCGCTGGTGCCCAGCAGACGTCCCGCCTCGCCCGGATGCGGCGTCAGTATCCAGCGATTGCAGCGGGTCGGTGCGCGCGCCAGTAAATTAAGGGCGTCTGCATCGACCACCAGCGGCCGTTCGCAACGCAACACTTCCCGCCAGATCGTACGTCCCCAATCGTTTGTGCCCAGGCCCGGACCGACGGCCACGGCGGCGGCGCACCCGAGGAGCCGCGCCAGCTCGGCGGGTCGCGTCTCCTGGTGGTCCATCTCGTGGCACATCAGCTCGGGGCATGCGGCCAGCAGGGGCGCACAATGGCCGGGGTAGGTCAGCACTGACACGCGGCCGGCACCGCAACGCAAGGCAGCCTGTCCGCACATGCTGACAGCACCCGCCATACCCGGGCTCCCGCCCACGATGACCGCATGTCCAAAGTCACCCTTGTGCGCATCCGCCTTGCGTGGCGGCAAGGCATCGCAAATGGTCGCGTCGCCGATACGGCGCAGCATTGGCGTCACCGTCGCCCGCGCGGAGTCCGGAATCCCGAGCCCGGCGAAGTACACCGCTCCCGAATGCGCCGGCCCGTGCCCGAGGAACAGGCCAGCTTTCAATCCGACGAACGTGACGGTCAGGTCAGCGCGCACCGCATGGCCGAAAATGATGCCGTCATCGGCACCCAGCCCGCTCGGCAGATCCAGCGCCAGTACGCTGGCCGGATGGCGATTGATCGCTTCGATGGCATCCGCGAAGGTCCCCGCGACCGCGCGGTCCTGGCCGCTGCCCAGAATGGCATCGACGATCAGGTTGGCCTGGCTATCGAGAATCCCGTCCCACGGCTGCGCGATGCCGCCTGCGGCGGTGAAGTCACGGTATGCGACTGCCGCATCGCCGCGCAACGTATCCGGGGGTGTAATGGCAATGACCGACACTGCAATGCCCCGCTCTGCTGCCAGGCGCGCAAGCACATAGCCGTCCCCGCCATTATTGCCGGCACCACAAACGACCTGCCAGATCCGCGCCGCAGGACAGGCAGTGGTTGCGGTATCCAGGGCAGCTGCCGCAGCGCGCTGCATCAACGTGTAACCGGGAACGCGGGCAATTTCAATAGCCTGCCGGTCGATGCGGCGCACGGCATCGGCGGAATAGATTTCGACGGGCAGATTCAATACTTTTTCCTTAGCGGTGACGGGTCAGGCGCCGCCACCACGAATTGCCTTCGGTTGCCTTCGGTTGTCCAAGCATGCCAAGGCGTGCCAGGTGTCGTCACGGATCGCCCCGGCTCACAATCGCTGCGACACCTTGTCAATTATACTGACTCGCTATGTCTGAACGCCCCCGCACTCCTGCCGCTCCCGACCCACGCGTACTCGCCACGCGCATTCGCGAGTGGAGCCGCGAGTTGGGATTCCAGCAAACCGGCATTTGCGATATCGACCTCGAGCTTGCCGAACGCCGCCTGACGTCGTGGGTGGAACAGGGCTATCACGGGACGATGCATTACATGTCGCGACACGGCAAGAAGCGCAGTCGCCCGGACCTGCTGGTCCCTGGCACGCTGCGTGTCATAGCCGTGCGCATGGACTACCTGCCGGAAGATCAGGCCGTAGCCGAAGCGCTCCTCGACCACCCGAGCAAAGCCTATGTGTCGCGCTATGCGCTTGGCCGGGACTATCACAAGGTCTTGCGCGGACGCCTGCGCTCTCTGGCCGCCCGCATCCAGGCGGCGATCGGCCCGTTCGGCCATCGGGTGTTTGTCGACAGCGCACCGGTGCTCGAAAAACCTCTGGCGGAAAAAGCCGGTCTCGGCTGGATTGGCAAGCACACCAACCTCCTGAACCGGCGGGCCGGCTCGTGGTTTTTTCTCGGCGAGTTGTATACCGACCTTGAGCTGCCGACTGACCAACCGGAACAGTCACACTGCGGCAGTTGCCGGGCCTGCATTGATGTGTGCCCGACCGCCGCCATCGTTGCGCCGTACCAGCTCGATGCGCGTCGCTGCATTTCATACCTGACCATCGAACTCGACGGAGCAATTCCCGAGGCCCTGCGGCCGTTGATCGGTAATCGCATCTATGGCTGTGACGATTGCCAGATATTCTGTCCCTGGAACAAGTTTGCGCAACGTAGCGACCAAGCCGATTTCGCGCCACGTCACGATCTTGACAGCGCGGAACTCGTTGACCTCTTTCTCTGGAGTGAGACGACCTGGAACGAGAAAACTGAAGGCAGCGCGATACGCCGCATTGGCTACCAGCGCTGGCTGAGGAATATTGCCGTTGCGCTTGGTAATGCCGAAAGCAGCCCGTCGGTCATCGATGCACTGGCAGCGCGGCGGCTGCATGACTCGGCAATGGTCCGGGAACACGTACAGTGGGCCTTGCAACGACATGGCCGGTACCCGGACGGACACCAGTCAATCAACCAGGGCCTGTTAACCAATCCGCTCCGATAACAAAGAAGAGTACGATGTTCAAAACACCCGACTCGCCGTTTCTCGTCCCTTTTGACGGCAGCTTTCGCATAGCCAATACCTTGACGCGACACACACACGCCGACCGCGCAACGACGAAAGCGCAACTCGTGGCAACCGGTCGTCGATTGCGCAACCAGCAGCGTCGCCTGACAGCCAACGACACCTGGTCATTGTTGCTTGTTTTCCAGGGAATGGATGCGGCCGGTAAGGACGGCACCATTCGCGCCGTACTGAAGGAAGCCGATCCTTCGTCATTCGTCGTGCACAATTTTCGCAGGCCTGCGCCGCATGAGCTGGACCACGATTTTCTCTGGAGAACCACCCGCTGCCTGCCGGAGCGCGGCCGCATTGGCGTGTTCAACCGGAGCCAATACGAGGAGGTGCTGATCGTGCGCGTGCACCCGGAAATTCTCGACAGACAGCAGTTGCCGTCGAGCATCGACCGGGCCACGATCTGGGATCAGCGCCTGGAATCGATACGCAGCCAGGAACTGCACCTGGCGAATAACGGTATGGTGATTCTCAAGTTCTGGTTGAACGTATCGCAAGATGAACAACGGGAGCGATTCCTTGCGCGGATCGATGTCGTGGAGAACAACTGGAAGTTCAATCCGGCCGACATCGACGAGCGGCAATACTGGGATAAGTACATGCGCTGCTATGAAGATGCGTTGAATGCAACTTCCCGACCCTGGGCACCATGGTATGCGATACCGGCGGACGACAAGCCGTTCATGCGAGCGACCGTTGCCGGGATCGTCGTTGACGCACTTACCGCCCTGCACATGCAATATCCGGCAACGACGCCGGATGACCGCGCCCACTTCGCCGCTGCCCGCCAGGCATTGGCGCAAGTTGACGAGCCGGGCTGATACAACTGAAACGGGCCTTCGCCTGACTGCATTCCGGCAACTGCCAGGCTGCCGACAGGCAACCGGTTCACCGGTTTCGGCAGCATAGACTCGAAGTTGCGACATTTGACATTGTCTTCGCACAACAAATCACGTAAATAACCCTATTGGGGACTTGTGGACCAGCCATGAAGATCGGCCGCCGGGGTTCTCGCCAGAATCGTTCGCAAGCGAGCGTGTCGGCTGCAACAGCGACCGCCCGTCCCGGACATACGTACCATTAGCAGCAAAGGATTTTCGTGTCGGCCGAACCACACAGCATCAACTCTGATTACAAGCGCTCACTTCTTGCAGGACTGGAATTGTTTCAGGGCGTTTGCCCGGACGATGTCCAGCTGTTGCTGCAAAAATGCGACCGGCAGGACGTTGCCGCCGGTGAGTTGCTGCTTTCTCCGGGTTCAAAAAATGAAAGCGTCTATGTCGTTCTGTCGGGGAAGCTAAACGTACATATCGGCTCAGTGGATGCACCGATCGTCGCCATCCTGGATGCGGGCGCGTGTGCCGGCGAAATGTCGATCATCGAAGACCGTGATCCGTCCGCCTACGTGGTCGCCGCCGAACCGACGCACCTGCTGGTCATTCACCAGTCCATACTGTGGGACATGGTTAATGCCTCGCATGCATTTTCCAAGAACTTGCTGGTGGTGCTGTCAGAAAGAGTGCGCAGTCACAACCATGTCATCGCAGCAAACTACGGCGACCTGCGCAAGTTCCAGCGGCATGCGACAACTGATGCACTCACCGGTCTCAGCAACCGGCATTCGATGGAGGAGACGTTTCCCAGGGAAGTGAGCCGCTGCAAACAGAATGGTCAGCCGGTATCGCTGGTTATGATCGACATCGACCGATTCAAGAACTTCAACGATCAGTTCGGCCATGTTGCGGGTGACCGGGCCTTGTCGGCTGTGAGTCACGTACTGCGCAATCAGTTCCGGCCGCGCGACTATCTCGTGCGCTTCGGCGGCGACGAATTCGCGGTGTTGTTGCCAGGTATGGGAAAAGACGAAGCATTGACGATCGCCGAGCGAGTTCGCGATTCTGTATCGGGCAGCATGAAGACCAGCAGCGATTCGCTGATACAGATACCGGTGGAAATTTCGATGGGCGTTGCCGAACTCACGGCCGAGGGTAATTTCGAGTCTCTGCTGCGTGCTGCCGATGAAGCGCTGTATCGTGCCAAGGATGCAGGCCGCAATACGGTGTCCGGCTGACGGTCACGATCAGATCTCAGCAAGGATGTTATCGATCAGGCGTGCTTTGCCGAGCCTGGCCGCCGCCAGCACTACGAGTTCATCCGTATCCCGATCGGGTAACCGCAAATTCTCGGCGCGTCGGATGCTGACGTACTCAGGTACGAACCCGGCGTCATTGAGCGTCAACACCGCATGCGACTCCAGTTCCGCGAAGTTACGTTTACCGGCCTGCAGGTCGCGTACAATTTTCTGCAAGGTGCCGTACAGCAGCGGAGCGATCCGCCGCTCGTCGTCGGTTAGATACTGATTTCGTGAACTGAGCGCCAGACCATCTTCCGCGCGAAGAGTTGGCGCGGAGATAATCTGTATCGGCATATTCAGATCGGCTGTCATGCGCCGGATTACGAGCTGTTGCTGAAAGTCTTTCTGACCGAAAACGGCAACGTCCGGCAGGACGAGACAGAACAGTCGTGCGACCACCGATGTGACACCGTCAAAATGACCGGGGCGAAATGTGCCACACAGGTCCCTGGTCAGGGCCGGCACCGACACGAGGGTGGCCTCTTCGGTGCCGAACGGGTACATCGTATCCACCTCGGGTACAAAGAGTAGATCTGCATCGGCCAATTTCAGGCGACGCTGGTCCATTTGCAGCGTACGAGGGTACTCCGCGAAATCTGCGCCCGGTTCAAACTGGGTTGGATTAATGAAAATGGAAACGACCACGCGTTCGGCGTGTTGACGCGCGAGTTCCACCAGGCCGAGATGGCCATCGTGCAAGTTGCCCATCGTGGCAACCAGCCCGATGTGTTCGCCGCTGTGCCGCCATTCAGCTAAATGTTCGCGAAGCGCCGCTGCCTTGGCAACGACCTTCACGCAAAGTCCAATGAGCGGTCGTTGAACCGCAATAGCAGTCGGGTCATGAAAAACAATGCTCGGGAGCCGGATAGGTCCGATCGCGGGTCGCCTGCACGTACGCCTTGATGCCATCGAGCGGCGCGTCGAGGTGCAACATGAAGTTTCTGACGAAGCGCGGGGTCCGGCCTTGCGTTATCGCCAGAATGTCGTACAACACAAGAATCTGGCCATCGACGTCCGGGCCCGCACCGATACCGATTACGGGAATCGACAACGCTTCTGTCACGGCTTTGCCCAACTCGCTCGGCACACACTCCAGCAACACGATGTCGGCACCTGAATCCTGAAGACGGCGAGCCGCGTCTAGCATGCGTTGTGCTTCGCCGGCCTCGCGCCCCTGCACTTTGAAACCGCCGATTTTGTGCACCGATTGCGGCTTCAGGCCGAGATGCGCACAGACTGGAATATCGTGTCGCGCCAGGTGCTGCACAATTTCGATCTGACCTTCGCCACCCTCCAGCTTGATCATCATCGCGCCACCATCCTGCATCAATTGCACCGCGTTCTTCAGCGCCTGTTCCGGGTTGGTGTAGCTCATGAACGGCATGTCGGAAACCAGGAACGCACGTCGCAGCCCGCGCGCTACATTGCGCGTGTGGTAGATGATGTCGGCGACGGTTACAGGCACAGTGGTGTCGTGGCCCTGGATGACCATGCCAAGTGAATCGCCAACGAGCACGAGATCGGTACCGGCGGCATCGACGAGCGCCGCAAAACTCGCGTCATACGCTGTCAGGCAGGCGATAGGCTGTCCATCCGCTTTCATCCTGGCGAGTGTTGCGACATTTACGGGCGGCTCAGGCATGCCGCGCTGTTCAAGCTGTGTATACATGCATTCCTCGTAAGTCCCAGTGTATAGCTCAGGCAAGCGCGACGGCGGCAGCCGGATTGAAGAAGTGGCGGCCGCCGGTCGTGCGTTCGATTTGCCGGAACAGCTGCTCATAATCGGCATCGTTGTGGATCGGGTCAATGGTCGATGCATTGACAATCAGCAACGGGCCGTCATCGTAGCTGTGGAAGTAGCGGGCGTAGGCGTCGGTCAGTCTTTCCAGGTAATTGCGATCGATCATGCGCTCGTAGGCAATGCCGCGGCGGCCAATGCGCTGCAGCAGTGCATCGACAGAGGCTTGCAGGTAGACGACGAGATCCGGGACCGGCGACTCGACCTGCAGGCGGTCGCTGATCTGCTCGTACAAGGACATCTCCTCGCGATCCAGGTTAATTTCGGCAAAAAGCCGGTCCTTCGCAAAATGGAAATCGGCTACACGCACTCGCGAAAACAGGTCCGACTGCCGCAGTTCTTCAAGCTGTCGGGCGCGCTGAAACAGGAAAAAAAGCTGGGCCGGCAACGCTGCGCTGCGGCCATTGCGGTAAAAGCGCTCCAGAAACGGATTGGCTTCGACATGCTCCAGCATGACTTCGCCGCCGAAACTTTCGGCAAGGCGCTGCGCGAGACTGGTCTTGCCGACGCCGATCGGTCCTTCGACCACCACGAAGCGCGGACGGTCGAGGCCACTTTGCATTTTTTCAGCAATCACCTTTGTGCGCCTTGCTCCAGCCTTGCGATGCGCGTCTCGCTGCCCGCGATCGCCGTGACCATACTGTTCACGCTGCCGTGACCGGGTACGATCAGGTACGGCGCTATTTCAGCGAGCGGCAACAATACAAAATTTCGCTCGTGGATGCGCGGGTGCGGAACGACGAGATCGGGTTCGTTCATGACCACCTGTCCCAGCACCAGAAGATCGAGGTCGAGCGTTCTCGGACCCCAGTGACCGGCACCCCGTTGCCTGTCCTGAGCGTACTCCATAGCCTGCAGTTCGTGCAGCAATCGCCGGGCGTCGAGGCGCGTCAGGCAGGCGGCGACCGCATTGATAAAGTCGGGCTGGTCCGCGGGCCCCATCGGCGCTGACCGATAAAGTCCGGAATGCGCGAACGCGGTGCAATCTGGCAGTGCACGCAGCGCATCGAAGGCGCGCCGGACCCTGGCTGGCGGATCGTCGAGATTGCTGCCGATACCAATGTACGCAGGACACCAGGCCTGGCTGCGTGTCACGAATCGCCGGCCTGTGGCGTTCGACGTCGCCGTGCCCTTCGGCGTCGTCCGCTCGTTTTCTTGCTGTCCGGCTTGTTGGCGGTCATGGCGAAACTCGTCGCCCGCTGCTCGGCGTTCTGTGTCTGGACTTCGGTCCAGAAGGTTGCAAGCCCGGCTGCCACCGCGCCGACTTCGGCACGCAACAGCATGAAGTCATAGGCGGCGCGAAAAGACCGGTGTTCGATGAGGTTCAGCCCGCGTTTGCCGCTGGTCACCGAGAAACGCGGTTGCAAGGCAAGCATATCTCGCATGGGTGCGGTAAATCGTCGCGGCAACGACACGCGCGATTGTTGCATGCTGGCCAGTTCCTGAGACGCAATGGCCAGTGCCTGCGACTCGGACAGCTTTTCCTGCGATTGCAATTGCAATTGCCGCGCAAATTGTTGCACCGGCGCCCACAGAAACACGCCAAGCAGAAACATCGGCGTCACGGACTTGCCGGAGCTGACGCGCCGGTCCGTATTCGTCAAGGCAGCCGTCACGAATTGCCGAAACTGGCTGTCAGAATCCAATGCTTCCTGGGTTTCCGGAAACAGGTGTTCAAACAGGCGATGTTGCTGCAGCAATTCAAAGGTGCGCTCGGCGAATCCCGTTTGAAACATTTTCATGAATTCGTCGAACAGACGCGCCGGCGGCATGTTGCGTAGCAAGTCACGATGTCCGGCGATGGCGCGTGCGACGGTTTCGTCGAGCGAAAAATCCAGTTTTGCCGCAAAGCGAATGGCGCGCAGCATGCGCACCGGATCCTCGCGCAAGCGTTTGTCCGGATCGCCGATCAGGCGTATTTGCCTGGCGCGGATATCGTCCATGCCGCCGACGTAGTCCCAGATGCTGAAGTCAGCGATGTTGTAATAGAGCGCATTGCAGGTGAAATCACGGCGCCACACATCTTCTTCGATCTTGCCGTAGACGTTGTCGCGCAGAATCCGGCCCTCATGGTCCTGCACGGCGCCCGGATCGTCATCGCTGCCAGCCGCAGCGCGGAACGTTGCCACCTCGATGATTTCACGACCGAAACGCACGTGCGCAAGACGAAAGCGCCGCCCGATCAGGCGACAATTGCCGAACAGCGCCTTGACCTCTTCCGGCAGAGCGTTGGTCGCAATATCGAAGTCTTTCGGATGCAGGCCAAGCAATGCATCGCGCACGCTGCCGCCCACCAGAAACGCCTGGAAACCGGCGCCATGCAGCCGGTAGAGGACTTTCAGTGCACTTTTGGAAATCTCAGCCCGGGAGACGTTGTGCGACGGGCGGGGGATGACTTTTGCTTGGATGGCGTTCTGAATCCCGCTGTTTTTCAATACAATATCGCTTGAGGATGTAAAAGGCGGCCGTATAATAGCAGCCCCCTGCCCGTCCGGGGCAGACAATCCGGCACTCCGCGCTCCCTTCGTCTAGTGGTTCAGGACGCCGCCCTCTCACGGCGGTAACACCGGTTCGAATCCGGTAGGGAGTGCCATTCCTGCCCGGGTCCGATCTCTCGGGCAGGTCACCCGATCAGCGCTCAAACCGCGACCCGATCCCTTGCCTTCCCGCCCGTGTTGCTTATGCTCGTGGCATGTCTATCAACGCCGCAAATCTCGACGACTTTCCCGAGTCACCGTATGCCGCCGAGTTGCGAAAGCAGTCCTCCCGACTCCGTTTTGACGCGCGCCTCGAGCGGGAATACCTCGACGAGCACTTGCGACGCATACAACCCCGTGCCCGAATCTGGACCGCGCTCGCCGCGCTGCTCGCAGGCGGCTTCACGATTGCGCAATGGCTGGAAGAAAACGGCTGGACCGTAGCCGTCCTGGCCCACGTGCTGTTGATACTGCCGATAAGCCTTGCCTTGGCGTGGCTGGCCTGGTCGCGCGCACATATGCGCCTTTACCTGCGTGTCGCAACGATACTGGCCCCGATACTGGGGGCGAGCGTGGCCATTGCCGTCGCACAGGCGGTTAGCAGGGGGGCGGCCGAGGAAATGGGCAGCCTCATGCTACTCCTCATCGCGACTTTCTTTTTTGTCGGTCTGTTGTTTCGCGCGGCTCTGATAGCAGGAATGGCAATACTGATCGGCTTCACGACAGCGGCCGCTTTCGCGGAGGTGTCACCAGCGCTGTTGCTGAAATGCGTGCTGTTTCTGGCAATTGGTACATTTCTTGGTGTCGCCATCTGCCGCGATGTGGAACGTTCCTATCGAAAGCGCTTTCTGGAACAGTCGCTTATCAACGAACTGGTCGATCGCGACGGGCTGACCGGCCTCAAGAACCGTCGTGCATTCGACGAACATCTGCTGCGCGTTTGGCAGCAGTGCTTGCGAGGCCAGACGGATATCGCCTTTCTGCTCATCGATATCGACTTTTTCAAGGCGTATAACGACCGCTACGGCCACCAGGCGGGCGATGCGGCACTGCGCCAGGTTGCACACGTCCTCAGGGAGTTTGCCCGTCGCCCACTGGACATTGCAGCCCGTTATGGCGGCGAGGAATTCGTGATTATCCTGTACGATCTCGCGCCGGCGGCTGTCCGAAGCATTGCCGAAGAGATTCGGCAAGCCGTCGAAAAACTGCAGATCGAGCACCTCGACTCAGACTGCATCCAATTCATCACGGTCAGCATCGGGGCCGCTATTGTGCGACCTGCGATAGGCCGCACTCCGAAAGGCGCGCTGCAACTGGCGGATGAGGCGCTGTACCAGGCAAAGCTGGCCGGACGAAATCGCTGCATCTTTGAGGGTCAGGCCGGATACGAGGCGCTCGTTACCGGCTCCTACCGCAATCCCGAAGCGGCGAAACGCCATTGAACGAATCGTTCGCGTGTGTCACCGGGCGCAGTATCGAAGACGATTGTGTCGTCAGGTTCGTCGCAAGCGAGCCTTCGCTGAAATTCACGAGGTCACCGGCTGTGCCATACGGCATTTGCGCAGCGAGCATTTCAGTCACTTCCTGCCATGCCTTGTAGACGAACGCAAAATCGCGGTTCGGCGGCAGGGGCGAGAACGGGTCTCCCGACGGGTAACATTGCCTGATGTCATGGCTCAGGCAGTAATCGCCCGGAGTAATCCAGCCGCGATTCCATGAGATGCGAAAATCGAAACCGAGCAGTGCCCGGGTGAATGCCCGGCTGGCAACAGCGGCGGTGTCACCGCAAAGATGCTGGCCACCGGCCGTGATTTCGATGAGGTCGCGACGTTTTGCCGGTGTGTCGAGGCGTGCCGGTTCCTGTCGTCGATGCTCGCGCAAGGCCACCGATACGCTCGACCGCACCTGCTCCGCCAGTGCGGCACAACCGTCGCTGGTCACCTGCGGTTGTGCGCCGCAGTTCAGAGAGACAACAAGCAGGATCGTGGCCGCTGCAGAATTCCATTTCTTCATTGTTCGATCTCCTCCGCTGATTCCTTGATGACCGGGAAATGCCCGGCCGTTGCGGGTAGAGAATCGTTTACAGCGGGGAAATGCGGTATCTCAGTTTCTCGGCAAATCGTGCAGATGCAGGCACACTGTCTAGAACCAGGACAGCAGCGCGCCGATAAGGCCACCGATCAGCAGCGCAAATATCGCCAGCGCACCGATCCCAAACCCCAGGCTACGCGTCGTTGGGTCCTTCAGATAGCTTGTACGATAGACGAAGCGACCCACAATGAATAACAATCCGAGCGCGGCGGCAATAAGCGCGTGCACGTACCAGCCGAAAATCCAGAGCGCCGGAAGAAAGGCAACGAGCTGCTCGAGCGTGTTTTGCTGAACGCGAAAACTGCGTTCGAATTCCGGATGTCCGGTAATCGCCGGCGCGTGCACACCATGCTTGACCCGTGCGGCTCCGACCCAATAAGAAAACGCGAAAAACTGAAAAAGCGCCAATGCCGTGACAATTGCGACAGGTTCCACGATACGCCCCCAATGCCGAGTCCGTAACCGGACGGTGACAAACCCGGAAGAATGAATTGACCGAATCCATACTACCGCATTTGCTGCCGGCAACAGACCACCGCTTAGGGTTCGCCCGGGTGTACTCGGCCCCGACATGACGACGCCCCGGAGCGACGCGCGTCAAACCAACTTCGCCACGCGCCTGCTTGGCGTCGAGCGTCGCGAGTTCACGGCAGTCGCCTGGTCATTCATATACTTCTTTTGCCTGTTGTCGGCCTATTACATGCTGCGCTCTGTGCGTGAGGCCATGGCGATCGTCAGCGGCGTCGAGAACATCCCATGGCTGTTCACCGGCACTTTCGTCGTCATGGCCCTGATTACGCCGATCTTCGGCTGGATCACTTCGCGATTCCCGCGGCGCGCTTTCCTGCCGTGGGTCTATTACTTTTTCATCGCCAATATCCTCGGCTTCTTTGTCGCGTTCACCTGGTTCATGCACAACGATCTCGACACGGTGTGGATTGCCCGGTCCTTTTTCGTCTGGTTGAGCGTCTTCAATCTGTTTGTCGTGTCCGTGTTCTGGAGCTTCATGGCCGACATCTACAGCAAGGAACAGAGCCGCCGCCTGTTCGGACTGATCTCGGCCGGCGGCAGTACCGGAGCGTTGCTCGGCCCGCTATTCACCGGTCTGATCGTGGTGCCGTTAGGTTTTCAGAACCTGCTGCCGCTGTCGGCCGCGCTCCTCGCGTTTGCCGTCTACTGCGTTTATCGACTGCGGCGTGGCGCCGCCGGGCGTACGACGGAGGAATCGGCGCGGGACCTCGAGAATGCGCGTCCGCTCGGCGGCAGTGCACTCGGTGGAGTCAAGCTGGTACTAACCACGCCGTACCTCGCTGCAATCGCCATCTCACTGGTCTGTGCGAATTTCCTCAGCGTTGCAATGTATATGTACATGGCCGAGCTGGTCAGCGGCGCATTTCCCGACACCGATCAGCAGACGCGCGTATTTGCGCTCATCGATGCCTCGTCAAATGCGCTGTCATTTGTCGGGCAACTGATCATCGTCAAGTTTGCCGTACAGAGATTCGGTATCGGTATGACGCTGGCGATCCTGCCGATCGTGTCGGTCATCGGCTTTGCACTTCTGGCGTTTAACCCGGTCTTCATAGTGATGGCTGTTTTTCAGGTCGTGCGTCGCGGATTCACCTACGGCCTGGCCAAGCCAGCAACCGATATGCTGTACTCGGTCGTCTCGCGTGAAGCCAAGTACAAAGCAAAGAACTTTACGGAAACCGCCGTTTGGCGCGGCGGTGACCTGGTCGCGACCTGGACAGTCCGCTCCATGGCGGGAATCGGCCTCGCCGGCGTATCGCTGGTGTGTCTGCCGCTGGCGGCTGTCTGGACTGCCCTTGCCTTCTGGATCGGCCGGGAGTATCGGCGTCGCGACCAGCAACAGCCGGAGCTAACGGCACGATGAAAATCACAGCCAAATGGAATCGACGGGACCTGCTCAAGCTCGGCGCTGCCGCCGGGCTTCTGCCGTCGCTGGCAGTAGCGGAGGACGACACCATGATTACCCGGCCTATACCGGCATCCGGCGACGCGCTGCCAGTGGTCGGGCTCGGCACCTGGCAGGTCTTTGACGTCGAAAGCACGCCCGAGGAAATCGCACTGCGCCGGCAGATCGTCGAGCTGCTTGTCGATACAGGCGGCCGCCTGATAGACACGTCGCCAATGTACAACCGATCCGAAAAGGTCATCGGCGACATCATCGAATCCGGCGTCGAACGCAGCAGCCTGTTTCTGGCCACCAAAGTCTGGACGGACGGCAATGCCGCGGGCATTCGCCAGATGGAACAGTCCGCGGAACTCATGAACACTGATGTCATCGACCTGATGCAGGTACATAATCGACGCGATCTCGATGTGCATCTGCCAACAATTCGCGAGTGGCAGGAAAGAAGTCGTATTCGCTATAGCGGCGTGACGGACTACCGTGAAAGCGTACACGATGAAATGGAAGCGGTGATGAAGCGCTACAGGCCTGACTTCATACAGATCAATTACTCGCTGGGCGAGCACGGTGCCGACGATCGCGTGTTACCGCTGGCACACGATCTGGGCATTGGCGTATTGGTGAATCGGCCGTTCATGAGCGGACGACTGTTCCAGGCAGTGCGCGACCGCGAACTGCCTGACTGGGCGCAGGAGTTCGCCGAGAGCTGGGGACAGTTCTTCCTCAAGTTCATCATCGGCCATCCCGCCGTTACCTGCGTCATACCGGCGACCAGCCAGATGCGGCACATGGCCGATAACCTGGGCGCCGGCTTCGGTACGTTGCCGGATGCAGCAACCCGCGAGCGCATGCTGAGCTTTGTCGGCACGATCTGACACGGTGGATCGAATCGACGCGATGGAGCCAAGCGGACTTGGCCGTCGTATCGGCGCAATCCTGTACGACAGCCTGCTGATATTTGCATTGCTGTTCCTCGGCACCTTGCCATTCATCGCCGTGTCGGACGGCGATCCGGTGGCGCCTGGCAACCCGGTCTACCGCTTGTCGCTGCTGGTCATCCTGTACGGCTTTTTCGTGGGATTCTGGGCGGGCTACGGCCGCACGCTCGGCATGCAATCGTGGCGATTGCGCATCGTGGCAGACGACGGGAACAAGCCGGGGCCCGGCGCTGCGACATTGCGGTTCTTCGCCGCGATTCTGTCGTGGTTGCCGGCGGGCCTCGGATTCTGGTGGCAGCTCTGGGATCGCGACCGACTCACCTGGCACGATCGCCTGTCCCGCACGCGCCTGGTTCTCGTACCGCCGCCTGCGAAAAAGCACTAAGGACAATGGCACTTGGTTAACGTCAATCGCCCGTAATACGGGCGCCTACAGCCTACGATTTGTACTGATCACGCGCTGTAGGAGCCCGCATTGCGGGCG
>JBBDJJ010000017.1:29721-33793 GCA_040879925.1 Woeseia sp. | reverse complement strand
ATCGCGGGCGATCACTGCTTGATCGCCCGCGATGCGGGCTCCTACAGTCGCATGATCGGACTTGTGCAGAGTCTCCCTAGCGCGTTTTCAGGTGGTCGAGCAGCTTTCGGACCGGCGCCGCTACGCCAAACGGCGCACTGTCCGTGTAATCGTGCCACACCCCGTCGTCGCCATCTGCAAGCGTACGCGAGACTCGCTCGACGCGCACGGCCACCGGCTGAATATCGAGATCGTAGTGACTGAAACTGTGGCGCATGGGCATCCAGCGTTCGACCTTGACAGGTTCGGCATTCAGTCGCTGTCGTATCCATGCGGACAGTTCGTCGTCACATGCAAACTCCGGCAGGCTCCATAAGCCACCCCAGATGCCCGACGGCGGTCGTCGCTCGAGGTACACGTCATCGTTACACCATGCCAGCACCATGTGCGTACGCCGCATCGGCTTTTCCCTGCGAGCGCGTTGCCCCGGGTAATCCTTGATGCGGCCGCGCGTGTACGCGAGGCAATCGACCGACAGCGGACACGCGGAGCAAGCCGGTCGTGTGCGTGTGCAGACGGTCGCGCCAAGATCCATAATGGCCTGGGTATAGTTGGCGACATCGTTACCCGGGGTATGCATTTCAGCCGCCTGCCACAACTCGCTGGCAACTGCTGAACTGCCCGGCCAGCCTTCGATCGCATGGTAACGGGCCAGCACTCGCTTGACGTTACCGTCGAGAATCGCGTGACGTTCGCCGCGCGCCAGGGCGAGAATTGCGCCAGCGGTCGAGCGCCCTATGCCGGGCAAGGCGACAACGTCGTCAAAAGCGCGCGGAAACTCGCCGCCGAAGTTGTCGCGAATTTCGCGCGCTGCCTTGCAGAGATTACGTGCCCTTGCGTAATAACCGAGACCGGACCAGTGACGTAACACGTCATCGACAGGCGCATCGGCGAGCGCGGCAACATCGGGAAAAGACTCCATGAAGCTCAGGTAGTAAGGCACAACCGTCGTGACCTGGGTTTGCTGCAGCATTACTTCCGAAATCCACACACGGTAGGGCGTGCGATCGAGTTGCCATGGCAGGTCCTTGCGCCCGTGCCGCTCGAACCACAGTAACAGGCGCCCGGCGAACGTGTCGTTCATCGCTTCGGCTCCCGACCCTGTGCAAGTGCTTCGATACGATCGATTGCATCGCGGCCGCCATCGCGCAAGGTACGCATGATGACGTACGGACCGATCACGGGCGGTACCCAGAAACCGGGCTCCATCTCGAACGTATAGACCAGCAGTGTACCGTCGCCATCGCGCACGAGACGCCAGCGCTCGTGACAGTACTTGAAATCGCTTACGGCCGGATCGACAACGGCAACGATCTCCGAGTGCGGCGCGAGTTCCAGATGACCGCGGCGCACGAAGGATTTGCAAAACAGAAGAACACAGCCCTCCATGCGGGCGAAAAAACGCGGGCGACCTTGCTCATCCGGTTCGATATTGCGTGCTTCGACGAAGGCGCTTGTAAATTTCTCGAACAGGTCGTAGTCGCTCAGAACGCGATACATGTCTTCGGGGCTGGCCGCGAACCAGGCTTCGGATACCAGTCGATAACGATCTTCATCGCGCTCGACCTCGATATCGCGCAGCTCCGCAGCAACGCTGATCGCCCCAAACCACAGAAGGATCAGGCCAAACGTGCACCGCAGAATCTTGCGACCGGCCGGACTCGTCGCGCTACTGGTCAAACAGGCGCCTCAGCGAATCTTTAAGCTGGTCCTCGGCATCCTTTTCCTCTTCTTCCGGAACGTCGCCTGGCTCGCCGGTCTCGGTAGCCTCCGCCGCACCAGCAGCTTCAGCCTCGGCCTTATCGCCACCCAGCAGTCGGTTCACCAGCCGATCGCGCAGCTCGTCGCGTTTTTCCTCGACTACCTTTTTCACTTCCGCACGCAGCATGCCGTCGATGTCCGGACGGACGCTCGGGGACGCCAGCGGACCGCTTATGCGCAACGGGATGACGGCTTCGGTGAAATCGGCCAGTTCGCTGTCGGTAGCAGCGGTTGCAAATTCAGGCCGCTCCAGTACGCGCGCTTGCATGCCGTAATCGACTTCCACCTTGACCAGATTGACCGTTCCGTTGCCGGTCAGCTGCAGGAACGGCAACTCGGCGAGCAAGTCGTCGTTACGAAACACGCCATCGGTGACCGTGCCGGTGGCGATTACCGAACTGAACTCGGTACGTGGCGGATTGCGCCGTTCGGGCGGTGACTCCTGTTTGAAAAGAGCGCGCGCCGACCGCAACTGGTACCAGACATCGGTGCCCTCCCAGGCGCCATCCTCCAGTGCGAACGCCATGGTGCCATCGAGGTCGCTGCGAATCTGCGCCAGGTTCTGGCCACGACCGCTGAGCGCAAATGCACCGCTGATGGTACCGCTGATGTTTTCCTGCTCGAACATGGCTTGCGCCAGCGGCGTAAGACTTACGTCCGCGATTTTCTCGTTGACAGAGATCGACGGCGTGGCAGTCGTTGCGTCGATACGCACATCGCCACTGTAAGTACCTTCAAATAACCGCGCGCTGATCGGATGCATGCGCAGGCGCCCGTCTGCACTGTCGAGACCCACTTCGAGATCCTCGAACAGCATGCCAGCCAGCGTAGCGCGTTCAAGCGTCACTGTGCCACGCGCTTTGAGGGCGCGAATGAGATCGACCGGAATCTCGATGTCATCGGTGCTGCCCGATTCCGCGGCGGCTGCGTCCGCGGGCGCCATGTACCTGTCGAGGTCGATACTGTCCGCGGCCAGTGTGAATTCCAGACGGCCGTCTTCGGTTAGCGGCACACTCAGTTGACCGGTGAGTGTCGTATCGTCGAGATTGAGTGAGAGGTTTGTAAGTCGCGCCGCAGTGTCACTGATAGCTGCATTCGCTGCAAACGCAACGCGTGTCAGAGCAGCGGGATCTGCCGTGACGGGCAGCTCCGAGCCAAGCGTCTGCATCAGGTCCTTGAGCGAAAACGGCAGGACACGAATATTTGCCTGCACGGCCAGGTCGCCCGCATAGGAAAACGGCTCAACCAACGCAGTAACCGAAAGGCCCAGTGCATCGAGGTCGATCTCGCCCATGCTTGCCGTTTCTGCATCCGTATCGACGGCAATGCTGCGCGCACCGAGGCGCAGATCTGTGGGCTCTGCGGTCAGGCCGCGCATCTCTCCGGCAACGGTCAGGTCGTCGAGCAGGAGACTGGCGAACGCTTCGCCGAGCGTCACTGTACCGTCGATCTCCAGACGTCCACCCAGCTCACCTGGCTCGGCAGTGAAGTCGAACCCGGCATCGAGTCCGAATGGCTCGCCCATGGCAATGCGGTCTGTTTCGAGCGTCAGCGCACTGATTGTGTATGCGCTACCAGCCTGTGCGTCGCGATAGGAAATGCTGGCGTTGGTGATGCGCACGTTCGCGATGTCGAGTGCAGCCGGCGCGGCGCTATCTTCCTCCGGCATGGTCTCTGCGTCGGGCAAATCGTCACCGGCAGTTGCGAGATCCTCCCAGTTGTTCGCGCCGTTGGCTGCAACCTGCAGATTGAGGTTCAGTGCATCGAGCGTTGCCGTGCCGACCGCAACTTCCTGGCGGAAGAGCAAGGGCAACAGGCGAACACTCAGTCGCGCCTGGTCGAAGGACGCGAACGGTTCTGCGCCGAAACCCTCTGCATTGCCCAGTTCGCTGCGGCCGACTTCAACGGCCAGCCAGGGGAACAGGCTGACGGAAAGGTCGCCTTCTATGACGAACTCTCGGCCGGTCGCCTCGCTGACCTGCGCGGAGATGTCGTCCCGGAAGTCGTTCGGATCGAAAAACATCAGGAATGCGATCGCGGCCACGATGCCGATACCGACAATAGCGGCCACTGCGATCAACAGAAATTTGAGGACTCGACTCATGCCTGGAAACCCGTTGCGGAGGCCGAACAGCATAGCAAATTATGCGTCGGGCCTGCGGCCGGTCGTTCCGGCCATGTTGGAGCGCGCCCTGCGCGCGAATGCGGCATGTCGCAATATTGCGTGAATCGCCCGTGATACGGGCTCCTACAAACTTATCGCAGCGACGAA
>JBBDJJ010000017.1:10018-29621 GCA_040879925.1 Woeseia sp. | reverse complement strand
AGATGTCCTTGTAGGAGCCCGTACCACGGGCGATTCACGCAGGTTGCGACGAAAGATGTCCTTGTAGGAGCCCGTACCACGGGCGATTCACGCAGGTTGCGACGAAAGCTTCAGTCCTTGCAGAGACTCAAATCGCCGTTCAGGGTGCGGATGGTTACTCGGCTGCTGCCATCGCCTTCGGTGAACCTGAGTTCACGGCCAGGCGCGTAACGGCTGGTGCGCTCGGCTTTCGGCCCGAAACAGTTCTTCACGGTGCCGTTGAAGGTTTCGATATCGAATTCCGCGGACAGCTTGCCTTTGAAGAATACCTCCAGGTCGCCGTTGATGGTTTCCACATCCACGCGCCCGTTCGGTAACAGCTCACCCTCGAAGTCCATATCGCCGGACGTGGTATTGGCACTTACACGGGACCAGCGACCGTCGGCAACCACCAGGTCGCCGCTGACCGAGCTTATTTCAATTTCGCCCGCGAGATCGCGCACATCGATATCGCCGCTGACCGAGTTCAGTTGCACACGCGACACTTTCTTGTTGCCCCGCAGATCGATATCCCCACTGACGGTTTCGACATCGATGTCCGCCTCGAACACCTCGCTGTCTACGTCGCCGCTGACCGTCGACACGCGCTGCGCGCCACGCACGTCGCTGATCTCTATATCGATGCTGACCCCACCCACCCTGACGCTGCTGTTCTGCGGCACCCGGATCACCAGATCGGTTGCAATTGCCCGCCCGCTTCTGCGTCGCGTCTTCACCTGCACTTTGGTGACGTTACCGTCACGCTCGAACTCCAGCTCGTCGACGTCGCTGCCAAGCTCTCCGGTAACGTGTACTTCGGATCGCGACCAGCCTTTCACCGTGACCGAGCCCGCGGTGTTTTCGATGGATACCGTACCGGTAGCCGGGGCATCCAGTCGCCGGTCTACGTCTTCGGCAGTTGCCGAAGGCGAGCAGGCGACGACCATGCAGGCGAGTGCGGTCGATTTCAAAAGATTCATAATCGTTCGATTCCTTAACTTCAGAACTTTTCCTGAAATGCTATGTTCGTAAAAGGCGATCTGCCATTGCTCGATGCCCGGATCGCGATCCTCAGATATCCTCGCGTCGCATTACCGACGTAATGATGCCGTCGACGCGCCGCATCAGGCGCAGCTCGTCACGATAGGCCGAGAGCAACAACTCCTGCAGCAGTGCATTGTCCGGCTCATCGGCCAACACGCGGTCGATCTGATGGATGGACGCACGAATTTCAGCAATATTCTTTTCCACTTCGGCACGCGCCTGCGGCGAGAGCCGGTCGAGCTTTGCGTCCAGCTGCGAAGCAAGACTGCCCCGGGCCGCCATGAAATCAGGGCCAAGCTCATACTCTGCGCCGAAACTGCCGGATACCGGCTGCAACTGCAGCGGCTCGAAAACCTGTTGTGGCACGACCGCCGACTCTCCGCCGGATACCGCGAGCCAGGTAATGGTCGACGACCCGCCGACCAGGAGAACCACCGCAGCTGCAACACCCAGTGCTCGCTGCCAGTACGGCAATCCCGTTTGCGGTGCAATGGCGACCTCGGCAAACGGCTCTGCCAGGGAGTCAGCCAGGGGGTCAGCTAAGGATTCGGCTATTGCAGGCCACAGGTCGCGGCCTGGCGCGATACCTTTCGGCAGCGCACGCGCCGCGGCCATCACAGCGTCATCGCCTGCATCAGAGTTTCGATCGTCCGATTCGTTCATCGCTGTTCAATACCTTTAATTAAGCTGTTGTGCGAGCAAGCGCTTCGCTCGATGCAGTTGCGCCTTGCTGGTACCGCTGGCAATGCCGAGCATTGCACCGGTTTCCTCGTGGCTGTAGCCGTACACGGCGTGCAGTACGAAAACATGCCTGGCACCACTCGGCAGGGCATCCATCGCATATTCCAGGTCTCGCAGCCCGCCGCTGTCACCGATCGACGGCGTTTCACGATAAGCATCGCTAACGGCCTTTATCCGATCCTGTTCGCGGCGCGCCTTGCGCATCCGCCCGAGTACTGCATTGACAGCAATGCGGTGCAGCCAGGTTGCGAGTGAGCTGTCGCCACGAAATTTCGACAATTGCCGCCACGCCTGAATGAATGCCTCCTGTGTACAGTCCTCCGCCTCGCTTGCGTTACCGGTCATACGCAAACACAGTCCGTGGACGCGATCGACGTGGGCCCGATAGATCGCTTCGAACGCGGTGACGTCGGCACGCTGCGCCCTTTCAAGCCAGTCCCGCTCGTCCCCGGATGGCCCCTGCGTCACCACACCGGACTCATGCATGGGCGCCTCGTCCACCACACTTCGAACTGCTTGCAATGACCAGATCTCCTCATTCGTTATTACTTTGATGTCGGGCCCGGGCCTGGCGTTTAAGCCGGTGCGCGAGCGGTTGGCAAATCGTTGATTTTATACCGGGTTTTGCAGCGCTTCTGGTATCATCCGGCTGGCGAAAGCGCTACCGGCCGATTGACGCCGGCCGGCGGCCAACAATAACAACTATGGCACATCTCGAAACCCGTCCGAACGCTCTACGGCCAGGAGCGGAGACGGACAGGCAATCGACGGGAGCACTTTGGGTCTGATGGCGGGGCATTCCTTTCTGTACCTGGGCAGCAACGAGTTTGCTGCCGACTATCTGCAGCGGCTGCGCAACGCCCCCTGTTGCGCGAGCATCCAGCAGGCGGACACACTGCCGGAACCCTCCGGTATGCCGGGGAAGGTCGAGCTGGTGCTGTTCGAGGCCGGCTTCGTGCCGGTGCAGGCCGGCCACTCACTACAGTCTTTTGTGCATGCCTGGCACGCGTATCCGCTGGTAGCGCTGACGCGACGCGAGCATGAGCATCGCGGCGTTGCGGCGGTGCGTGCGGGTGCGCACGGATTCATCAGCATCGACGATACCGACCTCCATGAACAGCAGGCTGTCTTCGAACATGCGTTGCAGCGCCATCGCCTGTTGCAGCGCCTGGCGGCCGCAGACAGCACGGTTCTGTCCATACTCAACAGCATCAACGACGGCGTCATCGTGGTCGATCGCCACGGACATGTTCTGGATGTGAATCCGGCTGCCCGCTCGATGCTGGGAGTCGCGCCGCGCGCACGCCCGTCGGCGGAGTGGGCGGAGAACTTCTGCAGTATTGGCAGCGACGGCGAAAGTCGCTTTGCCGACGATGAGTTGCCGCTGGTCAAAGCGCGGCAAGGCCGGAAATTTTCGAATCAGGTCGCCGTCTACCGCACGCCGGGTAACAACGATCTTCTCCTGAGTATCAACGGACAAGGCCTGTACGGAGCCGACGGTGTGCTTGCCGGCGGCGTCATCACCTTTCGCGACGTGACCGACAATCTTCATCGCACAGCCGAACTGGAGAAGCGCGCGCAGTATGACGAGCTCACCATGCTGCCGAATCGCAGCCTGTTCGTGCAGCAATTGTCGAAGGCACTCGGCCGCAGCCGGCGCAACAACCGGCCGATCGCCGTACTGTTCATCGATCTCGATCGCTTCAAGTTTGTCAATGACACGCTCGGCCATGATGTCGGTGACTTGCTTCTCATGCAGGCAGCGAAACGCCTGACGCAAAATGTGCGCATTGGCGATGTGGCGGCGCGCTGGGGGGGCGATGAATTCGTCGTCTGTCTCGAAGACTTCGGCGCAAACGGCAATGCTGCAGCGGTAGCACAGAAACTGGTGCTGGTGCTGTCCGAAAAGTACAACGTCAGCGGCAATGAGGTGTATGTCACCCCAAGCATCGGCATAGCCCTGCATCCCGAGTCCGGCGATTCGGCAGAGAGCCTGATCAAGGCGGCAGACCTCGCCATGTATCAGGCCAAGCGTCGCAGCGGAGGACGATTCCAGTTTTATTCGGCAGCGCTCAATCAAGAAGTCGAGCAACGCGAAGAACTCGAAATCGGCTTGCGTCACGCGCTGGTACGACAGGAGTTCGTGCTGCACTATCAACCGCGAATCGAAATCGGCAGCGGGCGTCTGATCGGTTTCGAAGCGTTTCTTCGCTGGCAGCATCCGCGTTTCGGGCTTCTTGCACCGGCTCGTTTCCTGCCCATTCTGGAAAGCAGCGGTCTTATCCATTCCACCGGAGAGTGGGTAATCGGCACGGCGTGCAGGCAGCTTGCCGCCTGGCAGCATCGTTTCGAACTGCCGGATCTGACAATCGCGATTAATCTTTCTCCGCAGCAACTGGTTCATGGCAGGTTGGTTACCGCCGTGGAGCAGTCGCTGGCCGCGACTTCGCTGGACGCCGGCTGTATTGAACTCGAGATTGGCGACAGCAATATCGTGCGGGCGCGCTCCGCCGAGACAGCGACTCTGCAAGGTCTGCGGACGCTTGGCGTCCGTCTTTCACTGGATCACTTCGGCACGCGAGACGTGTCGTTCAGCTCACTCGACACCGGCATTATCGATAGCTTCGTGCTCGACCAGACATTGATTCACGATGTAGCCGAAAACGGCAGTCACCAGCGTATTGTTCGCGCAGCAATTGCGATGGCGCGCGGGCTCGATATCGAAGTTGCAGCGGAAGGCGTGGAGACGATGCCGCAGTTCGAGTTTCTGCGCAGTTGCAAATGCGATCTGGCGCAGGGATTTCTGATCAGCAAACCGATGCAGGCCGACAAGGTTGCCGCGATATTAAGAAGCGAGATATCAGGTGCGCGGTTGCTGGCGGCGCGTAGCTGAGATCGGCTGTGATATCGCCCGTGGTACGGGCTCCTGCAGGGTGGTGGCCGGGCCTCGAGCAAACGTTCAGACCTGCGCCGTGGGAGCGCGTATTGGGCGCATGGCGCACGGTTCGGCGTTGCCGCATTCGCCCGTGATACGGGCTCCTACAGGGGGCTTTCGATCGGGGTGGAAGATCGCGGGCTCCTACAGGGGTGCGTTTGTAGGAGCCCGTATTACGGGCGATCAACGGTCGGCTGTCAGCAGCCGTCGGTGTAGCTGATGATTACGGCGTCCGCGTCCGCCTTGGCCGGCGGAATATAAAGGACCGCACATCCCTGGCCTTCATCGCTGTCAACGTGCTTCCAATAGCCATCGGCAAAGCGGAATTCATCGCTGGGAACAACTGCATCGCTGATTGACGTCGCTGTGGGATAACCGTGGCGCATTTCCACTTTTCGTCCATCGAGGGTCATGCGTAGCGGCTTGCCGGTTGCCTGCCAGACTTCGTGCGAAAGGTGTGCGGAGCTGCGAACGTTCGCTTCCAGCGCACGCACCGCCACACTGCGGTGATCGCTGTTCCGCAGCGCTTGCCTCGGTACTGCGACAGCCGCCAGCATCACGACGATAGTGACGACAGTCAGCAACTCGGTAAAGGTAAAACCAGCCTGCGACTTCATGTGACCCGCGACCCCGAAACCCGGCCTGTGAGGTCGGTTTTCAACATAAAACTACCAGCCGCAAGCTTGGGGCCGATCGACCTTTGCGTCTGTGATCGCAGTCACGAAAATGCGGGGATTACGGCTCCTGGGCCTCGCCGCAGTGCCAGCAGGCGGCGAACTGGCCTTCGTTTTCGGTGCCGCATTGTTCGCACTGCCAGGGCGATTCGGGGCTTTCGGAGGCCAGGTTTGCCTGGTCGAGGAGTTGCAGGGCGCGGTCGTAGTCGAGATCGTTCCTGACCCACAGCTCGGGCCAGACTTCCTGAAATGGAATTTCGCCGATGATCGAACCCAGGTGTTCGTTGCGTATGAATGCCGGAATACCTTCGCTCGCAAGAAGATTCCGGTAGTGACTGATCGTGATCAGCGACGCAGCCGAGGTCAGCTTTTTCATGCTGGCGGGTGGCGATCCTGCGGTTCGGGCGCCCGCGGCTGGCCTGCCAGTGCGCTGAGGAATTCGGCAGGGTCGCCTCCCTGTTCGAGAATCTCGACCAGGGCCGAGCCGACGATGGCTCCACTGACGTGACGGCCAACGTTCGCGACGTCCGTTGCAGACCGGATACCGAATCCGGCGCACACCGGTAGCGGAGAAAGCGCCGCAACCCGGTCGAGGTATTCGGCAAGGTCAGCCGGTAACTTGCTGCCACCGCCGGTGATACCGGTGATCGTCACGGCGTACAGAAAGCCCCTGGATGCCTGCGCCAGGCGCTCGAGTCGCGCGGCCGGTGTTGCCGGCGTAACCAGCTGGATCAACCCCAGGCCCTGGCTGTCGAGCGCGGCACGCAGTTCGTCGCTTTCTTCGAACGGCAGGTCCGGAACGATGAAACCGCACACGCCGGCCGCGAGCGCTCGCCTCGCGAGTTCTTCGTAACCGAAAGCCAGCAAGGGATTCAGGTACGACATCATTACCAGCGGCGCTCCGGCCGCGCCTTGCAGGCGGTCGAGCTGCCCGAAGATCCAGCGCAGGCTGACGCCGTTGGCGATGGCTGCGTGACTGGAGCGTTGAATGGTCATGCCGTCGGCCATCGGGTCGGAGAACGGCACACCGATCTCGACGACGTCGCCGACCGCGGCGATTGCCTGCAGGTCGCGCAGGAAGTTTTCCTTCGACGGATAACCGGCGGTCAGAAATGGCACCAGCGCCGTTCGACTGCTTGCGTTGGCGGTCGCGATCGCGTGACTTATTCGGTCATGCGGCTGCATGTGAACGCGTCCTCGCCGGATACTTGATTAACGTCGGCATGTCCTTGTCGCCGCGCCCCGAATTGCCGAGCAGAATACGTGTGCCCGGGTTTTCCGCTGCCCAGCGCTTCGCGGCAGCATATGCGTGCGCCGTTTCGAGTGCTGTCAGGATACCCTCGAGTTCGCACAGTTCTTCGAGCGCTTCCAGCGCCTCGCTGTCGCTTGCGGTCACATAGCTGACCCGCCCGATCGCCTGCAGGAATGCGTGCTCCGGCCCGACACCGGAATAGTCCAGCCCCGCTGAAACAGAGTGGGTTTCCTGCACCTGCCCGTCGGCATCCTGCAGAACCAGCGAGTAACTGCCTTGCAGGACACCGGGAGTACCGGTGGCGAGCGTTGCGGCATTTTGCCCGAGGCCGCTGCCGGAGCCGCCCGCCTCGACGCCGATGAGAATCGTCTGCGCATCGCCGAGTAAAGGATAGAAAAGGCCTATGGCGTTCGAGCCGCCACCGACACAGGCGAATGCGGCGTCGGGCAGCGCGCCGGCCTGCTCCAGGAACTGCGCGCGCGCCTCCTGGCCGATCACCGACTGCAATTCGCGCACGAGCCAGGGGTAGGGATGCGCACCAACGGCCGAACCGAGCAAATAGTAAATGCCGGCGGGATCGGATACCCATTCGCGCAACGCCTCATCGATTGCAGCCCGCAAGGTGCGATCGCCGGATTCCACTGCCACAACCTCGGCACCGAGTCGCCGCATGCGATCGACGTTGGGCGACTGTCGCCGCATGTCGACCGCGCCCATGTAGACCCGGCACGGTAGGCCGACCCGCGCGCAAGCGGCTGCCGAGGCAACGCCATGCTGACCGGCACCGGTCTCTGCGATGACACGCTTTGCACCAAGTCGCACAGCCAACAATGCCTGGCCGATCGCATTGTTAATTTTGTGCGCGCCGGTATGTGCCAGGTCTTCGCGTTTGAGCCAGACTTCTGCGCCCCAGCGCTTACTCAGTCGCGGCGCAAAGGTCAGCGCCGTGGGTCGGCCTACCCAGTCGCGCAATTCACGACGGTAGGCTTGCTGGAATTCGTCACCGGGCAGTAGTCGCTCGACGCCTTCCTGCAGGCGCTCGAACGCAGGCACCAGCGTTTCCGGCACATAGCGGCCGCCGAACGGACCAAAACGGCCGCGACTGTCCGGCAATTGGCCGGCAAGTTCAGCTCGCAACAATGCCTGCGCCTCACCCGGCTGCAGAACTGATTTCATCGCAAGGATCCTTTCATTAATTGGCAGCACCTTGTTCGGTTGCGCGTGCTGCCGCGATGAAACGTGCGATCAGTTCCGCATCCTTGATGCCTGGAGACGACTCCACTGCGCTCGATACATCGACGCCATACGGCGCGACGGTTGCTATCGCCTCCGCAACGTTGTCCGGCGTCAATCCGCCCGCCAGAATCATCCTGCCCTTTTTCGCAAGTCCGGCGGCCACCTGCCAGTCGACCGTTGCGCCCTGGCCGCTCGCGTTGCCTTCGTAGACAAAGGTGTCGGGCAGCGTCGCCTTGTTGTCGACACTACCCTCACGGATAACCGGCCAGCGCGTTACATCGGACGGCACCTCGAGGTAAGAAAAGTCGAGGACATCCGTCTGCAGGACGTTGGGACAGAAGATCGTCTCGACTTCTCGCCACAACTCAACGTCCGGATTGCGCATTACCGCTACCCGCAACACGCGTTCCGGTATACGGCTGGCCAGCAGTGCTGCCTGCCGCGCCGTCACCTGGCGCAAAGATTCAGTGAACACAAAGCCCAGCGCATCGGCACCTGCCTTGATCGCTGCTTCAATACTTGCCGCGTGGCGCAATCCGCAGATCTTTATCAGCATTCCAGTTGCACTTCCTTGTCAGGCTGCCCGGAACGCACGGCGTCCGGCCAGCAACATTTCGTTAACGAGAACAGCCGGATTCGCCGTCTGCATGAGTGCGCTGCCCACCAGTCCCATCTGGTAGCCCAGCGCGGCCGCGGCGGCCGCATCCGCCGCTGTCCGAATGCCGCTTTCGGCGACACGCAAGGCACTTTCGGGCAGCAGCGGTACCAGCCTCGCAAATCGCGCATTGTCGATGGAGAGTGTGCGCAAGTCCCGTGCGTTGACGCCCACGAGCAGTTCACGCTTCGCCGCGCTCTCCGCATGTTCCGCTTGCTGAAGGAGTTCTCCGATACGCTGCGAGTCGCTATCGTCGAATGCCTCCAGCAGAACGAACAGCGAATGTTCGCGAGCGCAGGCAAGAAGATCGACCAGCTGACGATCCGACAGTATCGCAACGATCAGCAGCACTCCACTCGCACCTGCGGCGCGTGCTTCAAGAAGCTGCTTGCGATCGACCAGGAAATCCTTGCGCATGACCGGTACATCGGTACCGGCAACTGCCCGCACAACTTCCTCGAGATGCTGCATCGAACCTGCAAAACGGCTCGGCTCTGTCAGCACGGAGATCGCAGCAGCGCCGCCCTGCACATACTGGCGCGCGCGAGCGCCGCGATCGTTGGCAAATTCCGTGAGGTCACCGACCGCTGGCGAGCGCTCCTTTATCTCGGCGATGAGGTCGAACGCGCTGAAGGCAATTTTCGCGACAGGCAGGTCGAAATCCGCCGCTTTGAACGTCCTTTCGATAGCCGCCGCCCGTGAGCTGCTGCCGGTCGCCATATCTGCAAGAAAGTTGCTCATGCGGTCGCGAAATGCCGGCGAAAATCCGCCAGAAAGGTGGCCGCGCGACCGGAGTCGATCGCCTCTGCGGCTATGGCAGCGCCCTCGCGGGCATTCCTGGCGCGACCCGTGATTTCCAGCACCAGCGAGGTGCCCATGAGAAGCGCATCGCGATGCGCACCGCGGTCTTCGCCGTCGAAAACGCGCTCCAATGCGGCAGCGTTGTGGCCGGCATCGCCGCCGGCCAGGTCTTCCGCACGGCAACGCGCCATTCCATAAGCTTCGGGTGTGCGCAAAGCTTGCGTGACCTTGCCGGGCCTGACCTCATAAAGAAGAAACTCACCGACCGGCGTGGCCTCATCCCAGCCCGGCTCACCGTGCACCACAAACGCGCGTTCGATCGGCATGCCGGCGAGCGTCTCGGCCATCAGCCTGGCCGCGTCCCGGCTGAACGCGCCAATGAGCTGGAACGGCGGCGCCGCAGGGTTGGTCAGGGGGCCCAGCATATTGAACACGGTGCGGACACCGAGCGCGCCGCGCACCGGCATCACGGCTTTCATTGCCGGGTGATACGCCGGCGCAAAAAGAAATGTGAAATTCAGTGCTGCAAGACTGCGCATTGCAGCATTCTCATCGAGCGGCAACGGCATGCCGAGACATTCAAGCAGATCGGCACTGCCACAGCGGCTCGAGATCGAGCGATTACCGTGCTTGACGACACGCGCGCCCGCGGCCGCAGCCAGCAGACCGGTACCGGTCGACAAATTAAAGCTGCCGGAGCCGTCGCCGCCGGTGCCGACTGTATCGACCGTCGGCGCGCCCGCCGGTACAGAGGGATGCAGTGCCAGTTCGCGCATGGCAGTCGCGAAGCCGCGTATTTCGTCAGCGGTTTCGCCCTTGGCCCGCAATGCAGCCAGCAAGGCGCCGGCCAGCGCGGCATCGAGCTCACCCGCCGCAAGTGCATGCATGAGTCTTGCGGCATCGCTCTCGGTGAGGGAATTGCCATTCAGCAATCGCTCGAGCTGTGCGGACCAGGCGGACGCCATCAGCGCTTCATCCGCATGAAGTTGGCCATCAGCCGGTCGCCTTCCGGCGTCAGCACACTTTCGGGATGGAACTGCACACCTTCGAGCGGCAGGGACGTATGCCGCACACCCATGATCTCGCCTCGTTCGGTCTCTGCCGTGACTTTGAGCACCGACGGCAGCGAGCCCCGCTCCGCGCAGAGTGAATGGTAACGTCCGGCTTCGAAAGGTTGTGGCATGCCAGCGTAGATGGTCCGGGTGTCGTGGCTTACGCGCGACGTCTTGCCGTGCATCAGTCGATCGGCGCGCACAATCGCGCCGCCAAAATGGCTGACCAGGCACTGGTGACCGAGACAGACACCCAGCAACGGAATCCGTTCCGCAAATGCCGCAATCATTGCCATCGAGATGCCGGCGTCCTCCGGGCGACCGGGGCCCGGCGAGATCACCAGGTGGCTTGGTTCGAGGTCGAATGCGGCATCGATAGTAATGGCATCGTTCCTGTAGACCAGTACCTCGGCGCCGTCGGCCGCAAACGCCTGCACCAGGTTGTAGGTGAACGAATCGTAATTGTCGATCAGCAGTATGCGTACTCCGGACGACATCACAAACCCGCTCCCGCAATCTCGAGCGCACTCTTCAAAATCGCACTCTTCGCCAGCACTTCACGGTATTCTTTTTCCGGCACACTGTCGGCGACGATACCGGCGCCTGCCTGGTAGCTGTACTCATCGCCATTGAAAACGATTGTGCGAATAGTAATGGCCTGGTCCATATCCCCGCCGGCACCGTAGTAACCGGCTGTGCCGGCATACAGGCCGCGCCCCGTCTCTTCGAGTTCTTCGATGATTTCCATGGCGCGGACCTTTGGCGCGCCTACCAGCGTCCCTGCCGGGAAGCTCGCTGCGAACAGGTCGAAGGCGTCGAAGCCCGCGGCAAGTTCGCCCTGTACGCCGCTCACGATATGCATCACGTGGCTGTAGCGCTCTATCGCGCGATAGGGATCGACGTGCACCGATCCGGGCACCGCAACCCGGCCAAGATCGTTACGCGCCAGGTCGACCAGCATCACGTGTTCGGCGGATTCCTTGGGATCGGCCAGAAGGTCCTGCTCATTTCGCAGATCTTCGGCGGGCGTGGCACCGCGCGGCAGCGTGCCGGCGATCGGTCGCAGCGAGGCGGTCCTGCCGTGCAGTCTCACCAGCGCTTCGGGTGACGACCCCACGACCTTGAGATCGCCGAACTCGAAATAGAACATGTAAGGCGACGGATTGAGCAGGCGCAAGGCGCGATAGACTTCGAACGGTGCGACATCGGAGCAACCGCGGAACAATACCGACAATACAATCTGGTAAATATCGCCCGCGGCGATGTATTCCTTGCACGCAGCTACCCGTTCCGCGTAACCGGCCTCGCTCATCGCCGGCTGCGGCGACGCAACCGCGACAGATCTGCCATTAATAGGCAAAGGCCCGCGCAACAGTCGCACGACTTCGCCGCGCAATGCTCGCCGCTCGTTTTCCGTGCCGTCATGTAACAGGGCAACCCGGCGAGTCAGGTGATCGAAAACCAGTGTCGACGACACGGCCGCAAAGGCCGCCTGCGGGATGGCGCTTTGTGGTTGCGTCCTCTGCGGCAGGCGCTCGAACAGACGCACCACGTCATATCCCGACACACCTACCAGCCCGCCGGCAAAAGGCAAACCGTTGACGGCCGGCTGCGGGCGCGGCGACCGCGCCAGCGCGTCGCGCAGATGCCCGAGGTAGGCGTGCCGGTTCGCGGGGTAGGCATGCGTCTGCTCGCCCACCTGCAGGCCGTCGCTACTGAGCCGGACTTCGAGCGCATCGCCGAAACCGAGAAACGAATAACGAGCCAGGCGCTCGCCGCCCTCAACGCTTTCAAGCAGGAAGCGCGGCTGCAATGCGCCGAGTTTCAGGTACGCCGATACCGGCGTATCGAGATCCGCTGCTATGTCGAACGGTGGCTGCATCGTTGCCGCTGAATCGTCATTGTCCTGCCAAAAAAAAAGCCCATCCCCACTTTGCGGCGGAGATGGGCTTGTGTGAATTCGCTTTGCCTGGCTGCTTGTCTGACTGTTGCCCGGCTGACGGCAAATTAGCGAACCGCCCTCTCCTCGAGAGCCAGCCACCACCAGTGCAGTTTGATTGCAAACCCAAGCGTCATGGAGCGGGAGTATCCCCGCAGGCCCGGTTTCGGTCAAGAACCGGCACCGTACCGGTTCAACCGGGCGCGGACAAATCGTACATAAGCGGCAATACGATGGAGAAACCGATCCACATGATGACCGTCAGCGGAATGCCAACGCGCAGAAAATCGGAAAACTTGTAGCCACCCGCACTCAGGATCAAAAGGTTTGTCTGGTAACCAAATGGCGTCGCGAAACTCATATTGGCCCCGAACAGCACAGCCAGCAGGAACGGTTCCGGAGCGACGCCGAGTTGCTGGGCGATCGCCACGGCAATGGGCGCGCCAATTACCGCCGCCGCATTGTTGGAGACCACGTTGGTCAGCAGGGTCATGATCAGGATGAAGGTGCTCAGGATCACCGGTACCGGCAAATCGGCGCCGGCGGTGGCCAGTCCGAGGGCGAGGTAGTCCGCCATGCCGGTGCCCATCAGCGCGCGGCCGAGCGCGAGGCTCGCGACGATGATCATGATGACCGGCGTCGACAAAGCATCGGCGGCATCGCGCCAGGTCAGGCAGCCGGTTGCCATCATCACGCCGATGCCAATCAGCGCGCTGACCGATATCGGCACCAGGCCGAGCGCAGCAATTGCAATTACGCCGCCCATGATTGCAAGCGCCGTGTTGGCTTTTTGTGTATGCGGAAGATCCATCGTGCCGTCCAGCACCAGCATATTGCCGCTGGACTTGAGGCGGTTGATGGCATCGCGCGAACCCTGCACCAGCAGCACGTCGCCGGCGCGCAGGCGTATCTGGTTGAGGTCGCTGGTTACCTCCGAGCTGGGTGCGCGTGCCCGGTGTATTGCCAGCGGCAACAGGCCATAACTGCTGCTGAAGCGTGCCGCCGCAAGATTGCGCAAATGCAACGGCGAACCACGGGTCACAACGACTTCTGCGAGCTGCTGGCCTTCGGCGGTTAACGGCGTGTTCTCATCTATCGGATGTTCGTCATCGGTGAGATTGAACAGCGTGGCGCCGAGAATCGCCTCGTAATGCTTCAGGTTCTCGGGCGCATCTTTGACAAAAAGTCGATCGCCGGGCTGCAGGATGAGCGACGGGAGCTTGGCCAGAAAAAGCGATTCGCCGCGTTGAATGCGATCTACGCGCATGCGCTTTTCGGCTTTCGCCAGCACGTCCGACAGAGTAGCGCCGTCCGAAAAGCCGCCTTCCTTGATGTGCAATTGAGCGGTAAAGACTCTGGGCGAAAGATCCGCCATTGGCGGCACACGCTCCGGCAGCAGTCGCGGTGCCACCAGCCAGAGAAAAATAATGCCGATGCCGCCGACCAGGATCACCGGCAACGCGAAATCGAACATGCCGAATTCGATTACGTTGAGGTCGTGTGCTATGCCGACGACCAGCAGGTTGGTTGAGGTGCCGATCGTTGTCGACATGCCGCCAATAATGGTCGCCAGACCCATCGGCAACATGATTCCGGACACCGGCGTTTTCACGCGCAGGGACACGCCAACCAGGATCGGCATCAGAAGAACAACTATGGGAGTGTTGTTCATGAACGCACTGAGAATTGCGCCGGCAATCAGCGTGACCAGCAACGCGAGAACCGGCCTTGTCGACCACGCGCGTCCGACTATGCTCGCGAGTGGTTGCAAGGCGCCGGTCGACTCGATTGCCTTGCCCAGCATCATCAGGGCACAGATGGCGATCAGCGCTTCGTTGCCGAAACCCGCAAAGAACTGGCGCGGCCCGAGTTCTACGCCCGAATTCGAGTATGGAAAAATGGTGAATCCGGCGACCAGCGCGATCAACACCACAAGGCTCGACGTTTCGAGGGGAATGCGATCCCGTGTGAACAGGAACAGGGCTACCGCGGTCAGCAGAAGTACGGCAACTCCATGCGCGTCGGGGGTTATCGGTTGCAAACGATCCTCGCAGGCCCGTGGTGAATCTGTTGTGGCGAGGGCACGGCGGCTGATCTGCCGCGCGACCCACAAACGCTTCCCCGGCCGCTCCGGCCCTGACGGATCGGAAACCGTATATCAGTTCAGGCCCCGGCTGCAATGAGGGAGGCCGCGTTTCTGCGTTGCATGACAGCAAAAGCCCGGCGATGGAAGGTAGCGAACTCGTCGGCATTACGGCAGCCGTCGCTACGCGGGTTGGCGAACGAAAACGCGTCGGCGTGATGCAGCGCCGGCAGGAGATCGATGAAGTCCCCCACCGCGTGGTCTGCGCTCGGCAGGACCGCGTACGGCGACAACACCAGTAAGTTGCGATGCCGCACGGCGGCACTGGCCAGAGCGCTCCGCCAGCGCAGGTGCCAGTCCTTCTTCCGGGAGATCGCGCGGCTGCCAGTCGTCGGATCGGCATGGACAAGCGCCGGCAGGGGCCCGATCTTGTTGGCCAGGGCCTGCGAGCGGCTCCACAGTACTGCGGAGATTCGTAACATAAGCCGGTCCAGCCATTGCAGCGTCCTGAGATCGGTTGGATCTGCACCGCGCTCCACGACCAGATCGCCGATGCCGCTTACGCAAACGGCCAGTCGACGGTTGAGCCAGGCATCGGTGCGTTGCGCCGCTTCCGGCCAGGCCAGATGTTCGAGCAGCCGGTCGCCCAGGTGCACACAACCGCGCAGCGCATGCTGCAGCGCATCCCAGGCAAGGCGGCCGCGGCCGTCGCTGAAATCGCGCAGATTCACCTCCAGCGGCAGCCAGGCCGAGGTCGCCGGTACCTGTATCGCCAGCTCCGGCAGGACTGCAGTGGCCGCCTCATCGTCGAGCAGCGGACAGCGGGTCGTGACACTCGTTGCGTAGGCCGGAATCAGGGCGGGGCTGGCGGCACGGCGGCGCCACAGGAAGGACCAGTTCTGCTCACATTCCTCCTGCAGCCGTCGATCGTCATGGTGGCGCATCTGCAGGCTGTCCAGCAATGCGAAGCGCGGCCCTTCACCGAGTACTGCTGTGCCCACGAGCAGAAACGCCTGCAACGGCATCGTGTGTGCCGCCAACGACAGGCCGATGCCGGTGGCCGGCAGGTTCTCCGCCGATAAAGCGCGCTTCAGACCGGCACAGAAGTCTTCCAGCAGGTTGATCGCCCTGTCACCCTCACCGAGGCAGCCGAGCGCCAGGTTGACCGGCACCGCCTCGCTGGCCAGCATGGTCACGTGGCGCAACAGTTGTTCCGTTGCCATGACCGACTGGTGCAACGTGCCTACCGGCACCGGCAGCGTGACGCCGCCCGCGCTGGTGCCCGCCGCACAGCTCATTCGCTGCATGGAAACCCGGCGCTCGGCGAGACCTGCAATCAGCTCGTCGATACCCGGTCGCGACGCTGCCGCGACCTGCAGTGCGACCCCTGCATCGCGCACGTTTCGGGGTTTCCGCTGGTCAAGCATGATGCTCCTTCCCTGGATAGAAAAAGACAGGTACGCGAAATGCCGCAGTCGTTCTGCAGGCCGGCCTCCTGCCGTCGCGAGCTCCGGGAGACCATTCTCGCGCTGCGGCACGTAAAGCACCGCTCTGCAAACTGCACAAGTTGCAGAGATTTGCAGCCTTCATTGACCCGGCCGGTCGTGCGCGTACCATTGGCGCCTTTGCCGTGCTTGCCGGAGTTCCGCGAAATGCCATCATTCGACGTCGTCAGCGAATTCGATGCTCACGAAGCAGTCAACGCCGTCGACCAGGCAAATCGCGAGGTCGGCACCCGTTTCGACTTCAAAGGCACTGGTTCGAAGTACACGCTCGAGGACCAGACCATCACGATGGTCAGCCAGACTGATTTTCAACTGCAACAGATGCTGGACATATTGCGTCAGAAACTGGCCAAGCGCGGCATCGACATCAATTGCATGAAGGAAGAGGAAGCTGAAATAAGCGGCAGCGAAGCCCGTCAGAAGATTATTCTTCGGCAGGGCATCGACACACCGCTCGCGCGCGAGCTGGTCAAGAAAATCAAGAGCAGCAAGCTCAAAGTGCAAGCTGCGATTCAGGGAGACAAGTTGCGTGTCAGCGGCAAGAAACGCGACGACCTGCAGGAGGCGATCAGCCTGCTCAAGGAAGCCAAGGTGGAATTACCGCTGCAATACGAAAACTTCAGGGACTGAGCCGGGCTTCGCTCTAACATTTTGCGCAGGCAGGACATCACATTCGAGGACAAGGACCGGGCGCTGCGGGACGACGTCCGCACGCTGGGCCGCCTCGTGGGCGAACTGCTGACGGAACAGGGCGGTACGGAGTTGTTCGAGCTGGTCGAGAACGCTCGCATACGATCGATTCGCCGCCGCGAAGGCAACGAGAAACCCGGCGAGGAGCTCGCGGACCTCGTAAGCAATCTCGATTGCTCTTTTGCCCTGCAGGTTATTCGTGCGTTTTCGACCTATTTCCAGATGGTCAACACGGCCGAGAAAGTGCATCGCATCCGCCGCCGCCGACAGTATTTGCAGGAGGTTGGCCAGTATCAGCCGGGCGGGCTCGAGGAAACGCTGGTCAAGCTCAAGGCGTCCGGAATGGACCTGGCGGGCCTGCAGAAACTGCTCGACTCCCTGCTCATCGAGCCGGTGTTTACCGCTCATCCCACAGAACCGACTCGAAGAACAATCCTGCGCAAGGAACAGCAGATCGTGCGTCGCCTCATCGACTTGCTCAATCCAACGATGACGGCACAGGAGACCGAGGCCTGTATCGAGAATATCAAGCTGGAAATGACCACCGGCTGGCAGACGAACGAGCACCCGTCCGAGCAGATGACGGTCGAGGACGAACTCGAGCATGTCCTGTTCTTCGTGACCGACGTTTTGTACCGTGCCATGCCGCCGTTCTACGAGGACTTCGAAAATGCCGCGCTGCGCATTTACGGTGCTGAGGCACGCAACCTCACAGTACCGAGCATCATGCGTTTTGCGTCGTGGGTGGGCGGTGACATGGACGGTAATCCCAATGTCAACGCAAAAACCATCCGCGCGACGATGGCCCGCCAGCGATCGCTCGTACTCGATCTTTATTACCGGGAATGCGCGAGCCTGTCGTCGAAACTGAGCCAGTCCGGCGATCGCATAGGCATCGGCCAGGCGGTGCTCGACAAGATCGAAGAGTACAAACCCGCGTTTCAGAATGCCTACCATGCGGTGCCCGCAAGACATCGGGAGATGCCTTACCGGGTGTTCCTGCGCCTCGTCCAGGAACGGCTGCAGGCGACGTACGACGACCAGGCGTTTCCTTACGAGTCAGCCGAGGAATTCAGGTTCGACGTCGAACTGATCGCACAAAGTCTTGCTGCCAACAGGGGGCAGCATGCCGGCCTTTTTGCGGTGCGCCGCCTGTTGCGACGTATCAATACTTTTGGTTTCCATCTTGTGACCCTCGACGTGCGTCAGGATGCGCTTGTGCATCGCGAAGTGATCGGTGAATGCCTCGGCGATGCAGACTGGCTGGAGCGCAGTGCCGAATACCGCCTGCAGAGAATTTCCGAGGCGATCGAACAGAAGGATCCGCCACCGACCGACCAGAGCATCAAAGTGCGCAAGACGCTTGCGGTTTTCCAGGCCGTCTCGTTTTGTCGCCGCAAATACGGTGCCGATGCAATAGGTCCGTTCGTTGTCAGCATGACACAGGGTGCAGACGACATACTTTCGGTAGTACTGCTTGCGCAGTGGAGCGAACTGCACAGCCGACGCGGCGAAGTACCGCTGGATATAGCGCCGCTGCTGGAAACCGTCGATGACCTCGACCGCGGCCGGCAGATTCTCGAGACGCTGCTCGCGCACGACATTTATCGCCAGCACCTCGGTTTTCGCAATCACAAACAGATGGTCATGATCGGCTACTCCGACAGCAACAAGGAGTCCGGACTGGCGGCGGCGCGCTGGTCGCTGCAGAACGCGCAAATAGACCTGGTGCGAACCGTTGGCGCACAGGGTATCGAGCTGCTGCTTTTTCACGGTCGCGGCGGAACCGTCAGTCGCGGTGGCGGAAAAACACACGCAGCCGTTCTCGGAGCGCCGCCCGGTACGGTCAATGGTCGCCTGCGCGTCACGGAGCAGGGCGAGATCATCAACGAGAAGTACGGTCTGCGCGGCATCGCTTTGCGCACGCTCGAGCAGATTGCAGGTTCGGTGGCCCTGGCTACGGCCATGCCAGAACATCGCGGCGGCGATATGCCGGAATGGCACGCAATGATGGATGTGATCGCGAAAGAGAGTCGCCGTCGCTATCGCGAACTTGTCTTCCAGACGCCGCGCTTTCACGATTACTTCAGGAAGGCAACGCCGATCGACCTCATCGAGAGAATGCGCATCGGCTCGCGCCCGTCCGCACGACGCACCGGCAGCGGCGTGCAGGATCTGCGCGCGATACCCTGGGTATTCGCGTGGACGCAAAGCCGCCATATTCTCCCGGGCTGGTTCGGTTTGGGCAGCGGGCTAGCCGCCGCTATCGAGCAGTTTGACGACAGTGCTTTTCGCGACATGTTTCGCGAGTGGTACTTCATGCGCGCGTTAACCGCCGATGCAGAAATGGTTCTCGCGAAAGCAGATCTTGGTATCGCCCGAATCTATTCGCAACTTGCCGGCGAACTGCACGACGAATTCTTTCCGATCATCGAGAAGGAGTTCGATCTCACACGTAACCTGATCCTCAAGTACTCGGGACACGACTCGCTGCTGGAGGGAGATCTCACGTTGCAACGCGCCATTATGTTGCGTAATCCCTATGTCGATCCGATGAGTCTCATGCAGGTCGACCTGCTGGCACGCTGGCGGCAGTCGAATTGCGAGGACGAGGAGCTTTTCCAGGCGCTGCTGGCGAGCGTCAACGGTATCGCGCAGGGACTGCAGAATACGGGGTAGGCGGACCCGGGCTCTGCCGGCGCTAACGCTGAACCGAGGGTTGCATTCGCCCGCAGGGCGGGCTCCTACGGGGTTCTGCCGGCGCTAACGCGGAACCGGGCGTTGCATTCGCCCGCATGGCGGGCTCCTACAGGGTGCTGCCGGCGCTAACGCGGAACCGGGCGTTGCATTCGCCCGCATGGCGGGCTCCTACAGGGTGCTGCCGGCGCTAGCGCTGAACCGAGGGTTGCATTCGCCCGTGATACGGGCTCCTACAGGGTGCTGCCGGCGCTAGCGCTGAACCGAGGGTTGCATTCGCC
>JBBDJJ010000017.1:5566-9918 GCA_040879925.1 Woeseia sp. | reverse complement strand
CGGGCTCCTACAGGGTGCTGCCGGCGCTAGCGCTGAACCGAGGGTTGCATTCGCCCGTGATACGGGCTCCTACGGGGTTCTGCCGGCGCTAGCGCTGAATTGAGCGTTGTAGGAGCCCGTATCACGGGCGATCAACCGACGACGCTGACAAACTCCGGCAGCGCCTTCCGGCGAATATCCGGCACCTGCGCGCCGTCTGCCGGATAACCGGTAACGAGCAGCAGAAACGGGCGTTCGGAAACCGGCCGGTCGAGAATCACATTCAGGAAACCCATGGGGCTTGGCGTGTGCGTCAGGCAGGCGAGGCCGGCCTGGTGCAGGGCCGTTATCAGAATACCGGTAGCCAGCCCGGTCGACTCGACCGGGTAATAGTGTTTGACCTTGCGCCCGTCAGCGAGCTTACCGAACTTCTGCAGGAACACGGCGATCAGGTACGGCGCCGTTTCAAGAAACGGCTTGTCCGTATTGGTGCCTAGCGGCTCGAGCGCGGCGAGCCATTCCGGTGAGGCGCGGTGCTCGTAGAATTCTTTTTCCTCGGCCTCGGCAGCCAGCCGGATTCGCTGTTTTACTGCGACGTCTCTTACTACGACGAAATGCCAGGGCTGCAAATTGGCGCCGCTCGGTGCAGTGCCCGCAGCGGCCAGCGCGGTCTCAATGATATCCACAGGTACCGCACGGTCCGAGAAATCGCGGACGGTGCGACGCCGCTGCATACTTTCAAAAAAAGACGCAACACGCCGTCGCATGTCATCAACGGGATATTCGCGATACGAAGACAGGGGCACAAAAGGATGTCGGGTCATCTCGCAGTCTGCCGTGCAATTGAACGTAACAAGGGAGCTTACGCAATATGCAGGCTGTATTCCCCGACTTTGCAATTCTCAGGTCTGGCCGGCCATCGGTTCGGAACCTCGCGCTCGGTACCCGCGCACTGTACTCGCGCACTCGAAAAAGTCGCAGAGTCGCCCGTACCTTCTGCCAGTGAATCAGTCGTCGTGGTCGACTGTACCCTGGACGTCGCGGATCTTCACCGAACCGGAGCCCGCCTCCAGTATCAGCGCGTCACCTGCGACATCGGCGACCTCGATGCCCCCCGAGCCGTCGTCGATCGATACGCTGCCCTGGACCCCGCGCACCGTGATGCTGCCCGAACCATCGACGATCGACAGATCGCCGCCCGCGTCCGTAATGGATATGGAACCGGAACCGTCCTCGATTTGCAGATTGCCGCCGACCTTCGTCATCTCGATCGAGCCTGAGCCATCGTCGAGTTCGATATCGCCCGCCACGTTGCGCACGATGATCGATCCGGACCTGTCCTCGACGTGGAGCGACATGCCCTCCGGCAGCTGTACTTCCAGTCCGATACTCGGACTGTCGCGAAACATCCGGCTGCCACCATCGAAATAGCTCTTGAGTTCTGCAGCGTCTCCCTTGCGCAGCAGGCTCAGGACCATGTGCTCGTCCAGAACCGCTTTGGCCTTGTCGGCATCGGTGTCCGGCACCCTGATGAGCGCCGCGACCCTGATCCTGTCCGTCCGTGGTACACCCGTGATTTCGAGGCTGCCGGCGCCCGCTTCGATGTGCAACGCAGCCACGCCGCCGGCATCGAGCGCCAGCTCACGGACTTCCTCGTAGTCGTTCGAGGCCGCGTGCGCAAGAGTGGCGGCGAACATGGCCAAAATCAGGATATTTCTCATTTCTCAGGTCTCCCGGGTTGCATTCTGTCGCTGAGCATACTTATTGCGCGATCTTTGCTTGTTGGATGCCGCTCGCGACGCTTCGGTTGCAATGCAATGCACCGCACGCAACTCAGGCCGCCCGCAGTACGTCGGCGGGCGGCGCATTGATGGCGCCACGGGCCGCCACGTAGCCGCTGCCACAAACCAGCACCATGCCACCTGCCAGCCCGGCAACCCACAGCATCGGGTTAAAACTGTACTCCAGTTCGAACAGTTGTACCGCGATGACGGCGGCCAGAATCGATGCGCCTGCAGCGGCAAGAAAACCGGCGGCGAAACCCAGTGCCGCGAACTCCGTGAGTACCCCGGCGAGGACCGTACGTCGTCGCACGCCGAGCGCTCGCAGCATGGCGCTTTCGAAGCGCCTTTCATCGATAGTCGATTGCACCGCCGCAAACAGCACGGCAATACCGGCAGCCAGTGTGAAAACGAAGACCGCCTGCACGGCCAGGCTGGCTTTCGCGATGATGCTTTGCACTTGCTCGAGAATAGCGCCGAGATCGATGATCGAAACACTGGGATGCGCGCGCACCATCTGCAGGAGCACGCTTCGTTGTCCCTCGTCGATCTTGAGACTGGCAACATGGGTCGCCGGGTAACCGTCCAGCGCCCCGGGCGACAGGACCATGAAAAAGTTGGGCTGGAACGAGTCCCAGTTGACCTTGCGAAAACTGCTCACAGTCGCTTCGATGTCCTGGCCTGCGACCAGAAACTCCAGGCGATCGCCAAGCACCAGCCCCATCTCCAGCGCCGCCTCTTCCTCTACCGAGACCAGGGGTTCATCGTTGTAGTCCGCGTTGTAGTCCGCCGGCCACCACTCGCCGGCGACAACCTCGTTCGTAGCGCTCAGATCGGTCGCCCAGGTCAGGTTAGCCTCGCGATTCGCCATGCGCTCGCCTTCCGCCATCGGAAACGTGCGTTCCTTGATGGACTCGCCGTTGATGGAACTCATACGCGCGCGCACCATCGGCACAAACTGCGGCGCTGCAATGTCGTTGCCCTGGAATATTGCGGCAATCGACGCACGCTCCTGCGGCTGGATGTTGATAAGAAAGTGATTGGGTGCGTCTTCATCGAGGCTCTGCTGCCAGCTCTTCAGCAGATCCGTGCGCACGAACGACAGCAACAGCAAAACCGTCAGCCCGAGCCCGAACGCGACTACCTGCACGGCGCTGTCACGCCCGCGCCGCGCGACATTGGCAAGACCGTAGCGCCAGGCAATGCCCACGCCGCTGCGCGAACGGCCGATAAGCGCCACCATGCCACGCCCTGTGAGGTACAGCGCGGCGCCAACCGCCAGCATACCGCCGAGGACAACCAGCAGCATGCGGCCATCCGGCACGGCGCGATAAAGCAGCGCCGCAACCGCCAGCAGGGACACGCCCGCGACCAGCAGGCGCGACGGCGGCGGTGGCATGGCGTCGTGGCGCAGGACCCTCAACGGGGGCGTGTTGCGCAACTGGATAAGAGACGGCAATGCGAAGCCGACCAACAGGATGAGTGCCGCGCCGGAGGCCAGCCCGACCGGTCCCCAGCCGGTGTCGGGCAGGTCGCCCTGGATCATGTCCGCGAGCATTCCCGTTAGCAGTTTCTCGACGATATAGCCCACGGCGCTGCCGACCAGCACACCGAGAACGCCCAGCAGAACCAGTTGTACGGATGCCGCGGAAATAACGAATCTCTGGCTGGCACCGAGGCTTTTCATGAGTGCCACGGTATCCATACGACGGTGCGCGAAGCGTCGTGCCGACATAGCAATCGCAACGGCACTGAGCAGCAGGCTGATAACGGCGGTGAGCGACAGAAATCGCTGCGCCCGGTCGGCCGCATTGCCTGCTTGTTCGCTGCTGTCTTCGCGATTACGCATGCGAACGTCTTCCGGCAGGCGATCTTCCACATCCGCGTAGAAATCCTCGACTGCCGATTCCTCGCCTGCGAGCAATAGCGCATACCCGACACGACTGCCTTCATTTATGAGTCCGGTAGCGGGAATATCGTCGATGTTGACCAGCACCGATGGCGCCAGCGACGCAAAGCCGATTGACTGGTCGGGCCGGTAGGTCAGTACTGCCGCAACGCGCATGTCCGTCTCGCCCAGTGAAACCGTATCGCCGACAGCGACGCCGAGCCGAGCCATCAATGCCGGATCTGCCCATACCGTACCGGGTTGCGGGATGTCATCGACGACGCGTTGTTCGCCGAACAGCTCGTCTGCAATGCGCACGCTGCCACGCAACGGATAGCTGGCACTGACCGCCTTGATAGTCGCGAGCGCGTTCTCATCGCCCGCGTATACGACACTGGGGAAAGTTTGCGTGTCGGCGGTGTCCAGGCCGAAGCGCTCGGCGGCGGCGCGCCATTCTTCGGGGATTTCTGTCGGGGCACGCAGGCGCAGATCCGCCGCCAGTACTTCGTTCGCCTGGCGGGCGACGGCGCGACCGATGCGATCCGTCAGGAAGCCCACCGCGGTCAGTGCGGCAACGGCCAACGCTACGGCCGCCAGCAATACCAGCACTTCGCCGGAACGAAGTTCCCGCCCGAACGTCCGTACTGCATAACTGACCGCCGTCAACGGAGTTCCCGCCCGAATGTCCGCACCACGCAACTGAC
>JBBDJJ010000017.1:2119-5466 GCA_040879925.1 Woeseia sp. | reverse complement strand
TAACTGACCGCCGTCAACGGAGTTCCCGCCCGAATGTCCGCACCACGCAACTGACCGTTTTCACGCGGCGGCCTTGCTGTCAGCTACCAGCCGACCGGATTCGAGGATTATTTCGCGGTCGCAGCGCTCGGCCAGGCTGCGATCGTGCGTAACCAGAACAAGCGTCGTTCTGGAATTCATGTTCAGGTCGAACATGAGTTGCATCACTCGCAGACCGGTGCGGCTGTCGAGATTGCCGGTCGGTTCGTCGGCGAACAGCACGGCCGGCTGGGTGGCGAAGGCGCGCGCAATAGCGACGCGCTGTTTCTCGCCGCCGGAGAGCTGCGATGGATAGTGACGGGCGCGCGGCGTGAGTCCCACTTCACTCAATATTTCGTGGGCTTTGGTCTTCGGGTTGGCAACCCCGGCCAGCTCCAGCGGCAACATCACGTTTTCCAGCGCATTGAGCGAGGGAACCAGATGAAACGACTGGAATATGAAGCCGACGCTGGATGCCCTGACGGCAGCCCGGCCGTCTTCGTCCAGGTTCGTCAGCTGCTTGCCATCCAGCCAGATGCTGCCACGTGTCGGCAGGTCCAGACCCGCCAGCAGCGCCAGCAGAGTCGATTTGCCGGCACCCGACTCACCGATTATGGCCACCGAATCTCCAGCGGCGATGCGGAAACTGATGTCCGCCAGAATGGTCAGATCACCCTCCGGGCTGCTAACCTGTTTTGTAACCTGCTCGGCGATTAGCACTGCCTCGTTGTTCGGCTGGCTTGTAACCTGGTCCATCATGCGAAAGATTCTGTCCTTATTGCTTATTCTGGGTGCCGCGACGGTACAAAGTACGCCTGCGCCTGTCATTGTAGTATTCGGCGACAGCCTGAGTGCGGGGTACGGCATTGACGTTGACCAGTCCTGGACCGCTTTGTTGCAGTCCAGGCTGCAGTCACAAGGTTACGAACATCGGGTCGTTAACGCCAGCATCACCGGGGAAACTACCGAGGGCGGCGCGACACGCATTGGCAGCACGCTGGAAAACTTCGATCCGGCTCTGGTGATCATTGCGCTGGGCGGCAATGACGGTCTGCGCGGTTTTCCGCCGGAGCGCATGAAATCGAATCTCAGGACCATGATCGATGCGAGCCGCGACAACGGAGCATCGGTCGTGCTGCTCGGTATCCGTATACCGCCCAATTACGGCCCTCGCTATACGCAGGCATTTGAGCAAGTGTACCGGGAACTCGCCTCCGAACTGGAGGTGCCGTGGATCGAGTTCTTCATGGAGGGTGTCGCCCTGAATGAAGAGCTTATGCAGGATGACGGCATCCACCCGAATGCAGAAGCACAGCCGATCCTCCTGGACAACGCCTGGCCGATCATCTGCGCAGCGCTTGCGGCAGACGCGAACACTGAAGAGGCACCGGTGTCGGGCGCCAGCCTGGCGCAATAGCGGTGCGGCGCGCAATCCGTTTGCAAAGATGCTTCAATAACAAAAAGCGACCTGACGAAAAACCACAATGAACAAGAGGGTACCTGTGCAGAAACCCTGGCTTGCTACCTATCCGGACGGTGTTCCCGAGGTGTTGGGGTCGCCGCCCTACAAATCCCTCCGTGAGCTGATCGAATTCGCGTTTAGCGAATTCGCCGACCGTCCGGCGTACACGAACATGGGCACGACGCTGACGTTTCGCGAACTCGACGACCTGTCGCTGCAGTTCGCCGCCTATCTGCAGCAGGAACTGCAACTGGTGCGTGGCGAGCGGGTCGCGATCATGCTGCCCAACGTCCTGCAGTATCCGGTAGCGCTGTGCGGCATCTTTCGCGCAGGACTGGTCGTCGTCAACGTCAATCCTCTCTATACCGCTCGCGAACTGCGGCACCAGCTGAGCGACTCCGGCGCGCGCTGCATCATCATCCTGGAGAACTTCGCGCACACGCTCGAAGAGGTTCTCGGCGATACGCGCATCGAACACGTCGTCACCACACGGGTCGGCGATCTGCTGCGCAAGCCAAAGGGATGGCTGGTCAATTTCGTGCTCAAGCATGTCAAGAAGATGGTGCCGCCATTTTCCCTGCCGAAGAGCGTGCCGCTGCCGGCCGCCCTGAAGATCGGCAGCGAACGACCGTTAAACTCGATCGATCTGGGCTTTGCAGATATAGCATTCCTCCAATACACGGGGGGCACTACCGGATTGTCCAAAGGCGCCATGCTGAGCCACCGCAACATGGTGTACAACGTGATGCAGTCAAAAGCCTGGCAAGCAGATGCGTTCGCCGGTGAAGAGCGCATCATTGCGATCACTGCCTTGCCGCTTTATCACATCTTTTCACTGCAGAGTAACTGCCTCGGCATGCTGGTTGACGGCGGTGAGTCCGTCCTCATCACCAATCCGCGCGACTTCCCGGCGTTCATCAAGGAGCTTGGGAAACACCGCTTTTCCTATATCACCGGAGTGAATACCCTGTTCGCGGCAATGCTGAATACGCCGGGCTTTGCCGAGCTGGATTTCAGCAAATTGCGCCTCACGATCGGCGGCGGCATGGCGGTTCAGGAAGCGGTCTCAAAGCGCTGGGAAAAGGTCACCGGAAAACCGATCGTGCAGGCTTACGGTCTTACCGAGACATCACCGGCGGCAATCGTCAATCCACTCGGGGTGTCGACGTTCACCGGCTCGATCGGCGTACCGATATCCTCGACCGAAGTGCGTATCTGCGACGATGACGGCCGCGATGTGGCAGCGGGTGAACGTGGCGAGATTTGTATCCGCGGCCCGCAGGTCATGGAGGGTTACTGGCACAAGCCGGAGGAAACGGCGAAAGTGATGCTGCCGGGCGGCTGGTTGCGCACCGGTGACATCGGGCACATGGACGAGAAGGGCTTCGTCTTCATCGAAGACCGCAAGAAGGACATGATCCTGGTATCCGGATTCAACGTCTATCCGAACGAAATCGAAAGCGTGGTGGTGGAACTCGACGGCGTTCTCGAAGCAGCCGCCATCGGCCAGCCGGACGAGAAATCCGGGGAAGTAGTCAAGCTTTACGTGGTACGCAAGGATGATTCCGTCACCGCGGAATCCATCATCGAGTATTGCCGGAAGAACCTGACTGCATACAAGGTGCCACGCGAGATCGAGTTCCGCGACGAATTGCCGAAAACCAACGTCGGCAAGATCCTGCGCCGCGCGTTGCGCGACGAATAGGTAATCGCCCGTGGTACGGGCTCCTACAGGGGTGATCGGGGCGCTGTGGATTGTCGCCCGTGATACGGGCTCCTACAGGGGTGTTCGGTGTGGATTGTCGCCCGTGATACGGGCTCCTACAGGGGTGATCGGGGCGCTGTGGATTGTCGCCCGTGATACGGG
>JBBDJJ010000017.1:0-2019 GCA_040879925.1 Woeseia sp. | reverse complement strand
CTCCTACAACGGTTCTGTAGGAGCCCGTATTACGGGCGATGTTATTGCGGCCCTGTCATGATACTGCGGGCTCAGCCGATGCACGGCATTGACCAGTGTGGTGACATGCTCAGGATCGACATCGGGGGTAATCCCGTGTCCGAGGTTGAATACATGCCCCGGCCCGCGACCGTAGCTGTGCAATACGTCGGCAACCCCTTGTTCGATTTCTGCCGGCGTTGCCTTGAGCAGCGCAGGATCGAGATTGCCTTGTAAGGCCACGCGGTCTTCCGTAAGTGACCGCGCATTCGCAAGTCGCGTCGTCCAGTCGACGCCCAGCGCATCGCAACCGGTCGCAGCCATGTCGGTGAGAAGCTCACCCGCGCCCTTGGTGAAGAGAATGACCGGGACGGTTTCGCCGTCGCGCTTGCGTTGCAGACCATCCAGAATGCGCTGCATGCCGTCAAGCGAGAAGCGTCGGTAATCGTCCCGCTCCAGCACGCCACCCCAGGTGTCGAAGATCATGATCGCCTGCGCACCCGATTCGATTTGCGCGTTGAGGTAGTCGGTGGTCGTTCGCGCCACAACATCGAGCAACTGCAACAATGCCGGCGGATCGTCTTTCGCCAGTGCACGGATTCTCGTGAATTCACGGCTCGAGCCGCCTTCGACCATGTAGGTCGATACCGTCCAGGGACTGCCTGCAAAGCCGATCAACGGCACGCTGCCGGCGAGTTCACGACGAATCAAGGCAACGGCGTCGAACACGTAGCCGAGTTTTTCAGCAACGTCCGGGACCGCAAGTTTGCGAATCGCAGCGGTGCGCCGCACCGGCTCACGGAAACGCGGGCCCTCGCCCTCGGCGAAATAGAGGCCGAGTCCCATGGCATCGGGCACCGTCAGGATGTCGGAAAACAGAATCGCAGCATCGAGCGGGTAGCGCCTGAGTGGCTGCAACGTGACTTCACAAGCCAGTACCGGATTGCGGCACAAGCTCATAAAGTCGCCCGCCCGGGCCCGAACCTCGCGATACTCCGGCAGGTAGCGCCCGGCCTGACGCATGATCCAGATTGGCGTTCGCGGAACCGGCTGTCGCATGAGCGCACGCAGCAGCAGATCGTTCTTCAGTGGTGCGATCACGTGGTGGCCTTCAGAATTGTTGTCGGATAGTGGACTGGATTGCCTCGGCAGCGGCACGAGGACTCGCCGCGTCGCGAATCGGCCGGCCGACAACGATGTAATCCGCCCCGCTCCTGAACGCTTCTGCCACGTCAACGACGCGTTTCTGGTCACCTGTCGGCTTGTTGTCAACCGGACGTATTCCCGGAGTAACAACCAGCAGTTGCTCGTCGACATGCTCGCGCAACTGTGGCACCTCCAGCCCGGAGGAAATGACGCCGTCGCAACCGGCCTCAAGCGCACGCCGTGCGCGCGAAAGTACCAGCGCGGGTACGTCGCATTCGAAGCCAAGGTCAACGAGGTCGCCACGGTCGAGACTGGTCAGCACGGTTACTGCAAGCACCTTGAGCCGGTCGCCCTTCATATCGGCCGCCGCTTCCATGATTGCCTGGTTGCCGTGCACCGTGACAAAACTTGCGCCGCGATCCCTGAGGCTGCGGACGGCTGCACCGACTGTTGCAGGGATATCGAAGAATTTCAGGTCCGCAAAAACTTTCTTGTCGCGGGCAAGCAGCCATTCGAGCAGCTCGAAATAGCCGCCGCTCATCATGAGTTCGAGACCCAGCTTGTAGAACGTCACCGCGTCGCCGAGCTCGTTTGCAAGGTCTCGCGCGCGAGTGCAGTCAGCGACATCCATGGCGAAGATCAGTCGTTCATTGAGGGGTATTGATTTGTTTTTCAAGGGACTTGGGCTAGGGAATTGGGCTAGGGAATTGGGCTAGGGACTTGGGCTAGGGACTTGGGTCGTGGCGATGCAACGGGTGCGATTCTACCCTGTCGGCGCGGGACTTGCGGGCGAATGCCACGGAAACTCTGCACAAGTCGCAAGGCACTTGCTGCAGGAGCCCGCATCGCGGGCGA
>JBBDJJ010000016.1:0-35455 GCA_040879925.1 Woeseia sp. | reverse complement strand
TGATCGCCCGCGATGCGGGCTCCTACAGCAAGTGACTTACGACTTGTGCAGAGTCGCCTTAGTCGATGGCTGGCTGCCCCGCTACTCGAGAATACCTTCGAGTCCCAGAAAAAATGCGTAGTAAAGCGCCGTGTCCTCCAGACTGTTGAAGCGACCGGTCTTGCCGCTGTGCCCGGCCTGCAAGTCCGTTTTCAACAGGAGCTGGTGATCGTCCGTCTTGAATTCCCGCAGTTTGGCCACCCATTTGGCCGGTTCCCAGTACTGCACCTGTGAATCGTGCAACCCGGTAGTCACGAGCATGTGCGGATAGTCCTGCGCCCGGACGTTGTCGTACGGGGAATAAGACAACATGTAGTCGTAAAATTCTTTTTCTGCCGGATTACCCCACTCATCCCATTCACCGGCTGTCAACGGAATGCTGTCGTCCAGCATAGTCGTTACAACGTCGACAAACGGTACGGCAGCTGAAACGCCGTTGTACAGTTCAGGCGCCATATTGACCACCGCCCCCATCAGCAAACCGCCGGCGCTGCCGCCTCGCGCATACAAATGCTCCGCCGATGTATAACCCTCTTCAATCAGGTATCGACTCACGTCTATAAAATCCGTGAAGGTATTCTTCTTACTGAGTTGTCTGCCTCCGTAATACCACTCTCGACCGAGCAACGATCCGCCGCGAATATGGGCAATGGCGAAAATGAACCCACGATCCAGAAGGCTCAGCAGATCGGGATCGAAGTCAGGATCGATAATTGCGCCGTACGAACCATAACCGTACTGCAGCAGCGGGTTGCGGCCATTTTTTTGCATACCCTTGCGATAGACCAGTGACACCGGAACAAGCGTCCCATCGCTTGCCGGCGCCATAATTCGTTCCGCATGATAATTGTTGCGGTCAAAACTTCCGGGAATATCTTCCTCCCGGATCAATTGATGCTCCCGGGTGTACAAATCGAAATCATACGTTGATTCCGGTGTAGTCAGCGACTCGTAAATGTAACGCAGCGAGGTCGTATCGTACTCGTAGTTATCATCGGTATAGGCCGTATAAACGGCTTCATCGAACGCAAGCTCGTACGACTTACCATCACTGCGATCAATGACCTGTATCTGCGTCATTCCATCGCGCAATGAACTAACTGCGATATGAGTTCTAAATACATCGAAACCTTCAATCAACGTGTCCTCGCGATGAGGCACAACTACCTCCCAGTTTTCACGCGCGGTATCCTCGAGTGGCGCTGTGAGAATCTGGAAATTGGTTGCCCCGTCATTGCTTAAAATAAAGAAACCGTCCTCGCCATCGGTTACATAATATTCATGCTCAGTGTCTCTCGCCGAAAACAGGCGCGTAGCCGCATCGGGTGAGTCCGCAGGCAGGTACCGTACCTCTGTCGATACCGTTTCGGCGCTGGTCAGATAAATGAACTTTCCTGAAAGGGACTTCTCGAGGAATAGTGAATTGGTCTCGTTGTCCTCCTGGTAGACAAGGTCGTGGGCCGTCGAACCCAGACGATGACGGTAGACCTGGTACCAGCGCAACGTCTCCGGGTGTTGCTTGGTATAGAAAACTGTACGGCTGTCATTGGCCCATTCAATATTGGCCGTGACATTTTCGATCGAGCCCGGTAAAGCCTTGCCAGTCTCGAGATCCAGGAAATGCATTGTGTATATGCGTCTACCCTGCGTATCCAGCGCAAACGCTGCCTTGCTGTGGTCGGGGCTCACCGAGAAACCGCGTACCGCGTAGTATTCCTTGCCTTCGGCGCCAACATTGACATCCAGCAGTATCTGCTCCGGCGCGTCCAGCGTGCCTTTGCGACGACAATAGATCGGGTACTCATGTCCTTCCGCGTAACGGTAGTAATAGTAGTATGCGCCCTCCTTGTATGGCACTGACAAGTCGTCGGGTTTGATGCGGGATTTCATCTCAGAAATCAATGTTTCCTGCAAACCGGCGAGTGGCACAAGCTGCTTTTCGGTATAGGCATTCTCAGCCTCGAGATAGGCTATTACCTCGGGGTCGTCACGGTCGTTCAGCCAGAAGTAATTGTCCACACGGGTGTCACCGTGGATTTCCAGCCGTTCCGGGCGCTTCTCCGGTTCCGGTGGCCCCGCCGCATCGTTCACACACGCCGACACAATTGCCATAGTACAAAGCACTGAAAATAAAGGAACTTTCATGTTTATCCGTTCAGACTGGATGAACTGACATGGCGCATTATCGGCGTATTGCAGGCACAGTGTACAGGCGCCTCAAGACGGTTTCAGCGGCGGCTGATCAGCTCGCTGCAAGAACAGTTCGGGTTACGCTCTTTGGAAGGTTCGAAGAGACTCGTGCAAACCTTCACGGTCCCGGCCGGGCAGTAGCCAGCGTTCACCGCTGTGCGAGACGACAGGCCGCTGTTTGCAGCACACCCGCAAAGGCTCACGGCGATCGAGAGGATTATCGACTTCTTGAAAAACATGTCGAAAGCCTGCTCCCCTGTCCGTCCGCAACGCGTAATGGAAATAACAAGCCGCTTTTAGTGTCAAAAATTTAACCATTTCGTAACAAAACTGTCAGCGAAATGTCATGCAGGAATTGTAGCAGACGACAGCTTGCAAAGAGCCGTATGCAAGTCGCAAACCGATAAATTTAATCTCTTCGAAACCAAGCGGTGGCGTGGCGCGCCTGAGGCCTTGGCTGTACGGAGTCCTCTGGCGCAAATAAAGCGGACCGAAGGAGACTGTGCCAGAGGACTCCCCACAGCCAAGGCCCAATACGAGGGGTGTTGCCCTCAATCGCGAGCGCGAAGAGCCTCCTGGCGGGCCGCCTCGAACTCGTCGCCCGGCGTCCATTCCGGCATGTTATCCGCGTTGGCGATCGCCAGTCCGGTCCAGAACCCAAGCACCGCATCTTCAATCATGCCATCAAAGTTCCAGCTATCGTCGAACTCGTCGCTCGGCTGGTGGTAGTGAACATCCGTCCAGTGATTGACCTGCTCTTTGCCCCACTCCGCCGGTCGATCGACGAACTCCGTACCGGTGTCGAGGTACATTGCCGGGACGCCGATCTTCGCAAAGCTGAATTGATCTGAACGATAGAAATAGCCGCGGTCAGCGAACTGATCGGGTTTGACTACTCTGCCCTGCTCGTCCGCGATAGCCTCCACAATTGCATCGATGGACGACTTGCCGAGACCGACGAATGTGACGTCATGGGTATGACCCCAGATATTGCCACCGTCGTAATTCAGGTTGGCGGCAATGTTGCCGGGCGCAAACGTGGGGTTCTCGGCGTAATATTTCGAACCGAGAAGACCCTGCTCCTCTGCACCGACAAATGCAAATAGTACCGAGCGCCGCGGTGCTTCCGGAAGTGCCTTGATGGCCTTGGCGATGGCTATTAACTGTGCCACACCGGACGCATTGTCCAACGCGCCGTTGTAGATCGTGTCTCCCTCATCATTCGGCGTGCCGATACCCAGGTGATCGTGGTGTGCCGTGTAAATAACTGCCTCGTCCTTCAGTTGCGGATCGCGGCCCGGGATGAGGCCCAGTACATTGGCTGTCGCAACACGATTGAGAGTAACGTCCATGCCAATGGAGGTTTCAATACCCAGCGGCACCGGTTGGAAATCACGGTTGTCCGCTGCCGTCTGCAGCTCCGCGAGGTCGTAGCCGGCCATTTCGATGAGTGCGCGAGCGGAGTCTTCCGTTACCCACGCCTCGATCTGCGCCCTCGGTTCATCACCGGCCGGCAGTTCGAACTGTTCGCCTGTCCAGGACGTTTGCACGACCTGAAACGGATAGCCGGCCGACGGCGAAGTGTGGATGACGATGGCGCCGGCGGCGCCCTGCCGGGCGGCACTCAGGTACTTGTAGTCCCAACGGCCGTACCAGAGGCGAGTTTCGCCTGCAAACAGCTCCGGATCCCAGGACGGATCGTTGTTCATCATGACAAGAATCTTGCCTGTCAGGTCCTGGCCCTTGAAGTCGTCCCAGTCGTACTCCGGCGCCTGGATCCCGTAGCCAACGAAAACCAGTTCCGCCTGCTCGACATCCACGCGTTCAACCTGGACGCCACTCGAAACAATGAACTGGTCCCACTGCTTCAAAGTCAGCGAACGTTCTTCTTTGCGGAAAGTCCATTCGTCCGGCTGCGCGGTGTTCACACCAATCAGGTCGAACGGCTGCTGCCAACTGCCGTCCGCAGCGCCTGGCTGCAAACCGATAGCCGCCAGCTCGGCAACGAGATAATCACGCGCCGCTACGTCCCCGCGAGCGCCAGGACCTCGTCCCTCATACTTGTCATCCGAGAGTTCCTTGATATGGCGACGCATGAGATCGGCCGTGATCTCTCCGGCAGCCAGTTCCGCCGCGGGGTTACCCTGTCCGGCGCGCTCGTATGATGCATGGTCGCGTTCACTTGGGGGACTGACATCAGGCGGTGGCGCCTCTCCGCCACTACATGCCGCGACCGCCGCTAGCAGAGGGAGACAGATAAAGCACTGGAGAGCCGAATAATTCACTTTTGTTCTCGCATTCTACAAAGCAATGTGCAGGCTACCACAACTCTGTTGTCTGTTTTTCGACCTGTCAGGCCTCGCAGCGGGGACAAACGGGGTACCCGATCGTCGATGCAGGAATGCGCGAACCAAGGCACACAGGTTGGATGCATAATCGCGTACGAATGCCGGTCGCATCGCTGCTCGTAAAGTACCTTCTGGTACCCTGGCAGGATGGCGCCGAATGGTTTCGAGATACGCTGGTCGATGCAGACCTGGCATACAATTCGGCCTGCTGGCAGTGGGTGGCAGGATGTGCCACTGACGCCATTTGGAAGAGCCTCAGAACGGCGTGAGCACATCGAACTTCAACTTACTGTAGCCGTGACCCGTATCATTCTCCTGCGCAAGCAAGCGCCTTCGCAATTCTTCTGTCGGATCGCAACTTTTGTGCTTGTCGCGTGCGCTATGCAGACCTGGCAACCTGCAATCGCGCAGCCGTTGCATGATGGAGACAATGGGCCGCTGGCAGGATTGTTCGGTTGGCCGGTCAGTACGGAGGGCAGCCGGTTGACGGCTGCAGGTACAAACGCCTGGGGGCTTTTCGCATCCGTGTCCAGTCACTCGGTGCAGGAAATGCGCGGCGCTGAATCCTTGTTGCTCGACGGGGAAACGCGTCGTTTGAAGATCGACTACCGGCGCGGCTTTACCGATCGGTTCGAACTAGGTGCCGAAATTGCGTGGGTATGGCATGAATCGGGCAGCCTCGATTCACTCATCAGCGGCTGGCACGATTTATTCGGGCTACCGCAAGGTAATCGTGACGATGCACCCGATGATCAATTGCTTTTCCACTACATTGCCCCCGGTTCGGATCCACTGGAACTGGCGCGCAACGTTAACGGTATCGGCGACATACGCATTGGCGCCGCCTGGTTGCTGCAGCGAAACCCGGGCAGTAGTGTCGCCTTGCGCGCTGGAATCAAGCTGCCCACCGGCGATAGCGCTGTTTTGCTTGGCAGCGGCGGCACAGACCTCACACTCGGTCTCGTGGGTGACGTATCGCGGCTTTGGAATATCGATTCGTTGCAGGGCCACTATCGCCTGCACGCCATCCGGCTCGGCCGATCGGATGTGCTGAGAAATCGCACCAGACGCATGGTCGGTCAACTGTCCGGCGGTCTCGGCTATCGTCTGTCAAGCAAGCTCGAGATCATGGCGCAATCGACTTTGCGTAGCGCCTCATTCGACGCCGAAGTCGCGCCGCTGGGTGACTGGTCTATGTCATTGACATTCGGGGCCATATTTGAGACAGACAGAGGACTGCGCGTTTCTCTAGGGGTCAGCGAGGACATCCGGGTCGAATCGACTCCCGATGTCACGTTTTTGCTGGGCCTGTCATGGCAAGCCCATTGAACTCTTCACTCGTCGCTGCCGATCCACGGCTGTACCTGTTCTGACACCTGGCTGCGATCACCGACAACGATAACCGTCATTTCGTCTTCCTGCAGATACTCGTTCGCGATTTCGGACACCTGTTCCGGCGTGATCGCAAAAACCTCGCTCACATAATTGGACAGGTAGGTGTCTGGAAGGTCGTGATGGTCCAGGTAACTCAGCACGTTGATAATCCCTCCGCGGGTCGAGTTTTGTAGCACGAACACGCCGGCACTGTAATTCTTTACGCCGTCGAGTTCCTCGATCGATGGTGGGGTTTCCTGCAGCGTGCGGATCTCCTTGAATATTTCCTCAAGTGCCGGGCCAGTTACGTCGGTCGTGACCGCCGCAACCTGGGCCCAGTATCCGTCGCGATATCGAACTGACAAGGTGCTGTAGGGAGAGTAGGTATAACCCTTGTCTTCACGAATGTTACGGGTTATACGCGAGGAAAAAAATCCCCCGAGAAGCGTGTTGCTGATTTGCAGCGGAATCCAGTCGTCATGTCCCGGACTGATTATCGGCAAACCCAGGTAAAGATTGGACTGGGATGCGTCCGGACGGTCGATGACGTCGACCGCCACCTTGCCACTGGCCGGCTTGGGGACATTCACAAGCGTTGCCGGCCCTTCGCGCCAGTCTGCAAACGCCTGACGAATGGCTGTGATCGTCGCTGACGAATCAAATCTCCCTGCAATAAAAACGTGAGTACGCGCCGCGCCGAAGTTGCCATCGAAAAACGCTCGTACATCCTGAACGGTGTAGTTTTGAAGCTGCGACTCTTCCGGCAACAGATTGCCGTAGGGATGATCCCCGTACAGTGCTTCGCGAAATGCGGCCACGGCCATTTGTTCGGGCTGGATTTTTGCAACGCTCAGTTGCCGCAGCCGGTCTCTCGTCAGGCGATCCAGTTCCTCATTCGGGAAGCGCGGATTCTGCACAATATCGGCAAGCAGTGCCGCCATCTGTGGCGCATACTCGGCCAGCACGTCTCCGCTGATTGTCGTCAGGTCTTCGCCAACGTTTACTGTTACTTGCCCGCCCATGGCGGCGGCTTCCCGTGCAATCCCCTCTGCGCTCCGGCTGGTAGTGCCTTCCAGCAGAAAATCGCCGGTCAGGTCGGCAAGCCAGGTCTGGTTGCCTTCGTTCAGGTTACCGGCGCTGACCACAACTGCAATTGTCGCTTTGGGTACCGTACCAAACTGCACCGAACTGATGCGCAAACCGTTGTCGAGAGTCTCGATCGTCTTCTGCGGCAGCACAAAATCTTTTGGCGTGCTACCTTCCGGCGCCATCTCCTTCTGTTTCTGTGTCTGCGCGGAGGTTGCTCCGCAAGCAAGAACCAGAGCTGCAAGCAGAATCACGCTGTGTTTGCCGACCGCGTTGCAGGTAGTCATTACTCGTCACCTCGGTAAATAGCTTCGCCGCTCAGTCGGCTCGTTAACTCGCCCGGACTCTCCGCCGCACCGGCTTCCAGCTTCAGGACGGTACGATTGCCTGGTCGGAGGTACTCCTGCGCCGCTTGCAGCACCTGCTCGCCGGTGACTTGCAGTATGCGACGTTCAAATTCATTGATGAGGTCCGGCTGATCGTCGAAAAGCGCCAATGATGCGAGAAGGTCCGCACGTCCGAAGCCGAAACTGCTGGTGACTGTGTCGTAATAGCTGGAGCGCCACTTGATCTTCGCTCGCTCGAGCGTGTCTGCATCTACCAGTGCCGACCGGACGTGCTCAATGACGCCGTCCAGCACCTCAACAATTCGTTCTTCGTCGGTATCCGAATCGTGGATGAAGTATGCCTGCCACAGCATAGGCCCTTTATAGTTCAGCATATTGCCCAGAAAAGCATTTATGCCACCGCTGACGGAACTGGTAATGCCCTCTTCTTTCACCAGCGCCTGATGCAACAGGCTGTCTTCGCCCTGCAGCAAAATCTGATCGAGAATACCCATCGCATACCACTCATCCGTCAAGCGTTCCGGCACATGATAGGCAAATGCGAACCCGGGGCGAGTTGCCAGTTTGTCGAGGCGCGTGGCAATTTTCTCCGTTTCCTGTCGTGGTTCGCTGATATCCGGTAACTCCATTTCCTCGCCCGAACGTTGAATATCGCCGAAATGCTCTTCAATCATTTCGAGCGCGTCGGCGTAATCGAAATCGCCAACGACAGCTACCGCGGCATTGTTTGGCGCGTAGTACCTGGCAAAAAAGTCGGCCACATCATCCAGAGAGGCCGCGTCCAGGTCCTCAAGATCGCCGTAAAAATTGTGAGCGTTGTACCAGTTTTCGTTAGCGTACTGCGGCATGTCCAGCCAGGGAAAGCCACCGTATGGGGTATTCAATACATTGACCCTGACCTCGTTCTTCACCACGCCTTGCTGATTGGTAAGATTCTCCTGGGTGATGTCGAGGCTGCGCATCCGGTCTGCTTCGGCCCACAATATCGTCTCGAGTTTGTGGGCTGGCACGATCGCGAAGTAATTGGTGTAATCGAAACGCGTTGAGCCATTGAGAACCCCTCCATTGCGTTGCACCAGTTGCACGAATTCCATCTTGCCAAGGTTCTGCGACCCCTGGAACATCATGTGCTCGAACAGATGCGCGAAACCGGTCCGATCACGCGGCTCGATGCGAAAGCCGATGTTGTAATAGACAGCAACAGTTACCAGGGGGGCCGCCGTATCGCGTGACAGAATAACTTTCAGGCCGTTGTCCAACGTATGGTATTCCACCGGCACGGTGTAAACCGGCGATTCGCCGGATGAAGCCTGATCGCTTGCCATGAGTTCCGTCTCAGTCGAACGCTGGCAGGCTGAGAGTGATATCGCCACTATCAAGGCTGGCAAAAGCAGGTAGTTTGGTTTCATCAACGCTTATCCCGACAGAATCGCTAGAGTCCTGATGACCAAGTATGCCGTGCATGACACAGCAACGCATTCAGGCACTGGTTCCAATGTGAGCAAACTATACCGCGGCCTGAGCCGCTATGGATGCCGAACAAGGAAATACGACAGGGAAACAGGGGTCGCGTTCAATCGTACGTTGATCGGATCACGTTGATCGGGTCACGTTGACCGGGTCACTTTGACCGGGTCACGTTGACCGGGTCACGTTGATCGGGTCACGATGACCGGGAATATCCTGCTAGCGGGCTACTGGTCGCAGCGCCGGATGGCCATCAACAGCGTTCGCGCCGCCGGTGGCTTGCTGTGTCCGGGGTTTGAACAGTCATAAACTTTTCTTACATAGTCTCCATTAACATAGACTCCATTAACATAGACTCCATTAACATCGACTCCATATATATAGACGTCTTTGGCAGTGACAACCGGCGCCCCGACCATGATTCGAACATGGGACCCCCAGATTAGGAATCTGGTGCTCTATCCGACTGAGCTACCGGGGCCAACCGGTGCCGCATTGTGCCATTCAGGCTGCAACCCGGAAAGGTTTGGCGACGATCGGGTGAGGAACCGCCACTCACGCCCCGAACTTATCAGCGCCGGTGTTATCAATGTAATTGACGATGCCGCAAATGGAGACCCGTTTTGCTGCAGACCGGAAGCATAGCACCCGACTTCATACTGCCGGACACGGAGGGCGGGGAAACCTCACTGTCGGAGTTGCTGCGCACCGGCCCGCTTGTTCTCTATTTTTATCCTGCCGACTTCACACCGGGCAGTACGCGTGAAGCCTGCGATATTCGTGACATGCACGCCGATATTGTCGCGGCCGGTTTGCGCGTCGTGGGCATCAGCCCGCAGGATGATGCCAGTCACGAGCGCTTTCGCGATGAGCATCAGTTGCCGTTCCAGCTGCTGTCGGACCCGGATAAAGCAGTGATTCGCCAGTACGACGTCGATGGCCCGTTCGGCGTTGGAGTCAGGCGCGCCACGTACCTGATCAGCCCGGAGCGGCGTGTACAAGCGGCGGTGCAAGCGGATTTCATGATCCGGCGGCATAAGGAGTTTATTCGCAAAGCCATTGCCCTGCGCGGTTGAATTCACGCAGGGTCCGGCAAGTTCAGCTGGCTTCGCCGCTGATCGTAATGACGATCGTCCGGTCATGCGCAGCGGTCCGATGCTCCCAGAGATAGACGCCCTGCCAGGTTCCGAGCGCGCAGCGGTTGTCGACGATCGGCAAGCTGAGGTGCGATTGAGTGAGGATGCTGCGCACATGCGAGGGCATGTCATCGGGCCCTTCCGCGGTGTGTGTAAAAATCGGATCGCCGTCCGGCACCAGGCGTGCCATGAAGGTTTCGAGGTCCGCACGTACTGCCGAATCGGCGTTCTCGCATATCATCAGTGACGCGCTGGTGTGCTGGATGAACACGTGGCACAGGCCCGTCCGGATTCCGGAGGCACGCACCCCGGCCGTAATGCGGTTACTGATCTCGTAGCTGCCGCGCCCGGTGGTGGCGATCGACAGTGTCTGCTGGAAGATCATCTAATCAATGTAAAACAATTATTTAGACAATTTTGTTCGTGTCAATTATCGCTTGGCGTGGAGGGCACCATCGGTGACGTGTTGTCCTCGTTTGCGGCCTCGCCGGTATACGCTTCGCCGAAGCGCAGCCGAATCGTTTTGGTCTTGCCAAACCATGGAATGGAGACGATGTAGATATTGTCGTATTCCGTATCGGCGATGGCCGGGACGTTCTTGCTGGCACCAAGATCCGCTATCAGTCCGGGTACCGTGTCACTGTGGCCGACGACCAGGATGATCTTGCCCTTATGATTGGCGAGGATCGTTTCCAGGACTGCATCGTTATCGTGGGGGTCATAGCGCTGCACCGGCAAGTCCAGCGCATCTGCCAGCGGCTGCGCTGTTTGCAGCGTCCGCTTGTAAGGCGTCGAATAAATGGCATCGACACCCGCAACCACGTCCGCGTCCACTAGTTGCCGTGTGAGCTCTGCAACCCGCCGCTGTCCGGCCTCGGAGAGATCCGGATCGTCCGGCGGCACCCGCTCTTTTTCGGCGTGTCGAACGAAAATAATTGTCGTGGTTGCCTGGGACTCAAAGAACCAGGCCAGTCCGATCGCGATCGCGACGTATAAGAGGATGACCTGGATTTGCCGACGGCGCCGCTTTTGTTTGCGGTCTGCTTCTGTATTCCCGTTGCGCATGCAGTGCGAGCATACGAGTTTTTTGGCTTCTTGACTATGGCGAGGCGCCCGCGGACTGCCGCCGCTGTCGCTTTTGCTTCAAGAGCTTAAGCAAACCGTCACGGCCGCACCGTCGCCGACACACGGGTCAATCGCCTGAATCACGCTGCTTTCCCGTCGACACCACACGATACTCGCCTTCTATGACCTTGGTCGAATCTCCAGAGTTCGCCTGGTTGCCGACATTCTGCGTTGTCGAATTCTTGTGCATTCCGTTCTTGCGCAATCTGTTCTTGCGCAAGCTGCGATTGAACCACCACAAGCGGATACCGACGACGCCGGCAAGGACCACTACAATCCCCACAAGAACTATGAACGCAAGAAAGCCAAGAACAATGGCGGCGCCGACAGCCAACGCGCCGACCACCAACATCAGTGCATTGGCCAGCGGATTGCCGGTCGGAATGCTGCGGAACTCCGGTTTTTTATTCAAAACGTCGCTGTCCTCGCGCAATCAGCGTTCGATTCTGCTGTAAAACCCTTCGAACCACGTCTGCCAGGTTTCTCCGTTGTCACTGGATTGCTGGAAAAACTGCCGTACACGTCCGTCCGGCAATGGCGTCCACAATCCGCGGAAAGGCAGAGTGGTGCCATTGGCCGTGTAGTGTATATGCCCGGCAAGCAGCATGCCCTCCTCGGTCAGGTTGCCACGAATATCGATTTGTCCGCCGCCACTATCGATCCAAACCTGTACCCATTCGCCACTCGCATGGTCGAGATAATTCATGCTTGTGCCAGTGCCACCCGTGGCACTTTGCCATTGTTCCACCAGCACGCAACCTTCGTGCGCCGCCTCAATCAAGTTCGTACCTGCCAGTTGGCCGCCAGCATCGCGTACTTCCCATTCGCCGATCCAGAAGTCGAACTCGCGAAACCTGTCTGGATGCTGGCACGGATACGCGGTCTCCGACAACGTTGCCAGCAGCGCATCATACCGTTCACGCCCTGCCAACGACGACAGCAGCGGATCGGCGGTAACCATACCGACCGCCGTGAAGCCGCTATCCGCCAACGCCTGTAAGGTGCTGATCGCCAAATCGGGGTCGTTCTCCACGACCGCCAGCCGCGCACGCTCGAGCGCGATACGTGCCACTGAGAACTCGAGGTCTGCGGCCTGCTGCAGTGCCATCCTGGCCGTCGCTGTGTCCCCGGCCTCGCGGGCATCAACTGCCAGGCGAAACCAGTCATTGCCATCCGCATCGGCGGATCGTGCCAGCGCGGAATAGTCCGCCGCGGCGTCGTACGCGGCCACGCTATTGGCCAACGTGCGGGTTGGCTGATCGCCCAAATCGCAACCGGCCAGCACAACAATTGTAGAAAAAATAACGGCTTTGCATTTAATACTCATGATGTTCCCCCCGCCTGGTACGGCAACCCGCCGGTCGTTGAGACACCTCTTGCTTTGCAAGGTTCGTCCTTGCTGCTCGCGATTCGCGACCAGACCTTTTACCGGGAGGTGCGCGCTATCCCTGTGAGGCATTGAATCCGCGTCAAGGCGCAAGCACAATGCCGTGCGCATCACATGCCGCTACCGGAGAGGTGGCAGAGCGGTCGAATGCACCGGTCTTGAAAACCGGCAAGGGTTTGTAGCCCTTCGTGGGTTCGAATCCCACCCTCTCCGCCAATGCCAGCCGTTCGTTCCGGTCGCAGAGAATGCATTTGAGCCCGGGGAATCAATGCAGGGGGATCGATGAACAAGAGCATTAGCCGACGCGACTTTGTCGTTTCAAGTGCCGCCGCCGGTCTGGCCGCGAGCGTACCCTTGCGTGCCAGCGCACAGTCGCCCGCCCCCAAAATACGCAATCGCGTCAAACCCGTGATCGTAGCCTCGAGTAACGGCTACACCATGAAAAATGGTGGCGAGCTGAATTGCGTCGAAACGGCATTTGAACGCATCGTGAAAGGGGACGATGTACTAGAGTCGCTTCTAGCCGGCGTCAATATCGTCGAACTCGATCCTCAGGACACCAGTGTCGGTTTCGGCGGATTGCCGAACGCGGATGGCGTCGTGCAACTCGACTCCTGTTGCATGCACGGTCCGAAAAAGCAGGCCGGAGGCGTTGCGTGCCTGGAAGGCGTCAGAACGCCGTCGCTCGTTGCGAAGGCTGTAATGGACAACACTGACCATCACCTGTTGGTAGGCCAGGGTGCGCAGCGATTTGCGCGCAATATGGGCTTTAGTATTGAGGACGACCTGAATACGGATAAGTCGCGAGAGTTGTGGCTTGAGTGGAAACGTCGTATCGATCCCGGTCACTACCTCACCCCGGAGGAACGCTTTCAGGCCGGGCACAAGGCTGGCCTCGATATGGTCCGGGAAGGGCTCATTCATCGCGATTGCTATTACGGCACTATCAATTGCAATGGCGTCAATGCGAACGGCGAGATTTGCGGCGTGACAACTACGAGTGGACTGGCCTGGAAAATCCCGGGTCGAGTCGGTGATTCGCCCATTCTCGGCGCCGGTCTGTACGTCGATGGCGATGTCGGTGCCGCCGGCTCGACAGGCCGCGGTGAGGCAAATCTATACGGCTTGTGCTCGTTTCTCGTCGTCGAGGAAATGCGTCGCGGAAAGCACCCGAAAGACGCCGGCATGGAAGCCCTGCGACGTATTCGCGCCAATACCATCGAGCGGCGGCTACAGAATGATCGAAGCGAGCCGAATTTCAATGTCAATTTCTATATCGTCGATCGCATCGGTCGCTACGCCGGTGTTGCACTGTATGCACCGGATGACTCCTCACGCTATGCCGTTTGCACCGAAAACGGCGCCGAACACGCGCCGCTCGAAGCGCTGATCGAGGGCTCGGCCTGACGCGTTACGCTACGCTATACTGCACCTGTCACGGTTGGTCTTCCAGGATGTCGGGGCATTCGGCACCCCGGGGGCTTTTGACATCCGGTTCAAACGTACGGTTTCAGAATAATGGTTTTAGAATAATGGTTTTAGAATAATTACGGGGAGCTCCAGATGACCGCACCGTTCCGCTCGATTCCCGGCGCATTGCTGCCGATTACCGTCTCTTGCATGTTACTTATGGCGGCAGCGGAGGCGCAGAATCATGCGCCAAACCCGTATCGCACGATCGAAGGATGGGCAACGCTGCCGGACAACCGCGAATGGGGTGCCAGCAGCGCGGTGTTTCCCGCGCCGGATGGGAAACACATCTGGATTGCCGATCGTTGCGGCGCCAACCTGTGTGTCGACAGCGACGTGGACCCGGTGCTGTTATTCGATGCGGACGGCAACGCCGTAAAAAGCTTCGGCGCCGGCATCATTGCCTGGCCGCATGGGATTTTCGTCGATGCCGGGGGCAACGTCTGGATAACTGACGCAGTCGGCTATGCCCCGGTGCCGGATGGCTGGGGTCATGTAGTGTTGAAGTTCAGCCCGGACGGCGAATTGTTGATGACGCTTGGCAAGAAAGGGGTTGCCGGGCCCGGACCCGATACCTTCAACAAGCCTTCCGACGTCCTGGTTGCACCCAATGGCGACATCTTCATTGCCGACGGGCATGACAGCAGCGGCAACAATCGCATCGTCAAATTTGCGCAGGACGGCACGTATATCGGCGAATGGGGATCGACCGGCAATGGCGACGGCCAGTTCCGCGATCCGCATGCGTTGGCCATGGACTCACAGGGACGCTTGTTCGTTGCAGATCGTGGCAACAGCCGCATCCAGATCTTCGACCAGGGTGGCAAGCATCTCGCCACCTGGACTCAATTCGGGCGGCCAAGCGGTCTATACATCGATAAAGACGACGTCTTGTACTCGACCGATTCTGAATCCAACGCCGAACGGAATCCCGGCTGGAAGCGTGGTATCCGCATAGGCAGCACCAAGGATGGCTTTGTCACGGCGTTCATCCCGGACCCGGAACCCGATCAGGACAACTCCGGGACCAGCGGGGCAGAAGGTGTCGCCGTCGACTCGGACGGCAATGTGTACGGCGCTGAAGTTGGTCCGAGGGCAATCAAAAAATACGTGCGTAAATAGGTAGTTGCCAGTCAGCGGTCCACACAGGCGTCGACAGATCACTGGACGCCTGCATCAATGTTAGAATGGCATCCGGTCATCGCTACAGGAAACAGACAGTATGAACGACCAGCTCAAGTACATTGCTCCGGTTTCGTCACTGGCCGAGGCAAGCCGCTCGGATTTCATATGGAAATGCTACGCCCACGTAGTCGGCGCCATCGTGGCGTTCGCCGCGGTGGAGGTCTATTTGTTCCAGTCCGGCGTTGCGGCGGCAATCGCCGAGCCAATGTTCAACAATTGGCTGTTGGTATTGGGGGCATTTATGCTGGCAAGTTGGGGTGCCACCCATGTGGCGCACCGGGTTCAGTCGAAGAATGCACAGTACGCCGCCCTGGGTGCTTTCGTCGTGGTGCAAGCCCTGATATTTGCCCCTCTACTCTACGTGGCAAACGCGACCGCACCCGGTGTCATTGACAGCGCTGCGGGAGTAACGCTGCTGGGCAGTGCGGGTCTCATCGCCACTGCAATGATTACGCGCAAGGATTTCTCTTTCCTCAGGGGCATGCTGGTCTGGGGCGGCATTCTGGCGATGATCGGTATCGTTGCCAGCATTCTGTTCGGCTGGCAACTCGGCACCTGGTTTTCGGTGCTGATGATCGGCTTTGCAGGTGCGGCGGTACTGTACGACACGTCCAACATCATGCATCACTATCCGGAAGACAAATATGTAGCTGCAGCGATGGCGCTGTTCGCGTCGATCGCATTGATGTTCTGGTACATATTGCGCTTGTTCATGAGCCGCGACTGAGCAGCTTTCAGCTTTCCGGGCTGCCTGCTGCTGATTCAGGTAGCGGGTTCAAGTCGCTCAATTCCACCCATGTATGACCGAAGGACGGCCGGAATGCGAATTCCGCCGTCCTTCTCCTGGTAATTTTCCAATACTGCAACCAGCGCCCGCCCGGCCGCTACACCGGAGCCGTTCAACGTATGCAGCAGTTCTGTTTTGCCGGTCGCCGGGTTCCGCCAGCGTGCCTGCATACGTCGAGCCTGGAAATCGCTAAAGTTGCTGCAGGAAGATATTTCACGGTAGGCATTCTGTGCCGGCAACCAGACTTCAAGATCGTAAGTCTTGCTGGCGCCGAATCCTGTATCGCCGCCACACAGTTTCATTACACGATACGGCAATTCCAGTCGCTGCAGTATGGTCTCCGCATGTGCCGTCAACTCTTCGAGCCGTTGAGCGGATTCCTCAGGCGCTACGATTTGCACCAGTTCGACTTTTTCGAACTGGTGCTGGCGAATCATGCCGCGGGTATCCCTGCCGTGGGAGCCAGCTTCCGAGCGGAAGCACGGCGTATGTGCAGTGAACCGCAACGGTAACCGCTCCGCCGCGACAATGCAGTCACGTACGAGGTTGGTCAAAGGGACCTCGGCCGTCGGAATCAGATAATAAGGTGGATCTCCGACGGTGCTAAAAAGGTCCTCGGCAAACTTCGGCAACTGGCCCGTGCCGGTCAGTGCCTCTGCAAGCACCAGGTAGGGCACATACGTTTCTTCGTAGCCATGCTTTCCGGTGTGCGTATCCAGCATGAACTGCACCAGCGATCGTTGCAGGCGAGCCAGCCCCCCCATCAACACACTGAAGCGGGCTCCCGAAATGCGGCTCGCCGCGTCGAAATCCAGTTGCCCGAGTTGCAAACCGAGGTCGACGTGGTCGCGCACCGTAAACTCGAATGCTGGCAATTCACCCCAACGCCTGACTTCGACATTTGCGGATTCATCAGTGCCCGGTGGCACGTCGTCCTGTAGCAGGTTCGGCAGTCCCAGCTCGATGTCCTGAAGTTCACCCAGCACAGATTTGAGCTCATGCTCGACGTTTGCCAGCTTGTCACCAAGGTGCTCGACCGCCGCGAGCAGCGGTGCCACATCCTGTCCGCCGGACTTGGCCTTGCCGATGGCCTTCGCACTCGCGTTACGCTCGCCGCGCAAGGTTTGCGACTCGACCTGCAGGGCTTTGCGACGATTGTCGAGCGCAGCATAGGTATCGGCATCGAAAGCGAAACCCCGGCGCGCGAGATTTTCAGCGACGTCATTACCCGCCTGCCGCAGCAATTTAGGGTCAATCATTTCCTGTTTCTTTTCCTTCTTGTTTTCCGGTCCGACCGGTCGTTTCATCCGCCAACCGAACTGAACGGGCACCGCGATTCCTGGCCGCAATCCCCTCGAGCTTTTCACCGATGCGGATTTCCAGGCCGCGGGCGACCGGATGATAGTATTTGCGGTCGGGCATGTCGTCCGGAAAGTAACGCTCGCCGGCAGCGATGGCGTCGGTCTCGTCGTGTGCGTAACGATAATTCTCCCCGTACCCGAGCTCTTTCATCAATCGTGTCGGCGCGTTGCGCAAATGCAGTGGCACTTCAAGCGAACCGAACTCTGCCACATCCGCCTGAGCCGCCTTGGCCGCGAGGTAAACGGCATTGCTTTTTGCCGCGCAGGCCAGAAAGACCACCGCCTGGGCCAGAGCAAGCTCGCCTTCCGGGCTGCCAAGTCGCTCCAGTACATCCCATGCATTGACAGCGATCTGCAAAGCGCGGGGATCGGCATTGCCGATATCCTCGGATGCCACGCGCGTCATTCTCCGGGCGATGTAAAGCGGATCGCAGCCGCCGTCGAGCATGCGCATCAACCAGTAAAGTGACGCATCCGGATCCGAGCCCCGCACCGACTTGTGCAATGCGGAGATCTGGTCGTAAAAATACTCACCCTGCTTGTCGAAACGGCGGCGACTGCCGGACACGACTTCAGTTGCTATCCCGGTATCGATTCGAAAGGTCTGCCCGACCTGCGGCGCCAGGTCGGCAGCCAGTTCCAGCAAATTCAGCGCCCGGCGTGCGTCGCCATCAGCGGCGCTGGCAATGAGCTTTAGCGATGCAACGTCGGCCTCTACCGACCGTCCGTCAAAGGCGGCTTCTGCTTCCGTCAGTGCGTGTTGCAGAATCGCCAGCAGCGCAACGTCATCCAGTGGCTTCAGTACATACACGCGGGCGCGTGATAGAAGTGCATTGTTGAGTTCGAAAGACGGGTTCTCGGTGGTCGCGCCAATGAACGTCAGTGTGCCGTCTTCGACAAATGGCAAGAACGCGTCTTGCTGGGACTTGCTGAATCGATGTACCTCATCGAGAAACAGAATTGTCGACTGACCGCGCAGGTCCCGCAGCTTGCGCGCTTCCGCAACTGCCTGGCGAATATCCTTAACGCCCGCCATCACTGCCGACAGACCAATAAAGTGCGAGTCAGTCGAAGCCGCGACAATACGCGCCAGCGTGGTCTTCCCGGTGCCGGGCGGGCCCCAGAAAATCATGGAGTGAGCCCTGCCTTGTTCAATCGCGCTGCGCAACGGCCTGCCGGCATCCAGCACATGCGATTGACCGAAGAAATCGTTCAGAGTCACGGGCCGCATGCGATCGGCCAGCGGTCGCCCGGGCATGCTCGTGGCAGTAGCGCTGTCCTCTGTGAACAGATCGGTCACGGAAAACTCATTGCAGACAGATCGCCTCGGCGGGTTTCCTGACGATAGAGTCTAGGGAGCCTCTACACAAGCCCAATCGCGCAACTGTAGGAGCCCGTATCACGGGCGATTAACGCCTGATCGCCCGTGATACGGGCTCCTACAGCAAATGCCTTACTGCTTGCGCAGAGATTCCCTAGCGCAAGATGCAACCCCGCATCGCATTGTGGCCGACGCCTGATCAATGCTGCGACGATTGCGGCTGCAGCCAGTTCTCCACGCGCAGACTCCAGCCTCCTGCCCCGACGAATGCGATCGCGAGGCCGACAACAATACCGATCACATCGGCAACGAGATCCAGGCTCTCAGCCCTGCGATATTCCAGGAAGTGCTGACAAACCTCGATCAGGCCACCGAAGGCCAACATGCCCAGGGCCAGCCTCCAATAGGCGTGGCGTGCGAACTGGCCGGAAAACCAGACCGTCATGAACGCGAAGGTAATACCGTGCAACCATTTATCGGACAGAAAAAAGCCCGCGTCCCGCATCTCCGGCATAAACCAGATTGCCGGGGATAATGCTGCGATGAGCACGACAATCAACACCGCAATGCCGGCGATTCGCCAGCGACCAGCGTACCGAAGTGGCAGCATCAGGGCGTCTCGTCAGGCGTGACCGGCGCGCCAACCACGTCGACTCCCTCTGGCGGCGAAAACTGAAAAAGGGTGCTGTCCAGGGCCTCGTTCACGGACACTTCGTGCATGGCGACGAGCGTAGTCTGTTCGAGATTGTCAGAAAATATCATGCGCGTAAGCACGTCGTCAGTGAACCCGAGTTCAACCATCCTGAAACCGCTGTGCTGGTCGTGCGGCACGAGGCGCACCCAGTGTGTACCGCGATCCTGGAAACTTTCGACAATTTCGAAGTCGTCGAGAACGTTCTTCGCCCCGCCAAGCAGCAATGCCGGGGTGCTGGGAAGAACCTCGGACTGCGGCTTGACTGTTACCTGCGCAAGATCGACATCGTAGCTCCAGACATTGAGCCCGTCCGCCACCAGAAGCTGCTCGTACGGAGTCAAATAGGACCAGCGAAACTGGCCCGGACGCCGAATGTCGAAAGTGCCCTCGGAAGTTTCCACGAGCTGATCATTTGCATCAACAAGCGACTGTTCAAAGCGACCGCTCATGGTGACGACATCGTCGACGAAGCGCTCAAGAAGCGCAGCAGCATCGCCAGCACGCGTTTCAGCCGCTCCGGCAAGGCTGGCTGTCGACAGCATCCCGAACAGCAAGAATCTGCAAAGCACGCCTGACCAATGCACATTCCCATGCAATTTCCAGCGCGCATTTTTACAACCTGGGTTTTTTCCGTGCGGCAATTTTTTCAATTCCTCGCGTTCAATTCCTGGCGCTCTATTCCCTGGCCGGTGGCGGCACCAGCACTTCTCTGGAGCCGTTCGTTTGCAGCGGGCCCACAAGGCCCGCCTGTTCCATGCTTTCAACCATGCGTGCGGCACGGTTGTAGCCGATCTTGAGCCGGCGTTGTACGCCGGATATCGAAGCCTTGCGCGATTCGACGACGATCTGCACAGCCTGGTCGTAGAGCGGGTCCTGTTCTGCATCCGAGGCATCGCCGGGCAGGACATCAAGCCCTGCCAGGCCGGGCGTTTGACCGGTCGGTGCCGCAAGAATTTCATCGATGTAGCGTGGCGACGCGCCTTTTTTCAGATTCCTCACTACGGCATGCACTTCGTGGTCGGCCACGAAGGCGCCGTGCACGCGCACCGGCAGGGAGGTACCGGCCGGCAAATAGAGCATATCGCCGTGGCCAAGAAGCGTTTCGGCTCCCATCTGGTCGAGAATGGTCCGGCTATCCACTTTCGCCGATACCTGGAAGGCAATCCGGCAGGGTATGTTGGCCTTGATCAATCCGGTAATGACGTCAACTGAAGGGCGTTGTGTCGCAAGCAGCATATGAATACCGGACGCGCGAGCTTTTTGCGCCAGTCGAGCGATCAACTCCTCCACCTTCTTGCCGACGATCATCATCATATCCGCGAGTTCGTCGATGATGACCACGATAAAAGGCAGCGGCGTCAATGTTGGACGTTCGATGGGTCGCTCGTCGTCGTCAAACGGCGGTACTTCGAATGTAGGATCGGGAATCGGTTTGCCAGCCTCGATGGCGTCTTTGACCTTACGGTTGTAACCGCCTATGTTGCGCACGCCGAGCGACGCCATCAGTCGGTAGCGGCGATCCATCTCGGCGACGCACCAGCGCAGCGCATTGGCAGCCTCCTTCATATCCGTCACTACCGGCGTCAGGAGATGCGGAATGCCCTCATACACCGACAATTCCAGCATCTTCGGATCGACCATGATGAGCCGCACATGCTCCGGCGTCGCCTTGTAGAGAAGGCTTAAGACCATAGCGTTGATGGCCACCGACTTGCCCGAGCCCGTAGTACCGGCGATCAGGAGATGCGGCATGCGCGACAGATCCGCAACGACCGAGTTACCACCGATGTCCTTGCCAAGCGCCAATGTCAACGGCGACGCCAGCTGGTCATAGGCTTCCGATTTGAGTATCTCACCCAGCGTTACGAGTTCCCGGTTTTCGTTCGGAATTTCGAGGCCGACGAAGGATTTTCCGGGTATCACCTCTACGACGCGAACGCTCACGACGGACAGGGAACGCGCCAGGTCCTTGGCAAGATTCGAGATCTGGCTGACCTTTACCCCGGGTGCCGGATCGAGTTCGAACCGCGTGATTATCGGACCCGGCGACACCGATATGACCGCAACCTCGATGCCAAAATCTTTCAGCTTGAGTTCCACCAGGCGCGACATGGCATCGAGCGACTCCTCGGAATAGCCCTTTTTTTGCGGTGGCGGATCGTCGAGCAAAGAAAGTGGCGGCAGCTCACCGGCCAACGGCGGTTCGAACAGGGGCACCTGCCGTTCTTTCTCTGCGCGGACGCTTGGCACGAGCGGCGCCACGACCGGTTCGATGCGCGGCGGAGTCCGGCTGGCAACCCGCTTCTTTTCGACATCGATGACATCCTGGCGTGCCGCGAGCTGGCGGCGACCTTCCGCCCGCTCGCGAATTTCGCCGAGCCGCGCGCAACCCAGTTCCCAGCCGGCGAGGCACCAGCGACCGAGGCGATCCATGATGTTGAGCCAGGATACGCCGAGGAATAGTGACAGCGACGCCAGCCACAGAAAGAACAGCAACACGCTGGCGCCGAGGAGCTTCATTACGGATTGCATGCCGCCGCCAACGACCTGCCCGACAATGCCGCCCGCAGTTTCTCGAAAGCCGATGGGTGAAAAATGCAGGCTTGCCAGGGCGCAACTCGTAACCAGGGTGGCAAAAAAGCCGGCGAAACGCAGCGCAAAATCAGCCCGGGTCAGCTTTTGCTGCGTCTTTTGCTCACGAAAAATCATCCAGCCGAAATAAAACACCATGACGGTAAACAGGTACGCCGGCCGGCCAAAGAAATTGAAGAGGAAATCGGCGATTAACGCACCGAATCGGCCAACACTGTTATTGATTTCGCCGCTGCCGCCCGCCTGGCTGAATCCCGGGTCGCCCGGATCGTACGTAAACAACGCCACCCAAAGGATCAGCGCCAGGGCACCAAATACCCACAGCGCCCCTTCACGCAGCGTGCGCACGACCTGATCGGACAGGCCGCTGGTCGGTCGTGCCGGCTGTTGCGCTCTCGCCATACTAATGTAAATTCAAAGGTCTGGATTGCAATTAACTGATCCTACTACAGATTAGCTGATTCAGCGGTCAAAAAACTGGTGCGGTGTACCTGGCTCCGCCGGCGACCGTTCGGTACAGCCTGCAGGGTGACGGACGTTTTGCCCGTCGCCTTCCTTTTGCCTACACTTGAGCTTCGGTCACAACGCTGCGGTCACCTGGCAGACTGCGGGGTTCTTGATTCCATCCGCAACGGGCACATATCCGAAGTACACGACAGTCACTGCTGCAGGTCCGCAGGACACGAATGAAGGCGAAGTATACATGAGCAATTCCAGGCATTGCCGGGTCCTGATCCTGGGCTCCGGACCAGCGGGCTATTCTGCGGCCGTTTATGCAGCGCGCGCCAACCTGAATCCGTTGCTGGTTAGCGGGATGGAACAGGGTGGCCAGTTGATGACCACCACGGACGTCGACAACTGGCCAGGCGATGTCGAGGGCCTGCAAGGGCCTGAGCTGATGGATCGTATGTTGCGCCACGCACGACGTTTTGGTACCGAAGTTGTCAACGATCACATTCAGAAGGTCGACTTGCAGACGCGGCCTTTCAAGCTGGACGGCGATGACGTTGTCTATACCTGCGATGCACTGATTATCGCAACCGGCGCCACGGCGATGTACCTCGGTTTACCCTCGGAAGAAGCCTTCAAGGGCCGTGGCGTTTCGGCCTGTGCCACTTGCGACGGATTTTTTTACCGCGGCCAGGACGTTGCGGTAATTGGCGGCGGCAATACCGCCGTGGAAGAAGCCCTGTACCTGAGCAATATCGCCTCTCGTGTGACACTGGTGCATCGCCGCGACACGCTCCGCGCGGAGAAAATCCTGCAGAGCCAGCTCTTCCAGAAAGCGCAATCCGGCAACGTCGATATCCTCTGGAACCATGTAGTCGACGAGGTGTTGGGAGATACTTCGGGTGTTACCGGTTTGCGAGTGAAAAGCATTGCCGACGCAAGCAGTTCCAAGGAGCTTGCGCTTGCCGGTGTATTCATCGCCATAGGACATCGCCCCAACACCGAGTTATTCAAAGAGCAGCTCGCTATGCGCAACGGCTACATAGTCGTCAAGGCCGGCCTTGCTGGCGACGCCACGGCAACCAGTGTGCCCGGAGTGTTCGCCGCGGGAGATGTTGCCGACCAGGTCTACCGCCAGGCGATTACCTCCGCCGGTGCCGGTTGCATGGCCGCACTCGATACGGAAAAGTATCTCGACGCCCTCGGCACGCAAAATGTAACGGACAGGGCAACGGCCAGACCAGCTGAAAACGCCGCCAACCCTGCAGCGGCCTAGTTTGGACTATTCATGAATAGTCCAGGCTAGTACTCTGACAAAGTGATCCGGTGACGGTCGTTCTAATCGACACTATCGATGCCGTCGACGCCGCCGACTGGAATCGACTTGCAGGAGACCGTTACCCCTTTCTGCGCCACGAATTTCTGCGCGCCGCTGAAAGCAGCGGCTGCGTCGCAGCAGCTACCGGATGGCAGCCCCGACATGTCCTGTTGCGTGATGCCGCGGGAGTTCTTGTCGGCGCCATGCCCTTGTACGAAAAAACCCATTCCTGGGGGGAGTTCGTATTTGACTGGGCCTGGGCGCAAGCCTACCAGCAGGCAGGCATTGACTACTATCCGAAGCTGATTTCGGCGATACCATTTACGCCGGCTCCCAGTCCTCGACTATTGCTTGCGGAATCCGCGCCACTTGATAGCGCAGCGTCCCTGATCGATGCCGCGGTGGGTTATGCCGGTGACGCTGGCTTGTCGTCATTTCACGTACTGTTTCCCACGGAGAATGAGCTATCTCACCTGAAACAGGCCGGCTTGCAACTTCGCAAGGATTGCCAGTTTCATTGGCTGAATGCCAACTACACTTCGTTCGAGCATTTCCTGTCATCTTTCAGCTCCGCCAAGCGCAAGAAAGTCAAGCGGGACCGTCGGCACGTTGCGGAGCAAGGAATCGCCTTTCGCTGGTTGACCGGCGACCAGACGGACGCTGCAATCTGGTCCGATGTCTATGCGATGATCAGCGATACATTCCTGCGGCGTGGCTCGATGCCTTACTTTAGTCGCGATTTCTTCATGGAGGTCGCGGATCGACTGCCGAGGCAGATCCTGGTCGTACTCGCCGAGCAGCGGCGACAACCGGTCGCAGCAGCTGTCTTCTATCGCGGAGGCGATACGTTGTATGGACGTTACTGGGGTAGCGAGGAGCATTTCAATGCGCTGCACTTCGAGACCTGTTACTACCAGGGCATCGACTATTGCATCGCCAACGCGATCGGGCGTTTCGAGCCCGGCACACAAGGGGAGCACAAGATCAGTCGCGGGTTTGTGCCGATCGCTACCTGGTCAGCGCACTGGCTGGCACAACCGGAATTTTTTGCCGCCGTCGGCAAGTACCTGCGCGACGAACGACGGCATGTGGATCGGTACATGTCAGCGGTCGACGGTCACAGCCCGTATCGTATGAATTCCCAACCAGAACAGGAAACGCAGCAAGAGCAGGTGAATCCATTGTCGGCGAGTGCAGCCTTGCGCGGCCGATGACCAGATCGCGCATCCAGTGGATCAGCCCGGACGATCCACCTGAGTCATTCCCGGCCGTGCAAAGCGCCTTGTCGGTCCCGAACGGCCTGCTGGCAGCCGGTGGCGATCTGGCGCCTGAGCGCCTGGTTTACGCTTACCGTCACGCTATTTTCCCGTGGTTCGACAACGGCCAGCCGATCCTTTGGTGGTCACCCGATCCGCGCTGTGTCTTGCTCCCCAACGCCTTTCATATTGCGCGCCGATTTCGCCGCAGCCTGCGCAGCTGTCAGTTCCGCGTGAGCTGGAACCGGTCTTTCCCGGAAGTTATCAATGCCTGTGCCCGGCCGCGTGTCTCGGCGCCAGGCACCTGGATCACCGCAGGCATGATCGAGGCATACATGACGTTGCATCGCGAGGGTTGGGCGCATTCCGTAGAAGTCTGGCACGGGCACTCACTTGTCGGCGGCATTTACGGCCTTGCGATCGGCAAGGTCTTCTTCGGCGAATCGATGTTCAGCGGAGCCAACAACGCATCCAAGGTGGCTTTGCTGGCGCTCTGCGGACACCTTGCCGAGCAGGAGTTCGCCTTGATTGACTGTCAAATGCCGACACCGCACTTGCTGGGCCTGGGTGCGCAACTGATGCCGCGGGACGAATTCGTTGAACTCCTGCAAAACGCTTGCGTTCCAGCAATTCGCTTCAGGCAGTGGCCGGAAACGGAATTTGCTGCAGAGGTGCTGGGAACCGCATAGCGCTAAGCTGCCGCAGACTGCAATTGCAATAGACAGCCTGTTTCTGCACAATTCGCCAGCTAAGCAAACTGGACCCTGGGAAATTGGCTAAAGAAGAAGCACTGCAAATGGAAGGCGTGGTTACCGAAACCCTGCCGAACACGACGTTTCGTGTCGAGCTGGAAAACGGCCACGTCGTCACTGCACATATTTCCGGAAAAATGCGCAAGAACTACATTCGCATTCTTACCGGAGACAGCGTTACCGTTGAGTTAACTCCCTACGATCTCAGCAAGGGCCGTATCGTTTACCGCGGCCGATAGACATCCGCTCTGACACTCCCGGCGCGACACAAATCACTCAGTTATTTGTCAGCTTTTCGAGCGCTTTCTGTGCCGGCTCCATGTCGAGTTTGAGATTGCCGTCGTTGCCGACCGTCACCCGCACATGCCCGCCTTCGGAGAGGCTGCCAAACAATAGTTCTTCCGCCAGCGGCCGTTTGATATGGTCCTGTATAACGCGCGCCATCGGCCTTGCGCCCATTTTTGGATCATAGCCGCGCTCTGCAATCCAGTAACGTGCAGGGTCATCGAGCTCGAGTGTTACGTTGCTGGAACTCAACTTCGCTTCGAGCTCCACAACCAGCTTGTCGACGACGCGTGCAACAGATCGCGCATCGAGTGACGCGAACTGGATAATGGCATCGATGCGATTACGAAACTCCGGCGTAAATGACTTTTTGATGATAGAAAGTCCGTCACTGGTGTGATCCTGCTGTGTAAAGCCTATGGAGGCACGCGACATTTCCTGCGCACCAGCATTCGTTGTCATTACCAGGATCACATTGCGAAACACCGCTTTGCGCCCGTTGTTGTCCGTCAGTGTGCCATGATCCATTACCTGCAGTAACAGGTTGAATACTTCCGGATGCGCTTTCTCGATCTCGTCGAGCAATACGACTGCATGCGGGTTTTTGGTCACTGCCTCGGTCAATAGCCCGCCCTGATCGAAACCGACATAGCCGGGTGGCGCTCCGATCAATCGCGACACGGTGTGACGTTCCATATACTCCGACATATCGAAACGAATCAGTTCGACGCCCATCAACAACGCCAGTTGACGGGTGACTTCGGTTTTGCCGACGCCAGTCGGTCCGGCAAACAGGAACGAGCCAATCGGCTTGGAATCTTCGGTAAGTCCGGACCGCGCCATCTTGATGGCCGCGGCCAGCGCTTCGATTGCCGGATCCTGCCCGAAAATTGTCAGCTTCAGGTCGCGCTCGAGCGTGCGCAACACATCCTTGTCCGATACCGAAACGCTTTTCGAAGGAATCCGCGCCATTTTGGCCACGATATTCTCGACCAGCGTCACGGTGACGCGATCTTCACGTTCGCCCACTGGCTGCAGCCGGAGATGCGCGCCGGCTTCGTCGATCACGTCGATGGCCTTGTCCGGCAAGCGCCGGTCATTGATATGTTTCGCTGCCAGTTCCGCAGCGGCTTCCAGCGCTGCAGGATCGTAGGTCACGCCATGGTGTTCTTCGAAACGCGACTTGATGCCCTGCAAAATTGCGATGGTTTCCTGCAAGCTGGGCTCAGGTACATCGATCTTCTGGAAGCGTCGGGCCAGCGCGTGGTCCTTTTCAAAGATGCCACGGTACTCAGCGTAAGTTGTCGAGCCGATGCAGCGTATCTCGCCATTTGCCAGTACCGGCTTGATCAGGTTCGAGGCGTCCATCACGCCACCGGACGCTGCGCCTGCACCAATCACTGTGTGTATTTCGTCGATAAACAGTATGGCGCCGGGGTCCTGACGAATCTCGGCGATGACCGACTTCAGCCGCTTCTCGAAATCACCACGATATTTGGTGCCTGCTATTAGCGCGCCCATATCCAGAGCGTAAATAGTACTCCCGCGCAAAACTTCGGGAACGCGCTCCTCGACGATCATTCGCGCGAGCCCTTCGGCGAGCGCAGTCTTGCCCACGCCGGCATCGCCGACATACAACGGATTGTTCTTGCGGCGCCGGCAGAGTATTTGCACAGTGCGCTCAATCTCGACGTCGCGACCGATCAGAGGATCGATCTTGCCGTTGATCGCAAGCTTGTTGAGATTCGTCGCGTACAACTCGAGCGCACGCGCCTCCGGCTCCCCTTCCGGAGTCACCGGAACCTCTTGCTCTTCTTCAGAACCCTCATTGCGCAGCTGCGGCAAACCGTGCGAGATATAGTTAACGACATCCAGTCGGGTTACATCCTGCAAGCCGAGAAAGTAAACGGCCTGTGACTGCTTTTCACTGAATATGGCAACCAGCACATTGCTACCGGTCACTTCCTTCTTGCCGCTCGACTGCACATGAAATACAGCCCGCTGCAGGACGCGTTGAAAACCAAGTGTCGGTTGCACGTCGCGGTCATCGTCAACCGGCATGAGTGGTGTCGCCTCGTCGATGAATTCGCTCAATTGACGGCGCAACTGGCCAATATTCGAGTTACAGGCTTTGAGAATCTCGTGAACCTTGGGGATATCCAGAAGTGCCAGCAGCAAGTGCTCCACCGTCATGAATTCATGGCGGCGATTGCGGGCGTTCTGAAACGCCTCATTAAGACAAAATTCGAGTTCACTGCTCAACATAGTGTGTTACCTGGTAAAAAAGCTTTCGCGAGGCACATGCTCCTGGATCAGGACTCCTCCATCGTACACAACAACGGGTGTTGCTGCTGCTGGGCGATATTGGTGACCTGGGCAACTTTGGTCTCGGCAATCTCAAAACTGAAAATGCCACAAATCCCCTTGCCTTTTGTGTGCACCTCCAGCATCACTCGTGTCGCCTGCGTGCGCTGCATGCCGAACACCGTTTGCAGTACCTCCACTACAAACTCCATGGGGGTATAGTCATCGTTTATCAACACCACCCGATATAGCGGGGGCCGTTTGAGCTTGGGACGGGCCTCATCGACAGCCACATCGCGGTCGGGTGTGCGTGTCTCTGATATTCTGCGTTCAGCCATGATTCACAAAAGTAGCCATATAAACCGGTGCTTTTAGGGTAATGCGTCGCAATTTTGCCGTCGCCGAGTGTCACAGTTCGTCGAATGCTATAACGTGAGGAACATTATATAGGGGCGACCGACGCCATTCTCCAGAGTAACCGGGGCATTTCTTTGCGCCGGGCCGACCGTCGAGAGCCTCGCCTAAAAACTGCGTTAAGTAAAGGAGCTAGATACTTGCCGTATATAGGTTTTTTTCATCTCTTGGGCTTGTTTGATATGGGTATGAAACCGTATCATCGAGCGCTGGCGATGCCGCGCCGACCCGCGCTGCGGTTTCGCGCCGTGAAAGCAGGCACATGGGCCAGGGCACAAGCATGGCAATGACCGCAAAATGGACCGATTTCAGCAATTTAGACCGTGAGCGTTGCGTTGCGGTCATTAATCAGCGGCTGCCAAAATGGATTGCCCTGCTGCTGGTCATTGCCATTGCCTGGCAATTGGCGCGCATGGTCTGGCTGCTGATTCCGGATCCATCCGCCAGTGTTCCCATTGCAGCGACACCCGCCGAGCGGAGTGCGGCTGCCGCCAGCGCTCGCGGTGCCGGGCAGCCCGATTTCCAGTCGATTGCCGACGCGCACCTGTTCGGCGTAGCCAGCGCGGAGGCACCTCCTCCCGTCAGTGAGTCGCTCGCGGATCTCGAAGAGACACGCCTTAACCTGTCGCTGAAAGGAACCATTGCCGCCGCCGATGGCGCGCAGTCCATTGCTATCATTGCCGATACACGCAACGAAGAGAAGGTTTACGCCATTGACGACGTCGTCGTGCCGGGTGCCACCTTGCATGCCGTCTTTGCAGATCGTGTGGTCCTCAATCGCAGCGGCGTCCTCGAAGTGCTGAAGCTGCCACAGGACTTTCCGACGAGTGCGCAACCGGTGCGTCGCGCAACACCTGTAGCTACGCGGACCACCGAGGCGAATCCGAGCATTCAGGAGGCCATCACGGCAAATGCGACGAAACTCGCAGACGTCATTCGCCCAACCCCGTATTTTGTAGCCGGACAACAACAGGGATATCGGGTTTATCCGGGCCGGGACCGCCGCCAGTTTGCAGCGCTCGGGTTGCGGCCGGGTGACCTGATCAAGGATATCGACGGACAGGCTTTAACGGACCCACAGCAGGCTATGGAGATATTCCAGAATCTCGGCAGCGCCGACCAGGTGTCGGTCACTGTGGAAAGGAATGGACAACCGGAAGTACTGGTATTGAGTACCAGCCAACTCGCCGCCGACGACGATCAGTAGAGATTGCATTGAAGCAGACCAACCAGAACAAGCATATCGCGGCCGGCCGTGTCGCTAGCGCGCTCGCGCTGTTGTGGTACGCCGTGCTACCGATCGCCATGGCCCAGCAGCAGTCCACGATCACACCGAATTACAAGGATGCGGATATTCGGCAGATCATCGAGGCCGTGGGGGCGGTAACGCGCAAGAACTTTATTCTCGATCAGCGCGTCAACGCCAAGGTCACCATGCTGTCTTCGACGCCCATGTCGCCGGAGGCCTTCTACGAAGCTTTCCTGTCTATTCTGGAGGTGCATGGCTACGTCGCCATAACGACCGGCGATGTGGTCAAGATCATTCCGGACGCCAGCGCACGGCAGTATTCCGGCACCATTGGCAGTGGTGGAGCCGCTGCAGACGATATCGTCACGCAGGTTCTCAAGGTCGACAACGTCGGTGCAGCGCAACTCGTGCCGATTCTCCGCCCGCTGATACCGCAATATGGCCACCTGGCTGCGCATCCCGGGTCGAACATGCTTATTATTTCGGATCGTGCGGCGAACGTGGATCGGCTGGTCAATATTATCCGGCGCATCGACCGTTCCAACGATGAAGATATCGAGATCGTACCGCTACAACATGCGTCGGCCGGCGAACTGGTACGGGTGCTGACAGCTTTGACACAGGTGCCACAGGCCGACGGCGCCCCCAGTTCGATGAGCCTCGTTGCCGATGCCCGCACCAACAGCGTCCTGATCGGCGGTGAAAGAACCGAACGTTTGCGATTGCGCGCCCTTATTGCACACCTTGATACGCCTCTCGAAGACGGGGGTGACTCCCAGGTGCGCTATCTGCGTTACGCCGATGCGGAAGAGCTGTCGACCAAGTTGCAACAGCATTTCTCCGAACAGGCGGGCGCGCAGGCTGGTGCCGCTGCCGAAGGCGGCGCCCGGATGGAAGGCGTTGCGGTGTGGGCGGATGCCCAGACCAATGCCATCATTGTCAATGCGCCGCCGAAGATGATGCGCTCGCTCATGAGCATCGTCGACAAACTGGATATCCGTCGCGATCAGGTACTCGTCGAGGCCATCATCGTCGAGGTCACTGCCGACCGCGCCTCCGAACTTGGCGTGACCTGGGCACTTGACGGCAGCAATGACAATAACGCTGTTGGCGTCACTAACTTCCCGGATTTCGGACCGGGCGTAGTGCAACTCGGCTCTGAAATCAGCGGCGGTGCCACTAATCCCGGGAATCTGATCGGCGACGGCATCACTTTCGGCGTCGGGAGGATCAGCGATTCCGGCACCAGTTTTGCGGCGATCCTGCGTGCGCTTCAGGGAGATGCCAATACCAATATCATCTCCACGCCCAGCATCGTCACCACCGACAACGAGGAAGCCAGCCTCAACGTCGGGCAGGAAGTACCGTTTATCACCGGTTCGTTTTCGAACACCGGCACGGGCACCGGCGGTGGCGTCAACCCGTTCCAGACGATCCAGCGGGAAAAGATCGGCGTCAAGCTCGTCATCACTCCGCAAATAAGCGAGGGCAATGCCCTGATCCTGAAGATTTCGCAGGAGATATCGAGCATTGCACAAGCGGCTTCGGGTGCCGTAGACCTGATCACGAACGAACGCATTATCGAAACCACTGTCATCGTCGAGGATGGCGCGATCCTGGTCCTTGGCGGCTTGCTGGAGGACACGCTTCGTGAAAGCGATCAGCGGGTACCGGTGCTCGGCAGTATCCCGATTCTCGGCAACCTGTTTCGCAGCCGCAGCACCAACATGGTCAAGACCAATCTGATGGTTTTTATCCGACCCAAGATACTGCGCAACTCCGGCCAGGCTGCCATCGAGACCAACCAGAAGTACAACCACATTCGTGATCTGCAGCAGCAGAATATAAGTGGAAGGTTTGGCGGCGACGTGTCGTTAATGCCGCGCACCGATCGCCCAATGTTGCCAGAAATCGAACCGTATGTACCGGGCGAGGATGCGGACGGCGCCGGTAATCAGGACGAAAGCGACGAGCGGTTCGAAACGTCACAAGACGATAACTGATGATCAGAAACAGCGACGACGTTGTTCTCGAGCTCGAAGAAGCAACCGCGCCTCCGACGCTGGAAGTTGCGGGGGCAGATGCACGTCCTCTGCCCTTTTCTTTCGCCAAGCGGCATGGCGTATTGATCAGGCAGATCAGCGACGGCAAGGCAGACACAGTCTACCGCACCGGTACCTCGCCCCTGAGTCTTGCCGAGGCACGCCGATTTGCCGGCGTTCCCCTCAAGCTCACCCGTGTGACACCTGCCGCCTTCGACGCCATGCTGCAACAGACGTATGAGCAGGGCAGCCATAAAGCGATGCAGATGGTCGGTGACCTGGATGAGCAAACCGATCTGCTGCGAGTAGCGCAAGAGCTTCCGGAACCGTCCGATCTGCTCGATAGTGACGATGACGCACCGATCATCCGTTTCATCAATGCGATATTGACCGAAGCAGTCAAGGACAACGCGTCCGATGTGCACATCGAGCCTTACGAAAACCGGTTGAACGTACGCTTTCGCATCGACGGGGTCTTACAGGAAATTCTGCAGACCCGAAGAGCCCTTGCGCCGCTGATCGTGTCCCGTATCAAGGTGATGTCGAAACTGGATATAGCCGAGAAGCGGCTGCCGCAGGACGGTCGCATTTCACTCAAGATTGCGGGCCGCGCTGTTGACGTTCGTGTTTCCACGATGCCATCCGGGCATGGGGAACGTGTCGTTTTGCGCTTGCTCGACAAGCAGGCCGGCAGACTCAATCTGACTTCACTGGGCATGGACGATCGATCACGTGCGGTAATGGATGAACTCATTCACAAGCCGCACGGCATCATCCTGGTGACGGGCCCAACGGGTTCCGGAAAAACCACCACTCTTTATGCCGCGCTCGAACGCATTAACGACAACACGCGTAATATCATGACCGTCGAGGACCCGATCGAATACTTTATCGACGGCATCGGCCAGACGCAGGTCAATACCAAGGTTGAAATGACGTTTGCGCGCGGCCTGCGAGCGATCCTGCGACAAGACCCCGATGTGGTCATGGTTGGCGAAATCCGCGACATCGAAACGGCGGAAATTGCTGTGCAAGCGAGCCTCACCGGACACCTCGTGCTATCCACGCTGCACACCAACACGGCATCTGGCGCCGTTACCCGGCTGCGTGACATGGGTGTGGAACCATTTCTCCTGTCGTCGAGCCTCATTGGTGTGCTGGCGCAGCGTCTGGTTCGGGTGCTCGACGACGATACCAAGGTCGCCTACACGGCGCGCGACTACGAATGCCGCACATTGAATCTCGATCCGGGCACTCCGCCGACGCTTTACCGGCCGAACGATGAAGATGGCAGCACCGGCTTTCGCGGGCGCACAGGTATTTACGAACTCATTGCCGTCGACGACAAAATGCGAACCATGATTCACGACGGCGTCAGCGAACAGGAATTCGAGCGCTACGCGCGCAGGCTCAGTCCAAGCATTCGTGATGACGGACGACGCCGTGTCCTCGAGGGCGCAACGACGCTGGAAGAGGTCCTGCGCGTCACGCGGGCTGACTGACGCCATTACCTGTTTGGCAGGGTGCCTCGCCTGTATAGCCACAGCGAGAAGTACGTCATCCGAAAACTTCCGTACAATCAGCCGTAGGCCGCATGACCGGCACTCTGATTGAGACCATTCGATGGGCGCGTTTGAATTCGTAGCACTTGACAAAGCCGGCAAGGAAGCCAAAGGCCTGCTCGAAGGTGACACGCCCAAACATGTCCGGCAGCTGCTGCGCGAGCGACAGCTTCTGCCAGTGAAGGTTACCGAGGTTCGCCAGCAGGAGACCGGACCCCGCAAAACATTCAGCTTGCGTCGCGGACTGTCGGCGAGCGAGCTGGCCCTCGTAACCCGACAACTCGCCACCTTGTCGCAATCGGGTCTCCCTTTGGAAGAAGCGCTGCATGCGGTCAGTCAGCAGAACGAGAATCCGCGCGCCAGCAGCATACTTCTGGGAGTGCGTGCACGGGTCATGGAAGGCCATTCCCTGGCGGACGGGCTGGCCGACTTTCCCGGCGCCTTTCCCGAGCTCTATCGCGCGACCGTCGCCGCCGGTGAGCAATCTGGACATCTCGATACCGTGTTGGAGCGACTGGCTGAATTCACCGAGTCCCGGCAAGCCCTGCAACAGCAGGTCAGAAATGCACTTATTTATCCGATCGCGCTGGTCGTCACGGCGGTCGGCATTATCAGCTTCATGCTGGCCTATGTCGTGCCGAAGGTCGTTGATATCTTCGAAAACTATGGTCAGGAATTACCGATCCTGACGCGTATCATGCTGTGGACCAGCGGCTTTCTGCGGGACCACTGGTTCGTGTTGATTGTCGTTACCATCGCTCTCATCGTCGGTATTCGCCAGCTTCTCAAGAAGGAAGGGCCGCGACGCAACTATCACCGTGCTCTCCTGCATATCCCGATCACCAGCCGCCTGACACGCGGTATCAATACGGCTCGCTTCACACGGACGTTAAGCATTCTCGCCGGGAGCGGCGTTCCCATATTGGAAGCGTTGCGCATTGCAGCAAAGGTAATAGTCAATATTCCGATGCGAGAGGCAGTTGAGGAGGCGTCGTTACGCGTGCGCGAAGGCTCGATGATCAGCAAGTCGCTTGCGGCCAGCAAATTGTTCCCGCCAATGACAACCCACCTGATCGCGAGTGGCGAGGCCAGCGGGCGCCTCGAGGAAATGCTCAATCGCGCTGCCGGCAACCAGGAACGCGAGGTCGATGGCCTGATCGCCACCTTGCTGGGCATCATGCAACCACTGCTGGTCGTGATCATGGCCGCCATTGTGCTGGTTATTGTTCTGGCTATCCTGCTGCCGATCTTTGAACTCAATAACCTGATCGGCTGAGCACCCGCCTCTTTTTACGCGGGCCGGACCGGGGGCTGCAACTGCGCGAAATCCGGAACCAATTCACCATTTGACGGTGCTTGTTCGCCTTATTGGAAAAGTACTCAGTACGTTGTTGCGTCCCCAGTTTTTTCGCGGTATACAGGCGTGAATCGGGTCATGGAAGGCCGGTCATTGCCCATGGAAGGCGGCGATTCATCATTGTTCTGCGAAGAGGCCGTCGATGAAGCAGACTGAAGTGAACGATCCGGAAATGGAGGACGACGAGGAGGAAAACCTCGCCGAAGACGACACGTTGCTGGAAGTCGGTGACGATGACGTTCCCGAGGATACGATCGTATTCTCGACGGCCAAGAATTCCGACAACATCGGAGATGTGTCGGTCGAGATCAATGTCGAAGATCTGATTGCCGAGTTCGAGGCATCACAAAATGCCGAAGCGGCACGCAAGAAGGAAATCCGGCGACGACTGGAAGAAATAGCAGAACAGCGTGCGGCCATGAAAGACCTGGAAGATACCTTTTCTTTCGACATGAACAGCGACGACTAGCCCGAGTATCTCACCGATTCGCGGGAGGGCCTGGTCTTGACCGGGTGGGTACCCTTTGGCGGAAATAAAGCGGACCGCAGGGAGCCAA
>JBBDJJ010000015.1:0-6046 GCA_040879925.1 Woeseia sp. | reverse complement strand
TCTCGCTCGCAGGTCGAGCACGTAAGTGCTTGACCTGTCGGGAGCGAATCCGGACCTGTGCCGGATTCGCGACGTTGAAAAAGGTCAGGATGGCCTTTTTCAACATCCTGTCAGGGCAAGTCGTCGACCAGCTCCGAGTCTTTTTCCGGCGGCAGAAGATCCTGTGGCCGAACGTCCAGTCCGAGTGCAACGGCACTGGCCATGTATATGGACGAGTAGGTTCCGATCAGGATGCCGACAATCACGGCAATGGAAAACGGCCCGACTGATTCGCCGCCAAGGAAGAACAGGGCCAGCAATACCAATAACGTCGTGACGCCGGTCATGATCGTGCGCGACAGCGTTTCGTTGATCGAAATATTCATGCTTTCTACGGACGACGTACCCCGCAGCTTGAGGAAATTCTCCCGAATGCGATCGAACACAACAACGGTATCGTTCAGCGAATAGCCGATGACGGCCAATACGGCCGCAAGGACCGACAGGTCGAATGGCAGACCAAACCAGGAGAAGAAACCGACCGTGATAATCACGTCGTGGGCGAGTGCGACCACGGCGCCTGCCGCGAACTTCCATTGAAAGCGGAACATGATGTATACAAAGATCATGCACAACGCGAAAATCATTGCAGTGCTGCCCTGCTCGCGCAACTCCTCGCCGACCTGCGGCCCGACGAATTCGACGCGACGAATCTCTATGTCGGGCTCGGCGGCTGCCAGCGTAGTGCTTAACTGATCGCGAATCTGGTCCGCGTCGACACCAGGTTGGGGCGGCAAGCGAAGCATTACGTCAGTATCGGCGCCGAAGCGCTGCACCTGCAGATCATCGAAGCCCGCACCGGCCATGAGCTGGCGGATATCGTCCAGATTCGCAGCTTGCGGATAACCGACTTCCAGCAATATCCCGCCGGTGAAATCGATGCCGAATTCCAGACCGCGGGTTGCAATCGAGACCAGCGAAGCCAACACGACGACAACCGAAATCACAGCAGCGACGCGTCGCGGCGTGCGACTCAAAAAGTCAATCGATGTGTTGTCTTTGATCAGCTTCATCGTTTGTGTCCTGTCGCGCGCTGCTGGTTCAAACCGGAATGCCGGTCAGCTTCCGCCCGCCGAACGCCAGGTTGACAATGGCACGTGATCCGACAATTGCAGTGAACATAGACGTTATTACACCCAGCGAAAGCGTTACCGCAAAACCCTTTATAGGCCCGGTTCCGAAAGCGAATAGCACTAACGCTGCAATAAGCGTAGTCACATTGGCATCGGCGATCGACGAAAAGGCCTTCTCATAGCCACTGTTGATACTCGCCTGCGGTGAGCTACCGGCATTTATTTCTTCGCGAATACGTTCGAAAATAAGCACGTTCGCGTCAACCGCCATGCCCACCGTGAGCACGATTCCCGCGATGCCGGGCAATGTTAGTGACGCTTGCAGCAGCGACAGCAGCGCCACGATGAAAACGAGATTGCTGAACAGCGCCACACCCGCGATCACACCAAACCATCGATAGTAAATGGCCATGAAAATAATCACGGCAATAAAACCGACCTGAACTGCGCGGAACCCGCGATCGATGTTGTCCTGGCCCAGGCTTGGACCGATCGTGCGTTCTTCGACTTTGTACACCGGAGCAGCCAGCGCGCCGGCCCGCAGCAGCAGCGCGAGGTCGCGTGCTTCGACGGGCGTCAGGCCGGTGATCTGGAAGCGGTTCTTGAAAATGCCACGAATAGTCGCGGTATTGATAATTTCTTCCGAACGAACGGTTCGAAACGATTCGGCGCCATCCCGCATTACGACTTCGCGGCGCGTTTCGATAAATACCGTCGACATCGGTTTATTGACGTTAGCGCGAGTGGTGGCCAGCATGTTCTCGCCAGCGGCGGAGTCCAGGGTAATGAACACGGCTGGCTGGCCTTCGCTGAAGCCGGCCTCTGCGTCGATTATCTGGTCACCGGAGGCCACCACGTCACGGCGCAGCAATTGTGCCGACTCGCCCGTACGCCCCGGATAGCGCCGGGAGCCGGGACTGTCGCCGGTGGTATCGACGAGGCGGAATTCCAGCGTTGCCGTCGCCGTCAGTATGTCGTCGAGCCGGTTTGGATCCTGCACGCCCGGCAGTTGCACAACGATGCGGTCGACACCCTGGCGTTGCACCAGCGGCTCCGCAACGCCCAACTGGTCAATACGATTCCTGAGGGTCGTGATGTTCTGTTCAATTGCGAAATCCTGGCGATCGCTAATCTGGGTATCGCTCATCCGCACTTGCAATGAGCGTCCGTCGGCGCCGTCGAGAATCAGCAGGTCATTGTCGGCATCCCGGATAACCTGCCGCGCGCGGCTGGCATCTTCGTCGCTGGTCAACATTACCGAGATGGTCCGACCTTCCAGGTCGACACGGTGACGCAGGTTCTCATCGCGCAGGCGTTCTTCGATATCGCGTTGATAGAGCGTCAGCCGACTGGTAACGGCCGTATCCATATCAACCTCGAGCAGAAAATACACACCGCCACGCAAATCGAGACCGAGGCTCATTGGAGCCAGGCCAATGGCCCGCAGCCATGCGGGCAACCGTGGGGCGAGCGTCAGGGCGACACTGGCTTGGCGGTCGAATCGGGAACGCAGCTGCTCGCCTGCTTCCAGTTGCGCCGCTACTTCGTCGAAGCGCAGCACAATACGACCATCCTCGAGATAAGCCGCTTCCGGCGGCAAGGAGCGAGTCTCGAGAAAATCCTCGACCTCGACAAGTCGGGCTTCGTTGAGGTCGGCCCCGTCGGTACCGGCCAACTGAATAGCCGGCGCGCTGCCATAGATGTTGGGCAGTGCAAGCACAAAGCCTGCGACCAGCAATACGAGGACCAGTGTATTGAGCCAGGCAGGATAACGATTCATCGCAGATATTCCGGGATTCTCATGACAACCCGGTCACGCAAGGGTTCTGACCGGATTCCGGAGTTGCAGGTGAATCACTCGGGCAGCCGATGCAGAGACCCCTGGCGTAACGATCCCTGGCGCAACGATCCCTAGGCCGCATCGATCGTGCCTTTCGGCACGACGGCGGATACCGTCGATTTCTGGATCTTTATCTCGACGTCATCGGCAATCTGCAACGTCGCATAGTGATCGCTGACCGCCGTTACCGTGCCGAGAATGCCACCGGCGGTTACCACTTCATCGCCGACGCCGAGGCCAGCCACAAGCTGGGTGTGCGCTTTCTGGCGCTTTTGCTGAGGGCGGATCAGCAAGAAATAAAACGCTGCAAATATGACCAGCATCGGCAGCAGGAAGCCGAATGGATCGGCCTGCGGCCCTGCTTGTGCATGTGCGGTCTCTATGAAAAAGTCCATGATTCTCTGTCGCGTTGCGGGCCCGCAAGGTGCCGGGCCATTGAGTCAAGCGGAATATTATGGCACAGGAATTCCGGACGTTGGGCCTGTGGGTTGCTTTTCAAGGGTCGCAGAAACCATTTCATTCGATCGGTCGCGAATAGGTGTCCTTGAGGCGGGTGGTGTACCGGGCAACGGTGTCAGTGTCAATTGCATCTCGCAGGTCGGACATCAGGCTCTGATAATAATGCAGGTTATGCAAGGTGCCGAGCCGGGCACCCAGCATCTCGCCACACTTCTCGAGATGACGCAGATAAGCCAGGCTGTAGTGGCTGCAGGTGTAGCAATCGCAGGCGGGGTCGAGCGGACCGGTATCGTCCGTGTAACGGGCATTGCGAATCCTGACGACACCTCGTGATGTGAACAGGTGGCCGGTGCGTGCATGCCGGGTCGGCATGACGCAATCGAACAGGTCGATGCCGCGAGCGACCGCTTCCGCAATATCGACCGGCGTGCCTACGCCCATCAGGTAACGTGCGCGATCAGACGGCAATCGCGGCACGACGTTGTCCAACACAGCAAGACGTTCCGCTTCAGGTTCGCCGACAGCAAGTCCGCCCACGGCATAACCATCAAAAGCGATTTCGCAGAGACCGTCCAGTGACTCGTTGCGCAAGTCGTCATGAATGCCTCCCTGCACGATACCGAACAACGCTTCACCACGGCCCGGATCGTCGTCGCGCAACTCGTCGAAACGCAATCGGCTGCGCCGAGCCCAGTCGAGCGACAGCCGCATGGATTGCCCGGCTTCCGCATAGGTTGCCGGGTACGGTGTGCACTCGTCGAAAATCATGGCGATGTCCGAATTGAGATCGTGCTGCACCTCCATCGACCGTTCCGGCGTCAGAAAGACCTCGGCACCATCGACCGGCGAACGAAAGGTCACGCCTTCCGCCGACATCTTGCGCATCGAGGCCAGCGAGAACACCTGGAAACCACCGGAATCCGTAAGGATCGGTCCCTGCCAGTTCATGAATTCGTGCAAGCCGCCATGACGCCGGATTACCTGCGTGCCAGGGCGCAGCATCAGGTGAAAGGTATTGCCAAGGATAATATCGGCGCCGCTCGTCGCGACCTCTTCGGGCGTAACGCTCTTGACCGTGCCGTAAGTACCAACCGGCATGAACCCGGGAGTGCGGACAGTCCCGCGCCGCAGCCTTAGCGTGCCGCGGCGTGCCAACCCCGCCGACTTTTCAATCGTCAGCTCCATTTTTACGTCGCCCGCGACGCTGTCTCGTCAGGCAATACCAGCATCGCATCGCCGTAGCTGAAAAACCGATAGCGTTCATTTACTGCATGCCGGTACGCGCGCAGAATCAGTTCAGTACCCGCGAACGCCGCCACCAGCATGAGCAGCGACGAGCGCGGTAAGTGAAAGTTGGTCAACAGCCGGTCGACCGATTTCCATCGATAGCCAGGCCGGATGAACAGATCGGTTTCTCCATCAAACGGCTCGATCGCACCGTTCGTCGACGCGGCCTCGAGCGCCCGCACTGACGTCGTGCCGACGGCAACGATTCGCCCGTTGGCTGCTCGCGTATCATTCACCTGGCAACAGACCGCGTCACTTACGTGCACGCGTTCGGGGTGCAAACGATTCTCGGTTACCGACTGTTGGCGCAAGGGCAGGAACGTTCCGGCACCAACATGTAACGTCACGAACGCAATCCCGACACCAGCATTCTGCAAATCGGCCAGCATCTGCTGGTCGAAATGCAGCCCGGCTGTCGGCGCAGCCACCGCTCCCGGATGGCGCGCGTAAACCGTCTGGTAACGCTCCCGGTCTGACGGTTCGCTGGCGCGCCCGAGGTACGGCGGCAACGGCACTTCACCGAGCGATTCCAGGAGTTCCTCGACAGGTGAACTGAACTCGAGCTCGTAGAATGCCTCCCTCCGACCAATAACAGTAGCCACTTGCCCGCCGGCAAACTCGATTTTGACCGACGCGCCGGGTGACTTGCTGGCACGCAGTTGTACGAGAGCCTTGCACGGCGACAGGACTCGCTCGATCAGCATTTCAACGCGGCCGCCGCTTGCCTTTCTGCCGTGCAGGCGGGCCGGTACGACGCGCGTGTCGTTGAGTACCAGCAAGTCACCTGCGCGAAAATACTCCAGCAGATCGCCGAATCGCCGGTCCGCCATTTGTGCACTGCGGGCATCGACCAGCAGCAGGCGGCTCATGCGCCGTTCCGGCGCCGGGTAGCGGGCGATCAGTTCGTCGGGCAGGGTGTAATCGAATTCCGCCAATTGCATGGGCGCGCATGTTAGCAGAGCGCGGCGCAGTAAAATCCGGCTTGCCCTGCCGACGTTGCGGCAGGCCGTTATGCGCCAGGGGCACGACCGGGGGGGCTCGAATCGGTCTCGGCCAGCGGCTCGAATCGGTCTTGACCGGGTGGGAACCCTTTGACGGAATGGCTCCCTGCGGTCCGCTTTATTTCCGCCAAAGGGTTCCCACCCGGTCAAGACCTTGCGTCGTGGTTTCGCTGCCGGACGGGAGCGCATCCGCTTGACGTTGCTGGCACTTTATTCTCAGGGCGTGCCAAGTGCGGGGACGCTTCCGGCCTGGTGTCCGGGAGGTCCTTTGACGGAAATAAAGCGGACCGCAGGGAGCCATTCCGTCAAAGGACCTCCCGGACACCAGGCCCTCCCGCAAACGCCAA
>JBBDJJ010000014.1:0-6356 GCA_040879925.1 Woeseia sp. | reverse complement strand
TAACGCCTATCGCCCGTAATACGGGCTCCTACAGCCTACGATTTGTACTGATCACACGCTGTAGGAGCCCGTCCTACGGGCGATCTGTCTTAACCAATCACCATTGTGCCTAGCGCGTACTGTCCCGGTTCTCCGCGGGGCGCAATCGAGTCGCCGCGCGATCGAGAACTGCGTTGATATACTTGTGGCCGTCCACTGATCCGAAGCGCCGCGCGAGGTTCACAGCTTCGTTGATGATGACGCGATACGGGATCTCCGGCTGCGAACTCAACTCGTGCACACCGAGCAACAGGATGCCCCGCTCCACCGGGTCGAGTTGTGCCAGCGGCCGGTCAGCCAGATCGGCAACGCTTGTTTCGAGTTCTGCCTGTGAATCGAGGATGCTCCTGAGCGCCGTATCGAAGTAAGCCTGGTCAACGCGTTCGTAGTCGCGTCGTTCACGGAACTGCTTTTGCAGTTCGGCGCAATCGTGGCCGGTGATCTGCATTTGATACAGTGCCTGTACGAGCAAATCACGTGTGCGGCTGCGTGCCCCGGATGACTGCGCCATGATTGCTGCTCGACCCGATCAATCGAGTCGGCGAAGCACGTTGATCATTTCGATCACGGCGAGAGTTGCTTCCTCTCCCTTATTGCCGCCCTTCGTGCCGGCGCGTTCGATGGCTTGCTCGATGGTGTCGACCGTCAGTACGCCGACACCGACCGGCACGCCGTGAGCGCGACTCGCAGCACCCAAACCACGCACGCACTCCCCGGCAACGTAATCGAAATGCGGCGTCGCGCCACGTATGACGGCACCTAATGCGATGATTCCGTCGCAGCGTCGCGATGCAGCGATCTTGTCGACCACCAGCGGCAATTCACAGGCGCCTGGCACACGAACGAGTTCAATGGCAGCCTCGTTGGCACCGTGGCGTCTCAGGCAGGAAACGGCCGCCTTGATCAACGACTCAACGATGAAGTCGTTGAAGCGCGACGCGACAATTGCTATCCGGGCGTCACGGACCATGAGGTCACCCTCGATCGTCTTGATCTTGTCCATAAATCCTCAGCTTTCTACGTATTCGGTGATTTCCAGGTCGAACCCGGAAATACCGTGCATTTGCTTGGGCGCAGACAACACGCGCATGCGCTGCACGCCGAGGTCGCGCAGGATCTGCGCGCCGACGCCGTAAGTTTTGAGAACGGCTTCACCGCTGCGTCGCTCGGCGAGCTCGTTCTGTGCCAGCGACAGGATCTGCACTGCTTCCATCAGCTCGCGTGACGATTCACGTTCGCGCAAGACCACCACAATACCGGCCTGCTCGCGCGCAATGCGCTCGATGGCGCTTTGCAGCGGCCAGCCGAGCACCGGACTATGCACGCCGAGAACGTCGCCAAGCGTGTCCTGGATGTGCACGCGGACCAGCGGATTGGTTTCTTTGCCGATCGTTCCCTTGACGAGTGCCACATGCACGGTGCGATTGACGTGATCGTCATAGCAAAACAGCCCGAATTCGCCGTGCGCCGTTTGCACGGTTTTCTCGGCAATGCGCTCGACGTAGCGCTCTTTTTCCAGGCGATAGCGAATCAGATCCGCGATGGTGCCGATGCGTACACCGTGCTGGCGCGAGAATGCTTCGAGGTCGGGGCGGCGCGCCATGCTGCCGTCTTCGTTCAGAATTTCCACAATCGCCGCGGCCGGCTCGAATCCGGCGAGGCGCGCGAGGTCGCAACCCGCCTCCGTATGGCCGGCACGCGTCAGTACACCGCCGGGTTGTGCCATCACGGGAAAAATATGTCCGGGCTGGCTCAGGTTTTCCGGCTTCGCGTCCGGCGCCACCGCAATCTGTACCGTGCGCGCCCGATCGTGTGCCGAGATCCCGGTAGTAATGCCTTCGGCTGCTTCGATGGACACTGTAAAATTGGTGGCATGGCGGCGATCGGTGTCGTCGACCATCAGCGGCAGTCGCAATTGCGCGCAGCGCTCGCGGGTCATCGTCAGGCAGATCAGGCCGCGACCGTAGCGGGCCATGTAATTAATGTCTTCGGGCCGCACTTTTTCGGCCGCCATCAGCAAATCGCCTTCGTTCTCGCGATTCTCGTCATCGACCATGATCACCATCTTGCCCTGCCGGATATCGGCAATGATCTCTTCGATGCTGCTGAATGCCGAGCTTGCCGCTGTCGGGTGCAAGGTGGTGTTGTTACGCATAGCCATGTGCCTCAAGAAACTCCCTGCTGATGCCCATGCCCGGCTCGCCGTCGCCGCGAATCAGGCCTTCCAGGTAACGGGCGATCAGGTCGACTTCGATATTAACCTGTGTGCCAACGCGATACTTGCCGATTATGGTGGCGCTGGCGGTATGCGGAATGATATTCGTGACAAATGAATTGCCGGATACCGAGTTGATGGTAAGACTCACGCCGTCCACACAAATGGAGCCTTTGCGCACCACGTAGCGCCCGAATTCGGCCGGTATGTCGACCTGCAATTGTAACGAACGGGCGTCTTGCCGTTGACCGGACACAGTGCCGATGCAATCGACGTGCCCACTGACGAGATGCCCGCCCAGACGGTCGGCAAGCCGCAGAGACGGCTCCAGATTAACCGGACTGCCCGGCTCGAGTGTCGACAAGGTGGTGACTGCAAGCGTTTCCCGCGAGACATCCGTGTCGAATCCCTGTTCGTGCAATTGAATAGCCGTTAAACAGACGCCGTTGACGGAAATGCTTTCGCCGGTCTCGTACTCCCGCCACGGCAGGTCAGACGCGCGGATACGCAGTCGCAGGTCGCCGTGACGGTCTTCGATACCGGCAATACTGCCGATGGTTTTGACGATTCCAGTGAACATACTGTTTCAGGCTTTATCCCCGGGTCTCGGCCGCGCCGTGATCCTCGTGTCCGGACCGACGCGGCGCACATCGATTATCTCCAGCGGCGGGCCGCTGCCAAATCGGCGCCAATCCGGGGTGTTGAACATGCCCCGCGTTTCACTACCCATGATATGGGGCGCCTGATAAATGACAAGTTCGTCCACCAGTCCCGCGGCCAGCAGACTGCCCGCCAGCATGCTGCCCGCCTCCACCAGCAGGTCGTTGACCAGGTATTCGTCAGCCAGTATCACGAGGACGGACGACAAATCGACGCCGCGCGGCGCGGCAGCAACCTGAAAAACCCGCGCACCGGCTGACTCCAGTGCGGACCGGCCGAAATCGTCAAGGCAGAAAATGGCGGTCTGGCCGGATTCCGCCAGCAACCGCGAACCTGGCGGCGTGCGCAACTTGCTGTCGACGATCGCACGCAGCGGCTGCCGGAGCAGCGGCTGCCGGAGCAGCGGCTGCCGGATCGTTACCTCCATTGGGCGCACCGTCAGAAGCGGATCGTCAGCCAGTACCGTACCGATGCCGGTCAGGATCGCTCCCGACATCGCACGCAATCGCTGCACGTCGGCCCGCGCGGCAGCGCCGCTGATCCACTGGCTGCGGCCGTCCTGCATTGCCGTGGCGCCATCGAAACTACTGGCAATCTTCAAGCGAACGAATGGACGACCGCGACGAATGCGCGACAGAAACCCGGCGTTGAGTGTTTCAGCGGCCGCGCGCAGGAGTCCACTGGCCACCTTTACGCCGCCCTCGGCAAGTTGCGAGAGTCCGCGACCCGACGCATGCGCAGACGGATCCTCCATAGCGCAGATGACTTGCGCCACACCGGCGTCCAGCAGCGCACGGCTACACGGCCCGGTTCGACCCTGGTGCGAGCAGGGTTCCAAAGTCACGTACGCGGTTGCGCCCGCAGCCTCGGTGCCGGCCTTTGCCAGCGCATTCACTTCCGCGTGCGCTGCGCCGGTTCGCTCGTGCCAGCCTGCACCGACGATCGTGTCAGACCTGACCAGCACACAGCCAACACGCGGATTCGGATGCGCGGTCGTCAGGCCGTTACGCGCCAGCTGCAGCGCCCGCGCCATGAAGCGATGATCGGCCGCGGAGAAGTCGCTCATTTCCTGCCGGGAAGATCAGGCAACAGGGACATCTGCTCGCGACTCGCCGCCGCATCGGAAATTTCCTGCAGTCGTTTGATTTCGTCCTGAAACTCCGTCACGTCCTGAAAACTGCGATAGACGGAGGCAAAGCGCACGTAAGCGACTTCATCGAGCTTGCGCAGTTCTTCCATGACCAGCTCGCCGACGAGTCGCGCCGGGACTTCACGTTCGCCCATGGTGCGCAGATTGTGTACGAGTCGCCCGATTGCCTGCTCGAGTTCGTCAGCCGGCACCGGACGTTTTTCCAGCGCGCGAGTCATGCTGTTACGCAGTTTGTTTTCGTCGAAAGGTTGCCGGCTGCTGTCGCTTTTGATCAGTCTCGGCATCACCAGCTCTGCGGACTCGAAAGTCGTAAAACGCTCGTTGCAATCCAGGCACTGACGACGACGCCGTATCTGCCGCCCGTCCGCGGCCAGACGCGAATCGATGACCTTGGTTTCTTCGTGACTGCAGAATGGACAAAACATCGCTTCTCATTCGCCTGCGCTGGTGAGCGAACGGCTATTGTCAGCCGTACACCGGTCAGCCGTACACCGGATAACGCTTGCACAGCTCCAGTACGTGGTCGCGCACACGCACTATTACCGCGTCGTTGCCGAGATCGTCCAGAATATCGCAGATCCAGCCGGTGAGTTTACGCGTCTCTGCCAGCCCGAATCCGCGTGTTGTGATTGCGGGTGTGCCAAGCCGCAGGCCGCTGGTCACGAACGGCGACCGCGGATCGTTCGGCACCGCGTTCTTGTTGACGGTGATATTGGCACGGCCGAGCGCTGCATCCGCGTCCTTGCCGGTGATGTCTTTGTCAATGAGGCTCAGGAGCATCAGGTGGTTATCCGTGCCACCCGAAACGATCGCGTAGCCGCGCTCGACGAACGCCGTTGCCATTTCCCGGGCGTTGTCCACCACCTTGCGCTGGTAAACCTTGAAGTCCGGTTGCATCGCTTCGAGAAACGCAACCGCTTTGGCCGCAATCACATGCATCAACGGTCCACCTTGCGTGCCGGGAAACACCAGTGAGTTGAATTTCTTCGTGATCTCGTCGTTCTTGCGCGCAAGAATGAGGCCACCGCGGGGCCCGCGCAAGGTTTTGTGGGTGGTCGTGGTCACGACATCGGCAATCGGCACCGGGTTCGGATACATACCTGCCGCCACCAGCCCCGCGACATGCGCCATATCGACCATGAGCCACGCGCCGACACTATCCGCAATGGCGCGAAAACGTTCCCAGTCCAGCACCCGCGAGTACGCGGAAAACCCGGCGATGATCATCTTCGGTCGGTGCTCTTCGGCAAGCGCCACCACTTCCTCGTAGTTCAGCAAGCCACTGTCCGCATGCACGCCGTACTGCACCGCGTTAAAAAGCTTGCCCGAATAATTAACTTTCGAACCGTGCGTGAGATGGCCGCCATCCGCCAGGCTCATGCCGAGAATCGTGTCACCCGGATTCAGAAGCGCGAGGCATGCCGCCGCATTGGCTTGCGACCCCGAGTGCGGCTGCACATTCGCGTAATCCGCACCAAACAACTCCATCGCCCGTTCAATGGCCAGCGTCTCCGCTATATCGACGAACTCGCAGCCACCGTAGTAACGCTTGCCTGGATAGCCTTCCGCATACTTGTTGGTAAGCACCGAACCCTGCGCCTCCAGAACACGCGGACTCGTATAATTTTCAGACGCAATGAGCTCGATATGTTCTTCCTGGCGGCGGTCTTCACTAACAATTGCCTGAAAAAGCTCCGGATCGAATTCTTCGAGGGACGACGAGTCGACATACATCTAGCAGGATCTCCTGATGGGCAGGCGGGCAACCGCGGGGGCAAAAAAGCGCGGCAATTGTAACGCACAGAACCGAAGGCGCGTCGATTCGCTCGCATTGTTCCTTTTTGTGCAGGGAGTTCTATCGAGAATGGCGTTGGCACGCTCAGGGGCTCGTCCGCGGATTGGCTCGCTCTTGCTCGTTTTTGCACAGGCATGGCTCGCGTTCTACGGAAGCGGTATGCCAGGGGACTGTGTTCACAGGAAGTACTATCAAGCAAGGCGTTGGCACGGTCCGGGGTTCATCTGGGGATTGGTTCGCTCTGCTCGTTTTTGCGCAGACATGGCTGGCGTTCTACGGAAGCGGTACGCCAGGGAACTCTGTTCAGGAACGCCGTGAACCCATCCCTGGGGGCTTCGGGCTCGACATCCCTGTCTCGCACGATCCTGAACAGAGTTCCCTGGCACACCGCTTCCTCCAATCGTCGCAGGAGGCAGACACCACGCGGCTACGGGCGCTGGCACGGTCCGGGGCTCGTCTGCGGACCGTGCGAGACAGGGATGTCGAGCCCGGAGCTT
>JBBDJJ010000013.1:0-6416 GCA_040879925.1 Woeseia sp. | reverse complement strand
GGCGTTCAACGCCGACTTCGACGGCGACCAGATGGCGGTGCACGTGCCGCTGTCGATCGAGGCGCAGCTCGAGGCTCGCGCTTTGATGATGGCGTCCAACAACATCCTGTCACCTGCAAACGGCGACCCGATCATCGTGCCGTCGCAGGACGTCGTATTGGGCCTTTATTACATGACCCGGGCGAAGGTGTACGCCAAGGGCGAAGGGATGGTGTTCAGCAACGTTGATGAAGCACGCCGCGCTTACGACGGCGGTTTTGTTGACCTGCACGCCAGGGTCAAGGTGCGCGTGCCGATGCACGACACCAATGCCGACGGCGAGACGGCAACTACGAGGCGACTGGTCGACACAACGGTCGGTCGTGCGTTGTTGTCCAACCTGCTGCCGAAGGGACTCAGCTTCGACCTCGTCAACCGGGACATGACCAAGAAAGCGATTTCGAATGTCATCAATGCCAGTTATCGCAACCTCGGGCTGAAGCACACCGTAGTGTTCGCAGACCAGCTGATGTACACCGGCTTCCGCTTTGCCACGATCGCCGGCATTTCCATCGGCGTGAACGATATGGTTGTGCCGGACGAAAAGGCCTCGATCCTCTCTGTTGCCGAATCGGAAGTTAAGGAGATCCAGGACCAGTATGCCTCGGGCCTGGTAACTGAAGGCGAGCGTTACAACAAGGTCGTGGACATCTGGTCGCGGACCAACGACCAGGTCGCCAAGGCGATGATGGACAAGCTCGGTTCGGAAACCGTCAAGGATGCGAGCGGCAAGGAAGTCGACCAGGAGTCGTTCAACTCGATTTACATGATGGCCGACTCCGGCGCCCGTGGTTCCGCAGCACAGATCCGGCAACTGGCCGGCATGCGCGGACTGATGGCAAAGCCGGACGGCTCGATCATCGAGACGCCCATTACGGCCAACTTCCGCGAGGGACTGGACGTATTGCAGTACTTCATTTCGACGCACGGTGCGCGCAAAGGACTCGCAGACACGGCATTGAAGACGGCCAACTCCGGCTACCTGACCCGTCGTCTCGTCGATGTGGCGCAGGACCTGGTCGTTACCGAAGTGGATTGCGAGACCCGCAACGGCGTCAGCATGTCACCGTTGGTCGAAGGCGGCGACGTGGTAGAGCCATTGCGCGAGCGGGTGCTTGGCCGCGTTGTGGCCGAGGCCGTGCTGATACCCGGCACGGACAAGGTGGCATTCGACGCCGGCAGCATGCTGGATGAAGCGAGTGTCGCCCGGCTTGAAGAACTGTCGATCGACAACGTGCTGGTGCGGTCACCGATTACCTGTGAAGTGCGCTACGGCGTGTGTTCGCAGTGTTACGGGCGTGACCTTGCGCGTGGTCACCGTATCAATATCGGTGAAGCGGTCGGTGTTATCGCCGCACAGTCGATCGGCGAACCCGGTACGCAGCTTACGATGCGCACCTTCCACATCGGTGGCGCGGCGTCGCGATCAGCGACTGTCAGCAACATCGAAATCAAGAGCAAGGGTGTTGTCAAACTGAACAACATCAAGACCGTCAAGCATCACAAGGGCTACCTGGTTGCCGTGTCGCGCTCCGGTGAGATTTCCGTGATGAACGAGCACGGTCGCGAACGCGAACGCTACAAGGTGCCTTACGGTGCAACCATTACGGTCAATGACGCCGCCGCGGTTGACCAGGGCCAGGTAGTTGCTACCTGGGACCCGCACACCCATCCGGTTGTGACCGAGGTTGCCGGCAACCTGCGTTTTGACGATTTTGCCGACGGCGTGACCGTCACCGAGCAGGTCGACGAATTCACGGGCCTTACCAGCGTCGTGGTCCTCGATCCCAAACAGCGCGGCTCGACCGGCAGGGACCTGCGGCCGATGTTGAAGCTCGTGGACGAGAACGGCAAGGAAGTCTGCTTCGCCAACACTGACATTCCGGCAGTCTATGCGTTGCCGTCTGGCGCTATTGTCAGCATGAGCGACGGTGCCAAGGTATCTGTCGGCGATGTAATCGCGCGAATTCCGCAGGAATCGTCAAAAACCCGCGATATCACGGGCGGTCTGCCGCGTGTTGCCGACCTGTTCGAGGCGCGCAAGCCGAAAGATCCGGCCATCATGGCGGAATACACCGGTACTGTGAGCTTCGGCAAGGAAACCAAAGGAAAGCGACGCCTGGTCATTACCGACGAAGCGGGTGAGAGTCATGAGGAGCTCATTCCGAAGTGGCGCCATCTGAATGTCTTCGAAGGCGAGCAGGTGGTACGCGGCGAAGTCATCGCCGATGGCGAGCCGAATCCGCACGATATCCTGCGCTTGCAGGGCGTCGAGCCGCTGTCTGATTACCTGGTGCGTGAAATCCAGGACGTCTACCGCCTGCAGGGCGTGAAGATCAATGACAAGCACATTGAAGTCATCATCCGCCAGATGCTGCGCAAGGTGCTGGTCGTCGATCCTGGCGAGAGCACCTTCTTGCGCGGTGAGCAGATCGACAAGGCGCGCGGGCTGGAGGTTTGCGACCAGCTAAACGTCCAGGCCAAGGATCTGCTGACTGTCGAACCGATATTGCTGGGTATAACCAAGGCATCGCTGGCAACCGAGTCGTTTATTTCGGCGGCTTCGTTCCAGGAAACAACCCGTGTACTGACGGAGGCGGCGGTGCGTGGGCTGAGGGACGACCTGCGCGGGCTCAAGGAAAATGTCATCGTTGGGCGTCTCATTCCGGCAGGTACCGGCTACGCGCACCACGCGGAGCGCCGGCGCACGCGCGAGCAGGATTTGTCCGACCAGCTACGCGAACTGGATCTGGAGCGGGAAGCGCGGGAAGTTTTCGAAACGGAGGCTGCGGCGGAATCTGACGAGAGCGATGCGGACGAGGCGCCCCGACAGGAGAACGACGAGCAGGAAGAGCAAGAGAACGAAGCCACCGAATCATCGAGCAATTAAGCGAACGGGGCGCGGCTTGACACTGCGCGGCGGGCATCAATACAATGCCCGCCCTTGCCTGAAAGCTCGCTAGAACCGGGCTTGACAACGACCGGCGAATGAGCGGTAAAACTCCTGATTTTTCAGTGTTTTACAGGCTTCATAGGTCATATCCGCGGGCCAGATCTGGATAAGGTTTGGCCGGTGGGTGCGCGCGTGTCATGCAGCGCACCGTTTTATTGGCATTGGCAGATTTCACTAACGAATTCAGGGACACGGCTCATGGCCACGACCAATCAGCTTGTACGCAAGCCGCGCTCGATCAAGCGCGCAAAGAGTACGGTACCGGCGCTCGAGGGCAGCCCGCAGAAGCGCGGCGTCTGCACCCGTGTCTACACGACCACGCCGAAAAAGCCTAACTCGGCCATGCGCAAGGTGGCACGTGTGCGCCTGACCAACGGTTTCGAAGTCACCAGCTATATCGGTGGCGAAGGCCATAACCTCCAGGAGCACTCAGTGGTCCTGATCCGCGGCGGTCGCGTCAAGGACCTGCCGGGTGTGCGCTACCACACAGTGCGCGGCACGCTCGACTGTGCAGGAGTCAGCGACCGCAGGCAGGGCCGTTCGAAATACGGCGCCAAGAGACCCAAATCCTGATCAATCACCCGCTGAACCGCTAACCTGAAACGTCGCGGTTCGGTCTCCAGAGACGAACCATGTCAAGACGATCCCAGGCCCCGAAACGCACCATCCTGCCGGACCCCAAGTACGGCAGTGACTTGTTGGCAAAGTTCATGAACATGATCATGAACGACGGCAAGAAGTCGGTTGCCGAACGCATTATTTACGGCGCGCTCGACCGGATATCCGAGAAAGTCACGCACGGCGGTGACAAAGCCCTGGAGCTTCTCGAGCAGGCGTTGGAGAACGTCAAGCCGGTCGTGGAGGTCAAATCGCGGCGCGTCGGCGGTGCGACTTACCAGGTACCGGTCGAAGTCCGGCAATCGCGGCGCCAGACGCTGGCGATGCGCTGGCTGATCGACGCCGCCCGCAAACGCAGCGAGAAGTCGATGGCACATCGTCTCGCGCACGAGCTGATGGATGCTGCCGAGAATCGCGGCACGGCCGTGAAGAAAAAGGAAGACACACACCGCATGGCGGAGGCTAACAAGGCTTTTTCGCATTATCGCTGGTAAGCGTCTCCCAACCTGCAAACTGTTAAGGAAGTAATCCGTGGCACGTCATACCCCCATCGAACGTTATCGCAATATCGGCATCATGGCGCACATTGACGCCGGCAAAACGACAACGACCGAGCGAGTGCTTTTCTATACCGGTGTATCGCACAAGATGGGCGAGGTGCACGAAGGCGCCGCTGTGATGGACTGGATGGAGCAGGAGCAGGAACGTGGTATTACGATCACGTCTGCTGCAACGACCTGTTTCTGGAAGGGTATGGACCAGCAGTTCGAAGAGCATCGCATCAATATCATCGATACTCCGGGACACGTTGATTTTACCATCGAAGTGGAACGCAGCCTGCGCGTGCTGGACGGCGCAGTCACCGTGCTTTGTTCTGTGGGCGGCGTCGAGCCGCAAACGGAAACGGTCTGGCGGCAGGGCAATAAGTACAAGGTGCCGCGACTCATCTTCGTCAACAAGATGGACCGCGCCGGCGCCAACTTTTTGCGTGTCGTGCAGCAGGTAAAGGATCGCCTCGGTGCAAACCCTGTGCCGATCCAGTTGCCGATCGGTGCCGAAGAAACGTTCGCCGGCATCATTGATCTCATCGCCATGAAAGCGATTTACTGGGACGACGCCACCATGGGTACGGCTTTCGAGCTGCGGGACATCCCGGAAGAACTGGTGGCCGAGGCGACCAAGTGGCGGGAAAAAATGGTCGAAGCCGCTGCCGAGGCCAATGAAGAGCTGCTCGAGAAGTTTCTCGGCGACGGCGTGCTGACCGATGACGAGATTCGTCATGGCCTGCGCACGCGCTCGCTGGCCAGTGAAATCGTGGTAACGATGTGTGGCTCGGCCTTCAAGAACAAGGGTGTACAGGCGATGCTGGACGGCGTTGTGCGTTACATGCCGTCGCCGGTTGACGTGCCGCCGATCAAGGGCCTTCTCGACGACGGTTCGGAAGGCTTCCGGCATGCCGACGACACCGAGCCGTTCTCTGCGCTCGCATTCAAGATTGCTACCGACCCGTTCGTTGGCAACCTGACGTTTTTCCGTGTGTACTCCGGCGTGCTGAATTCCGGCGACACGATTTACAACCCGATCAAGACCCGGCGTGAGCGTATCGGCCGCATCCTGCAGATGCACTCGAACGACCGGAAGGAAATCAAGGAAGTGCGGGCAGGTGATATTGCAGCCGCTGTTGGCCTGAAGGACGTTACCACGGGCGACACGCTGACCGATCTCAAGCAGATCATAACGCTCGAGAAAATGGAATTCCCGGAGCCCGTAATCGCTGTTGCCGTCGAACCGAAAACCAAGGTCGACCAGGAGAAGATGGGTATCGCCCTGCAGAAACTGGCGAAGGAAGATCCATCGTTCCGTGTGCATACCGACGAAGAGTCCGGCCAGACCATCATTTCCGGTATGGGCGAGTTGCATCTCGACATCATCGTCGACCGCATGAAACGCGAGTTCAAGGTCGAGGCGAATGTGGGCAAACCGCAGGTTGCCTATCGCGAAACGATTCGCAAGACAGTCGAACAGGAAGGCAAGTTTGTGCGCCAGTCCGGTGGTCGTGGCCAGTACGGCCATGTGTACTTGCGCCTGGAACCACAGGAAGCCGGTGCCGGCTACGAGTTTGTCAACGCGATCGTCGGCGGTGTAGTGCCGAAGGAGTATGTCGGCGCGGTGGACAAGGGAGTCCGTGAACAGATGGAGAACGGTGTCATTGCCGGATTTCCGGTGGTCGATGCGAAAGTCACCATTTACGACGGCTCGTACCATGATGTCGATTCGAGTGAAATGGCATTCAAGATCGCTGGCTCGATGGCGTTCAAGGACGGCGCCAAGAAAGCCAGCCCGGTGCTGCTGGAGCCGATCATGAAGGTCGAAGTCGTGGTTCCCGAGGACTATATGGGCGACGTGATGGGCGACCTCAATCGTCGTCGTGGCTTGCCGCAGGGCATGGATGACTCACCGTCGGGCAAGATCATTCGCGCCGAGGTGCCACTCGCCGAAATGTTCGGATACGCAACGGACCTGCGCTCCATGAGCCAGGGCCGCGCAACCTATTCCATGGAATTTCTGAAGTACAACGAAGTGCCCAACAATGTCGCCGAAAGCGTAATGAAAAAAGCGAGCTGATAAACGAGCTGATAAAGAGGGCCAGTGACCCTGGACTGAGTCTGGAGTCACTGTCCCCAAGAACCGTTTAAGTACCGTCTAAGAACCGTCTACTACCTTACAAGCCAAGAGAACCGGAATTTAGCTATGTCGAAAGGAAAATTTGTACGCACGAAGCCGCACGTAAACGTGGGCACGATAG
>JBBDJJ010000012.1:0-6525 GCA_040879925.1 Woeseia sp. | reverse complement strand
GGGAGCCATTCCGTCAAAGGACCTCCCGGACACCAGGCCCTCCCGCAAACGCCAATTCCAGGTCCATTACCCAGCGCTGTTTGGCCCAGGGCCAGCCAACATCAGCGTTCCGTAACGACGACCGGTGCGCCGCGGTCGGTGCCCAGCCCTTCGGCCGCACTGCCTTCGGCCCTGGCAATCTCGAGCACCCCGAAAGAGTTGATCAACGCGAGGAACTCCCCCGGTTGCACGCGACCGTAGGTGGCATGGAATTCAAAGCGATGCCCGGCAAGACTGACGACCGGGACTTTAAATTGCTGCAGTTGAACCTGGTCTATATTGCTTATCAGGTTACCAAAGGCATCCACTGTAATGATGGTACCGGTGATCCGGCCTGGACTGACTTCCGGTTCGTCGATCCAGCCCGGTGTCCATTGCTCGACTCGTCTGCCGATTTGCGATGGTCTGAGACGTCCTGCCGCTATTTCGGCGGCAACGGGTGCGAAAATGTCCCGTCCGTGAAACGTCAGGCTGGGCTGCAAAATATCGAGCATGGGCAATTTGTCCTGCTGCAACTGGTAGACGACAGCGTCGTCGGCGGCGTGCAGGAGAGTGGCCAAAAGTCCGTTGTCCGGCGCCATGAAGACATGTCCCGCGTGCTCTACGAGGAGAATGTCTCTCTCAGTACCGACACCAGGGTCGACGATAGCGACGTGTACCGTTCCGTCCGGAAAGTAGCGAAAGGCGCGACTGATCCAGAATCCTGCTTCCGGCGGCCAATGCGCGGGAATGTCATGCGCGAGGTCGATAACGCTGGCTTGCCGGAAGCGCTTGAGAATTACGCCCTTCATGACGGCAGCGAACGGCCCTTTGTGGCCGAAATCCGTCGTGATGGTGATTACGCCGGAAGCCTTCATTTCAATCGCTGGTAATCAACGTCCCTGGGAGCCTGGCCGGCCAATTGCACATATCGGTCGAGATGGAAGTCGGCATTGCCGAACAGTGTTTCGATAGCGGTGAAACGCTTGAATAAATGCGCTATATCCAGTTCCCAGGTGACGCCCATGCCACCATGAATCTGCACGGCCTCGCGTGCGATCTGGCGGCCGCTGGTGCCGATCTGGTATTTGAGGGCACTGACGGCGGATTGAGCGTCGCTGCCACCGAGCTTTGCACGCATCGCGGCCCAGTACAGGAGCGACTGGCATTGCTCGCATCCCATAAGAGTATCGACCATGCGATGTTGCAGCGCCTGAAATGTGCCGATCGGCACTCCGAACTGAATGCGATTCTTTGCGTAATCGACAGTTTTCTCATGCAAGGCCCGCAATATACCCATCGCTTCGGCGGAAATCGCAAATGTCGCGTCGTCAATGGTGTCCTGCAATGCCGCAAAGCCCGTACCGGCCGTACCCAGCAGCGAGTCGTTATTGACGCGCACCGAGCGCAGGCGAATTTCCGCCGCCCGATGCCCGTCGACAGTCGGGTACGCTTGCCGCTCGACACCTGTGGTATCGCCGCCAATCGCAAAAATGCTTATGCCGTCCTGGTCCTGTTGCGTGCCCGAGGTACGCGCCGGTATCAGCAGCAGGTCGGCGCTTGCCCCGTTCAACACCAGGGATTTGTGGCCGTCGAGGACGAAGTTTTTGCCATCGGCGGTGGCTGTTGTTGCAATGTCCGCAATATTGAAGCGACTTTGCGGCTCCGTAAATGCCAGCGTTGCTTGCAGTTCTCCGGCAATCAAGGGTGACAACCAGCGCGTCTTCTGTGCAGCGTCGGCAGAGCGGCGCAAAATACCGCCCGCCAGCACGACGTTGGCGAGATACGGTTCCACCACCAGGCCACGCCCGAAGTGTTGCATCAGCAGCATCAATTCGACCGGCCCACCACCCAGGCCGCCGTCTTCTTCGGGCAACGGCATCGCGGTCCAGCCGAGCTCGGCAAAAGTGCGCCATACGTTCGTGCTGAAGCCCTGGTCGCTTTGCGTTACTTTCTGCCGCGTTTCAAAATCGTAGTCGTTGTCGATAAATCGGGCGACACTGTCGACCAGCATCGATTGTTCATCGGTCAGCGAAAAATCCATGGGTGGGTCCTACAGGCCGAGCACGTGTTTGGCGACGATATTCTTTTGAATCTCATTCGAGCCGCCGTAGATGGATGCCTTGCGATTGTTGAAATACCGCAACGATGTCCTGGTTTCCGATCCCGATCCGATTCGCTGGTCTTCGACAAAATCCATCGCATACTGCTCGGGGACGTAGGGCAGCGCGTAGTAACCTGCCGCTTCGACAAACAGCGCATCCAGTTCCTGCTGGATCTCCGTACCCTTGATCTTCAGGATGGACGACTCGGGACCGGGTGCTTTACCCACTGCAACAGCCGCAAGTGTGCGCAGCTCTGTGTATTCCAGTGCGCGCAGCTCAATCTCGACTGTGGCCAGCTTGCGGGCGAAATTCCGGTCGTCGAGCAACGGTGTGGCACCACGCAATGACTGCGACGATTTTTCGCGCAGTCGCCGCAGGCGATATTTGGAACGAGCAACGCCGGCGATATTGGTTCGTTCGTGCTGCAAAAGCACTTTACCGTAGGTCCAGCCCTTACCCTCTTCGCCAACCAGGTTTTCGATTGGGACTCGCACATCGTCGAAGTGAACTTCGTTGACCTCCCGATCCCCTTCGATGGTTATAATCGGTTTCACCGACACGCCGGGCGTGCTCATGTCGATCAACAGGAAGCTGATGCCTTCCTGGCGACGCGCAACATCCGATGATGTGCGCACCAGGCAGAATATCCAGTCCGCGTAGTGTCCTAGCGTCGTCCAGGTCTTGGTACCGTTGACGACGTACTGGTCACCGTGCCGGTCGGCGCGGGTCTTCAGCGAAGCGAGGTCGGATCCGGCACCGGGTTCCGAGTATCCCTGGCACCACCAGACGTTGCTTTCGAGAATGTCCGGGAGGAATCGCTGCTTCTGTGCATCGTTGCCGAATGTGTAGATGATCGGTGCGACCATCTTGACACCGAACGGGATCATGTCGGGAGCATTCGCCTCGGCAATCTCGTTGGCGAAAATATACTTCTGTACCGCCGACCAACCGGTACCGCCATACTCCACGGGCCAGTTCACGGCAGCCCAGCCCTGACGAAACAGGATTTTTTGCCAGCGCACCATATCGTCCCTGGACAGGTCGATACCGGCCGCCAGCTTCTCGCGCAGTTCCGCAGGAAAATCTTCCTGGAAAAAGGTCCTGACTTCGTCGCGAAAGGCGATTTCTTCGTCGGTCAGGGTTACGTTCATCAGGCGGCCTTCCGGGAGTCTGTTAACATGCCCGGCGGTTCGCTCAGGGCGCAACCGGCGCAGTATAACGATCCATGTTGCAGTGCACAAGAAGCGCCAGCCGCAGCCGGATACCAATACTGGAACCGTTGTGCAGCTGGCGACTCCTAATTGGTGCAGGATAACCCGTTCCGCAATGCCGATGCAGAATAGCGGCGCGGTATCCGCAGGTAGATTCAAGGCACTCCTGATCGACTATGCAATTGATGACAGCAGAAAATGACACAGTAAGCGCACAGAAGCCGCGCGATGCTCTGGGCAGGCCCTTGCACGACTTGCGCATTTCACTGCTTGATCGTTGCAATTTTCGCTGTCCGTATTGCATGCCGGAATCGGAGTTTCACGCGGACTTTCAGTTTCTGAAGAAGACGCAGCGACTGAGTCACGACGAAATACTGCGCATCGCAGGTATTGCAACGCAACTCGGGGTGAGCAAGCTGCGCCTGACGGGTGGCGAGCCGCTGCTGGACAAGCGAGTGCCCGCACTTGTGGCTAATCTTTCGCGTCTCGAGGGCGTCGACGATATAGCGCTGACTACCAATGGCGCGCTGCTGGCGCCGATGGCGGCTGCATTGGCCGACGCCGGTCTGCATCGCGTCACCATCAGTCTCGACAGTCTTGACGAGGCTGTTTTCCGGCGCATGAGCGGCAACCGGGGCGATCTGGCACGAGTTCTCGACGGTATTGCTGCCGCCGAGAAAGCCGGCCTGACTCCGATAAAGATCAATGCAGTAGTACAGCGCGGCGTTAACGATCACACGGTGCTCGGCCTGCTGGAGCATTTCCGCGGCAGCGGACATATCGTTCGCCTGATCGAATACATGGATGTCGGCAATCGCAACGACTGGCGGATGGACGAAGTCGTGCCATCCGCCGAATTGCTGGCGCGCATCAACGCACGCTGGCCGCTGACCGCCGTTGGACAGAGTTATCCCGGCGAGGTCGCGACCCGCTACCGTTACGCCGACGGGCAGGGCGAGATCGGCGTCATTTCCTCCGTGACCAAACCCTTCTGCGGCGCCTGCAGCCGGGCACGCCTGTCTGCGGACGGGATACTCTATACCTGCCTGTTTGCGACAACAGGAACCAGTCTTCGCGATCCATTGCGACAAGGCGCGGACGATGCGCAACTGGCGGAGATCCTGCGTCAGGTCTGGTTACGACGCAGCGACCGGTACAGCGAACTGCGTCGCCCGGACGTTGCCGAAACGCATGTCCTCAATAAAGTCGAAATGTATCGAATCGGCGGCTGATGCCGCACGGTTGCAAAGGGAATAACCCGTGAAGAGATTGAGCCATGTCGACAGTCAGAACCAGCCCGCGATGGTCGATGTCAGCAACAAGCAGGTGACCGAGCGTCGCGCACATGCCCGCTCGGTGGTCCGGTTTCCGGCAGACGTCGCAGCACGTTTTGCCGATGGCGATATCCGCACCGCGAAAGGTCCTGTATTCGTCACAGCGATAATCGCCGGCGTCATGGCGAGCAAGAAGACGCACGAGCTGATTCCGTTCTGTCACCCGCTGGGGCTTGATGACTGCAGGATCACCATTGCAATAGATGACGAACGACGCGCCGTTGTCGACTGCTTCTGCAAGGTCCGGCACAGTACCGGCGTCGAAATGGAATCGCTGGTTGGCGCAAGCGTTGCGGCGCTCACTATCTACGACATGTGCAAAGCGCTGTCCCATGACATCGTCATCGAAGAAACACGACTGATCGAGAAGACTGGTGGCAAAGAGGACTTTCGTCGTGATGCCCTCTGACCCGATCGTTGCTGACAAGATTTTTGGTCTGGTGCTGGCAGGCGGCAGGAGTCGGCGCATGGGCCGCGACAAGGCGCTTCTGCGGCGAGACGGCAGCACGCAACTGGAGCGCACGGTCAGCTTGCTCAAACGGCATGTCAAATCTGTATTTGTATCGACTCGATCCGATCAGGTCGACGATGCTGAGCGCCGGCGCTTCCCGCAGATTGTCGACCGCTACAGCGACATGGGGCCCGTTGCCGGCATTCTGACGGCGCTGGAGTCGGACAATTCCGTGGCCTGGCTGGTACTTGCCTGTGACTTGCCGAACGTCGATGACGAAACCATTGCCCACCTGCTGCAACACCGCGATTCAGGCAAACCGTTTAGCGCATTCCGCAGCAATTACGACAACCTGCCTGAACCGCTTTGTGCGGTATACGAAACTTCATCGCTGCCAATCGTCCGGGATTTCGTTGGCAAGGACATCGTCTGCCCGCGCAAAATCCTGCTGCGCTCGAACACCAATCTGCTCGCACAACCGAATCCGGCGGCGCTCGACAATATCAACACGCCCGATGACCTGGCCGGTGCCGGCATGAGGATGTCGTGATGAGCAAGAACATTACCGTCCGCTATTTCGCCGCGTTTCGCGAGCATGCGGGCACGGGCGAGGAAACGCTCGCAATGTCGGTCGCGACTGCTCGCGATGTGTTCGACAAACTGCGCGACCGTCACGGATCGTCAGAGCCGCTCGGTCATTGCAAGGTCGCCATCAACGATGAACTGGCGGACTGGGATACGACAGTCAATGACGGCGATACCGTGCTGCTGTTTCCGCCCGTGGCAGGTGGCTGACGTGATGCAATTGTGCACGGTACCGATACGGCCGGACGACTTGCGCGAGCGCCTGCTGGATCCGGCTGCCGGTGGCTACGTAGCGTTCGAAGGCTGGATTCGCAATGAGAATGAAGGTCACACTGTCCTGCGCCTGGAGTACGAAGCCTACGAACCACTTGCGGTGACGGAGGGCGAGCGCATCCTTGCAGAGGCACGCAAGCGCTGGCCGTTGCGTCAGGCAGCCTGCGTGCATCGTACGGGCCTGCTGGAAATCGGCGAATGTGCTGTGTGGGTTGGTGTCGCTGCCGCACACCGTGACGAGGCGTTTGCCGCTTGTCGCTACATCATCGACCAGGTCAAGGTGCGTTTGCCCATCTGGAAAAAAGAGCATTATGCGGATGGACATTCGGGCTGGGTGAATTGCGAACGCTGTGCGGAGCATGGCGACACTGCGCAACATCAGGCTGTGCACGCCGAACAAAAAGTACGGCAATAAGCAGGAGCAGGTCGCGGGCTTTGCAGCTCTGGTCAATTGGCTGCGCTTTTTGATTTGGCTTTTGCGAGAGGGCCTGGTGTTCGGGAGGTCCTTTGACGGAATGGCTCCCTGCGGTCCGCTTTATTTCCGCCAA
>JBBDJJ010000011.1:10586-41451 GCA_040879925.1 Woeseia sp. | reverse complement strand
CAACCGGGAGAACGCATCGCCCAGATGGTGTTTATTCCGGTGGAGCAGGTGCGCTTCGAGGTTGTGCAGACCTTTGACGACAGCGAGCGCGGCAGCGGCGGATTCGGACATTCGGGGACGGGCTGAGGATCGGGCGAAATGCGCCAGTTAGAACCCTGTATGAGCCCGTATCACGGGCGACGAATCCTGCGGCGGGGTTATCGCCCGTGATACGGGCTCCTACTCCTAATTAAGGCCTTTCAATGCCTTGAAGCGGCCGATATCGCCATCGAACCGGGCCACGATTGTCTCTTCGTCGTCCTGGAACCGTTGCAGGTTCTGTTCATGACGGGCGATGGCCTCTCTCGTAGTGGCCATGTCCGCGGCAAGTCCCGGGCCGATCATTTCGGCGTCCGGGTCCTCGCTGTACGGCCGGTATCGTGACGCTTCGGCCTGCAGCGACTCCATCCGCTTCTGCAGGTTGCGCAAATAGAGTTCTGTCACTCGGGCCTGCGCCTGGAACAACTCAACGCGACGATCGCGATGCATCTCGATCTCATCTACCGACAAGTAAGTGGCGAGTAAGGCCCGATCCTGTCGACGCTGCATTTCCTGCTGCGCCCGCAACGTTTCCTGGCGTTTTTCCTCGGCGATCTCTGCGTCGCTTTTCTTGCCACGCATCACGTCGACGGTAACGCCGTGTTCATTGACGACCTGTTTGTCGACCTCGGCGTATTCGGCTGGGATGCTGTCGCCGTAGTGAATATTGCCGTCCTTGTCGACCCAGCGGTACGTCTTCTGGTCGCCCTGGGCCATGACCGCGGCCGGCAGGAGAGCAAGGATTGCGCAGATGACAATAAATTGTTTCATGCAACAAATATCACACAGATTCGGGGCCGCGACGCATCGACTGGTTCGCGATTTTCAAGCTTATGTTGCGGTTTCGCCGCCGTAAACCGCTAATTTCCTCACGGTTTCCGGCAATTGCGGCCCTCGTCACGCCGAGGCAACGATCCCGTATTTTTGTCGATACTCCAGAACCGGCTGGAGGGAATCCGCGAACTCTGTGGAATCTTCCAGCAAGTCGACGAGATCCTCGAGCTGAACAATACTTACGACCGGGATTCCCAGCGATTGTTTGATATCCTGCACGGCGGAACGCGAATCGCTGCCAACCTCTTCGCGATCGAGCGAAATGACCAGCCCGGCAACCTCTGCGCCGGCGTTCCTGATGATCCGATGGGCCTCACGTACGGCGGTGCCGGCAGTGATTACGTCGTCGACGATCAGCACCCTGCCGGAGAGTGGCGCGCCAACGATAATGCCACCTTCTCCATGTCCCTTGTTTTCCTTGCGATTGAAGGTATAGGGCACGTCGACATCGTGGTGCTCGGCGAGTGCCGAGGCGGCGAGAGCGACCAGCGGGATTCCCTTGTAAGCGGGCCCGAACAGCATGTCGAACTCGATTTTCGAAGCCGCAATGGCCGATGCGTAATAGCGGCCGAGTTTGGCCGCCGCGTAGCCGCTGTTGAAAAGTCCGGTGTTGAAAAAGTACGGGCTGACGCGCCCCGATTTCAAGGTAAATTCGCCGAACCGGAGGGCGCCGAGTTCAAGAGCGAGGTCGAGAAATTCCTGTTTATAAGCGCGCATCGTGTCGGTGTCAGCTTCTGTATCATTACCCGGCCGTGCCAGCCGTCGGAGTGCTCGAAAGCTGGTTCAGTATGACACAGCAACCCCCGATTTTCTGTATCGGTGTCGGTTGTAACGGTTCATTTGCAAGAGCATGTACAAGACCAGGGACAATCGATTGTTTCGAGTGATAACGTTAAACGCGAACGGCATCCGTGCCGCAGCGCGCAAGGGCTTTTTCGCCTGGATGGCCGGCCAGAATCCCGATGTCGTCTGCATCCAGGAGACCAAGGCACAGGTCGACCAGTTGCAGGACGACTGTTTCAGGCCCGGGGGTTACCACTGCTACTACGAGGATGCACAACGCAAGGGCTACAGCGGGGTTGCTGTTTACTCGCGCCACAAACCGGACGCAATCATCCGCGGCTTCGGCGTGCCGGAGTTCGACAACGAAGGGCGCTATCTGGAGGTACGCATCGGCAAACTCGGCATCGTCTCGGTGTACCTGCCGTCGGGTTCATCCGGGGACGAGCGGCAGGCGTCCAAATACCGCTTTCTTGATGCGTTCGTTCCACACCTGCAGAAACTGCAGCGACGCCGCGCGGAATACATTCTGTGCGGCGACTGGAATATCGCGCACAAGGAAATCGACCTCAAGAACTGGCGCGCCAACCGGAAGAACTCCGGCTTCCTGCCGGAAGAGCGGCTATGGCTCGACGGGCTGTTCGGCACACATCGCTACGTCGATGCATTCCGGGTCGTCAACCAGGAAGCAGAGCAGTACACCTGGTGGTCGAATCGGGGCAGGGCCTGGGACAAGAACGTCGGCTGGCGCCTCGATTACCAGATTGTCACGCCGGGTCTGCGCGACAAAGTTCGGCGTTGCGAGGTCTACAAGTCAGAACGCTTTTCCGACCATGCTCCGTTGATCATGGACTATGACCTGTGAGCACCAGCCTGCCGGCCGAGCCCGTCGAGGGCGCACGCGCCTGGCAATACTATCTGCAGCGCAAGGTGCTGGTGATCTTCTTTCTCGGGTTCTCCGCGGGCTTGCCGTTTCCGCTGGTGCTTTCAACGTTGACGGCGTGGCTGCAGGATGCCGGGCTCGAAACCAGCACGATCAGCAAGTTCGCCTGGCTGGGTTTTGCTTACAGTTTCAAGTTTGTCTGGTCGCCGTTGGTCGATGTCCTGCCCGTGCCGTTCCTGACTGGCTGGCTGGGCCGGCGTCGCGCCTGGTTGTTCCTGTCGCAGGTCGGGATCGGCGTCAGCCTGCTGGTGCTGGCCGGGGTCGAACCGTCTGCCGCACTGGGTGCGTTTACGGCGGTTGCAATTGCCGTGGCGCTGTTTTCGGCAACACAGGACATCGTGCTGGACGCCTATCGCATTGAGGTGGCCGGCAGTGAAATGCAAGGAGTCCTTGCAGCGGCCTACCAGTACGGCTACCGCATTGCGATTATCGTCAGTGGTGCGGGTGCGTTGTACATCGCGCAATACGGCTCCTGGGAAATGAGCTACCGCGCGATGGCTGCCTGTATGGTCGTTGGCGTGCTGACGACGCTGTTCTGTCACGAGCCGCTGGTCAGCCGCGCCATCGAGCGGAAGTTCACGGGGTCGCGCGCCGAGCGGGCTTTTAAATGGTTCGGTTCGTCGATCGCGGGTCCCTTTACCGAGTTCTTCCAGCGCTTCGGTCGCTGGGCGATCGTGTTGCTGCTATTCATCACCGTCTTTCGCATCAGCGACTACGTGCTCGGTATTCTCGCCAATCCGTTCTACCTGGTGATCGGCTTTTCAAAAGCGGAAATTGCCAGCGTCGCAAAGCTCTACGGTCTCTGGGTATCGCTGGCCGGCATCGGTATCGGCGGCTGGGCAATCCTGCGTTACGGCATACCTCGTTGCGTCGTGGCGGCCACCGTGCTTATTGCGAGTACGAACCTGTTCTTCGCCTCGCTCGCATTGATCGGGCCGAGTCTCGGCATGCTGACGGTAACCATCAGCGCCGACAATTTCGCGATGGGCTTCGCAGGCACGGTGTTTATTGCCTACCTTTCCAGCCTTACCAGTCCCTTGTTTACGGCGACGCAGTATGCCCTGTTCAGTTCGATCAGCAGTTTCATTGGCAAACTGATCGCCGGATTCTCCGGCAACGTTCAGGAAGCCGTCGGCTGGTTCGGCTTTTTTCTCTATGCCGCGGCACTCGGCGTGCCAGCCATCGTTCTGGCGATCATCGTCGCCCGGCATCACCACGCGCTGGTCCAGGAACGCTGAGCGTGGCGGATTCCACAACATCGTCCGACGCGTTATCCGCAACGTTAAGCAGGGAAATCGCGGTCGGACGCCTGTCGGAGCTTGACGACCCCGGCTGCCGGGAATTCGAAATCGGTGCAGGCGACTGGCCGTTCGCGGGATTTGTGGTGCGGCAGGGCGCGCGCGTATTCGCCTATCGCAATTACTGCATGCACGTCGGTCACCCGCTTAACTGGGTGCCGCATGATTTCCTGACGCGCGACCGGCGGCACATCATCTGCGCATCGCACGGTGCGATGTACGAGATCGATACGGGGCTTTGCGTTGACGGCCCGTGCCCGGGCAGGAAGCTGACCTCCCTTGCGGCATGCGTGCGCGACGGCGTCATCTATGTCGCATGGCCACCGTCCGGTCCCGTCGGGCATCGCCCGTGATACGGGCTCCTACAGGAGGCATGTTCGTAGGAGCCCGTATCACGGGCGATCCGCGCCCTGGAATTGATCAGTCGAGCTGGTCGACATACTCGAGCGGATCGTGCCAGCCGTAGGGCAGGTCGCTTAAGTTTTCGCCGGCGTAGTCGTCGGGGTCCATGTCCACAGAGCCCGACCAGTCCTCCGGTGCGCCCACCTTCTCGATCAACAACGTAGGCCAGCTCTCCAGTTCGACCTCGTCCAGCGTGCCGTCGAAATGCTGCAGTTCTACGGTGGCGTCCTTTTCATCCAGGGCTACAACTTCGAACAGGTTTCCGCCGGGCTGTCGGTACCAGCGCCCGACCTGGGGATATTCCACCGCCATTTGAGTGACTCCCGTGACATTTACAAGCGCGTTAACAAGTGCGTTAACAAGTACGTTTCAACCGTTCCGTGTGCATGCCCCCTCCTGGGTTCTTTATAGTCGTTTCCACGCGATCTGCAAGGCGGTCGGACCGCGTGTTGACAAAGAGCACGAGGGAAGGACCCCAGACACCTGATCCTGCTACGTGAGTCGGTATTTTCCGCGGCGGGCAACGGTCGGCTGACCTGCGAGAGTCAAGTCAACTGCGCAAAAGGCGCCACTCGCTGATTCGATACCCCAGCTTGAGGCCGCGCCGCTCGAACCGGGTGGCCGGGCGGTCCAGCGGTCGATCGCCGTCGTGTTCGCGTCGCTCGACGAGGGAAAATGACGGGCATTCGGCCACGATCTCGTCGATACGATCGGCGTACGCCTGCCAGTCGGTGGCGATATGCAAATGCCCCCCCGGTGCCAGGCGGCTGCCCGCGAGCGCCAGGAAATCCGGCTGCAGCAAGCGGCGCTTGTGATGGCGTTTTTTCGGCCAGGGGTCGGGGAAATAGACGTTGATCCGGTCGAGGCTCCTATCGCCGATCTGCAACTGCAGTACTTCGACGGCATCGTGCCGAATGAGGCGCAGGTTGGCGAGGCCGCGAGACTCCGCCTGTAGCAGGCAATGCCCGATGCCGGGGGCATGTACTTCGATGCCCAGATAGTCACACTCCGGGTGCGTTGCCGCCTGCTTGACCAGGGCAGCGCCGTCGCCGAAGCCGATGTCCAGCACGATCGGCGCCGGGCGCCCGAACAATGCCGGAAAGTCGAGTACGACCGGCCGAAACCCGAGGCCGTAGCGCGGCCACAGGCGCTCGAGTGCACGCTCCTGGGCCGGGGTGATGCGGCCGCTGCGAAGCACGAAGGTGCGAATAGGACGGGGCATCATCCGGCCATTGTACCGGCAACGAGATTGCTGGCCCTGACCGCTCTAGCTTGCGGGCTTAATGATGGAAAGTTGTAGCTTATGCGCAACGTCTACAACCAGACGGCATAAGCAATCGCACGTAAAGGCTTGTCGCTGCATGAGTTGCCGCAGGGGGGGGTAGTCGTTGCTTTGCCACAAAGACTATTCCAAAAAAGCATAACTTATGCCTATAATCGCTCACCAAAGTGACGGAAGGTACAGCGTGCCCGACCGTAACTAGTTGAATAATAAAAAATTGAAATAGCTTTCCAGGGGCATCCGCCCCAGCCGGATACGTCCGGTTAACCCAAATTCTCTTAAGGGAGGGGATTTGAGATGACAACAAACTTGAAGCTCAGGCAAGCCGTACGGCTCGCCCTTTTATCCGGTGCTACCTCGGTAGGTGTGGGGGCTATGTCCTCGGCCTATGCGCAGGACGCCGCAGGCGCCCAGCCGCTCGAAGAGATCACGGTTACCGGCAGTCGCATCGTGCGCAAGGACTATGAAACCACCAGTCCGGTGTTCACGCTTGACTCCGCCGCTCTCACCGATGCCGGCACGCCGCAGATCGAGCAGGTACTGAACGAATTGCCGCAGATCGTGCCCAGCATCACCACGACCTCCAACAACCCAAGTAACGGCGGACAGGCATTCGTCGATATGCGAGGCCTCGGTGCGGGACGCACCCTGGTATTGATGGACGGCGCCCGGCTGCAGCCCTCGACCGTGAGCGGACTGATCGACCTGAATACGATCCCGTCGGGGCTCATTCAGAGCATCGAGGTTGTAAGCGGTGGCGGCTCAGCCGTTTATGGATCGGATGCAATCGCCGGCGTCGTGAACATCAAGATGCGCCGCGATTTTGAAGGTATTCAGATCAATGCCATGTCTTCGTTGACAGGCGAAAGCGATGGCGTGACCAACGGCGTGAACTTTCTCATGGGCGGCAACTTTGCCGACAACCGCGGCAACGCGGTGATGTACATGAGCTACGACGACCGCGAGGCCGTATTCGCCGGCGATCGTGCGTTCTCGCAGGTCGCATTAGGGGCCGCCCTTACACCGCTCGGTTCAACGTCAGTTCCTGAAGGCTTTTACGTGGCTTCCGGCACGAACGAGGCGAGCCAGGCCGCCTACGACCAGGTATTCGGTGCAGGCGCGGTGCCGAACAGCAGCTGGATAGGGTTCAACCAGGACGGTTCCGTGTTCTCACGCACCAATACCGTCAATTTCCAGGGTGACACGAGCGATCCGGGTTTCAACCCGGCGAATTACACCTACAACTTCTCGCCCGTTAACTACCTGCAGTTGCCGCTGGAACGGCGCCAGGTTGCGGCGTTTGGCCATTATGGGCTAACCGAAGGTATCGAAGCCTATGCCCGAATGAGCTACACCAACTACTCGGCAGCCCAGGAGCTCGCGGCAACGCCGGTCAGCTCCGGCATAGGGTCGACGATGTCGGTGAACAACCCGTTCATCCCGGCGGATTTAGCGACGATACTGGCATCGAGGACCGATCCGGACGCCGATTTCGTGTTCGCCAAGCGTACGGTCGAAATCGGACCGCGTAATGCCAACAATACCTACAATGTCTTCCAGACGCAGCTCGGTTTGCGCGGCGACTTCCAGCTGGGCAATTACGACTGGGGCTGGGACGTGCTGGGTAGCTGGGGCCGTACCAACCGGCTTGAGCACCAGACCGGCAATGCTTCGCGTTCGCGGTTGCAGAGTGCTTACGACGCGACAGCGGACGATCCGAATACCGCTGCAGACGAGTCAGATCCGTTGGGCTGCGGTGGGCTCAACCCGTTTGGAAGAGGCGTGATGTCGGAAGCCTGCGCTCAGGCGATCGGGATCCAGGCACAAAACACAACTGAACTCACAACGACTGGCATTACAGCAGCGTTTACCGGTGGTGTCATGGAATTGCCGGCCGGCACACTGCAGACCGCTTTCGGTGTGGAATACCGCGAAGTGGAAGCCGTTTTTCGTCCGGATGAATTCCTCTCCAGCGGCGACGTCGTAGGCTTCAATGCAGGCCAGCCGACCGAAGGCGCGATCGACGTCGTGGAAGGCTTTGTCGAAGTGGCCGTGCCGTTGTTGGCGGACATTCCGGGCATTTCCTACCTCGGCCTCGATGCTGCGTACCGTTATTCGGATTACAACCTGGCTGGCGGAGTGAACACCTATATGGCAGGCCTGGAATATGAGCCGATCGATTCGGTCAAATTCCGCGGCTCCTACAACCGTGCCATCGCAGCACCGAACGTAAACCAGTTGTTCCGGCCGCAGTCTGAAGGCTTTCCCCCGTACAGCGACCCGTGCTGGAATGACAGCGACCAACGTACAGGGCCCGATGCCGCGCAGGTTAACACGCTGTGTGCTACCCAAGGGGCTGGCGCGAACTTCCCGGAAGGCAACACCCAGGTACGGACTCTGGCTGGAGGCAACCCCAACCTGGAGCCTGAATCTGCAGATACCTACACCTTCGGTGTAGTGTGGACGCCGGCATTCGCCGACAACGACCTGCGCATGGCGGTTGACTGGTTCAGCTACGAAATCGAAGACAAGATTGGCGGCGTTCCGGCTGCGTCGATTATCTCGCGCTGCTTCAACGACCAGGGCGCGAACCCGACCTACGACAACGGCAACCTGTGGTGCCAGTTCTTCGAGAGGAATTCGGCCGGTATCGCTGAGAACGTTCAGTCGATCGACCAGAACCTCGGCAAGAACAACATCGACGGCATCGACGTACAGCTCGATTACGGCCGCGATATGGGTCCCGGTGGACTGACCGCCAGCCTGGCGCTCACCCACCTGCTGAGCTGGCAGCAGCAGGAAGATCCGGCGTCCCCGCTGACCGACCAGGAAGGCACCATCGGCATTGTGTTCGGCGAGACATTCCCGGAATGGAAGGCGAGGCTGTCGCTTGGGTACGACTGGCAGGACTTCAATGTCCAGTGGACGATGAACTACATCAGCAGTATGGATGCGGTGAACAACGACGCGGGGCGAACTGCGCCTGCTGCCACAGCACTGGCGCCGTCCGTACCGAGCTACCTGTACCATCGCCTGACCGGTACCTGGTCTGCGACGGATGCCCTCAGCGTTACACTGGGTATCGCGAACTTGGCCGACAAGGCGCCGCCGATTTATACGGCGAACGCCGGTGCGGGCGTGCAGGCGAACACCGACCCGTCGACCTACGACGTACTGGGCCGGAGGTTCTTCCTGAACGGTACTTACTCGTTCTAAGTATCCAGTCGGTCCCTGATCGGGACCTGTAGCAAACCGGCCGCCGCCCTGATAAACAGGGCGGCGGCTTTTTTTTGACTACCAGAAGCGGCGCCGGTCCGGTTACGCCGTTTCCTTTTGTTAGAGTAGGACCATGAAGCCGTCGAACCTCGATCTGTTTCCGCTGTTCGCTACGCCAGTTGCCACTCGCAACCTGCAGGATGCAGACGCGTTGAACGCCGAACTCGAGAAGTTGCTTCTCGAGCGCGAGAACGAGGAGTATCGAAACCCGTATCCGACCCACCACCCGCAACAGGAAGTATTCGAGAGCAACTTCGACCTGTTCCGCTGGCCAGAGCCCTGCATCCAGACCTTGCGCGGCTTCGTAATGGAATCGGTCGGCCAGGTAGTGGCGCAACTGAATGGCTATTCAACCGCCGAAATGGGCAAGCTGCAGTTGCACAATCACACCTGGTTTCACATTAGTCGTCACGGCGGTTCGTTCGTGGCCCACAACCATCCCATGGCGTCCTGGTCCACAGTTTATTGCGTGCGCGCGGGCGAGCAGGTGTCTGAGCGGCGTGACAGCGGTGTACTGCGATTCCTCGACCACCGCCCCGGCTCCAACATGTTCATCGACCCGGGCAACGTAAAACTTCGCGTGCCGTTCAATTTCGGTCATTACTCCATGAGGCTCGCGCCGGGACAGCTCGTACTGTTCCCGTCCTACCTGGTCCACGAGGTTGCAACTTTTCTCGGGCAGGACACACGCATCACAATCGCGTCGAACTGCTGGTTTACGGCTCGAAGCTAGGCGGATCGGGCCTGCCGGCTATCAATGCAACGACGCCTGCAACGACCAGCCCCCAGCCGGCCCAGGTCGCACCGGCCAGCGACAGTACCAGCACTCCCGAGACAAACCCTGCCAGCCCGCTCACCAGCCAGAAACGCTGTCGCTGCTGGCGGCGCAACTCAAGTCGCAGCTTATCGACGGCCGGAGCGCGTATAGCAAAACTCAGGTTGCCACTCGCCGCCTGTTCGGAGAGAAAGCGAATGGCTCCCGGCAGTTCCTGCAGCGCATCCCGCAGCTGCGGCAGATTCTCCCGTATGCCACGCACGATCGCGCGCCCGCCGGTCTGTTCGTCCATCCAGCGCCGCAGCACCGGTCTCGCGGTTTTCCACAGGTCCAGTTGCGGATAAAGCTCACGGCCCAGTCCCTCGACGTTGACCAGCGTCTTCTGCAACAGCACCAGCTGCGGCTGGATCTCCATGTTGAAGCGGCGCGCCGTTGCGAAAAGTCGGATCAACACCTGCGCGAAAGAAATCTCGATCAGCGGCTTGCTGAAAATCGGCTCGCATACAGTGCGAACGGCGGATTCGAGTTCGTCGATGCGCGTTTCTGGCGGTACCCAGCCGGAGTCGATATGCAGCTTTGCGATCTGGTGATAGTCGCGGTCAAAAAACGCCATGAAGTTGCCGGCAAGATATTTCTGGTCGCTGGGACTCAGGCTGCCCACGATGCCGAAGTCAACGGCGGCGTACTTCGGATTCTCAGGGTCGTCCACCTGTACGAAAATGTTGCCGGGATGCATGTCGGCGTGAAAAAAGTTGTGCCGGAATACCTGTGTGAAGAAAATCTCGACGCCGTTTTCGGCCAGCCGCTGGATGTCGGTTCCGGCCGCCCTGAGTGCATTCATATCGCTGATCGGGATGCCGTAGATGCGTTCCTGCACCAGCACTTCCGGACGGCAGTAGTCCCAGTAAACCTCCGGGACGTAAAGAAGATCGGAACCGTCAAAGTTGCGCTTGAGCTGCGCCGCATTGGCGCCTTCGCGCAGCAGGTCGAGTTCGTCGATGATTGTCTTGTCGTATTCGCGAACGACATCCAGCGGACGCAGGCGTTTGGATTCGGCCCAGTAGCGGTCGGCAAGGCCGGCCAGCGCGTACAGAACGTCGAGATCCTGTTCGATCCGCTCACGAACGCCGGGACGGAGTACCTTTACGATGACCTCGGTGCCATCCTGCAGGCTGGCCGAGTGCACCTGTGCGATGGACGCGGCCGCGAGCGGTTCGCGGTCGAACCGGGCGAAAACATCGTGCACCGAGCGCTTGTAGCTGGCATCGAGAATAGCTATCGCTTCTGCAGCGGGAAACGGCGGTACCCGGTCCTGCAACCTGGCCAGTTCGTCCGCAATGTCGGGCGGCAGGAGGTCGCGGCGCGTGGACACCGCCTGGCCGAATTTGACGAAGATGGGCCCGAGTTCCTCCAGCGCCAGGCGGATGCGCACGCCGAGCGGGGCACTGCGATCGACGCGGCGCGGAAACAGTCGGAAAAAGTAACGCAGTGGCCGCAGAAAATGGGTGGCCGTAATGATTTCATCGAGGCCGTGACGTACGAGTATTCCCTGGATGCGAAATAGTCGGAGGAGTGTGCGCAGGCGCATCGGAGCCTACCGGGAGCCGGCGGGGCGCGGGTCGGCAGTCGACTCGAGCTGCTTCAGGCGCGCTTCGAAACGTGCCACGTCGTCACGCAGGGCTTCGACCTCACGGCGAAATCGACCGGCCTCGTAACGACTCGGCAGGGCACGGCTTTCCTCCTGGAGATACTCGCCAAGATTTTGCTGCAACGTGGAACCCGTTTGCCGGCCCCAGTTTCCGAGGCCGCGGACAAGCTCGCCGAGACTATGGGCGGCAACGTCGCCGACCACGCTGGACAGTTCCTCTTCCAGGTCGGGTCGTGCATGACGCAACAGGCGCTGGAAAGACTGGGCGACCTCGGCATCGCCGGAGACATCGATCGAACCGTCGCGAACAGCGTTTTCACCCGATTGGCCGGCCATCGCGGCCAGCTTCAGCAACGAGCCACTTACGACGACATCCGGCTCGCCGTCGAAGTCGCCGGAAAGGCGGATGCCCGCCGTATCGACGAGGAAATACATGGCAAGTCCACTATCCCTGACGCGTACCGCAATGACCCGCCCGTCGAGTTCCCCGCACAGTTCGCGGGCCGGGGTTTTCATGGCGATTTGCCGGTTGAGCAGGCGCGCGACCGGGCGCAGAAACGATTCCAGAGCATCCATCCCGAGGTCCTAAATGTGGTAGCCGACGTGCAACGCGACAATACCACCGGCGAGATTGTGGTAGCGGCAGCGCTCGAAGCCCGCGGCCTGCAGCATGGCGAGCAGCGCGTCCTGAGCGGGATGCATGCGGATGGATTCCGCGAGATAGCGGTAACTTGCCTCATCCCCGGCGACCAGTTTCCCGAGCGCCGGCAGCACCCGGAATGAGTACAGGTCGTAGAGCGGCCGGAGGGCGTCCTGCGGTTTGGAGAACTCGAGGATGAGGGCCTTGCCGCCGGGCTTGAGAACGCGCCACATCGATGCAAGTGCCCGGTCCTTGTCGGTCACGTTGCGCAGGCCGAAAGCAATGGCCACGCAATCGAACGAGCCGTCGGCAAACGGCAGGTTTTCGGCATCCACCTGTGCCACAGCCAGGTTCCCCGCGATGCCGGCGTCGACAAGTCGTGCACGTCCCCGTGCAAGCATCGCGGCATTGATGTCGGCGAGCACAACGTACCCGCGCGGCCCGGTCTGGCGCGCGAAGGCCTTTGCGAGGTCACCGGTGCCGCCGGCGAGATCGAGCACCGCGTGTCCCGGGCGGACGCCTGCCTGTTCGACGGTGTAGCGCTTCCAGGCGCGGTGCAATCCGCCCGACATCAGGTCGTTCATGATGTCGTAGCGATCCGCGACCGAATCGAACACGCCTTTCACGCGCCGCGCCTTGGCGCTGGTCGTTACGGTTTCGAAACCGAAATGAGTTGTGGGTGGTTTATCTTCCATCGGCAAATCAGTTTCTCGCAATTGCGGGCCGTGCGACTGTAGGAGCCCGTATCACGGGCGATCAGGCGGTGATCGCCCGTGATACGGGCTCCTACAATCGCACGATCGGGCTTGCGCAGGTTATCCCTGGCGAGAATAGCCCGCCGCCGCCAGCCGGTCGAGGTATGCCTGCCAGTTGTCTTCCTGGTCACGGCCCAGCTCGTAGAGGTATTTCCAGGTGAACAGGCCGCTGTCGTGCCCATCGTCGAATACCAGCCGCACGGCATAGTGCCCGACCGGGTCGATCTGCGCGATCAGCACCTCTTGTTTGCCGGTCTGCAATACCTCCTGGCCGGGTCCGTGGCCCTTGACCTCGGCGGACGGAGAATGCACTCGCAGGTACTCGAACGGCAGCTCGAAGCGGCTGCCGTCGTCGAACTCGACACAAAGCAGCCGCGCACTTTTACGCAGGCGAATTTCGAGCGGGGTATGATCCACGGAGACTCCCAGGGCCTGTTAACGCTTGCCCTACAGAATGTAGCGGCTCAGGTCTTCGTTCTGTGACAACTCGGCGAGGTGCAGGTCGACGTAGGTGGCGTCGATCTTTACCTGGCTGCCGCCCTTGTCGGAGGCCTCGAAGGACACGGTTTCGAGCAGTCGCTCCATCACCGTGTGCAGGCGCCGCGCGCCGATATTCTCTGTTGCTTCATTCACGTGATAGGCCACTTCCGCCAGACGCTGCACACCGTCGGGCGTGAACTCCAGCCGCACCTCTTCGGTCGCAAGAAGCGCCGTATATTGCGCCGTCAGCGAGGCATCCGGCTCGGTGAGGATACGCACGAAATCCTCCGTCACCAGCGACTTCAGTTCGACACGAATCGGGAAACGGCCCTGCAGTTCCGGGATCAGGTCGGAGGGTTTCGCGACATGAAACGCGCCCGACGCGATGAACAGGATGTGATCCGTTCGCACCATGCCGTACTTGGTATTCACGGTTGACCCCTCGACGATCGGCAGGAGGTCCCGCTGCACACCTTCGCGTGAGACGTCCGCGCCCATCGATTCCGAGCGACGCGCCACCTTGTCCAGCTCGTCCAGAAAGACGATGCCCTGTTGCTCCACCGCTTCGAGCGCCTTAAGTTTGAGGGCCTCTTCGTCGAGCATTTTTGCGGCTTCCTCATCCGTGAGCAGCTTCATCGCTTCACTGACCTTGACCTTGCGGGTCTTGCGCCGGTTGCCGGACAGGTTCTGGAACATGCCCTGCAACTGGCTGGTCATCTCCTCCATGCCGGGCGGCGCCATGATCTCCACGCCGATCGGCAACGACTGGATGTCGATCTCGATTTCCTTGTCGTCCAGCTTGTTCTCGCGCAGAAGCTTGCGAAATTTCTGCCGGGTCTCGCTGCCGCTTTTGCGCAGCGGTTCATTGTCTTCGTACTCGCGCCCTTCCGGTTCGCGGCTTTGCGGGTGGGTCGGCAGGAGTGCGTCCAGCACCCGTTCCTCCGCCGAGTCCTCGGCGCGATGCCGCACCTGTGCCATGGCTTCCTCGCGGGTCATCTTTACGGCAACGTCCATGAGATCGCGAATGATGCTGTCGACTTCGCGACCGACGTAACCGACTTCGGTGAACTTGGTTGCCTCCACCTTGATGAAAGGCGCCTTCGCGAGTTTCGCCAGCCGGCGCGAGATTTCGGTCTTGCCGACGCCGGTGGGGCCGATCATCAGGATATTCTTGGGCGTGATTTCCCCGCGCAACGGTTCATCGACCTGCACCCGCCGCCAGCGGTTTCGCAGCGCAATGGCGACGGCGCGCTTGGCGTCGTTCTGTCCGACAATATGCTTGTCCAGCTCCTGGACGATTTCCCGTGGAGTCATCTGTGACATGGGCTACTTCCGCGATCCTGAAGTCGAGGTCAACTCCTCGACAGTGATATTCTGATTGGTGAAAACACAGATCTCGGCCGCAACGGCGAGTGCTTTCTCCGCAATGCTGCGGGCGTCGAGGTCGGTATTGCGCAGGAGCGCCAACGCCGCCGCCTGTGCAAACGGCCCGCCCGAGCCGATCGCCATGAGGTCGTGCTCCGGTTCAATGACGTCGCCGTTACCGGTAACGATGAACGAACTCTCGCTATCTGCGACACACAACAAGGCCTCCAGTCGCCGCAGCCGGCGGTCCGTGCGCCAGTCCTTCGCCAGTTCGATCGCCGCCCGGGTGAGATTGCCGTAACGCTCCAGCTTGGTTTCGAACAATTCGAACAGTGTGAATGCGTCCGCCGTGCCACCAGCAAACCCGGCAATGACGCGCCCGTTGGCCAACGTGCGCACCTTGCGTGCATTGCCCTTCATGACGGTGTTGCCCATGCTGACCTGGCCGTCGCCGGCAATTGCGACCTTGTCGTTACGACGAACCGAAACGATCGTCGTGCCTCGATATTGTTCCATGCACTGGTTTCCTGTGAAGTCGAACGCTGCCGAGCGTTGTGCGAAAACATTGACGGGTCACGTGGTGACCGGAGGGACCTTTCAGGATCGTGCGAGACAGGGATGTCTCGCACGAAGCCCCCAGGGAAGCTCTGCACAAGCCCGATCGTGCGTACTGTAGGAGCCCGCATCGCGGGCGATCAGCGCCGGATCGCGCGCGATGCGGGCTCCTACAGTACGCGCCCCTTCTGACTTGTGCAGAGTCTCCCTGGGAAGGGTTTACGGCGTTCCTGAAAGGTCCCTCCCGTCGCCGCGTGACCCCTGCGTGGGGTTTTGCCCGGCGTTAACTTTTCCTGCGCGCTCGCGGATGCGTCTGGTCGTATATCTGGGCCAGATGCTGGAAGTCAAGGTGTGTGTAGACCTGCGTAGTACTGATGTTGGCGTGCCCCAGGAGTTCCTGAACGCCGCGCAGATCATGGCTGGATTCCAGTAAATGACTGGCAAAGGAATGCCGGAACAGATGCGGATGGACCTTGGTGTCGATACCCTGTTTTTTTGCCCAGTAGTCGATACGGGCCTGCACCGAGCGGGCGCTCAGGCGGCCGCCGCGGCGACTGACAAACAGGGCACTTTCCTGCGGCGCTGCGAGCAGCGCTCGCTCGCGCGCCCAGGCAGACAGCGCCTCGAGTGCGAAGCGCCCGACCGGCACGATGCGCTCCTTGCTGCCCTTGCCTGTGACGCGCACGAGCGCATCGCGGATGTCGACGCTCCCGGTATCGAGACCGGTCAGCTCCGAGAGGCGCAATCCGGAGGAGTACAGTAGTTCCAGGATGGCTCGATCACGCACGACGAGCGGTCCGTCGCCGTGTATGTCGAGCAGTTTCGCCATGCGGTCGGCATCCAGGTTGCCGGGCAGGCGCTTGCGGGCTTTCGGCGCGCTGACGCCTTCGGCCGGATTCACTTTGAGTTGCTGTTCGCGTCGCAGGTAACGAAAGAACGTGCGCGCGGCCGACAAGCGGCGCTGGATGCTGCGTGCACCGAGGCCGCGCCGGTAGCAGGCGGCGCTGAACGAGCGAACGTGTTCGCTGTCCAGCTCCGCCCATCGGCTGATGGATTGCTCGTCGCAATAACGGCGCAGTGCTTCGATTTCCCGCTGGTAGTGCCGGCAGGTTAATGGCGACAGCTGGCGCTCGAAGCGCAGGTGGCTAACGAAACGTTCGATCCAGTGGTTCTCTGTATCGAGCATAGGTCAGGTCGTTTGAGAATTTGCACCGTGCAGCGGCCCGGGTCTCCTCATCCAGTCACTGGAAGCGCTTCAGGGCGCCGGCCACCAGCTCGCCCAGGCGTGCCAGGAAATCGAAGCTCATGCCCGGATGGAAGCGATCGGCATTGACGCTGCCGATGGCCAGAAAGCCGATCTCGCACTTTTCGCCGAGCGGTACGAGCGCGGCGGAGCCAACTTCATCCGTGTCGCTGCCGAAAAGGAAGTTCCGCTGGGCATCCCGCACCTGGCCGCAACGCGGCTGACTGCTGCCGAGAAAGGTGGCGAACGGACGCATTGCCGGATCTTCGCGGTCGATCGGGCGAAAGAAACGCCCGATTTCAATGGCTTGAAAACCGGCGGAATCGCCGAACAGGACCAGCACCGACTGGTCGGCGCCGAACGCTGTGCGGAGTGACGTTTCGATAGCCTGCAGGGTCTGTGGCAGGTCGCGAGCTTCCAACAGGCGCAGCGCGAGTCGATGAATCTTGACCGCCAGGGCATCGTTGGCACGAGCGACCTCGACCAGGTCCTTGAACTTGCGGTCGCGTCGCAGGTCTTTCTGGCGCAGCATCGATACCTGCCGTTCCACCAGGGAAACAGTGCCGCCGGTGATATGTGGCAAACGCAAGGTTCCGAGAAGCGAGGCATGCCGCTCGAAGAAATCCGGATTGCGCTTCAGAAAATCGTGAACGGCTGCATCGGACACAGTTTCTTCGGCAAATTCCGGCTTTCGCTGCGTGCTCATAGGTCGCTTTTCCCCTGGCTATCGACGGGCCGTGTCGACATGGCAAACACTCGTGTGAGCTTACCATGTCGGCTGCCGATCGCTTGTGGCACTGCGCAGTGACACACTTCAACCGCACGCGGGACAATTCCTGTCCGTCCCTGCGCAATGGACTTTTACAGTCGGCGACGGTAGTTTACATAAATAACCACACAGGCCTCTAATAAACGATCCTTAAACGATCCTTAAACGATCCTGAAACGACTTCCGGGGATAAGCAATGCGGCATATCATGGTCATGAACGCCAAAGGCGGCTGCGGCAAGAGCACGCTGGCGACGAATATCGCTTCTTTCTTCGCAGATGCCGGCTATTCGGTCGGTCTCGCGGACTACGATCCGCAGCGCTCGAGCCTCGACTGGCTCGAACGCCGCCCTGCCAACCGGCCGTCCATTGCCGCTGTGGCGGCATTCGACGAGGGCCTGAAACGGGCGCCAAGGACAGCGGATTTCCTGATTATCGATGCGCCGGCACGGTCGCACGGGCCGGAACTCACGGAACTCGTCAAACATGCCGAAACTATCGTCGTTCCGGTGCTGCCGTCGCCGATCGACATGCAGGCAACGGATCGCTTCATCAAGGAGCTCAAAGCGGTGGGCAAGGTCGAGCGCAAGGAAGCCAAGATCGGCGTCGTTGCCAATCGGGTACGGGAGTACACACTGATCTTCGAAGAACTCGATGAGTACCTCACAGCGGCGCGTGTGCCTTATATAACGGCGCTGCGCGAAGCACAGAACTATGTCCGCGCCTACAGTCGCGGCATTGGCATCTTCGAATTGCCCGAATACCTCGCGTGGCCCGATTGGGAGCAGTGGGAACCGCTGACCAAGTGGTTGACGAGCGTTCGCAGCCAGCCCTGACCTCCCGGGCACTGTTGGAGCGCGCCTTGCGCGCGAACGGGAAGACTTCCGAGCTGGCTAAATTCGCCCGTGATACGGGCTCCTACAGGAGTGGTCGATGCGCTGTAGGAGCCCGTATCACGGGCGATGCCCGGGCAAGGTCTCACGCATCAGCATCCTGTCGGCCGCGAGACTGGCTCTGATGCCGTCTTCGGCATTCGCGTAACGCGGCTCGACGCCGAGGGACGCGAGCATTTTCCGGTTGTCCAGGACTCGCGATTCGCCAAGAAAGGACAGGCGCATCGCCGAGAACGACTGCTCCGCTTCCGTGCGCGACACCTCCGGCGGCGGGGGAAGGCCCGCCAACCGGGCAACGGTCCGGGTAAACCAGCTGCTGCTGCGATGATCCCCGTCGCCCACGTTGTATAGACCTGCGGGCCGCTCGACCGACAACGCCGCCACGCAACAGCTCGCGAGGTCGTCGACATGAATGCGATTGCCGGGATTTGCGTCGCGGTCGATGAGGACCGGTCTTGCCTCGCGAATACCCTCGAGACCGAGACGATCCGGTCCGTAGATGCCCGGCACGCGCAGCACAACAAGTGATACGCCCTGGCTGCTCGTCCACGCCTGCAAGTGCTGTTCGGCGGACAGCCGACGCTTCGCGCGTGAGGTCTGCGGATTCGGCGGTGTCGATTCGTTGACGAGTCGACCACCGCAATCGCCGTACACGCCGCTGGTACTGAGATAAACAAAACGTTCGGGTAACGGTTGCAGCATGCCCATCAAACGCTCGAGGCGCGCGTCGTCCGCAGCAGCGGCGCCCGGTGGCACCGTATAAAGGAGCGAGTATCTGTCCGGCAGCGATAGTTTCCGGGGTCGGACCTCATCCAGATCGAGTTTCTGTGGTCCGACCCCAAGTTTCTCCCCAAGTTTCTGGGGTCCGACCCCATGCAGATCCCCATCCAGGTCGTGACCGGCGACGACGGCAGGGTCGGTTGCCGTGTCGGCGGAGCGCCGGAAGCCGATAGCACGACCGGCACCCAGCGCTGAGAGCACGCGGCTGCCCGTGTAACCGCTGCCGATAATCACGCGCTCAATTGGCATTTGTACCAGCGACCCGCAGACCATCTAGCGGCCGGTTCGCGACCGCATATCGGTGAGTGCCGGTAATAACGGCGGCGTGACCAGGCTGAGCCCGGCCCGATACGCGTCGGCGGCGGCCTCGTCCTCACCCAGCCGGGCGAGCAGACGGCCATATTCCTGGTACGCCTCGGGCGTCGGCCGCAAGGCGATGACCGTCTCGAGATAGCTGCGGGCCTTGCCCCACAGCTCGTTCTTCAGGCACAAGCGTGCGGTGGTCAGCAGCAACTCGACATCGTCGGGATTGGTTTTCAGCCAGCTTTCGGCACGACTCAATTGTTTCGCAGGCTGGTCGCTCTCGATCATGCCGAACAGTCGTACCAGCGGTGGTTGCCAGTGACGCTTCAATTCGGCGGCCAGGTCTTTCTCGGCCTTCTGGTGCTGCCCGGTGCGGATCAAACCCCGGTACCAGGCGTCGAGCAATTCGGGATCGCGCCGCAGATTCTTTGGCACAGTAGCCCAGGCCGCCGCGAGCGCTGCTGCGTCCACCGCCTTGTCAAGCGACTCACGGTGCACACGTATCGACCACCTGTCGAGCAACACGCTGTCGACGCGGCCGTGCTTGCGCAGGCGTGGCAACAGCGCGCCAAGCTGCTCCCAGTCTTCGAGTCGGTAATAAAGCCTGCCGAGCAGGTTGAGCGCATGACTATGATTCGGGGCTTTTTCCTGCAGACTTCGCAGTGTGGCGAGGGCCTGTTCGAACTGACGTTGATCGAGTTGTAGCTCAGCCTGTGTCAGCAACACGGCACTGGCTGCTTCGGGCGTTTTTTCGTAGGCCTGTCGCAGCCAGTCGTCCCGGCGATCGGTGTTGCCCTGCAGGTGAGCGGCGCGTGCAGCCTGCAGATAGTTAAGCAGCGGGGCATCGCTGCTGGCAGCGGTACGTGCTAGCAGCTTCTCACCCTTCGCAAAATTCCCTTCCGCGATGTCGATCATGCCACGTGTCAGGCGAGCGCCGGCTCGCCCGCTGCGATATCGGCTGGCAGCTTCACCCAGACGTCGCGGCGCACGAAAGACCTTGACGCTGAGCCACGCCAGGAAAAGTATCAGCACGATTCCGGCAAGCAGTACCGGCACCGACATTTCGATTACGTAATTGCGAAAATTGATAACCACATAGCCGGGGTCCTGCAACAGGAATTGCGCGACGATCGCCGCCGCTATCAGTGCCAGTACGACAACAATGCCGAATTTCATTGGCTGTTGTCGTCCGGCCCATCGGCGTTTTCGACCGTGTTGTCGACCGCACTGTTCACGGCTTCTCCGGCACCGGCCCGCGCGCGATACTGGCGCAGGAGGCGTAATGATTCGGAGATATCGGGCAGGTCTGTGGTTGTGTACCGATCGCGAATGTCCGCGATGGTTGCAAGCGCGCTTTGCACGGCAGCGCTGTCACGATCGTAATATTCCCTGAGCCAGTCTTCTGCGTCGATAAGGCTCTGTGCAAAAACCGATTGTTCGCCGCGCAATAGCGCAAGTCGCGCCGCCTGCATCTGCAATGCCAGGTTGGCACGCAGAAAATACCGTGCGTCAGGCGACAGGAGCGGTTGCACTGCCTCGTCGCTGCGGCGTACTGACACGACATCGCCGAAGGCGGCCTTGAGCGATGCCCAGGTACGATCGAGCGGACCGGCATCCGGGTCGATAGCCGGCATGCCGGTTGCGTCTTGCGCAACGTTCTCCTCGATCGGCAGGCTTGAGATGGCATCGGTGAGACTTGCGAGGCGCATCGTGATGCCCTCGACGTCCGGTTTCACCATGGCATCCAGCGCTTGCAGCTCGGCCGAAAGTGCGCGGCGCACACCAGTGAGTGCGGGATTGCCCAACTGGCGCACGCGTTCGTCTGAAAACCTGAGTGCTTCGGCGGCAAGCAGGGGATTGCCGGCAAGCTGCAACTGAGCGTTCGCAATCTGCATGTAGTATTCCGCCTCGGCGAGCCACCAGTTCTCGCGCGCGCCGGTGGAGATGCCTTGCAACGATGCCATCGTGGTTTCGAGGTCGGCAACCCGGGCCGGAAGGCTCTCGAGGTCTTCATTCAGGCCATCAACCTGCTCTGTCAAAGATGCAAGCTCGCGATCGACGTCCCTATCGCTTTCGTCGAGGTCGGCGACCTCCTGTTGCAGGTCGTCGAGCGATTGCCTTGCTTCGTCGAGGTTGCCGGCCAGCGATGTCAGTGTGGTGTTTGTAGCGGCCTGCTCAGTGCCCTGGCTCAGCCCCTGCCACGTGAGCCACGCCACCCCGAGCGCCGCCGCGAGCGCGAGGATGAGAGCCAACGCTGCAACGATGCTGGCTGCATAACTGCGCGTGCGCGGACTCGTCGCCGGGTCCCCCGCCGCCTCCCCCAATGCTTCCCCCGATGCTTCAGAGGAACTCGTGCCGGTTTCCCGGCTGGCTTCTGCGGCTATCGGCCCGGACGAACCGGTCGTAGTTTCCTGTATCGGCGATTCGGCCGGATTCGCGGCCATTGATGGAGTTTCCCGCTCATCGCCGGCAGTCTGTGGGTCATCCTGTTTACGCTTCATGTCGGGTTCCCGGTGCGGTTGCAGCGATCAATGCGCGCAACATATCGGCGGCTTGCGGTCCCGCTGCAAGAGTTGCCGGGGAGCCAGGGATCTTGTCGTTCACGGCTTGTATCACACGTCGGCTGGGCGTCACCAGAGGCGTGCATTGTAACAACTGGCGTCCCTCGACCGGCAGTATAGACCACAGGTTGTTGAAGGACTCGACGCTCATTATCGTCACCCTGTGAATGCCGCCTGCCTGCCACAAATCCCGCAAATGCAACATCTCGGCAGCCGAATGTGTAACGGCTAACCGTTCGTAGACCGACAGGTAATCGACGCGCGCGCCGCGTAACGCGAGTTCAGTGGCCAGCAGATCGCGACCGGCACTGCCGCGCACGATGCGGACAGACTTGCCGGCTACCTCTTGTAACTCTGCCGTTGCCAGCAGCTGTTCGCTGTCGAAACCGTCGACCGCTGCGATGTCCACTGCGTAGCCGGCCTGTTCGATAGCGTTTCTCGTCGAGGGTCCGATCGCCGCAATACGCGCGGCTCCGGGCGCATGGTAAGCGAGCCCATGCTGGACCGCGTTGCGACTGATGAAGATGACAATGTCAGGGTTCGGCAGCCGCTGCATTTCGTCGCGGATGGCTTCTGCCGGACGCACTTCGATGCGAATTACCGGGAACAGTATCGCTGAACCGCCTGCGGCCTCGATGGCCTGCACGAGTTCCGCCGCCTGCGTCGCGGGCCGGGTTACGAGCACCGCGACACCGCGGAGTGGCCGCTCTGTCATGCGCTGCCGGGTTCGGCAAGCAACTCGGCCGCGCCAATATCGAGCAGCCGCTGTGCTACCCGCGTGCCGAGTTGGTCCGCCTCGTCGAGGTCGCCCGACTGCTCGTTACTCAGTACCTTGCGCCCATCGGCGGAAGCTACCAGCGCACGCAGTCTGAGCTTGCCGCCCTGTATCACCGCGTAACTCGCGACGGGCGAATGACAGCTTGCCTGCAAATGGCGGGCGACTGCGCGTTCCGCGCGCGTCGTATGTTGAGTCTCCGGATGTTCGATGCGAGCGAGCAGTTGTCGCAACTCGCGTCGAGCAGACAGGCATTCGATGCCGATCACGCCCTGCGCGGCGGCGGGCAGCATCGTCGCGATGGCGATGCGCTCGCGGATGTGTTCGGCAAGACCCAAACGTTCGAGACCGGCACAGGCGAGAATGATTGCATCGTAATGTCCCTGCCGGAGTTTCTCGAGGCGGGTGTTGACGTTACCGCGTAACGGTTTGATGACGAGATCGGGACGCAGTGCCAGCAATTGCGCCTGACGTCTCAGGCTCGAACTGCCGACGGTTGCGCCCTGTGGCAAAGCGCCGAGCGATGCGGCTTGATTCGTGACGAGCGCATCGAACGGACTCGCGCGCTCAAGCACTGCGGCGATACAAAAGCCCGCGGGCATTTCAGCCGGCACGTCCTTCATGGAATGGACGGCGATATCGGCGTCGCCTGCCTGCATGGCCAGTTCGAGCTCCTTGATGAAGAGGCCCTTGCCGCCAATCTTCTGCAGGCTGCGGTCGAGTACTTCGTCGCCGCGCGTCGACAGGGGAACGAGCGAGACCCCGTCGATATCGTCCTGCTGCCGCAGTTGCAGAGCGACAAACTCCGCCTGCCAGAGCGCCAGCGCACTTTTCCGGGTGGCAATACGCACATGCATATTCAGTCACCCCGGATGCGTTTTTTGACTTCCGCGAGATGGCGGCGACTGACGATCAGCGAGTCCACCGGACCTCCCGCAGGTGCCTGATGGTTGCTACGCAAAGTGACTTCGACCCGCCCATCTTCCGTTTTCCTGAGTGAATCAATCTTCGCCACAGCGACAAGCGCGGCACGATGAATGCGGACGAAGACCTCTGGAAACTCATCTTCCAGCATTTTGAGCGAATCGTCGATCAGGTCCTCGCCCTGTCGATGATGCACACGAACGTACTTCTGGTCCGCATGGCAATAATCGATGTCCGCGACCGCGATCAAGCGCAATTCGCCGCGTACGCGCGCACAAACATGTTGCCGGCCGCCATCGATGCCCGGGCTCTTGCCGATATCCGTGAGCACGGTGCGATTCAGTCGCTCGGCCTGTTGCAGTGCGCGTTCGAGGCGTTCCCGGCGTACGGGCTTCAGGACGTACCCGACCGCACGGGCATCGAATGCCTCGACGGCATACTGGTCGTACGCCGTTGTGAAAATGATGCAAGGCGGCTTATCGAGTGCATTGAGATGGTGCGCCGTTTCTACGCCGTTCAGGCCCGGCATGCTGATATCGAGCAGAACGACATCCGGCTCGAATTTACCCGCCATCTCGAGAGCCTCGCGACCGTTACCTGCTTCACCGACGACCTGGTGCATCGCGCCATCCTCGAGAAGTTGTCGCAGGCGCGCCCTCGCCGGAGGTTCGTCATCGACAATCAGCACATTCAAGAGGTCTTCTCGTCATAAGGAAATTCGAGTCGCACGCGGAACTCGTCGCCGACCCTTTCAGCAACAACCGACGCGCGCGATCCGTAGGCCAGCGCAAAACGCTGCTGTATGTTCGACAAGGCCATCTGGTTGCCATCCCGCCGATGCGCGCCGTGATTGTCGACGACAGGATTACGTATGTCGATCTCGATACTTCCATCCCGCCGGTGTCCCGTCACGCTGACGACGCCGCCTTCGGGAATCTGCTCGATGCCGTGATAGATCGCGTTCTCGACCAGCGGCTGGATTGTGAGGCTCGGCATCAGCGCCTGCATTGGCAGCCCCTCCATGTCCCAGCGTACGTCGAGGCGCTCACCGAGTCGCAATTTCTCGATACGCTGATAGGTCGTCGCGATCTCAAGCTCTTCGCGGAGCGTCGCGCGATCCTTCGGGCCGCCGAGGTTGGCGCGCATAAGGTCGGCAAGATCTTCCACGGCTTCTTCCGCAAGCCGCGGATCGCTGCGCGCCAGTGCCGCGATGGTATTCAGGCTGTTGAACAGGAAGTGCGGGCGCATCAGGGCCTGCAACGCCGTGACGCGCGACTGCGCTTCCAGCACGATCGAACGACGCCATTCGCTCGAGACATACAAATAGCGCATGGCGAGCGCAATCACGATCGAGCTGATAGCGAAAGTGCGGAACAGGAAGCCGGCATGCGTATCGTTGATGACGGATGTCGCAGCAAACTCATGCGTCAGTTGCCATGCGGTCTCCGCAACCAGGAGGCAAAGCACTTCGAGCATGATGAAGGTAATGACGAAGGCCTGGGTCTTACCGAGACGTTCGATCCGACGACGGACCCGGCACAGGAGTGCTGCGCTCAGGAGCGCTACCCATAATATATAGAGTGACGTTTCGGCCAGTTCGACCAGGAATGTGCCCGGTGGCGGACTGGCGGCGAGTGTCAGCGCGATGGCGACGAGTTCAGCAGCCAGCACCATGACCAGCAAAGTGCCGGCGGCACAGAAATCCGGGAGATATGCCGGTGAATCCTTGTCGTCAGCGGCCAAGGTCTGTCCTGATCAGCAGTCCGGCCACCATTGTAACGCGCCCGTTCGCGCGCGAGGCGCGCTCTCCGAAAAGAGCTGTGTAGGAGCCCGTATCACGGGCGAACGCGCAAGCGTTAAAGCTTTTCCCGTTCACGCGCAAAGCACGTTGCAACGAAAAGAGGCCGTGTAGGAGCCCGTATCACGGGCGAACGCGCAAGCGTTAAAGCTTTTCCCGTTCGCGCGCAAGGCGTGCTTCAACGATGGAATCAGTTCGAGCAGTGTTCCTCGACCTGCTCCTGCACGCGCGCACGAGCGTCCAACGTCTGCTGATCGTCGAGATAAACGCGCTCGCCGTTCTCATCTTCGCGATAAAGTCGTCGCGACGTCACGAATCGCTGCAGCCGTTCCTTGTACATCTCGCACTTCGCCGCACGCTCGTCCGCCCGCGCCCGCAACTCCTCCGGAGACGGCTCGCCGGCTGCCCGTTCGGCTGCCGCTGCGTCACCCGCGGCTAGCGCGTCGCTGCGCGCTTCGACAATGCGCTGAATGCGCGACGGGTCGGTCGGCCGGGAGGAGATTTGCAAACGCTGTTCGGTCTCGGCGCCGGACGGCCGGTCGCCGTAGTGCACATTGCCGTTGGCATCTGTCCAACGGTAAATATCGCTTGCAGCAACACTGCCGGCGGACAGAACCAGCCCGGAAAGCAGTGCGACGCATAGTGAACGAACGGAGGCTGAAAAATGCAGGTATTTCATGACTACCCTTGACTGCTTCTGGCGATACTGCTTCTGGCGATACTGCTTTTGGCGATCCATGCTGCCTTGCCGGGGCTGAAATCGGCCGCGCAAGGCGCTGGCGAGCCGGGCATTTGAGGCAAGATGTATTGCAACACGCCAATGCTAGCAATGCTGTGACCGTCATCACAGGGTCATTTCGCGGTGCCGGACCAAAAAAAGCGGGCCCTACAGAACTCAGGGCCCGCAGTACCTGCCTCGACGATTTCTGGGGGGTTGGCGTCGAGGCGGGATTCCAGTGGTCGCTTCGTCTGGCGCCGCTACTCCGTTGCCGTGAACTCCGGATAGGCCTCGAGTCCGCATTCGCTAAGGTCGACACCCTCGTATTCCTGTTGCTCGTCGACGCGGATTCCCAGCGTGAGGCGAATGAGGAACCAGACGATGAAGCTCATGACGAATACCCAGGTCAGAATGGTACCGAGACCGAGAAGCTGTGCGCCGAGCGTGGCATCCGCGTTATAGATCGGGACTGCGAGAAGCCCCCACATGCCCACGACTCCGTGCACGGAAATTGCACCGACAGGGTCGTCGATCCTGAGCTTGTCCAGCGCAACGATTGACGCAACGACCAGCAGCCCGCCGAAGCCGCCGATCAGGGTGGCTCCGAGTGGTGTCGGTGCCAACGGCTCGGCGGTAATGGCGACGAGTCCGGCGAGTGCGCCGTTCAACGCCATGGTCAAATCTGCCTTGCCGAACCACAAGCGCGCCAGTACGAGTGCAAGAATGAGTCCGCCGGCAGCCGCCATATTGGTGTTGACGAACACGAGCGCGACCGCGTTCGCTTCCTCCACGTTGGACAGCTTGAGTTCGGAACCGCCGTTGAAACCGAACCAGCCGAGCCAGAGAATCAGTGTGCCGAGCGTCGCGAGCGGCAGGTTACAGCCTGGAATGGCATTGATCTGGCCCTTGGGGCCATACTTGCCCTTGCGCGGCCCGAGCAACAACACGCCGGCCAATGCCGCTGCCGCGCCACACATGTGCACGACACCGGAGCCTGCAAAATCCTGGAAGCCGGCCGCGTCCAGGAAACCGCCGCCCCATTTCCAGAAGCCCTGCACCGGGTAAATGAAGCCGGTGAGCACAACGGCAAACAGCAGGAATGACCACAGCTTCATGCGCTCGGCGACGGCACCCGAAACGATCGACATGGCCGTCGCTACGAAAACCACCTGGAAGAAGAAATCGGACAGGTTCGAATAGTAGGTGTCGCCGCCGCTGGCAATGACGTCCGCCGCCGCGTTGTCACCGCTGCCCAGCAAGCCGCTGCCGAGCGTGCTGAGGCTTTGGAAGTATCCGCCCTCAAAGGCGCCGGGATACATGATCGAGTAGCCGGTCAGCATGTACATGACACACGCTATCGAATAGAGACCGACGTTCTTGGTCAGGATCTCCGCCGTATTCTTGGCGCGAACGAGTCCGGCCTCGAGCATTGTGAAGCCGGCTGCCATCCACATGACCAGCGCGCCCATGACCAGGAAATAAAATGTGTCGAGGGCATAGCTGAGTTCTGTCACCTGCCCCGCAAGTTGCGTTACTTCTTCCACCGGAAGCTCCTTATTTTATGATTTAGCGGTTAAACCGCATCCGAACCCGTTTCGCCGGTACGGATTCGAATCGCCTGTTCAATATTGGTGACGAAGATCTTGCCGTCGCCGATCGATCCGGTTCGTGCGGTGTTGGTGATAGCCTCGATAACCTGTTCCGCTATGTCGTCCGACACAGCAATCTCGATCTTGGCCTTCGGCAGAAAGTCGACCACGTACTCCGCACCTCGATAGAGTTCGGTGTGGCCTCGCTGTCGACCGAAGCCCTTGACTTCGCTTACCGTAATTCCCTGCACGCCGATATCGGCAATTGCCTGCCGCACGTCGTCGAGTTTGAAAGGCTTGATGATCGCCATGATCATTTTCATCGATGGTCCCCTGCGTTTACTTCCCTGGAAATTGTGCGAATACCGGTAAGCTGATCCTGCGCGCCGACCGATGCCTGTTTAAAGGTCGAATGATTTGCCGATCGTGAAAACCAGTGACTCCTCCGAGCTGCCGACCAGGTCCTCGTTGGCAAAAATGGCCACGAAACCGAGATCGATCTCCGCGACGGAGAAGCCGTAACCGAGCTCGAGGTACTCACCTTCGAAGTCCTGGCTGAAGCCCGCGAACTTGCCGTACAGGCCGTTCTTCTCGAGCGTCAGCGCGTAGTAGGTGTAGTCCTGGGTACCGAAGCCGAAGTTGTCGTACTCACCGATCGCCACGTCGACGGTCAACAGGCCGTAGCCGGTGCTCAGGTTGATTTCCTGGTAGGTATCGTCGAAGTCGCCGGTGTAGTAGTAGCCGGTAAAGCCGATGCCGTAACTGATGCCGCTCACTTCACCGCCGTAACCGAAGTAGCCGTCTACTTCGAGACCGTCCTTGACGTCGGCGGCCCAGGTGCCGGCATAGAAACCACCCTTTTCGAAATCGATTCCGCCGGATGCCGAAGAGGGCGCCTGCAAAATGCCGCGATAAAAGTAGTCGCTGGCAAAGCCGACGTTGGCCGACCAGTCGGCGTACGCCGGTGCTGCCGATAAGCCGAGCGTCATCAATAATGACAGGGAGGTTGTTGCACGCACGTCGTTCTCCTTCAATGTTGGCTGCCACGCTGCAAGTGCAACGTGGATACAACCCCCTTGACGAACGACGTGCTAATTGCAGAATCCATGCCAGATTCGACAATCGTTTTGAAATCAGGCGCCTGGAAAATCAACGCGGCGATCGTCGCACCGCAGCGGTGCAGGCGCTTGCAGGCAGGCGCGATAGCGGTGCAACATGCCGGTCACGCTACAGCGGCTCAAACCGTGGGAGCGGCCGCGAAATCGTCCGCAATACCGGCAAATTCTCGGCTGGTCATCGCGTACGAATCGGTGTATCAGGTAGCCATGAGCGAAAGTGGAGTCACATGAACAAGCCACCCGACAAACCGTCCATCGATCAGATTGCAAGAAAGCTGGCGGAATCAGTACCTGCGGGCCTGCGTTCGATGCGCGATGAGCTCGAACAGAATTTTCGTTCGGTGTTGCGCTCGAGTCTCGGCAAGCTGGACCTCGTAACGCGCGAAGAGTTTGAAGTGCAACAGATGGTGCTGGCACGCACACGCGAAAAACTCGAAGCACTGGAAGGACGGCTGCAAGCCATGGAAGCAAAGCCGCCTGCGAAAAAGAGTTCGCGCACGAAGGCGGCGTCAGGGAATAAGACGAGCGGTGGAGAGGCGCCCGGCTGACGAACATCGCCTCGCAGCCACGGAGGGCTGATGGACGACAACGTTATACGACCGGACTTCGGTACGCGGCCGCCACCGGACGCCGATTTTCCGCTGACCGGGTTTGCCTTGCTGCACAGTCGCGCCAAGATCGGCATCGAGGCTCCGGCAGTTACTATTGAAGTCCTGCTGTCGGGCGGCTTGCCGAGTTTCTCGATTGTCGGCATGGCCGAAACGGCCGTGCGTGAAAGCAAGGACCGGGTGCGCGGGGCGATCATCAGTTGTGGTTTCAAGTTTCCGCAACGACGCATTGCTGTCAGCCTCGGTCCGGCCGACTTGCGCAAAACCGGCGGACGCTTCGATCTCGCTATTGCACTCGGCATACTTGCCGCCGGACGGAAGATTAAAGCCGGGGCGCTGGCATCGTTCGAGTTTTACGGCGAACTCGGCATGAACGGTGATATCCGGCCCGTGCCGGGCATATTGCCGGCGGCGCTGAAAGCGGCCGGGGCCGGCCGTTGCATTGTCGTGCCACTGGCTAACAGGATCGAAGCAGCGCTGTCCGAAACCACCGTTTACGGGGCAGGCATGTTGCTCGAAGTGCTGGGACATCTCACAGGGTTTGCGCCGCTCGAGCCCGACGCACGTCTGGTGCCGTCAGCCGCTGCGACGGCAGCCGCTACAACGATGGCGCCGGATCTCGCCGAGGTTCGCGGCCAGACACTCGCTCGCCGTGCCCTCGAGATCGCCGCCGCAGGCAGTCACAACATGTTGTTGTCCGGTCCGCCGGGCACCGGCAAGAGCATGCTGGCGCGTCGCCTGCCGGGCATATTGCCGCCGCTCACCGAGGCGGAAGCGCTGCAAACAGCGGCCGTCGATTCCGTGCTGGGACGACCGCTCGATGTAACTCGCTGGCGTCAGCGCCCGTTCCGCGCGCCGCATCACACCGCGTCGGCCGGCGCGCTGGTGGGCGGCGGCACGGATCCGCGACCCGGCGAAGTTTCGCGGGCGCACAACGGTGTGCTGTTTCTCGATGAGCTGCCAGAGTTCAGCCGGCATGTGCTGGAAGTGTTGCGCGAACCACTGGAGACAGGCTCGATCACCATCTCACGCGCTGCGGGCCAGGCCGATTTCCCGGCGCGCTTCCAGCTTATTGCGGCGATGAATCCCTGTCCTTGCGGATATCTCGGCGATCCGCGCGGCGATTGCAATTGCTCGGCGGAGCGCGTTCGTAATTATCGTGCAAAGATTTCCGGTCCGTTGTTGGATCGCATTGACATTCAGGTATGTGTGCAGCCTTTGGCGCCCGAGGCATTGCGGCCAGGGCTTCCTGCCGCGGAAACGAGCGCGACAGTGCTGCAACGTGTAACAGCCGCGCGACGGCTGCAATATGAGCGCGCCGGCTTGTGCAATGCGCATCTCGACGGTGCGCTGCTGGAATCCACCTGTGCGCTCACGGGAGCTGGCTGGGAGTTGCTGGAGAAAGCAATGAACCGGTTTGCACTATCGGCTCGCGCGCACCAAAGAGTGCGACGAGTGGCGCGCACGATTGCCGATCTCGCGGGCGAGAAAGCGATCGCGCTGGAACACCTGGGCGAAGCGTTGGCACTGCGGCAGTTCGACCGAGGTTGATCGCCCGTGGTACGGGCTCCTACAGGGGCTCTATTTCACACTGCAGGAGCCCGTACCACGGGCGATGTTCGGCAACAAATCGACGCCCCCTGCAGGAGCCCGTACCACGGGCGACGTTCGGCAAC
>JBBDJJ010000011.1:0-10486 GCA_040879925.1 Woeseia sp. | reverse complement strand
GGCAACAAATCGACGCCCCCTGCAGGAGCCCGTACCACGGGCGACGTTCGGCAACGAATCGACGCCCCCTGCAGGAGCCCGTATCACGGGCGACGTTCGGCAACGAATCGACGCCCCCTGCAGGAGCCCGTACCACGGGCGATGTTCGGCAACAAATCGACGCCCCCTGTAGGAGCCCGTATCACGGGCGATCAGCCAGTCAGTTCTGCGCCTCGTTCACCATGTACTCGACCGACGCGTTGATCTCCCCGTCGGACAAATCCAGGCGACCGCCCTTCGGCGGCATGTAACCGGCAGAGCCGGTGTAGCCTTCGATCGCATGCCGCTGCAAGGTCTCGAGACCCTGCGCGATACGCGCTTCCCAGTTGGCGGTATCCGCCAGCGTGGGTGCGCCGCCAATGCCACCGCCATGACAGGCAATACATGCTTCGTTGTATACCTGCGGTCCCGTCAACGTCGTAGCAACCGGCTCGGGCACACCGGACGGCGATGTCCCCGCCGATTCCGCTACCAGCTCATCGCCGGGAAGGTAGACCTCGCCAAACGGCTGCATGCGATTGCGGATTTCGTCCTGAAACTCATCGGCGCTGGTCGTATAGATTCCCTGGGTGAGATCCGACATCTTCATCGCGAGTACAAATATGCCCACTGAAAAAATGGCCAATACGCCGATCACCAGCGAATACATGTCGAAGAATTTCTGGTCACGCTTCAAGATCTGGCTCCGAAGGTCCGGGTTGGCAAGTCCGTACTCCCGACGCCGCAGCCCGGGGGTCGGAAGTGTCGCGATTATATAACAAGAATGCGAGGACCTTATTGAGCGCCGCGACCCGCCGCATGGATGCCGCGGGTCATCGCCCGGTTGCTGCCGGCAAGCGCGCCGGTGAGCGCATTGCAATGCGTGCTGCACGGTGAGAAAGTGACCGCTTCGCTGACCGGGGGGTTTGGCAATGTACAAGAGTGTCATTTCATTTGTGACGATTGTTGCGGCGTGCTCCGTGCTCGCTGGCTGCAGCCGCGATGCAGAAGATACGGCGGAGACGAACGCAGCCATGCAGGCCAATGCCGCCGATCTGGTGTTGCGTGGCGGCACCATAGCCACTGTCGATCCGGCGCTCGGCGTACAACAGGCGATCGCCGTGAACGGCTACGAAATCACCGCAGTTGGCAGCAACGAGGATATCGCCGCTTTCATAGGTCCGGATACCAGGGTCGTCGAGCTCAACGGCCGGTTTGTCATGCCCGGCTTCATCGAGGGCCACGGGCACTACATGGGACTGGGCCGCGCCAAACAGATTCTCGATCTGTCGACTGTCAGGAACTGGAATGAGGTCGTCAGCATGGTCGCGACCGCGGTCGACAAGGCGCAGCCGGGTGAGTGGATATTCGGTCGCGGCTGGCACCAGGACAAATGGGACTCGGTGCCGGACGATGCGGTCGACGGTGTGCCACTGAACGATTCGCTGAACGAGGTATCGCCCGACAATCCGGTGGTGCTGGGGCATGCCAGCGGACATGCGGCATTCGCCAACGACGCCGCGCTCGCCGCGGGCGATGTCGTCAACGACACCGCCGATCCACCGGGCGGCACGATTGTGCGCACCCCGGACGGCAAGGCAACAGGCTTGCTGCGCGAGACAGCACAGCGACTGCTGAACGATGCTGTCGACCAGTACAACGATCGCATGACGCTCGAGGAACAGGACCTGATGGCCCGCCAGCGCGTGCAACTGGCCGGCGACGAAGCGTTGCGCCACGGTGTCACCTCGTTTCACGATGCGGGCGCGTCGTTCGAAGACATCGACTTTTTCAAGAAGCTGGAGGAGGAAGGCGCGCTGCCGATTCGCCTGTACGTGATGGTGCGGCGACAGACGAACGAGGAAATGGATGAGTTGCTGCCGCATTATAAAATGGTGGCGGACGGCAACGATTTCCTGACGGTACGTTCGATCAAGCGACAGATCGACGGCGCGCTTGGTGCGCACGGCGCGTGGTTGCTGGAACCTTACGACGATTTGCCGGGCGACAACCCGGGCCTCGTGCTGGAGGAAGTCGAGGATATCGAGCGTACGGCGGAGATCGCCGTGAAACACGGCTTCCAGGTGAACACACATGCCATCGGCGATCGTGCGAATCGCGAAGTGCTGGATATTTACGAACGCGTGTGGGATCGCACCGCGACGGACGGCAAGCCTCTGCGCTGGCGCATCGAGCACGCGCAGCACATCGACCCGGCCGATGTGCCGCGTTTCGGGCAACTCGGCGTGATCGCGGCCATGCAGGGCATTCATTGCACGTCCGACGGGCCGTGGATACCGACACGACTGGGAGAGGAGCGTGCGAGGATCACGTCCTACCCGTGGCGCGACCTGATCGAGACCGGCGCTATTATCGGCAATGGCACGGACGTGCCGGTTGAGCCAATCAACGCGATCGCCTCGTACTATGCCTCCGTCTCACGGATGACGGTCGCGGGCGAACGCTTCTTCCCCGAGCATGTCATGACGCGCGAGGAAGCGCTCACGAGCTATACGCTGAATAATGCCATCGCGGCGTTCGAGGAGGACATCAAAGGCACGCTGACACCGGGCAAGCTCGCCGACATCGTGGTGCTGTCGCAGGATCTGCTTACCGTAGCCGAGGACGCCATTCCCGACACGGAGGTCGACATGACCATCGTCGGCGGCGAAATCCGCTTCGAGCGCTAATTACGGGGTCGAACCGATTTAATGCGGGTGTCGTTGCCGCTTCTACATTGCCCCCACATTGCCCCCACATTGCCCCTGTAGGAGCCCGCACAGCGGGCGATTGTGTAATTGGTCCCGCAAGCACCCGCCCGTCTGCTCCACGCCGCCATGTTAGAATCCACCGCCACGCGCCCGTAGCTCAGCTGGATAGAGTACTGCCCTCCGAAGGCAGGGGTCACAAGTTCGAATCTTGTCGGGCGCGCCATATAATCAATAAGTTAGGAATGCTCGCCGATGCTCGGCGCGGACGGTATGGAAACTGTACGGCAACTTGAGCGATGGACAGCCCCAACGTTCTTGGTCCGCGTTTCAACAGTGTTGAGCTGGCGCACACGTGCCATCAGTGAGACCGGGACGTACGCCCGTCGCAATGACTGCGTTTCAAAGATAGGGACATCCTTCGGGGCGTCTCCATCGCGGCCTGCATTGTGCAAGCCGCGATGGCGTGTCGACCCACCGCGAGCCGGTGACCCCGTCCCACGGCGAGTTGCAGCACCGCTAAAAGTTAATGTTTCTGAAGTCGTCAAAGGCCTGATCCTTGCCAATGGTGGCGGTGCGGTCGCGTTGATGCCAAACCTGATCGAGAAGTATCCGACACTCGCTCTCCATACCCTGTGGGGCCTGCCCGGGATGTTTCTAGGCTTGATATTCGCCATCGTTCACAACCGGTACCGACGGCACTGCTCATTAGCATACGAATCCGCATGGCGAGAGAGCAGACAACCGATGCCCGAAAAGCTGTTCTGGTTTCAGCTCAAATCCGCACGGGTTTGCGGATTAAGTGAGCTGTTCATGTGGCTTTCGCTGACCGGGTTCCTGGCGGGCGGCGTGTGTGTGCTGATTGGTCTAGACTCGGAAGCCATCGACTTCCGAGCAACTTCCGAGTTCAATTTACGCAAATTGAGTTAATATTTACGCAAGATGCGAAATATGCCGCCCCTCGATGCTTTGCTCCCGAAGACCCGCCAGGGAATCCTGGCGGCCACGCTTCTGCAGCCGGAAAAAGCCTGGTACGTCTCGGAGCTGGCGCGCCGCATGGGCGTTCCATCCTCAAGCCTGCAACGCGAGCTGCGCGATCTTGCCGAAGCCGGGATATTGAAAACTCACCGGCAGGGTCGCATGAGCTACTACCAGGCCAATATCGACTCGCCGCTGTTTCCCGACCTGCGCGGCCTGCTGCTGAAAACCGCCGGCCTGCTCGATGTATTGGCCGACGCATTGAAACCTGTCGCGTCGCAAGTCGTGGCTGCATTTGTGTACGGCTCGATGGCGAGCGGTGGTGAGCAGAACGACAGCGATGTCGATGTCATGATTGTCGGCACGGTACGGGCGCCAGACTTGGCGCTGTCCCTGCGGCGCGCCCGGGACTTACTCGGCCGGCAAGTCAATCCCACGACCTACACACCGGCCGAATTTTACGAAAAGCGCGCAGCGAAGGATCATTTTCTGACCGGCGTATTGGGCAAGCCGAAATTATTTGTACTGGGCAGCGACGATGAGCTGGGCGAAGTTACTGCGTGACAGCTGCGTTACGAAGTTGCCGCCCAGCAAAGCCGAGCTGGACAACCTGCGTTCGATCGTTGCACGTAGTCTCAGTGACGCCGCGGCGGCGAACCTTTCCGCGGATGCACAATTCGTAATGGCATACGATGCGGCCCGCACGCTTTCACTCATGATCGTTCGAGCGGAAGGGTACCGACCCAGGTCGTCGGGTGGACATTACAATACCTTCCTCGCCCTTGAAGCAGCCGATCCCTCCTTCGGAAGACTGTCTGCCTACTTCGACGGCTGCCGAATCAAACGCAACAGGTGCGAATACGTATCCGCCGGCGGTATCAGCGATACGGATGCGCAAGAGCTGCTAACAACTGCGGAACGCTTCTCAAGCGACAGCGAGGCATGGATTAAGAAGCGACATCCAGGTTTGGTTTGACTGGTGCGCACCGGTCTTTCCGTATCACTTTGTCACCTTCCCGTACGGGTCGGTTGGTGCAGTAACACGGGTGGCCACTGTGTGAGAATTGTGTGATTCAGCTCTGCATCGTTGTGCTCAGTACTAAATTCGCAACGGGCATCCTGCCATTTTGATGATAATTAATTCAGCTACTTACACTTAAACAGTCGATCTCCGAAGCCAGGGGTCACAAGTTCAAATCTTGTCGGGCGCGCCATTTTCCCCTTTTTATTCAGATGGTTACGAGCGGACCTCCTGCACCGTTTTCGCTGGTGTGGGCGATTGTGTGAGATTCGTGTAGAGCGAGGCTTGGTAAGCGGCTGCCAAGCGGAAGATTGGCAAACTCGATAGTCCGCTTCCTGCCAGCAAGAGTGCTCATCTGGTCCAGGCCTCCTGCCACGTCGCGAATTCAGATGGCCTGATCCGGTAGCGCGCAAAATTTCCTTCGTGCAGGCTCAGCAGCTCGCTTTCTGCGGTCTCCTGGAACCGCTCGCGCTCGCCGGGTCCGATATGCTCCCGCGTCCACTCCGCGACATGCGCGGTCGCCCGCTTATGATCCATGCGCCCGCGGACGACTGCGCCGACAACCTCCCGTAACGCCATGCGGTGTCGAAGCCGGAAGGGATCGGGCTCACCCAGCGACTGCCTGACTGCGGTGTAGCGCGCGGCAGAGCGTTCAACGGCCCAGATGAACACGTCCCGGAGCAGTGCGACCCTGTTGAGTTCGTAGACCCCGAGCACTGCGTCGGTGTACGTCTCCCGCGGCACGCCTTCGAAGGACAGCGGTGAGATATTACCCTTGATCAGAGGAATGTTCGCGGCAAGGCGTGACACGCGCTTGTTCACATCATCGAACGGCTGCAGATAGGGAAGTTGCACCATCACGAAGAAGGCTTGTTCGAACGGATCGGCGATCGCCGCGGCCGTTGCGAGAATCTGGTCGAAGCATTCTTCGATGAGCTGCGGCACTTCCAGCGGGTAAAACACCGAGCGCTCGATTCCGACACCGATATGGCGGAGCCGACCCGCCGCGTCGCGGTCGGCGAGCAAGTTGTTGGCGAGCAGCGCGTGGAGATTCAGAATCGAGTAACGGTTAAGGCCGATCCCCTCCGCCGTGCTGACCAGAAACTCGATTGCATCCTTGTGGTTGAGGATCATCTGCGCCTCGAGACGTTCCTTGCCTTCCGCCTCCTCGCCAAGGTCGATCAGGCGCTTGGTGTCGAGCAGCGAATAGGTGTTGCCCTCGAGGCGGCTCGAATTCCAGGACAGGTCGATCAATAGCCGGTTCAAAATCTGCCTGGCATAGGTGCCGGCGGGCTGCTCCGCGATCCCGGGCATGCCGACCTCGCGCAGATGCATCCGTTGCGCCGCGCTCAGATAAAAGCTCTCGTTGGGCCGGTACGAGTCGAGGAAAGCACGGTTGTAACCGACCGGCTTGCGTGCCTCTGGCAGCCTGCGGACATACGCCTGAATCTCGGCGGCCTCTTTCGAGAGCGGCAGGAGCGCTTCACCCACAGCTCGCGCTTCCGCCCTGCCCGCAGCAGTCCCTGAAGCCGCCTCGACGCGTGGTGCCCGGTAGCGCGCCCACCGGCCTTTACCTTCCATGACCAGGCGCTTGCCGTCGACCAGGGATTTGAGGCGGTATTGCAGGGTCCGGCGCGGCGGCGGCGCTTCGAGCGCATCGGCGATCTGTTGCGCCGTCATCCCGCCGGGATGGTGCCGCACCGTCTCCTCGATCGCCTGCAAATCCTCATCTTGAATGCGCCGTACCACCCCGGCCTCTCTTTGTTGCGCGTAAAAATTCTATGCGCAATTTAGCCAATCTATGCGCAATTGGCAAAGTCTATGCGCAACTATACTTGCGCATAGCGACCGGTGCCTCCTTCGCGAAACTGTCCGCTTACTTCGACGGCTGCCGATCAAACGCAATAAGCGTGGCAAGGCCTGGCGCCGGATGTTGACGAATCGGGTGCGTGAGATTTGTGTGACTCATTTCTGCATCGTTGTGCAAAGAACTGAATATGCAACGGGCATCCTGCCATTTAATGATAGTTAATTCAGTTACTTAAGTTTAAGTAATCGATCGCCGAAGGCAGGGGTCACAAGTTCGAATTTTGTCGGGCGCGCCATACAGTCTCAAAACTTTCAAACGGCCGATACATAACCTTTCACTTGGCCGCCCTGTTGAAACTGGATTCAAGCGCACGGTCGTCGCCTTCGCCAACACTGCTGGCGGAACGATCCTTATCGGGGTTGGGGACAAGACAAGCTATGTTCAAGGGGTCGCGGCCTCGAAGCCCGGACCTACGTTCGTGTTGGATCGACCAACCGCCAAGCCGACGCCGAGCTGATCGCCGAGATGCAGAGATTCTCACGCGGCGAGGCGTTTGAAAAAACAGACTTGGCAATCCAATATGCGGACCAGAGTGTCGCGCTGCCACCCACGGGTCGGCGTCGAATGGGAGCACAGATGACGGCCATAGAAAGAAACAAAGTGAACGAGACTTGCTTCAATACGAAAACTGAGCTGCCTTACGAACTTCGTCTAGATGATTTCCGCTTAGCAATGCAGGATGTCTTCGATTTCTTTTTTGACGTCAACTCCCATCTGACAGGGAAGGGGCTAGAGCGGCTCGATGATCTGTTGCGGCCGGCCATCATGTCCGGTGTGCTCTCCGATATGCTGACAGCGAGTCTCGCTAAGCACGCCAGGGTGCTTGTTCAGAACGACTACTTCAACGGCCATCCGGATCTTGTGGTCCAAGGCGTCTACCCGGGAAACGCGGTCAAGTCTGGCGAGAAAGGCGTCGAGATCAAAACCACTCGCAAGCGGGGCGGGGCCGTTGACACGCACGGCGCCAGAGACCAATGGTTCTGTGTATTCGTCTATCGGGTCGACAATGTTACCGAACCTGCCATTGCGCGAGATCCAATGACGTTCACAGAGGTTTATCTCGGCACCGTTACAACTGAGGATTTCCGAAAGAACCCGCGTGGAGAGTTGGGGACGAGGACAGCGACTCTACACAAGGAAGGAATCAAGCGACTCCGCGAGAATTGGGTGTACAAGCTCTAGCACTGCCATTCCCTGCGTAGTGGGTTAGGTTGGGCAATGAATCCATCGCCAATCTGAAGTAATGGGGGTCCTTTTCTACACCGATGCTGCCGTAGCCAACGGCGTTGCACGCGGCCAAAGTTGATCCAGATCCCGCAAAAGGGTCCAGAATCGTTCCCTCGCCCAGGGGCAGGACGGCTCGAACGATCTGCCTGAGAAAGGCTTGTGGCTTCAAACTTGGGTGAGGAGCAAGATCGCGCTCGGCCCTCCTCGTCGGAGACGACTGTAGTACGTCCCCGAACGGTTTGTCCTTGGCAGGTCTGCGAAATCCCCCCGTTTTCCACTGCCGCAGGTTGTCCTGAACCCGCCCTTCGATCGGCTTCCGATAGATTAGCCAAGGCTCCCACATGGACCGAGGCATCACACTAACGTCGCTAAACTCTTCATGTGCCGACTTCGGCCTATCGCCGCCCCGCATGGTCATGGTCAGACGAATGATCTCGCCGCGCCGCTCGAGGCCAGCGGTAGAGAGCGCATAGGAAACCAGATGAGAAACCAGTGGATTCGAGGCGACGAGGACATTGGCACCGGGAACGAGGCACGGGATAAGGGACCGCGCCCAGCTAAGAAAGAAGACGCCGAGCTCCTGCAGCTGCGCCGGCGTCAATGTAGTAAATCGCGGTAACGGCGATCGTTGATACCCGTCGTATGCCGGCGGAATTCGCCAAACGCCCCCCTTGCCATTGCGAAGCTTCGCCTGCTGGTCCTCGGCATACTCATGTAGTCCGTACGGAGGATCGGTAACGACGGCGTGGATCGAACTCGCCTTTCGCGACCGCAGCCAAGCAAAACAGTCACCGCAGAACAGCGTAGCGCGCTGATACTTAAACGTTTGGCTCTCGCGCTCCTCCGCATAGCTTAGCTTCGGTTGGAGGGGGCTCTCGGACCGCCGGAGCTTGTAAATACCTCGTTCTTCACGAACGAACAATTCCGGCGTGTTCAGCCTAAGATACGATCGAATCGACGAGCTCGGGGTCGGGCCGATGCTTTGTTCAACCGCACTAATAATCGCAGCAAGCGAAAGAGAGGATCGGGATTGTGCCAACACATCGAATATTGCATCCCGGACGCGGCCCGGGCGATTGATTTCCGTGGTCATGGCTGGACCATAGACGTCTGGACGTCTTATGTCAATGGCGCCCTCGGTCTGGCGGGCGCAGACCGAGGACGGATTCAGAAGTACAGGAATTCATGAATTAAAGCGAAGTCACCCAAGTCGAATTGAAATATGCAATGGGCGTCCTGCCAATTAATGATAGACAATTCAGTTGTATACTTATAAGCAATTGATCTCCGGAGTGACCCCGGCAGCAAATCAACCAAGATTGGAGACGCGCTTACCCAGATCGTCAGGGGCAAAGAACTCAAGAGTCTTCTTGCCGGCACGTCGTTGCTCCAGCAGGTTATGTTCCGCCAGGGTCAGTAAGTCCTGCCGTGCAGTGGCGTACGCCACGTTATGGCTGATTCGATGCGACTTGATGGAGTAGTGAGCTCCCGGGTGTCGCAGCGCATGACTGAGCAAGGCGAGTTGACGATGATTGTAGTTGGATCGCCCGCGCAGGCGCTTCTCAACAGCGCGGACCTGGTTGATCTTGCGTTCTATATAGGCTTCGAGTTCAGCTAACGCTTGTATCAGAATCTCGAGCTGATACACGATGAAGTAGGTCGCGTCGTTTTCGTCTGATTCCGCATACAGGTAGGAACGCGCATATTGCGCGAATGCCTTCTTCAGAATTGTTGAGATCGATACGTATTCGATCAACCAATAGCCGGACGAAATCATAGACCAGTAAAACAGTGATCGGGCACTACGGCCATTGCCGTCGACAAACGGATGATCGTATCCGACCCAGAAATGCAGAATGATTGCCCGGATGACCGGGTGAAGAAACGGACCGTTTTTTTCGCCATTGGCAAACTGACACATGGTTTTCAGGCGGCTTGCGAGCTGTGAGGCGGGTGGCGGCGTGTGCAAAATCGTGCTGGAACGGTTATCGACGACGACAACGCGCTCTTCATCCGGCGTTTGCAACCTCCCCGCCGCATCCGGATCGTCCAGCGTGTCCTCCATGAGAATTCGATGCAGTTCGCGGACATTGGCCGGAGTGAGCGGCCGATTCGCGAGGGTGCGAATGTGGCGATTGGCAATAAAGTTGTTGTAGATCATCTGTTCGCTTTTGTCTCGCGGCTTTCTGCCAGAGCGAATCATGTCAGCCGCAACCTGGCGAGTCGTCGAGGCCCCTTCAAGCTGGCTCGATGTAATGGACTCCTCGACAAGGGAGCTGAAAATATAGCGATCCCGCGTGTCCGGATTGGTGATCTCATCCGCGATGGCGATTCGTCCTGCGGCCTGCTGATCAATCCTGTGCAGCTTTTCCTGGATAGGGTCTACCATGGCAAACGTGAATGCCTCGCCTGTCGCCGTGGCCGACCCGAAACCTTTCAAACAGCCGATGCCTCGGCTTTCAATCGGCCGCCGTGACAGATTGTCTGGTCCTGAAAAAATTCCAGAAACTTCCAAATAATGGAAGTTTCTGGTATTTTTCATTTCCCATGCAGACGCTAACAAGACATCTGACCGAGAGCGGCCTGGGTAATCGCATACTTACCGACCGCCAGCTGAAGCGTTTGGTCGCGGGCACCGATCAACGCCGCCACCATCTCGTGAAC
>JBBDJJ010000010.1:29499-41478 GCA_040879925.1 Woeseia sp. | reverse complement strand
CGCGGGCGAGCAGGCGGTGATCGCCCGCGATGCGGGCTCCTGCAGCACGTGCCTTGCGACTTCTGCAGAGCTTCCCGGCGCCGCAAAAGCGCGGCACGCGGGATGTCACACAACGCCAAGGGCAGGGCAGGTTGCACCCAAGATGACAGTCAGAATCGTACTGGTCGGCACGACGCATCCCGGCAATATCGGAGCGTCCGCCCGCGCCATGAAGAACATGGGCCTGAATGAACTGGTGCTGGTGAACCCGCGCGCCTTCCCGCACGCAGACGCCACCGCGCGCGCGTCCGGCGCGGAAGATATCCTGCAGGCAACCCGCGTGATGAACAGTCTCGGCGAAGCGCTTGCAGACTGCTGCTTTGTAGCCGGTGCCAGTGCCAGGTCGCGAACCATCGGCTGGCCGACCAGCATGCCGCGAGAATGCGCTGCGAGGTTGACCGCCGAGAGCGAACTCGGTGTCGCCGCGGTCGTGTTCGGACCGGAAAAGTCGGGTCTGACCAATGAAGATCTCGATCGTTGCCATGCCTTGCTCACGATCCCGACGATACCCGGCTTCAGTTCGCTGAACCTGGCCATGGCGGTACAGATCATTTGCTACGAACTGCGCATGCTGAACTTGCAGGTCGGCGATGCAGTCGTAAATCGTGACACACCACTTGCCACCGGCCAGGATCTCGAGCGGTTCTACGTGCATTTGCAACAGGTCCTGACCGACAGCGGCTTTCTCGATCCGGATAACCCCCGGCAACTGATGCGCCGGCTGCGGCGCCTGTTTGTTCGAGCGGAACCCGACTGCAACGAGATCAATATCCTGCGCGGCATCCTGGTTGCACTCGACCCTGCCGCGCGCCGGGCCACCGCGAAATCAGTGAAAAACGATGAGTTCTGAACGGCCCGCCGAGGTTATCTACCTGGATCACGCGGCGACGACGCCGGTGGATCCCGAGGTTGTTCGTGCCATGCAACAGGTGCTGTCGCCGGCTGGCACCTTCGCGAATCCAGCGTCGACACATAGCGCGGGACGCCGCTCTCACGCGCGGGTCGAACGTGCACGACGGCAGGTGGCGGAACTGCTGCATACTGAACCTGATTGCCTGGTTTTCACGTCCGGCGCAACCGAATCAAACAACCTGGCGATCCTTGGCGCCGCGCGCAATCGCGCACATCGCGGCCGGCACCTGATCACGATGCGCACCGAACACAAGGCGGTGCTGGATACCTTTGCGGCGCTGGAACGGGACGGCTTCACCGTCACCCGCCTGTCGCCGGATGAAAACGGATTACTGGCGACCGCAACACTGGAGGCTGCATTCCGCGACGACACGCAGCTCGTGTCGGTCATGCACGTCAACAATGAAACCGGCGTGATTCAGGACATCGCGGCCATCGGCGCGGCTTGCCAACGGCACAACATCCTGTTCCATTGCGATGCAGCCCAATCGGCCGGCAAGCTGCCACTCGACCTTGCGCGCTTGCCAATCGACCTGCTGTCGCTTACCGCGCACAAATTTCACGGGCCGCAAGGCACAGGCGCGCTGTATCTGGCCGATCGTACGGGCTGTAACATAGCACCGCTCATGCACGGTGGCGGACAGGAACGTCGTCTGCGTCCGGGTACCTTGCCGATTCACCAGATCGCAGGTTTCGGCGCGGCGGCGGAGTTGGCGCTCGCGCATCAAACGGAAGACCTGGCGCGGCTGCGCATGCTCAACGACCGCTTGTGGCAGGGCATATGCTCACTGCCCGGCGTGCTGCGCAACGGCGCCGCGGAGCTGGCGTTTCCCGGCATCCTCAATGTCAGTGCCGCCGACGTTGACGGCGAAAGCCTGCTGCTGGCACTGGAGCCGGTGTGCGCGGCGAGCGGTTCCGCCTGCAATTCGCTGAGCGGTGAGCCATCCTATGTGTTGCGCGCCCTGGGCCGCGACGACCGGCTGGCACAGAGTGCCGTGCGTTTCAGTTTCGGGCGCACTACGACGATCCAGGACATCGACCGCGCAATTGATAAATATCGTTTTTCAATCAACAAGTTGCGATCGATCGGACCAGCCGTCGAGCGGCTGGCGGGATGAGCATGTCCACGGTCCCCGACGCCTACAGTCCACGGGTCCTCGGGCATTTTGCGCAACCCGTCCATGCAGGCGACCTGCAGGCGCGGTATCCTGTTGAGGCGCGGGGCGAGGCAACTGAGGCGGGTGGCGGCTGTCAGATCCTTTTGACGGCGGGAACTGAAGGTAATGCATTTCGCGAAGTGCGCCACCGGGTGCTTGGTTGCCCGCACCTTATTGCTGCCGCCGAGGAGTTGTGTTGCAGGGCGGAAGGCCAGCCAGTCGACGCTCCTGCATTGTTCGACAGGTCGGAATTGATGGCGGTGCTGGATGTGCCGGTCGAGAAGTCGGGTCGCATACTGCTTCTCGAGGACGCCTGGCAAGCATTATGCAGGGCACTCAAGCGCAGCGCAGGCAGGGCAACTGAAGCAACGGACGATCAACGGTAACAGGGAAAGCGCATGGCAATTTCACTGACAGAACCGGCCGCGAGCCGGGTACGGCACTATCTCGATGCACGTGGCAACGGGGTCGGCCTGCGCGTCGGCGTGAAAAAAACCGGCTGCAACGGCTTTGCCTATGTCGTGAACTACGCAGACCGGATTGAAGCCTCGGATATCGTATTCGAGGAAAAAGGCATCAAGGTCATCGTTGACCCGCGGAGTCTCGAGCTGATTGACGGCACCGAGGTCGACTTCGTGAAGGAAGGGCTCAACGAGGCATTCCGTTTCCGCAACCCGAACATCTCCGGGGAATGCGGCTGCGGGGAGAGTTTCAGCGTCTGACCTGCTCTCCGTTGGCAGCGCCCGCGCAGCCGCGACATTGCCGCTGAGGCAATTTGCGGCAGGTTCTTGTAAAATCGCTCGTTTACGAGCACCCGGCCAACTCCTGCCGGGCGCTGCCATTCATTTGAAAATTCAAGGAAATACTGTATGTCCGTGGAGCAGACGCTGTCCATCATCAAACCCGATGGCGTGCAAAAGAACCTGATCGGTGAAATTTACCGGCGCTTTGAGCAAGCCGGCCTGCGTATCGTTGCCGCCCGTATGCTGCACCTCAGCAAGGACCAGGCGGAGGGATTCTATGCGGTTCATCGTGAACGTCCTTTTTTCCGCGACCTGGTGAAGTACATGACCTCGGGGCCAGTGATGGTGCAGGCGCTCGAGGGTGAAGCCGCGGTAAGCGTCAATCGTCAGATCATGGGTGCTACCAATCCGGCGGACGCCGATGCGGGCACCATTCGTGCGGACTATGCCGCCAGCATCGAAGAGAATGTGGTCCACGGTTCGGACGCTGCGAATACGGCGGCACAGGAGATCGACTTCTTTTTTAAAGACGGAATCTGCCCGCGGACGCGCTAGCGTCCGTTCGGGCTGATTTGCCAGGAACTGCGCGAGAACGGGCAATGACAACCGACGGCAAAATGCTGAATCTGCTCGGGCACCCGCAGTCCGAGCTTGAAGCGTTCTTTGCCGGGATCGGCGAGCGGCCGTTCCGGGCGCGCCAGTTGCTGCAGTGGATGCATCAGCGCTACGTGCTCGATTTTGCGGCGATGACGGACTTGTCCAGGGCGCTTCGCAACCGTCTTCCGGCACTTGCCGACATCCGCTTGCCGCGCGTACTGTCCGAGCAGGTTTCCCGTGACGGCACGGTGAAATGGTTGTTCGAATCCGGTGCGGGCCAGGCGGTCGAAACGGTATTCATTCCGGAACTCGGGCGAGGCACTTTGTGCATCTCGTCCCAGGTGGGTTGCGCGCTGGATTGCGCATTTTGCGCAACCGGTGCGCAGGGCTTCAATCGCAACCTGACGGCGGCGGAAATTATCGGCCAGGTGTGTCACGCGGATCGCAGTTTGCCGCGGCGGCCGGACGGCTTGCCCGCGGTCACCAACGTGGTTTTCATGGGTATGGGCGAGCCGCTGGCTAATTACCGCAATGTCCGGCTTGCCCTGGACCTGCTCATTTCAGATTTTGCCTATGGCTTGTCACGGCGTCGTGTCACTGTAAGCACTTCGGGTATCGTGCCGCATATCGAGCGACTCGGCGATGAATGCAACGTCTCGCTGGCGGTGTCGCTGCACGCTCCGGACGACGAACTGCGCGATCGCCTGGTGCCGATCAATCGAGTGCATCCTGTGGAAGAACTACTGGATGCCTGCTGGCGCTACGCCGCAAAGCGCGCCAATCGCTTTATCACTTTCGAATACGTCATGCTGGCAGGCGTTAACGACTCGCCGGCGCAGGCGCAGCAGCTTGCCGAGCGCCTCCACAATCGCCCCGCCAAGGTAAACCTGATTCCGTTCAATCCGTTTCCTGGCAGCGAGTTTCGTCGTTCCTCGACGCCTGTGATTCGACAGTTTCAGGAGCAGTTGCGCAAGCGCGGCGTCATAACCACGACGCGACGCACGCGCGGCGAAGACATTGACGCGGCCTGCGGGCAATTGGCGGGTAAAGTCAGCGATCGGGTACGGGTCAGATTGAGCGCAAAAAATACAGGAGTGGTTGCAGCATGAAGGCAGCAAAAAGATGGTCGGTTATGGGTCTTTGCGTCCTGCTGTTATCTGGCTGTGTCTCGACGACGTCAGGGGTACGTTCCGTGGAAACCGACGACGACAACGCCGCACACCAGTATTTCCAGTTGGGTGCGCGTTATTTTCGTAACGGTAACTATGATCTCGCGCGCGAGCGTTTGCAGCGAGCAATCCAGCTCGATCCGCGCATGGCTATTGCGCATTCCACGCTGGCGTTAACCTATGAGCAATTGGATAACGTGCGGCTCGCTACCGAGCACCACGATCTTGCGGTGCGTTACGGGCCGCGTGATTTCAATGTGCGCAACGCGTATGCAGTATTCCTGTGCGGTCAGTCGCGCTTCGATGAGGCGCGGGTGCAGTTTGCTCGTGCTGTCGAGATACCCGAGAACGACAATGCGGAAATAATGCTGACCAATGCCGGCGTGTGTATGTCGCAGAAGCCCGATTACGAGCAGGCCGAGGTATTTTTCCGGGAGGCGCTGGTGCGCAGGCCAAACTACGGCGAAGCGCTGTTGCAGTTGACGGATCTGAAGTATCGAACTGAAGAATACCTTCAGGCACGTGCTTTTGTGCAGCGCTTCCTCGCCTCGAATAAAGCGACACCCGATGCCTTGTTTCTCGCCGTGCAGATAGAACGCGAACTGGATGACAATCGGGCCAGTACCGATTACTCCAATCAGCTGTTGCGGGAGTTTCCCGAGTCCCGCGCGGCCAGGCAGGTTCTGAGAGACCGGTAAGGCACCGGCCCTCTGGTGAAATCATGTCGGACGATTCGCAACAGTCGAATGGTGAAGGAGACGGTGGACCCGTAGCGGGCGAGCGTCTCGCTGCGGCCCGACGGGCGCGCGACGTTTCGCTGCATGATGTTGCCAAGGAACTGCACCTTGACGAACACAAGGTCGTGGCGCTGGAGCAAAACCGGTTCGAGATCCTCGGTGCGCCGGTGTTCGCCAAGGGTTACCTGCGCAAGTATGCCGAGCTGGTTGAAGTGCCGGTCGACGATGTAATCGCCGACTATTATCGCCTGAACCGCTCCTCCGTCGTCCCACCGCTGATTACCTCCCGGCCACGGATTCAGAGCCAGTTTTCTCCCGTGCCATGGCTGATCGGCACAGGAGTGTTGCTTCTTGTGTCGCTGGCTCTCTGGTGGTGGTTCGCAGCCGGTGCTGCGTGGTTTGCCAACCGGGACAGACCGTCGACGTCGGATACGGTCGCAACGGATGGATTGCGTTTACCGGGTCGCGGCGCGCAATCGGCAATCGAACTGCCGATGCGCCAGCAACCGCAAGGCGAGGTCGCAGAGGACGAGCAACCCTTTGAGCGCACGGAGCGCACGGAACCGGAAACGGTTCCCGCCGTACAACAACCGCCGACCGCGCAGGGACAAACGTCCACCCGTGCCCCGACCACCCAAGGTCCGGCCACCCCCGCAGCTACTTCGGGGGCCGATGGGCTGCAATTGCGGCTTGCGTTCAGCGGTGACTGCTGGACGGAAGTCACAGACGCGGAGGGCCGTCGTCTGTATTTCGGGCTGGGCGCGGCAGGCAATGAAATCTCCGTTTCCGGCGACGCGCCTTTGCGCGTATTGCTTGGCAACAGCAACAATGTGTCAGTATTCGTCAACGGAACCGGCTATCCGATCCCCGCGTCGGCGCGTCGTGGCGACACAGCCAGATTGACACTCACTGACCGCTGATTCGTACGTGACGCTCAAAGCAATCAGAGGTATGAACGACATACTGCCGGAAGCCGCGGCCGTCTGGCGTTACCTGGAAACCGAGATTCGCGATATCGTCGAGTCCTACGGGTACAGCGAAATTCGCTTGCCGATCGTAGAGTACACGGACCTCTTTCGACGTTCGATCGGCGAGGTGACCGACATCGTCGAAAAGGAAATGTATACCTTCGCGGACCGCAACGACGAGAGCCTGACATTGCGTCCGGAGGCCACGGCGGGCGTCGTTCGAGCCGGTATCACTAACGGGCTGTTGCACAACCAGCGGCAGAAACTTTGGACGGCGGGTCCCATGTTTCGCTATGAGAAACCGCAAAAGGGTCGCTATCGCCAGTTTCACCAGATCGACGTCGAAGCACTCGGTTACGCCGGTCCGGATGTCGATGCCGAGTTGATCGTGATGTGTGCCCGAATCTGGGCGAGGCTGAAACTCACGCGCCTGACGCTCCAGATCAATTCACTCGGCAATCCGGACGCCCGCCGCCGTTATCGCGAGGAACTGGTCGCCTATTTCTCGGACGTCAAGTCACAACTGGACGCAGACAGCCTGCGCCGGCTTACGACCAATCCGCTGCGCATTCTCGACAGCAAAAATCCCGACATGGCGGAACTCGTTGCGGCGGCGCCCGTAATGCTCGACTATCTGGACGCCGAATCCGCCGGGCATTTCGACCAGCTCAAGTCAATGCTCGAGGCCGCGAGCGTACCCTACGAAGTCAATCCGCGCCTGGTACGTGGACTTGATTATTACAATCGGACGGTTTTCGAGTGGGTAACCGATGCGCTGGGCGCCCAGGGGGCCGTCTGTTCCGGGGGGCGCTACGACGGCCTGGTCGAGAAACTGGGCGGGCGCGCAACGCCGGCGATCGGCTGGGCGATGGGGGTGGAACGCCTGGTTGCCCTGTTCGAGGCCAGCGGCGGCGGCGTAAAGCAGAGACCGCCCCAGGTGTACGTGGTGGCCGTCGGCCAGGCGGCGCTCGAAAGTGGCATGAGCATTGCGGAGCAATTGCGCGACGCCCGGCCGGCTATACTCGCCGAGCTTAATCTCGGCGGCGGCAGCTTCAAGGCCCAGCTGAAGCGTGCAGACCGCAGCGGCGCCCAGTATGCAGTGATTCTCGGTGACAGCGAGGTCAGCGAGCGCCGCGCAGGATTGAAACCTTTGCGGCACGAGGTGGACCAAGAGAGCGTGGCTTTCGATCAGCTGGCGGCTGTTCTCGGTGAGCGCCTGGCAGGTACGGCGGACTAGGGTTGCTGTGCATAAGCCCGATCGTGCGACTGTAGGAGCCCGCATCGCGGGCGATCAGGCGGTGATCGCCCGCGATGCGGGCTCCTACAGCAAGTGACTTACGGCTTGTGCAGAGTCTTCCTGGAGGCAGCACAGCAACGAGGCAGTTACACATATAAAGGCAAACAAGGGCAACAAGCGTGGATGATCTTTCAGAAAAGGAACAGATTGACGCCATCCGGTCGTGGTGGCAGGTCAACGGTCGCTACATAATCAGCGGCATCGTTATTGGCATCGGCCTGCTGGTCGGCTGGAACTACTGGAACGCGCAGCAACGGCAAACCCAGTTCGAGGCGTCGGCTCTGTTTGAAGAATTGCTGACCTCGGTCGCCAACAATTCGGTCGCAGCCGCCGAGTCTACTGCGGCGCGATTGTACGACGAGTACGGCAAAACCCACTACGCATTGCAAAGTCGTCTGGCGATGGCGCGACTCTATATGGATGCCGGACGTGACGAAAACGCGGCTGAGGAATTGCGTGCATTGCTGGCGAAGCAGAATGATGAGGAGATGGCGCTCGTTGCCCGGTTGCGACTTGCCAGGATTCTTCTTTACCAGGACAAGCCGCAAGAAGTTGTCGACTTGCTGCAGGGGTATAGTGATTCTGCCTTCGCTGCCCGCTACAACGATACACTCGGCGACGCCTTTATGGCGCTCGGACGTGTCGAGGATGCATCCGCTGCCTACACGGCAGCACTTGCGGACAACCCGAACATCCCGACCGTGGATCGCACCCTCGTGCAGATGAAGATTTACGATTTGCCTGACGACGCGATGAGCGATGCGATGGAAGCCGACACGCTGGAATCGACGCCTGCCACCGATGCCGCAAATAACGGAGATCGCGAGTGAACCTGTCGCGAACATTGTCCCGCCTGTTGCTCGGTCTCTTGCCGGTCGTTCTGACCGGCTGCGGTATTTTCGGTGGCGACAAGGACGAATCGCTGGAGCCGCAGGAGTTACGGGATTTCCAGCAGAACCTGCCGGTCAAACGTGCCTGGTCGGCGAAGCTTGGCGACAGCTCGGAGTTCTTGCGTCTTGCACTTTCACCGGACGGCAACGACGAACGGATCTACGCGGCCAGCCGGGACGGCGTTGTCAGTGCTTTCGAGCCGGCGACCGGCCAACGCCTGTGGCGCACCGAACTCAAGCTGCCGTTGTCCGCGGGTCCCGGTTTTGGTGCAGACACCGTCGTCGTTGCCGGCAGTAGCGGCCAAATCGTGGCCTTGCGTGCGGGGGATGGCTCGCAAATCTGGCAAACGACTATCGGACGCGAAACGCTCGCCAAACCACTCATCACCGGTGACTCGATCGTTGTTTACAGTATCGACGGCACCCTGCGTGTTCTCAATCGCTTTAACGGCCGTGAACGATGGTCTATTGAGCAGACTTTGCCGCCCCTGACATTGCGTGGTTCATCGTCACCGGCTGTAGTCGGCCAAACAGTGATTGCCGGATTCGACAACGGCCGGCTCGTGGCAACGAACATGGACGATGGGACGCCGATTTGGGAGGTCGTGCTGTCGCCTCCGACCGGTCGCTCGGATCTCGAACGTCTCGCCGATGTCGACGGGCCGGTTGCGGTCGTCGGGCAGGACATTTACGCGAGCGCGTACCAGGGGCGCCTGGCCGCACTGGCGGCGGAATCGGGGCAAGCGCTCTGGACCCGGGAAATTTCGTCCTTTGTTGGTGTAGGTGCGGATACACAGAATGTTTACGTGGCGTCCGACAGTGGCGAAGTGCTGGCATTGTCAAGGTCCAATGGCAATGAACGCTGGCGCAATGACGCGTTATTGAGGCGCGGACCGACCACAATTGTGCCGTTCAATGACAGCGTCGTCGTCGGTGACTTCGACGGTTACGTGCATTTTTTCAGCAAGGACGATGGCTCGACAGTGGCGCGAGTTCGGGTCGGCAAAGGGATGCTTTCGGGACCACCCGTGGTAATCGGCGACAGGTTATACCTGCAGAGCGAATCCGGGCGACTTGACGTTTTCGCTATCGATCGGCCGGAACGATCGGACGACACCTGAGCACCCGTGGCGTCAGCCAATGCTGCCCGTAATCGCACTCGTCGGACGACCGAATGTCGGCAAGTCGACTCTTTTCAACCGGCTGACCAAGAGCCGTGACGCCCTGGTAGCGGATTACCCCGGGCTAACCCGCGATCGTCAATACGGTTTCGGTAAACTCGGACCGCTGCCCTACCTGGTGGTCGATACCGGCGGCGTGGCCGGTGGTGAAACCGGCATCAGTGAATTGATGGTGCAGCAGTCGGTGCGCGCATTGAAAGACGCCGATGTTGCGATTGTCATAGTGGACGGACGCAGCGGGCTTACCGCTGCAGACGAGCATGTCGCAGCGCTCGCGCGCCAGCATGCAAAGTCCGTGTACCTGGTAGCGAACAAGGCGGAGGGTCTCAACCCGGATATCGCAGCCGCCGAATTTCATGGGCTGGGACTCGGCGATCCGGTTGCCATTTCAGCGGCCCACGGCGATCGTGTCAGCGCGTTGATGGATCACATCCTGACACCTTTTGTCGATCAGTCGCCTGCCGAATCGGTCGATGTCGATTCCGGGCGCGCGGCGCCGCAGGACCGCACCCTGCGAATTGCCGTTCTTGGCCGCCCCAATGTAGGCAAATCAACGCTGATCAATCGACTGCTGGGTGAGGAGCGTCTCGTCGTGTTCGACCAGCCGGGCACCACCCGCGACAGTGTTGCCGTGCCCTTCGAACGTGACGGACGCAACTACATCCTCGTCGATACGGCCGGCGTGCGTCGCCGCGCACGTGTCGAGGAGGGCATCGAGAAATTCAGCGTCATCAAAGCGCTGCAGGCCATGGAAGAAGCGCAGGTGGTAATCAGTGTGCTGGATGCCCAGGACGATGTCACCGAACAGGACGTAAGCCTGCTCGGACTGATTGTCGAGCGTGGCCGCGCACTCGTCATTGCTGTCAACAAATGGGACGGGTTGAATGCGGATCGTCGTCGTCATATCCAGGAACAACTTGAGCGACGCATGCCGTTCGTGGACTTCGCACAAAAACTGACTATCTCTGCATTGCATGGCACCGCAGTCGGCGACCTGTTGCCTGCTGCGGAACGCGCCTACCGGGCGGCCACGCGTGACCTCACGACCCGTGAACTCACCGAGGAACTGGAGGATGCGGTTCGAGCGCATGAACCGCCGCTGGTACGCGGACGCCGCATACGTCTGCGCTACGCACATCAGGGTGGACGCAATCCGCCGGTCATCGTTATTCACGGCAACCAGACCGAGCGCTTGCCGGACACGTACCGTCGCTACCTCGTGAATCGATTTCGCAAAGCCTTCAAGCTGAAGGGCACTCCGGTGCAACTGGTATTCAAGACCAGCGACAATCCATTCAAGGGGCGCCGCAACAAGCTGACCCCGCGCCAGCAACTAAAGCGCAAACGCCTGATGAAACACGTTCGCCGCTAACCCGACAGGGTTTTAAGGGGTCGAACCGATTTTTTCTGAACGGAAAAATCGGTTCGACCCCTTTCTCGCTGAAAAATCGGTTCGACCCCTTTCTCCTCCGCGACACAAGTGCCGGCTCCGGGAATTCGTTCCGCTTGCCGCAGTCCAATGAACCAGTTCTCTCCCTTTCCCGGAGGTTACAAACGTGAATAGGATTAACAATCACCTGCTTGTGCCGGTCATCGCGTGCCTGGTTATTGTCTCGGGCTGCGCGTCCGCGCCGACGATTTTCTCGGATTTCGACCGATCCGCCGATTTCTCCGCATATAAAACCTACGGTTTTGCCAGTGAACTCGGTACCGACCGCGCCGGCTATTCGACCCTGGTTACCGAACATTTCAAACGCGCGGTGAGTCGAGAACTAGATGCGCGCGGCTACCAGTATTCGGAGTCAAATCCGGATCTGCTCGCAAACTTCTATGTCGCGATACAGGAAAAAACGGATATTCGCAGTACGCCGGCACCGACCGTGGGTGCCGGATACTACGGCTATCGGTACGGACTCTATACCAGCTGGCCGGCCTATTCGCCCAATGTACGAACCGTGCATTACAAGACAGGCACGGCAAACGTGGACCTGATCGACGCGAGACGCAAACAACTCGTCTGGGAGGCGGTTGCAGAGGGGCGTGTGCGCGATGAGTCATTGGCGAATCCCGGGGAGGCGATCGATTCCCTGGTCGCCGATCTGTTTGACCATTATCCGGTCACGAACGGCAACTGAGCGGCCATTCCTGCACATTCGCCTCTGAACGCAAGTGGGTCAATGAAACAGGGCCGGTCGGGCCAATCACTGAATCAATGGTCATGCACCGTGATTTATCGCCCGTGATACGGGCTCCTACAACACGCGAAATGGGCCCTTGTAGGAGCCCGCA
>JBBDJJ010000010.1:10634-29399 GCA_040879925.1 Woeseia sp. | reverse complement strand
CGCGAAATGGGCCCTTGTAGGAGCCCGCACTGCGGGCGATGGACAATGAATCGGGGGCTACTGCAAATCGCCCGTGATACGGGCTGCGGCGCTGGTAGAATCCCGCCATGGATGTCGCCAGCAAGACGATACAGGTCAAGGGCAGGTTCGCCATGCATCGTGGCGGCTACCTCGAGTCGCCGACCATAGCCTATGAAACCTGGGGCGACTTGCAGGGCAACGGCGACAACGCCATCCTGCTGTTCACGGGATTGTCGCCATCGGCGCACGCCGCGTCGTCGTCGGAAAACCCGTCGGCCGGCTGGTGGGAGGAAATGATCGGCTCCGGATTGCCGCTCGACACCGACAAGTTCTTCGTCATTTGCGTCAATTCGCTCGGCAGCTGCTTCGGCTCGACCGGGCCTGCATCGATCAACCCCGCAACCGGCAAGCGCTATCGACTCGGCTTCCCGGTGCTAACCCTCGAAGACGTCGCCAACGGCGGCTATGAAGTGGTCCGGCATCTCGGTCTAGAGCGATTGCATACGACCATAGGATCGTCGATGGGAGGCATGAGCGCGTTAGCGTTTTGCGTGCGTCATCCGGAATTGTCAGACGGTTTCATCTCCATATCATCGGCAACCCGTGCACTGCCGTTTTCCATTGCAGTGCGCTCATTGCAAAGGGAGATGATCCGGCAGGACCCTAAATGGCAGGACGGCAACTACGATCCTGCCGATCCACCCGTTGCCGGCCAACGGCTGGCTCGAAAACTCGGCATGATTACCTATCGCTCCGCAAGGGAATGGGAGCAGCGTTTCGGCCGCGAGCGCGTCAGCACAGCGAATCACATGGGCGAGCCGTTCCAGATAGACTTTGAGGTGGAGGGGTACCTGGAATCGCAGGCGCGAAAGTTTACCGGGCAGTTCGATCCGAACTGTTATCTTTATTTGTCACGCGCCTCCGATTTGTTCGATCTGGCCGAGCACGGCGGCTCATTGCGTTCCGGGTTCCGCAAGGTGAAGCTCAAGCGAGCGCTGGTCATCGGCGTCGAAACAGACATCCTTTTTCCAGTGCATCAACAGAAGGAGCTGGCGGCGGGCTTGTCGGAGTTCGTGCCTGAGGTCAAATTCGTGCCGCTTAACAGTATCAAGGGCCACGACTCTTTCCTTGTCGATATGGACGCATTTCGACCGGTCATTTGCAGCTATTTCGATGAACACCCGGCGCCGGGCCTGCGTGAGAGGTTGTCGGCTGTCTGAGAAAGGTTGCCGGTGATAGTATGTGCGCATCAGGGAATTTCGGAGCAGAGACGCATGGCCATGTCAGGGCTGAGCGAACTCATCAACCTGGTTGATTCGGCAGTCGAGAAGGACTCCGTCGAAGAAACCGTCGAAGCCATCAAGGCCGACCTTTGTCGACTGATTCGATCGGGCCAGATCGAACTGCCGCCCGACCTTACGCGTCCGGTCGAGGGACGTTACGCCCGGCGGCTGTTGCATCGAGACGACGATCGTGGATATTCAATAGTCGTCATGACCTGGGGTCCCGGCCAGCGCACGCCGATTCACGATCACTCCGGGATGTGGTGCGTCGAAGGCGTCTGGGGCGGCAGCATCGATGTGCAACAATATGAAATCCGGCAGTCATCACCGGCAGGCGATATTCGCTTTGAGGCGCGCAATTCGTATGAAGCGGGAATTGGCAGTGCGGGTTGCCTGATACCGCCATACGAGTATCACAGCATCAGCAATCCCTGTGAACAATCGACGGCGGTATCGCTGCATATCTATGGCGGCGAAATGGATTGTTGCAGTACTTTCGAACGCCAGTCGGACGGTACCTACGTACGCCGCGAAAAGCCGCTCGGTTACGATAATTGAAATCGCCCGTGATACGGGCTCCTACAGGTGGAAATCGAAACGATGCAGGAGCCCGTATCACGGGCGATTGCCCCAAGCGCATTTGTAGGAGCCCGTATCACGGGCGATTGCCCCAAGCGCATCGATGGCCACCTGTAGGAGCCCGTATCACGAGCGATTGCCCCAAACGCATCGATGGCCACCTGTAGGAGCCCGTATCACGGGCGATCACCTCATTTCCCGTTCGCGGCAGCCAAAGCCTCCTGAATTGCCTGCATTCCCGCCATCCATGGCGGTCACGCAAGGCGCGCTCCAACAGCGCTCGAAATGGCTACGGTGCAATCAGCAATAACGCCGGATCCACCGCCGTGCCATTCAGGTAACTGCCGAAATGCAGATGCGGGCCCGTCACGCGTCCGGTGGCACCAACCGCGCCAATATTCGCGGCAGCCGTCACCGACTGCCCTTGCTCCACATCGATGCGGTCGAGGTGACAATACATCGTCACCAGGCCCTGCCCGTGATCGATGATGACCGTGTGGCCGTTGAAAAAGAAATCACCGGTCACGGTGACGGTGCCCGCCGCCGCGGCAATGACCGGTGTGCCGGTATCTGCGGCGATGTCCATGCCCTTGTGCGGGGCACGCGGCTGTTCGTTGAAAAAGCGTCGCAGTCCGAAACTCGAACTGCGGGGTCCGTCGACCGGCGCAATAAGGGCTATATCCGCCAACGCCTGGTCCCGCCAGTTGATGAGCGCCGAATCAATTACCATTCGTTCGTTCGCAATGCGTTCCAGTTGTACAGGGTCCGGATTGACGTGGCTGCGATTCTCGACCGTGAGGCGCTGCTCCCGGTAATGGTGAGCCACCACTTCGAAAGCCAAACGACGGTCGGGCTCCCCGGGGATCGAAATGGTGACGGTTGTTTCACCGACCGACTGGTCCAGCGGTATGCCGACGACGGCAAACCACCTGTCGCCTTCCGCGGTAACGAGGGCGCGGGTCTCGCCGAACTGCACCCGGGGAGTGACCCCGGTTCTTGCGTCGCCGATCTCGATCACCGCAACGCCGCCCGGCCTGGGAGAATGTGAAGGCAGTGCCAGAGCCTCGACCGCGACAAGCAGCATCAAGCTCGTCAGCCCGGCTCTGAATGCAACCAGCAAGTTCACGGTTCGGTCCGGGTAACCGTTGCACGAATGCTGCCACGCGCCAGCCGAGCACGTATCTCACGGCCTTCCCGGACCTGCCCGGCTTGCATCAGGACAGCACCGGTTTCGGCATCCGTAACCACCGCGTATCCGCGCTCCAGAGTCGCCAGCGGGCTGACGGCATGCAGCGAGCGTTCAGCGTGCCGCAGCCGGTGGCGCGCACGTTCGACAGTATTCCCGCCGGAGCGAATAACCCGGCTGCGGAGTGCGGCAAGCTGTTGTTGTGTTCGCTGCAGCCGTGCCACGGGTGACTGTTGCATAAAGCGGTCCAGCAGCCGGTCGGCGGCACGTCCTCGCCGGCTGAAATCGAGGCGCATGGCGACCGCGAGCGCCTTTCGAAGTTCGGCAAGTCGACCAGCCTGTAACTGCAGGCGGCGCGCCGGGCTTGCCTGGTTGAGGCGGCGCGCGAGCCAGTCGAGCGATTGGAACCTGTTTTGCAGGGCGCGCCTCGCTCCTGCAGCAAGCTTGCTTGCGGCAGCTCGCAATGTACGTTGCCATTCGAGCTGGTCGGGTACCGCCAATTCCGCAGCGCCGGACGGCGTCGGCGCGCGCACGTCAGCGACCAGGTCCGCTATGGTTACGTCGACTTCGTGTCCCACGGCACTGATGATCGGAATCGGGCAGGCGCTGATCGCACGCGCCAGTAATTCGTCATTGAATGCCTGGAGATCCTCGAGAGAACCGCCACCGCGGCCGATGATCAGGACATCGCATTCGTTGCGAGTGATCGCAGTCCCGAGGGCAGCGAGGAGTCCGGCCACCGCCGCGTCACCCTGCACGGCTGAAGGATAAATGATGACAGGGACCGCGGGGAATCGACGCTGCAAGACTGTCAGAATATCGCGTATGGCGGCGCCGCTCGGCGAGGTAATAACGCCGATGCGCCCTGGCAACTCCGGTAGTGGCTGCTTGCGCGAAATATCGAAGAGTCCTTCCGCCGCCAGCATTTTCTTCAGGGCTTCGAAGCGACGTCGCAGTTCGCCTTCACCGGCTGCTTCGATCTGCTCGACAATCAGTTGATAGTCGCCACGTGCCTCGTACAGGCTGACGCGTCCGAGTACCAGCATCTGGTCGCCGTCGCGAAGGGAGGGCTGGGGGCCGCGCTGTCGCTGGCGAAACCAGGCACAGCGAATCTGCGCGCTGGCATCTTTCAGGCTGAAATAGAGATGCCCCGAGGCGGGCCTGGCAAGATTCGAAATCTCGCCGGCGACCCATAACCGCGCGAGGCCGCGCTCCAGCAGGGTGCGCGCCTGGCGATTCAGCTCGGAGACCGTAATAGCGCCGCCGGACGTACCTTCATCAAGTAGATCGTGCATGCACCCAGTATACGGGAGCCGCAGAGCCAGTAGGTCAGACCCGATTTTTGAGTTTACCGGCTGGCCGTCGCAGCGTAACATTAGCCGTTTTAGCCAACTCATGCGGGCCGTATGCGAATCGCCAAGGATGCACTGACTTTTGATGACGTCTTATTGCAGCCGGATTATTCGGATGTGCTGCCACGCGAAGTTGACCTGAGCACCCCCCTCACCGCGGAAATCAATCTCAATATTCCGCTCATTTCGGCGGCCATGGACACGGTCACCGAATCCCGCCTGGCCATTTCACTGGCGCAGGAAGGTGGCATCGGCATTATCCATAAGAACATGTTGCCTGCGGAGCAGGCGCAGCATGTACTTCGCGTGAAAAAATTCGAGAGCGGCATCGTGCGGGATCCCATTACGGTTACGCCTGACACGACGATCCGCGAAGTCATCGAGCTAACACGCGCGATGAACATTTCGGGCGTACCAATTGTGCGCGGGCGTGAGCCGATCGGTATCGTTACGCACCGAGATTTGCGCTTCGAAACACAACTGGATGCGCCGGTATCCTCGGTGATGACACCGAAAGAACGGCTCGTCACGGTGAAGGAGGGCGCGGACGACGAGGAAGTGCTCTCGCTTCTGCATCGGCACCGCATCGAAAAAGTGCTGGTGGTATCCGAGAACTTCGAACTGCGCGGGATGATCACCGCGAAAGACTTCCAGAAAGCGACTGACTTTCCGCGCGCCTGCAAGGACAGTCACGGGGCGTTACGTGTTGGTGCGGCTGTGGGTACCGGGCGCGATACGGAGGAGCGACTCGATGCGCTGGTGCAGGCCGGTGTCGATGTCATTGTGGTGGACACCTCGCACGGCTTCTCCAAAGGCGTGCTCGAACGGATCACGCGCACCAAAAAAGCCTATCCGGACCTGCAGGTCATTGGCGGCAACGTCGTTACTGCGGAAGCTGCGCTCGCCCTGGTCAAGGCCGGGGCGGACGGCGTCAAGGTCGGTATCGGGCCCGGCTCGATCTGCACGACGCGAGTCGTGGCAGGTGTCGGAGTACCGCAGGTTTCGGCGGTGGCCGAGGTTGCCGATGCATTGCGCAAGTCGGGCGTGCCGCTCATCTCTGACGGTGGAATCCGATATTCCGGCGATATCGCCAAAGCGCTGGCGGCAGGTGCGTATTCCGTGATGATCGGCAGCCTGTTTGCCGGCACCGAAGAGTCGCCCGGCGAGGTCGAGCTGTACCAGGGGCGGTCGTACAAGTCCTACCGCGGCATGGGATCACTGGGCGCCATGGGCCAGAAACACGGCTCGGCCGATCGCTATTTCCAGGATGCGACCGAAGAACTCGAGAAACTCGTGCCGGAAGGTATCGAGGGCCGCGTGGCTTACAAGGGCAGTGTAATTGCCATCGTGCACCAACTCATGGGTGGTGTGCGTGCGGCGATGGGCTATACAGGCTGTGGCAATATCAATGAGATGCGAACTCGTCCGAAGTTTGTGAAGATCACTACTGCGGGCATGCGTGAAAGTCACGTACATGACGTTGCGATTACCAAGGAACCACCGAACTATCGCGTCAAGGAGTGACGGAAGAGTGACGTTTCCCGCATGAGCCAGCCAGCCAGGATAGCGTCGGACAAGCGACCCGATATCCATGCTCATCGCATACTGATTCTGGACTTCGGCAGTCAGTACACGCAGTTGATTGCCCGTCGCGTGCGCGAATGCGGCGTCTATTCGGAAATTCACCCCTGGGACATGGACGAGGGCGCGCTGCGTGCGTGGCAGCCATCCGGGGTCGTGCTCTCCGGCAGTCCGGAGTCGGTCAATGTCGAGCAACCGCCGCGCGTGTCGCCGGCCGTTTTCGAACTCGGCGTGCCCGTATTGGGCATCTGCTTCGGCATGCAGGCAATGGCGGCTCAACTCGGCGGCAAAGTGGCGACCTCGGCACTGCGCGAGTTCGGTTACGCCGAGATCCGGCCGCTCGAATCGCAGTTGCTCGATGGTTTCGACGATAGTCTGGACGATGGTTTCGACGACGCCAACGACACGACGTCGGGGCCGATGCTCAAGGTATGGATGAGCCATGGCGATCGCGTGGAAGCGCTGCCACCGGGCTTTCGCGTCAGCGGCACCAGCAGTAATTCGCCGCTGGCGGCGATGGAGGACGTGGAGCGCCGTTACTACGGTGTGCAATTTCATCCGGAAGTGACGCATACGCCGCAAGGCCAGAAGATCATTCACCGTTTTGTGCGCGATATTTGCGGCTGTGCGGGTGACTGGACACCGGATCAAATCGTCGACAGTGCCATTGCGGACGTGCGCCGTCGTGTAGGCAGCGGCAAAGTGCTGTTGGGCTTGTCCGGTGGTGTCGATTCCTCGGTCGTTGCCGCACTGCTGCACAAGGCAATCGGTGCTCAGTTGACGTGTGTATTCGTGGATCACGGACTGTTGCGCTACGGCGAGGGCGACCAGGTGATGGAGACCTTTGCCGAACATCTGGGCGTCAAAGTCATACGCGTCGACGCGGCGCCGCTCTTTCTTGCGGCCCTTGCGGGCGTTACCGACCCGGAAGAAAAGCGCCGCACTATAGGTCGTTTGTTCGTCGAAGTATTCGAGGAACAGGCGTTGAAGCTGCAGGATGTCGACTGGCTTGCGCAAGGCACGATTTATCCCGATGTCATCGAATCGGCCGGTGCCGCAACCGGCAAAGCGCAGGTCATTAAATCGCACCACAATGTTGCCGGGTTGCCCGAGCACATGCGCATGAAACTCGTCGAGCCGTTGCGTGAGCTGTTCAAGGACGAGGTGCGCAAGATCGGCCTGGAACTGGGGCTGCCAGAGTCGATTGTCAATCGTCATCCGTTTCCAGGGCCCGGCCTGGGTGTGAGAGTACTGGGCGAGGTCCGTCCCGAGTTCGTTCGCTTGTTGCAACTTGCCGATCGCATATTTATCGATGAGCTGCGCAGCAGCGGCTTGTACGAGCAAACGAGCCAGGCTTTCGCCGTGTTTCTGCCGGTTCGTTCCGTTGGCGTAATGGGAGACGGGCGGCGCTACGACTGGGTGATTGCCTTGCGCGCTGTTGAAACCATCGATTTCATGACGGCACGCTGGGCACGACTGCCGTATGACTTTCTGGAGCGGGTCTCGCTGCGTATCATCAACGAAGTCGACGGCATCTCAAGAGTTACTTACGACATTTCAGGCAAGCCGCCCGCTACGATTGAGTGGGAGTGAGCCGTTGCGGAATGCCGCACTAGCCAGGAAGCAGCAATATGACTGCAAACTGGACTGATTCAGACCGACAGTTGATGCAGTCCGCTCTCGCCGCTGCCATCGAAGCTCGCAATGGCGGTGAAGTTCCGGTTGGTGCGGTGGTAACAATCGCCGGCAGGATTGTCGGCCGCGGACGCAATCGCACCATCGGCGCCTGCGATCCGAGCGCGCACGCGGAAATCGTTGCTCTGCGTGAAGCAGCCACCAACCGTGCCAATCACCGACTGCCGGACGCAACTGTATTCGTAACGCTTGAGCCTTGTGCGATGTGTCTCGGCGCGTTGATTCAGGCGCGCGTACGTCGACTTGTGTTTGGCGCGTACGATCCGAAAGCCGGCGCCGCGGGCAGTGTAATTGACCTGACCAACGAGCGACGTTTCAATCATCGCATCGAGACGAGCGGGGGGCTCATGGCTGAAGAGTGCGGCCTGTTGCTGAGTGAGTTCTTTGCGTCGAGGCGCTGAATCGCCCGTGATACGGGCTCCTACACGAGCGGTGTAGGAGCCCGTATCACGGGCGAACGGAATGAGTTTGTCGTTACCGCATTCGCCCGCAGGGCGGGCTCCTACAGCTTGTTCAGACCACCGCAACGCGGTCACAGCGTTTGTTCGTTATCCTTGTTTCTGGCCAGCTCAAGCAGTTCCAGCGCATCCGTCCCGCTCTCGTCCGGATCTTCGTTAGCTGTAATCCAGCGAATGATGTTGTAGTAGTTGCGGATGTTATTCACATACAGGACCGGTTCCCAGCCACGCGCATAGCCGAACTTGACCCGTGAATACCAGCGCTGCCTCGCAAGCAGTGGCAGCGTTTCGCTCAGGTCCACCCAGGTATCGGGATCCCCGCCTTGCCAGCGAACGATCTGGCGCGCGTCGAGTAAGTGGTTGAAGCCTACATTGTAGGCAGCCAATGCCATCCACGTTCGATCCGGCTCTGCAACGCCATTGGGAATTCTCTCGATCTGCCGCGCAAAAAATTCCGCGCCGCCGAAAATGCTGCTTTCCGGATCCGTGCGATCTTCAATATCCAGATAGTCGGCGGTCGCCTGGGTAAGCATCATGATGCCGCGCACACCCGTGGGCGATACCGCAGTCGCACGCCAGTGAGATTCCTGATAGCCGATCGCCGCCAGCAGGCGCCAGTCGACGCCGTGCAGCCGGCCTGCATCCTCGAACAATTGGCGATAGCGCGGCAATCGGCTTTCGAAATGCCGGACAAATGACCGTGTACCCACGTAATCGAACTTCTCGGTGTGGCCGTAATAGCGGTCGTGTACCTGCGCCAACAGTCCGTCACGTCCGGCCTCGATCAAATAGCGGTCGGCGCGCCGCAGCAGGCTGTCCCCAAAATCCTTCCTGAACGCCCAGGAAATCGGGTCGGCGACATCAAGATCGATTGCGACACGCAATTCCGGATAGAAATGTCGCTGGATGCTGAAGTCGGTGCTGTCGGCGATGGTGAAATCGAGTTCGCCGGTGGAAACTTTCTGCATCAGATCGATTACTTCTGCGTCGGCATTCTCTGACCATTCAAGTTCGGGGTAGACCCTCTTTAAAGCCGCCAGCATGTCCGCGTGGCTGCTGCCAGCTATGACTTCAATGGAGCGCCCGACAACCTCTTCGAGTGACCGCGGCCGACCGGTGCCCAGCTTGTATATCAGGTGCATGTCAACGCTGTTGTAGGGATGCCCGAAGCTCAGGTACTCGCGTCTGCCCGACGTCATCGACAGGCCGGCCGCCGCAAGATGTACGTCACCGGAGATCAGGCGCGGCATAATTTCGGACACACTGTCGACGGTTTCGATGACCAGCGTCACGCCAAGGTCTTCCGCAAAACCCTGGATCAGGTCGAACTCGGGACCGGCGGGACCGTCCGGACCGATGAAATAGGTACTTGGCGAGTCGCGCGTGACCACGCGCAGCTGACCGAGTTCGATCACCTGATCGAGCAACGGAGGCGGGGACGAGCAGGTCCCGAGCAGCGATGCCAGCAATGCGTAGAACAACAGGCGCAAATCAGGTCTCCTTGGTTTGCTTCAATGCGGTTTGCATCAATGCGGTTTGCTTCGATGCGGTTTGCTTCGATGCGGTTTGCTTCGATGCGTTCGCCAGAAGATTAGCTATTCTTCTTGTTCGACCGAAATCTGTCGTGGCAAACCGGCCGAGCGAGCATTGTTCGTCGTTGCTACCCGGGCCTCCTGGGCTACGCCCCGGGGGAGGCATAGGCTACCTCAGACGGACCTGCCAGTCTGCCGCCATTGGACGTAACGCGGGTCCGGAAAGTGCCCGCAATCGCCCCCGGATCTTCTATAATGCCGATCCCGCAAGGGCTGCATTATTGGTCCGTTGTGGAAAATCGAGCTGGAGAGGTGCCGGAGTGGTCGAACGGGCTTGACTCGAAATCAAGAGTACGGGCAACCGTACCGTGGGTTCGAATCCCACCCTCTCCGCCAATTCCGCTCTTAAGGTATTGAAAAATAAAGAATAAAAATTGAGCAGGACTTGGGCGACAGTCGTTGTTCGCCCTCCAGCTGGCGGAACCAATGCATCCTTTTGACGATCGCGCCGTTAAATTTTCTGCGGAGCTGCCTGATGGGCATCCGCTCTTGCGTGGCGAAGGACCAGATTGCGGCACGATTGTAAGCGCTCAGTAGTTCTTGCCTGCCGGCCGCCGAACGTGGGGTGGCACCTGACGAGGATAGACCTGCTCAGAGTCTGGGTACTCGAATTCAAGGTCTCGTGGCTGTGCCCGTGGGAGGCATCGGCTTGATCTCAGGGGCTTGACTACCTCGTTCAGACTATTCATATTTAATAAATATAAGCAGTCTACGAGGTGTCGTATGGCCACAACGAGCCTGAGCTTGGGCGAACACTGGGAAGTTTTCATCCGCAACGAAGTCTCCAGCGGGCGCTACGGCTCGGCCAGCGAGGTGGTGCGCTCTGCGCTGCGCGTCCTGGAAGAACGCAAGACGAAGCTGGAGGCGCTACGAGCGCACCTGGCCGAGGGTGCGGCGCAGGCTGCGCGCGGCGAGTTCGTGCAGGACTACTCCGTCGAGAAACTGATCGCCGACGCGGCTGCTGGCGATTGAAACCGTCGTTTCGGCTCACGCCACGAGCCTACGATGACCTCAGGAATATCGCGCGGTATACACGCCAGCAGTGGGGCGAGGGTCAGCGCGAAAGGTACATGCGCGCGCTGGATGACCGCTTTCACTGGCTGGCCGAACACCCGCGCTCCGGCAAGCATCGGCCCGACATTGCCGAAAGCTATCACTGCTTTCCACTAGGCTCGCACCTGATCTTCTATCTCATCGGCGCGGATGCCATCGACATCATCGGTGTCCCGCATAAGCACATGGACGTGCCAAGCTATTTCGGTGACATCGAACCGTAACGCTCACACTCGCTCATGCGCTATCGTTGCGCCCGATGCCGAGGGCAGCCTCGGCCGGCAGCAAGTCGGGCGGCTTCCTGAGAGGCATTCACGAATTTTGATTCCGTAAGAGCAAGATTGATCTGAAAATCCAATACAAGCTGAAAAACAATAACAGTCTATGAAAAATAGTCCAAAACTGTCAGTTTTATGAAAAACCGTTAGATAACTTCGTCATTCGCCATCGAATCGCTATTACCGTTTCACTTCGTTGCCACTTACTCACGCTCAGTCGCCTGAATTTCGTCATACACCCGCCTGACCGTTTCCGTTCCATGACTTCGCTCAAGCCTGCGCACGACAAAATGACCCTTCGCCACGTCCTGAAAGTGATCGATAAAAAGGGTGTTGATGATTGCACCTCCCACGGCGCCGACAACCGGCACTGCCTGTGCTGCTGCTTTCTCAGATACGTTGATTGAAAACCGCGACGCGACCATCGCGATCAAACGTACGATGGCCGGACCGCCGCTCGTGCCGGCACCTTTCTGTGCGAAGTGCCGGACAGCATCGGATACCGCTGACGCCATTGCAGCGCGCGCCGCAAAATAGCCGGCTTCAGTGGCATCATCCTGTACGGACTTGCCTCCCAGTGCCAGAACCTGAACGCATTCGACCTTAGCCTCCGGAGTCCGCAGGTCTTCTCCCTGGCTGCGGGCAATATCTGCGATCGAGCGCAGGATAATGGTTGTGGAAACAGGCAGCTCGATGGCGAGTGCCGACAGGCCGAAGGCACCGCCGGCAGCGCCGGTCGTGCCGACCGCCAGTTTGTGCCACCAGTTTGACGGCTCGTGACGCTGGCGACGATCCATGGTCGACAGCGCGACATCCAGGGCCTTTTCGATGGATTTACGTGTGACATCGACGATCATCGAATTCCACTTTCTCGGCAGGAGTTCGAAGCCTCGTTCGATCGGCCCGCCGATGGCATCGCTGATCTTCGCCGCGAGTCCCGGTTCTTCGAGCAATAATCTGGCTTGCCTCAGTTCGCTGAGTTCGGCGGGTGAAAGTCCCATATCGATGGCAGTAAAAATTCCTGTACACGAATTGCGACGAAGGGCCGTTGCGGCCCTTCATGCAACTTCTCAGGCCGGATCAGGTCGTACGACGACTGTGTTTACCACCGGCACGATACTGTCGGCCTGCAAATCGGCACGACGTGCATGCTCGCGAATCGCATCCTCGTCGGTTGCCTCGTAAATGCAAATAGTGCCAAGGCGTCCGTCCTCTTCACTTACAACGTAGGAGCGAATCCAGCGAACCTTGTCCGGCATATCTTCATTGCCGACCTTTGTCGAGCGTCCGGCAGCGACTTCGAGTTCGCCTGCATCTTTCCAGTTACTTTGTCGACGAATAGCATAGAGTTTCATGGCACTTTACTCCGGATATTATTTTCAGCGTATCAACCCACACCCCGGGTTCGGGTATTGCCTTCCTTCGAGTGTTTTTCGATGTATTCGATTATCATTCCGGCAATGTCCCTGCCGGTAGCCCCCTCGATTCCCTGGAGACCCGGCGAAGAATTAACTTCCATGACGACCGGGCCGTGATTGGAGCGCAGAATATCGACACCGGCAACATTGAGCCCCATGATCCTGGCGGACCGCACGGCCGTCGAACGTTCTTCAGGCGTAATCTTGATCAGTTTGGAAGAGCCGCCGCGATGCAAGTTGGAACGAAACTCGCCGTCTTGCGCCTGCCTAATCATTGATGCCACCACTTTTTCGCCGATCACAAAACAGCGAATATCGGCACCGCGTGCTTCCTTGATGAATTCCTGGACCAGGAAATCCGCGTTCAGGCCGCGGAACGCTTCGACCACACTTTCCGCCGCGTTGCGGGTCTCGGCCAGCACCACGCCTTTGCCTTGCGTACCTTGCAACAGTTTCAGGATAACCGGTGCGCCGCCAACGAGGTTCAGGAGATCGCTGGAATCGGCCGGCGAACTGGCGAAGCCCGTCACCGGAAGGCCGATACCCTTGCGCGACAGCAATTGCAGCGAACGCAGTTTGTCGCGCGACCGGGAAATGGCAACCGATTCGTTCAACGAGAACGTGCCCATCATTTCGAACTGTCGCACCACGGCCGTGCCATAGAAAGTCACGGATGCACCGATGCGCGGAATGATGGCATCGAATTTCGGCAGCAAAGCGCCGTCGTAGTGAATGCTCGGGTTGAAGCTCGCGATATTCATGTAACAACGCGAATGATTAATCACCTGAACCTCATGGCCGCGCGTCGTTGCCGCTTCGACCAGGCGTTTGGTCGAATACAGTCGCTTGTTTCTTGAAAGTATGCCGATCTTCATAGTCGATTCCTTAACGGCGACGCCGCGGGCGCCGGGTTACGTAGGAGCGGGCGGGGTCGACGATAATGCGATTCCGCAGCGCCGTCCTGCCGAGCAACATGCGAAAGCGCATGTCGTCACGAGATGTCAGAGTAATTTCTATCGGCCATGATAACTCAAGCAGCTGCACCCGTGTTTCAATGACATAGCGCGAATCCCGGTGGCCGCCTGAATCGGAGACGATGCGCTGGTCCTTGACCGGCGCTTCACAGGTGACTTCTACATCGGTTCGATACTGTTTTGGATGAATGCGAAAACGCACCCAGTCGGCGCCGTCCCTTGTGAATGGCTCGACGTGAAATGCGTGCAGGGCAGAGGTCCTTGCGCCGGTATCGACCTTGGCCTTGATGCGCGGAATGCCAAGTTCCGGCAGGCCGACCCACTCACGCCAGCCGACTGTCATTGATTGATCGCTGCCTTCTGCCATTGTGACCATCGCTCAGCCCCAGCCTCAGCCCCAGCTCGTATCGACGGCGTTGGCATCCTGAAATTCGTCCACTGTGGCCTTTGCTTCGCGCGTGTCGTCGAATCTCGCCAGATGAAACAACGCATCGCCTTCGTGCGTCAGCGGCGAGGTGCTGCGGCCGATCACGATGCCACCATTGGATGCGAGTACGTCGACTTCGACTTCACCGAACGGATCACTGATTGTCGCAAGCACTTCGTCGGTTCGCACACGCTGCCCAAGCCGGCACTGCGTGTTGATGATGCCGCTGATCGGTGCGCGTACCCAGGACGTGGTATTCGTATAATTGGGCGTCGCTTGCGTTGTTTTCTTTGGATTGGGCGGCAGCATGTCGAGTGCGCGCAAAACACGCAGGACGCCCCGGACACCGGTATTGATCGACAGCTCGTCGAAGCGCAACGCTTCGCCACTTTCGTAAAGTAACGTCGGCACCCCGTTCACGCTGGCGTATTGCCGCAACGACCCTTCTCGTACGGCGGCGTCGATTATTACCGGAGCCCCGAATGCTTCGGCCAGCCGGCGGGCTTGCGGGTCGGAGAGATCGGCGCGAATTTGCGGAAAGTTGATGCGATCGACGGCGGCTGTGTGCAAATCGATACCGAAGTCGGCATTTGCAACAATTTCGGTGGCGACGAGATTGGCAATTCGTGCCGCGATCGAACCCGTGCCACGTCCGGGAAACGAGCGATTGAGATCCCGACGGTCCGGCAGGTAACGCGATTGATGGATAAATCCGAACACGTTGACGATCGGTACGGCGAGTATGCAGCCACGCAGGCGTTCGAGCGTAGACCGACGCAAGACGCGTTTGATGATTTCGACGCCATTCAGTTCGTCACCGTGTACGGCGGCGGTCAGAAACAGCACAGGCCCGTCGCGACGTCCGTTGACTATGTGCACGGGCATTGGCAACTCGGTATGGGTATACAGGTTGGCTACCACGAGTTCGACCGTTTGCCGCGTACCCGGAGGAATTTCCTTGTTGCCAATGACGATTGTTTTTCCAGCCATATTGTTGTCCGTCAGGTCGATCCGATGTAGCCGAGGGCCTCACTGCGCCTCGACTGCCGGTCGTAGCTTAGCAGCCGATGCACGCAATCGGCGTCCGCGATCGGCGTTCATAATCCAAGCGAGACGGTGCACAAGTCCCAAGGCACTTGCTGTAGGAGCCCGTATCACGGGCGAACATCGCCTGATCGCCCGCGATGCGGGCTCCTACAGTCGCACGATCGGGCGTTTGCACAGCAGCACTTGTTCCAGAGTTTGACATAATGCCAATCCAGCAGCCGGCCCGACAGCCGGTTTCTCTTGACGGGGCGGGCGCATTATCATGCCGGCTGCACCGGCGGCGGCAGGCACCAGCCGGTCCGAATTCACGCAGAGGCAATTGTTATGGCGGGGCTTTATTTCGAGGAATTTGCGGTCGGACAGGCATTTCGGCACACCCTTCGCCGCACGATTACGGAGGCCGATAACGTCTGGTTCAGTGCAATTACGCACAATCCGGCTCCGCTGCACATCGATGCCGAATATTGCAAGCAAACGGAATTCGGCAAACCACTGGTTAACAGCTGCCTGACGCTCGGCTTCATGGTGGGCATTTCTGTTGGAGACACGACCGTTGGCACAACCGTGGCGAATCTGGGTTGGGACAGCGTCAGATTCCCCAAGCCGCTTTTCCATGGCGACACGATTCATGTAGAGACCGAAGTGCTGGAATTGCGCAACAGCAAGTCTCGACCGGAGAACGGCATCGTTGTCTTCGCGCACCGCGCCTTCAATCAGCACGACGAACTGGTCGGCGAATGCAAGCGCACGGCGCTGATGATGCGGAAACCCAAGTGAGTCGCAGTTATCTCTTCGTACCAGGCGATAGCGAGAAAAAGCTGCAGAAGTCAGTGCTTGGCAACGCGGATGCGCTGATCATCGACCTTGAAGATTCGGTCGCCGCGAGCGAACGTCCTCGAGCGCGCGAACTCACCAGGAACTTTTTGCAGGCAAACAGCACGCTGAACATCTGGGTGCGCATCAATCCACTGCAATCCGCGGACGCCAGGGCCGATTTGCATGCCGTAATGCCGGCGTCGCCGGCAGGCATCGTCGTACCGAAACCGCAGCGTGCCGCGGATATCGTCGGCTTGTCAAAGCTCCTTACCCGTCTTGAGAAAGAGCATGATTTGCAGCAGGGCAAGACCTGGATTCTGCCGATTGCTACCGAACAGCCGCTGGCATTATTCCATCTGCATGAGTATGCGGGTGCTACAGAGCGCCTTGCCGGTCTTACCTGGGGCGCCGAAGACCTCAGCGCGGCAATCGGTGCAACCGCCAGCCGGGATGAGGCAGGAGACTGGTTGCCACCGTACGAGCTGGCGCGATCGCTTTGCCTCATCGCGGCATCGGGTGCCGGCGTACCGGCGATTGACACGGTCTTTACGGACTTTCGCAACAGCGCAGGGCTTGCAGGCTACGCCGCCAAAGCGCGCAGGGACGGTTTCCGCGGCATGCTGGCCATTCATCCGGCGCAGATCGACATCATCAACGAAGCATTTGCGCCCAGTGCTGCAGAAATTGAACGTGCACAGCATATTGTCACGTTGTTCGCCGACAATCCCGGGTCCGGCACACTTGCGATGGACGGCGAAATGCTCGACCGTCCGCATCTGCTTCAGGCAGAACGTATACTTGAAATTGCGGCACAAATTAACGAGAAACTGAATACCAGGGCGGGTTAATGACGAAGATTTACAACGTTAGCGAAAGCTGGGCGCAAGGTGCGCACATTAATGCAGCAGACTATGAGAGCCTTTATCGGCGCTCCATCGACGACAACGAAGGATTCTGGGCTGAACAGGCACAACGGATCGACTGGATCACGCCGTTCACCCAGGTCAAGGACGTATCCTTTGACAAGGACAATCTGCACATTCGCTGGTATTACGACGGCACCCTGAACGTTTGCTACAACTGTGTCGACCGGCATCTCGAGCGCCAGGGCAATGACGTCGCTATCATCTGGGAGGGCGACGATCCGGCGCGCGACCTGAAGATTACCTATCGGGAATTACATGAACGAGTCTGCCGCTTCGCCAATGCCCTGAAATCGCTGGGTGCGAAGAAGGGCGATCGCATCACCATCTACATGCCCATGATTCCTGAAGCGGCCGTGGCGATGCTGGCCTGTGCCCGCATCGGTGCAGTGCATTCCGTGGTGTTCGGCGGGTTCTCACCCGACGCGCTTGCGGGTCGCATCAACGACTGTCAATCGAACATCGTCATTACCGCCGATCAGGGTGTACGCGGCGGTAAGGCGATTCCCATGAAGGCGAATGTGGATGCCGCTGCAAGGCGTCCGGATGTAACGACACTCGAGAAAGTGCTGGTAGTACGTCACACCGGCGCAGAGGTCGACTGGGTCGATGGCAGGGACGCCTGGCTGCACGAACTTGAGCCGCGCATGCCGGCAGACTGTCCTAGCGAGGCAATGAACGCCGAAGATCCGCTTTTCATACTCTATACCTCGGGATCGACGGGTAAACCGAAGGGTGTATTGCACACCACCGGCGGGTACCTCGTGTATGTCTCGATGACGCACGAGTATGTGTTCGATTACCACCGCGGCGACGTCTTCTGGTGTACCGCCGACGTCGGCTGGGTCACTGGCCACAGTTATATTGTCTACGGACCGCTGGCGAACGGCGCGATCACGCTGATGTTCGAGGGCGTGCCGAACTATCCCACCCCGTCGCGCTTCTGGGAAGTTTGCGACAAGCACCGGGTGAACATCTGCTACACCGCGCCGACGGCGATCCGCGCGCTCATGCGCGCGGGCGACGAGCCTGTGAAAAAGACCTCCCGCAAGAGTCTGCGATTGCTCGGCACGGTTGGCGAGCCGATCAATCCGGAAGCCTGGGAGTGGTACTACCACGTGGTAGGCGATGGGCGCTGTCCTGTTGTGGATACCTGGTGGCAGACCGAAACCGGCGGCATCCTGATCAGCCCGCTGCCGGGCGCGACCGATCTCAAACCGGGGTCCGCGACCAGGCCCATGTTTGGAATCCGGCCCGCGCTGGTCGACAACGACGGACAGCTGCTGGACGGCGCAACACAAGGTAACCTGGTCCTGCAGGACAGTTGGCCGGGACAGATGCGCACGGTTTACGGCGATCACCAGCGATTCATCGAAACCTATTTTTCCGCATTCCCTGGCCGCTACACGACCGGCGACGGCGCGCGACGTGACGAAGACGGGTATTACTGGATCACCGGTCGCGTCGACGATGTCCTGAACGTCTCCGGGCATCGTATGGGCACCGCCGAGGTGGAGAGCGCCTTGGTCGCTCACAAGCAAGTTGCTGAAGCGGCCGTCGTCGGTTGTCCGCACGAAATCAAGGGGCAGGGCATTTATGCCTATGTCACGCTGATGGAAGGTGTGCCGCAGAGCGATGAACTATTGGCCGAATTGCGGCAATGGGTGCGCAAGGAGATCGGGCCTATCGCTACACCGGATTTCATCCAGTGGGCACCGGGCCTGCCGAAGACACGCTCCGGCAAGATCATGCGGCGGATTCTGCGCAAGGTGGCGGAAAACGACTACAGCAACCTCGGGGATACGTCGACGCTCGCCGATCCGTCAGTGGTCGATGATTTGATCAGCAATCGCCGCAACCGCTGAGGTAGCGGCCGATCGCCCGTGATACGGGCTCCTACAGGGGGTTATTGCTGCGCTGCGGATTTTCGCCCGTGATACGGGCTCCTGCAGGGGGTGATTGCTGCGCTGCGGATTTTCGCCCGTGATACGGGCTCCTGCAGGGGGTGATTGTTGCGCTGTGGATTTTCGCCCGTGATACGGGCTCCTACAGGGGGTTATTGCTGCGCTGCGGATTTTCGCC
>JBBDJJ010000010.1:0-10534 GCA_040879925.1 Woeseia sp. | reverse complement strand
CGTGATACGGGCTCCTACAGCGCTTCTATTACCCGCTGTAGGAGCCCGTATCACGGGCGATGTGCCGGGTTAACCGACGTACGCGCTTCGGACAATCAGGCCGCTTCGCTGTCCTTGCGGTCGACGCGCTTGTAATCCGCGATGCGCTTTTCGTAATTGCGCACGAATTCCTCGCCGAATTGCAGTGGCAGTTGTCCATCACCCGCGTCGGCAAGCTCCGGATACAGGTCGCAATAAAGATTCCAGAATTTCATTTTGCCGAATGCGTCGATCAGGGATTTCCGAGTGCCGGATCGCTCGAAGCTTTCCTGCAATTCTGCAGGATCGAAACGCTCCGTGAAATCGCGCACCGAGGCCGTCATTGCTTCAATCACGGCGTCGTGATGAAACTTCAGGTCGCGGCACACTTCGCGCACGCTGTCCTGCGGTCCCAGATACTCTCCGTCCCGCCCGATCAGTAACTGCTTGAGGGAATCGTTGATATTCTCCGACAGCTTCAATGGGTTGTTGTGATGGGGCAATACCGTAGTCTGGTCGAGGCGGAACATCGTTTTCACGTTAGTGCGGCTGATCATCAGATCGGCAAAACCGCTCACCAGTTCGCGCAGCACCTTACCGGCATTCTGCATGACGTCTGACATATCGATAGCCGGATGGATCTCGTCCCTGGCGATGCCGAGCGCGCCCAGAAACTCCTCGAATAATTGTTCCGCGGTCATATCGCCGGCATCGCGTGGTACGCGTTTGGCGGGCGAACGGGATTCGCGTTGAGCGGGCGGGGCAGCGGGTGCCGCTACTCCTGAATTTCCTGCTCTTTGACGAGTTGGCGACGGTTTCATTGGCGACGGTGTCACAGACGACGCCGCGGGCTTCGAGCCGCTGCCGAACAGCGTCGAACGAAATGCCTCGTCGCCGGTTATTTCTTCCTCGTCGAGCAGCTGGATGCCTGTTTTCTGTGGCGATTCGGGCACCATCTGGCCACCGACTCCTTCCGGCACAAGCGACAATACGTGCGACTGAACATCGAGTCCCTCACCCTCGTCGATGCTGACGTCGAACTCAAAGTCGCCCATGCGCAAATGATCGCCGTTGAAAAGTCGGCGAGGATTACCGCGGCCCAGCGGTTCGATATCCTTGTTGACGTAGACGCCGTTCGAGCTGACATCGGCCAGGTACCAGGCACCGCGGCGGAAATCGACGGTTGCGTGCTTTCCGGAGATAAAACGGTCGGGGTCCGGCAATATCCAGTCGTTTTCCAGTGAGCGGCCGATCGTCCCTCCGGTCCCGGCGAACTCACGTACTTGATCTTCACCCACTAACTCCTTGTGAGTGCTGGTTATTGTAAGCTTCAGGGACATTGATCATTCCACCATGAGGGGTACACCGACGCTGTGCGCAGCAGGCCGGTTGCAATGTGCGATAGTGCAGCGAAATCGCCCCGGGCACAGCCAAACAGGTCACAATAATCAGTGCCGCCAGGCAATAAACAGTTGACGTTAGTGAGCGCAAATTCCCATATATGAATTTAACTCGCGACTCTCGTACAGGGCAGTGCCTCCCGGGCAATTTGGGTAGACTGCGGCCAGTTTTTCACGCGACGGGAACAGGAATCGATGACAGCAAAAACGCTCTACCGGATCGTCTTTATGAGCCAGGGCCAGGTGTACGAGGTCTATGCCCGCAATGTCGGTCACGGCAGCCTGTTCGGCTTCGTCGAGGTCGAAAAGATGGTTTTCGGGGAGCGCAGTTCGGTCGTCGTCGATCCGTCCGAAGAGAAAATCAAATCCGAGTTTGCCGGCGTCAAGCGTACTTATCTGCCCATGCATTCAATCATCCGCATCGATGAGGTCGACAAGCAGGGCAAGAGCAAGATTTCGAAACTGGAAGGCGGCAACGTTGCGCAATTCCCGGTTCCGGTCTACACGCCGGGCGGTACTAACAAGCCCTGAATCCCTTGACTGACGCACCCGCGAAGCGGCGCGAGTCAATCCGCATTGCCATCGAGGAACTGCCAGGCCAGGCCGCGCTGTCCGGCTTTCGCCTGCAGAAGCTGTTGCAACGCCTGCAACAACAGGACGAACGCGTCCGTGCGCTCGACGCCCGCTTCAGTTATTTTCTTTCGTTGCATGCATCGCTGAACGAGGTCGAACGACGGCGACTTGCCGCACTGTTGTTTGCCGGCGAGGCCATACTGCCATTGCCTTCGGTTGCCCGGTCGCTACTGGTCGCGCCGCGTCCCGGCACCATCTCGCCGTGGTCGAGCAAAGCCTCGGACATCCTGCATGCCTGCGGACTGCAGAAGATCGCCCGCATCGAACGCGGCATTCGCTATGCCATCGAATCAAAGTGTCCGATCGAAGACGAACGTCTGTTCGAACTGGGCAGCGTGCTGGTTGATCGCATGACCGAGACATTGTTCACGTCGACCGGGCAGGCCGAACAACTGTTTGAGTCCCATTCGCCGCGGCCGCTGCAGACCGTTCCGCTGCAAGCCAGGGGCAAAGGCGCGCTGGTGGAGGCGAATACGTCACTCGGACTTGCGTTGTCCGATGGCGAGATCGATTACCTGGTCGACAATTACGCGCTCCTGCAACGCGATCCAACCGATGTCGAACTGATGATGTTCGCACAGGCCAACTCGGAACACTGCCGGCACAAGATTTTTCGCGCTGACTGGCACATCGACGGCGTACCACAGGCAGATCGTCTGTTCGACATGATTCGCAGCACGACCGACGCAAGCCCGCGCGGTGTCCTCTCCGCCTATACCGACAATGCCGCCGTCATCGAAGGGTCGCAAGGCTTGCGCCTCATGCCGTCGCCGGCCGATCGGGCTTATGCGTGGCATGACGAGCCGATTCATATCCTGATGAAAGTCGAAACACACAATCACCCAACGGCAATTTCGCCGTTTCCCGGTGCAGCCACCGGCGCCGGCGGCGAAATACGCGATGAGGGTGCCACCGGACTCGGCGCCCGGCCCAAGGCAGGACTCACGGGATTCACCGTGTCGCACTTGCGTGTGCCGGGCTTTGCGCAACCGTGGGAGCAGCCGCTCGGCCATCCGGCACGTATGGCCACACCGCTGCAGATCATGTTGGAGGGACCGATCGGTGCCGCCGCATTCAATAATGAATTCGGACGCCCGAATCTGTTGGGTTATTTTCGCACCTTCGAAGCGCAGCCGCCGGGTTTGCCGGCGGGCGAGCGGCGCGGTTACCACAAGCCCATCATGATTGCAGGCGGCGTCGGCAACGTCCGTCCCGAGCACGCACTGAAGATCGATGTAACGGCTGGCGCACAAATTGTGGTGATCGGTGGTCCGGCCATGCTGATCGGCCTGGGCGGCGGCGCCGCCTCCAGTCTCGCCAGCGGCAGCAGCAGTGAAGACCTCGATTTCGCTTCCGTGCAACGCGGCAATCCTGAAATGCAACGGCGAGCGCAGGAGGTCATCGACCGTTGTCTCGCAATGGGTACGCAGAATCCGATTCTGCTCATCCACGACGTTGGCGCCGGCGGGCTGTCAAATGCCGTGCCGGAGGTCGTCGAGCACAGTGGACTCGGTGCGCGCATCGAACTTCGCAACGTGCCAAATGCGGAGCCGGGTATGTCACCGATGGCGATCTGGTGCAACGAGGCACAGGAACGCTACGTCCTGGTGGTAGCGGCGGAGCGGATCGACGAGTTCGCATCCCTGTGTGCGCGAGAGCGCTGCCCGCACGCCGTGATCGGTACGTTGACAGACGATGCGCGCCTGGTCGTCAGTGATCGTAGTTTCAACAACAATGTCGTCGATATGCCGATGCAGATGCTGCTTGGCGCAGCTCCCGGGATGTTGCGCACGGTCGAACGCATCGAGCGCGAAACCGTGGACCTGGATCTCGACGATATCGAATTGCGCGATGCACTTTTTCGTGTATTGCGCTTCCCCGCTGTTGCCGACAAATCTTTCCTGATCCATATCGGCGACCGCACTGTGGGCGGATTGGTCGTGCGCGACCAGTTGATCGGGCCGTGGCAGGTTCCGGTCAGCGACGTTGCGATAACGGCCAGCGGCTACCGCGGCAACACGGGTGAAGCCATGGCAATGGGCGAACGCACGCCGCTCGCCGTCACCAATGCGCCGGCGTCCGGCCGCATGGCGGTCGGAGAGGCAATCACCAACATTGCCGCCGCCGCGATCGATCGCCTGGGCGATGTGCGCCTGTCAGCCAACTGGATGGCAGCGGCTGGGCATCCCGGTGAAGACGCAGCGCTGTTCGATACGGTAAAGGCGGTGGGACTCAACCTGTGCCGTGATCTTGGCATAGCCATTCCGGTCGGCAAGGACTCATTGTCCATGCGCACCGCTTGGACGGACGACGACGGCACGCATTACGTTGTCGCTCCCGTGTCACTGATCGTGTCGGCATTTGCACCGGTGAGCGACGTACGACGGCACCTGACACCGCAGCTGCGTCGCGTTGCCGAACCGACTTGTTTGCTGCTGGTCGATCTTGCCGAAGGTGCCAACCGTCTCGGCGGCTCTTGCCTCGCGCAGGCTTTCGATCGCTTCGGCGGCGCGGTTCCCGATCTCGACAGTCCGCGGCGACTTGCCGGTTTCTTCGCGGCAATTCAGGAAATGAGCACACGCAATCTGCTATTGGCCTACCACGACCGTTCGGACGGCGGGCTCGTGACGGCAGCAGCGGAAATGATGTTTGCCGGACGGCTAGGCGTATCGATGCACCTGGCAGGCTCCGAACGCGATCTGCTGCGCCAGCTGTTCAGCGAGGAGCTTGGCGCCCTCCTGCAAGTAGCGGAGCGCGCGCGCGCGGATGTGTTCGAAATCCTGCAGCGCCATGAACTCGGCTGGGTCGAAGTGGGGCAGGTCGACGGCAGTGACGAACTGTCGATTTATAACGACGACGAACTGGTATTGCGCGCGTCGCGGACGGAGTTGCAACGCAGCTGGTCAGAGCTCAGTTTCCGTATGCAGGAGCTGCGTGACAATCCAGCAACGGCGAGTGAGGAGTTCGACCGTATTCTTGACGAGGACGATCCGGGCCTGAATGTACACCTGACCTTCGAGCCCAACGACGATATCGCCGCGCCGTTTATCGGCGGGCATCGGCCGCGCATAGCGATTTTGCGCGAGCAGGGCGTCAACAGTCAGCATGAGATGGCGGCGGCGTTTATGCGTGCCGGTTTCGATGCTTTCGACCTGCACATGAGCGACCTGTTGGACGGTCGCGATACGCTTGACAGCTATCACGGACTGGTCGCGTGCGGCGGCTTTTCGTTCGGTGACGTGCTGGGCGCAGGCGGCGGCTGGGCCGGCTCCATTCTGCACAATGTACGCGCGCGCGATCAGTTTGCCGCCTATTTTCAACGCAGCGACACATTTACGCTGGGTGTGTGCAATGGCTGCCAGATGCTCGCGCGGCTCAAGGAACTCATTCCGGGCAGTGACGACTGGCCGGATTTTGTGAGGAATGCGTCGGAACAGTTCGAGGCACGCCTGAGCCTGGTCGAGGTAGCGCCGAGTGAATCTGTCTTTCTCACAGGGATGGCCGGGTCACGACTGCCGATTGCAACCTCGCACGGCGAGGGGCGCGCGGTCATTGCGAACGATGCGGTCCGGACGCGCGCATTGATTGCCCTTCGCTACGTCGACAACTACGGTCGGGCGACCGAGCGTTATCCGGCGAATCCGAACGGTTCGAACGATGGCGCCTGTGGATTGAGCAGCGTCGATGGCCGCGTAACGATCATGATGCCGCACCCGGAACGCGTAGCAAGAACCGTGCAGAACTCATGGCATCCGCCGGAGTGGGGCGAGGATGGTCCGTGGACGCGCATATTTCGCAACGCGCGTGCCGCCATAGGCTGAGTACGAATTCCGCGAATGTCAGGAGGAGGGGCGCATCCCGCCGTTACTTTCCTGCACGAAGAATTGCCGAACCTTGATGGCCCGGGTCAATTTTCCGCGGCGTACAAAGCCCTGGTAGAACATGTCTTTCATGACCTCCAGCAAAATACCGGCCTGTGCGCGACTCAGCAGCGGCAGGTCTTCCTCCTCACGAGTCTCGAACAGTACTGTCTTGATGGGAGCAAAACTTTCGTCGTCAATTTCTGCAATTTCCTGGGCCATCATGACTTCGTCGAACGCGCGCAGCTTGCCGTTCTCGCCCATAGCACTGAATGAACTCGCCGCAGCCCGCCGGCACATCGAGGCGAACGCGTTAAAGTTGTTGGCCGAATAACAGGACAGCGCTTCGCGGAACAGCACCTCCGTATGTTTCGGGAGATACGACAGCGGAAAGCGCTCCTTCGGCCGCTCGAGTTCGATGAAGTTGCGATTGAGTTCGATGTTGTTCTCGCCAAATTCCTTGACCGCAAATCGCAGGAAGATGGGTGCGTGACAGGCGTTGCACTGGTACACGACGCCGACATGCTTCGGCCGGTGCTGCAATACCATCGCGACGTCCGGCACGGACTGCGGAGTCATTTGCGCATACACACCGCAATACGGGCATTCCAGGCTGAAATCCTCGCCGGGTTGCTGATGTACGCTTCTGTCGCGTTCTACGATGATGGTCATTTGTTTATTCTGGTTATTATTTTGTGCGCCGTTGAATTCGTTTTGATTAGTTTGAACAGCGCGTTAGCAGTATATCCTCAGCACCGACTTCAACAATGTATGGTTAAACATAATAACGAATTCTGCAGCGCCGGAATACGCAATCGCGAATCGGCCAAGTATCCAAGCCAGGGAGACTCCGCACAAGTCCGATTGTGCGACTGTAGGAGCCCGCATCGCGGGCGATCAGGCGGTAATCGCCCGCGATGCGGGCCCCTGCAGAAAGTGCCTTGCGACCTAGCGGTCGCGCCAGTTGCCGACGGCGCTGCGGGCGGCGGCGTTGGCAGGGCGGGCGATCAGCGCGTCCCGGCTCAGGCTGACGTCGAAGCGCGCGCCATCGGCCATGGGAACATAGGTGGCCGATCCGTAGTACGCGTCGATGCCCGGTGTCAGTGACGGGAATCGTCGAGCGACATGCCAGACATCGACCATCCGCGAGTCAGTGAGGTCGTGCACGGTGCGTTGTTCGGTCTGTTCCCGTCCGATATCGGAATAACGCCCGCTAAGGCGTTCCAGCCTGTAGATCGGGTCGAGCCCGAGAATCGTTACCGGCGGCTTCCATGTGACCAGTCGTGCGTCGATCTGCCATTCATTGCCGCGCAATGCAAATTCGCGGTCCGGTTCGTCATCCAGCATCAGGCGCGCCCGGTATTCGTCCGGCGCGAGTCGCTGGAATTCAATCTGTGCCACGACTTTCTCTGCCGTTAATCTGTCGTAACTGTAATAGCTGACGGCAATGAGAATGGCCACCGCTGCAATAAAAGCGGAAGCAATTGTGCTCAGTCCCGACCCGGATGCGCGCAGGAATCGCCCGCGCCGGGTACAGCGCGCTGTACGTCCGAGAAAAAACACTGCAAGCAGTGTGAATACAGCGCAGATTGCCAGTAAAAAATTCATAGCATCGAGCCTGACCTTATCACGGTGTCTACGGCACTCTGCCTAACCCGTCGCCAGGCGTTTGTATTTGATGCGATGCGGAGCGCTCGCGGTACTGCCGAGTCGCTTGCGGCGATCTTCCTCGTACTCCGCATAGTTGCCGGCAAACCAGGTTACTTTGCTGTCACCCTCGAATGCCAGAATATGCGTGGCAATGCGATCCAGGAACCAGCGGTCGTGCGAAATGACCACGGCCGAACCCGGAAATTCGAGCAAGGCCTGTTCCAGCGCCCGCAGCGTTTCGACATCGAGGTCATTGGTCGGTTCGTCGAGCAACAACAGATTACCGCCGGCCTTCAACATCTTTGCAAGGTGCACACGGTTGCGTTCGCCACCGGACAACAAGCCGATTTTTTGCTGTTGATCCGTGCCGCGAAAATTGAAGCGCCCGACGTACGCACGCGACGGTGTCTCGTAGCTGCCGACCTGGATGATATCCTGGCCGTTGGAAATCTCTTCCCACACCGTCTTCTCGTCGTCCAGGCTGTCACGCGACTGATCGACGCTCGCGAGTTGCACGCTTTCACCGAGGCGAATGCTGCCGGAATCCGCTTTCTCGCTGCCGGTAATCATGCGGAACAGCGTTGTCTTGCCGGCACCGTTGGGACCGATGATGCCTGCAATCCCGCCCGCCGGCAGCGTGAAGCTCAGGTCTTCCATCAATAGCCGATCGCCGAATCCCTTCGCTACCTGGTTGACCTCGATTACCACATCGCCGAGCCGCGGTCCGGGCGGTATGTAAATCTCGTTGGTTTCGTTGCGCTTCTGATAAGCCGGCGACGACAGTTCCTCGAATTGCCGCAGGCGTGCTTTCGATTTCGCCTGTCGTCCCTTGGGATTGGATCGCACCCACTCCAGCTCGAGCTGCATGGCTTTCTGGCGTGCTTTTTCCGTCTGGTCTTCCAGCGCGAGCCGCTGTTCTTTCTGTTCCAGCCACGACGAATAATTGCCTTCCCAGGGAATACCATGCCCGCGGTCCAGCTCCAGGATCCAGCCGGCGACGTTGTCGAGGAAATAGCGGTCGTGAGTTACTGCGATAACGGTGCCCGGGTATTCTTCGAGAAAACGCTCGAGCCAGGCCACGGATTCCGCATCGAGGTGATTGGTCGGCTCGTCCAGCAACAGCATATCCGGCGCGGAAACCAGCAGCTGGCAAAGTGCCACCCGCCGCCGCTCGCCACCGGACAGTTTGTTGACGTCGGCGTCCCACGGAGGAAGTCGTAACGCGTCGGCCGCCACGTCGAGTTTGCGGTCGAGTTCCCATCCACCAGCGGCCTCGATGGCGTCCTGCAGCTTGCCTTGTTCGTCCAGCAACGCGGTCATTTCCTCGTCGTCCATCGGTTCAGAGAATTTCATGCTGATTTCGTTGAAGCGATCGAGCAACTCCTTGACGGCTGAAACGCCCACCTCGACATTCTCACGAACATTCTTGCCGTTATCGAGCTCAGGTTCCTGCGACAGGTAGCCGATCTTTATGCCCGGTTGCGGCCGCGCTTCGCCATCGAACTCACGGTCGATGCCCGCCATGATGCGAAGCAGTGTGGACTTGCCGGAACCGTTCAGTCCCAAAACGCCAATCTTGGCGCCCGGAAAGAAACTTAGTGAGATGTCTCGTAGAATAAAACGTTTGGGTGGCACCACTTTGGCCACCCGATTCATTGTATAAATGTATTGCGCCATAGCTATTAGGTATTCTCGTTGCCCACAGGCAGGTCAGGTATAGAAAATGAAGAGGCGCATTATCCGGAATCGCGACTTGAGAGCAAACAGAACTCTATTTATATGAACACAGTCGCACAGTCGGACCTGCCGGTCTACGTATACCGCGGCAGCGCGCTTGCCAATTACGGTTTTGGTCACGGACACCCGTTCGGCCACGATCGCCACGATGCATTCCAGTCGGAGTTGAGCGACGCGGCACTGGGCGCTGCTATCCATTATGCCGAGCCACAGCGCGCAAGCGTTGACGCCCTGGCACTTTTCCACACAGCGGACTACATCGAGCGCGTGTCACGCCTGTCCCAGCAAGGGCATGGCTTTCTCGACGCCGGCGACACGCCCGCTTTCCCCGGCGTATTCGAAGCCGCGTCCGATGTCGTCGGCACCACGATGGCAGCCGTCGACGCCATTATGCGCGGCGACACCCGTCGTGCTTTCGTGCCTATCGCCGGATTGCATCACGCCGCCCGCGATCATGCCGCCGGTTTCTGCGTATTCAACGATTGCGGTGTCGCCGTGGAGTACCTGCGCAGGCAGTACGGCCTGCAGCGGGTCGCGTACGTCGATATCGACGCCCATCATGGCGACGGCGTCTTTTACGGATTCGAGGACGACCCCAACCTGATTTTTGCAGACGTCCACGAAGACGGCCGCTTTCTATACCCCGGCACCGGCGCCGCCAGCGAGACTGGCATCGGGCCCGCCACAGGGACCAAACTCAACGTCCCCATGCCGCCGGGCGCCGATGACGACCAGTTCTTCGCCGTCTGGCCGCAGGTAGTCGACTACCTGGAGCGTATGGCCCCCGAGTTCATCATCTTCCAGTGCGGTGCCGACAGCCTCGAAGGAGACCCCATCACCCACCTCCGCTACACCGAAGAAGCCCACGCGGCTGCCACCATCAGCCTCTGCCAGCTCGCCGACCGCCACTGCGGCGGCCGCATCGTCGCCACCGGCGGCGGCGGCTACAACCGCCGCAATCTCGCCCGCGCCTGGACACGCGTCGTGGAGGCCCTCGCCCAGTAAGCGCCAGCAACGCCAGCGTGCTACGGAAGCGGTGCGCCAGGGGACTGTGTTCAGGAACGCCGTGAACCCAGTCTAAAGTCACTTTCCACCGTTTCATTGATCGCCGGACGTTCTATCGCGAAAGGCACTGGCACGGTCCGGGGCTCGCCTGCGGAACGCTGCAAGTACATCCCTGTAAGCTCCGGGCTCGACATCCCTGTCTCGCACGGTCCGCAGACGAGCCCCGGACCG
>JBBDJJ010000009.1:30747-42443 GCA_040879925.1 Woeseia sp. | reverse complement strand
GGTGATCGCCCGCAATGCGGGCTCCTACAGCAAGTGCCTTGCGACCTGTGCGGCCTGGTCTTCGGGAGGTTCTTTGGCGGAAATAAAGCGGACCGCAGGGAGCCATTCCGTCAAAGAACCTCCCGAACACCAGGCCCTCTCGCAAAACCCCAATCTAAGGCCTTAACCAAGTGCCATTGTCCCTAGTCCTTTTCTTCGAGATAACCGTAGCCGAGCGTTTCTATATCGGTCAGCATCCCGCCTTCGAATCTGAGTTCGCGCATGAGTTTGCGCGGACCGAAATTGTAAATGAATACCGTGACGGGAATTTCGTGGTAATAGTTGCCGTGACCGTTGCGGTAGATTTGCAGCCCAGAGAGGTTGCGGCGCGTCATGGGATTGAAAGAGCGGACAACGTAGCCAAGGTGGCGAATCGACGTTGGCTCACCACAATGTCGGATGACCTCTTGTTCCAGCATGCCATCGAGCACCAATTTGCTGCCGCAGCGCAATGCATGCGCAGGGTCGCTTGCCACCAGACACCCAGCCAGCAGCAACGATGCAACAGAAATCCTTTCAGCTACTTTTCTCATGGGTTTCGAACGGCGCTGCGTCATGGTGAGTCAGCTTCTAGCACATTTCGACCCGATACAGCCGGCAGTTGTTCCTTCCGCCGCCGGGAAAGGTCCCGTTGGCAGCTCTCAGGGCCGTCTGTATAGTCCGGCCCTTGGTGGACGTGAGTGGCGTAGGTGGCGTATATGGCGTGAGTGCCGGGCGCATCGACCGCGGTACTCGTGAGCCGGGCCCGGTCGGAACCGGCCGGATTGCCGGAGTACTCCCCGATTGACGACAACATTCGACAAGCGCATCAGCAAGCTGGTTAATTCAAGTCCGGCGGAGACTCTTTGTGGTGGACTGAAAGGTGTCGAAAAAGAGGCACTGCGCGTAGCGCCCGACGGCATGTTGTCCGACAAGCCGCATCCCGAAGCTTTGGGTTCCGCGCTGAGCAGTCGCTACATCACCACTGACTTTTCCGAATCCCTTCTTGAATTTGTAACGCCGGCATTCACCCATACCTGGGAAACGCTGCGGTTCCTTTGCGATATTCACCAGTTCACGTACAAGCGGCTCGGGGACGAACTGCTGTGGGCAACCAGTATGCCTTGTCGGTTGCCGAAAGAAGAGGACATTCCACTGGCGCAATTCGGTACCTCCAATGTCGGCAGGATGAAGACGATATATCGCCAAGGGCTCGGCTATCGCTACGGGCGGATGATGCAAACGATTGCGGGCGTACATTTCAACTACTCGCTACCGGAAGCGTTCTGGCTCGAATACCAGGACAACGAGCGGCGTGCAGACGATCCTGTCGCTTTTCGTTCAGATGCCTATCTCGGGCTGATTCGCAACTTCCGACGCTATGGCTGGCTTGTTCTATACTTGTTCGGAGCATCGCCTGCGGTGTGCCGGTCCTTCGTCGGCGGTGCGCGCCCGGGCCTCCTCGAATTTGACACGGAAACGCTGTACCAGCCTTTTGCTACTTCGTTACGCATGAGCGATATCGGCTACAGCAATCGTACACAAGCTCGTATCAATATTTCCCTGAACAGCCTGGATGGGTACATAGCGGACCTGATTCAGGCAATCAACACGCCAGAACCTGCATTCGAAAAGATTGGTGTCAAGGTCGATGGCGACTATCGGCAACTGAGTGCCAACCTGTTGCAGATCGAGAACGAATTCTACAGCCCCATCCGACCGAAGCGAGTCGCGTATTCAGGCGAGCGTCCCACGGCTGCATTACAGCGCGGTGGCATCGAGTATGTCGAAGTACGATCGCTTGATCTGAATATTTACGATCCAACCGGCATCAATCAGAATGTCATGCGTTTTATGGAGGCGTTCCTGATTTTCTGCCTCATCAGCGATAGCCCTGAACTCGACGATGCGGGTTGGGACGAGGCCGCGGCCAATCAGCTTGCGACCGCGCGTCGCGGACGGGACCCGGACCTGCGGCTTGTGCGAAACGGCGGTGCCGTTACACTCGCAATGTGGGGGCGGGAGATTCTCGACGGCACGCGCGCCGTCGCAGAACTCATTGATCGCGGTGACGGCAGTCATGATTATGCGGAAGCCGTCGCAGCACAGGCGGCGTTGTTGCGGGATGCGGATAGCACGCCATCGGCACGATTGCTGGAGGAGTTGCGCGTCGCCGGGTGCGGCTTTTTTGAGTTCGCCATGCTCGCGGCGCAGGGACACAAAGAATACTTTCGCTCGATTACGTCATTGCCAGTCGAGCGTGAAGCGGAGTTTGCCGATGAAGCCCGGGATTCGCTCATGCGACAGCAGGAAATTGAACAGGCTGATGAGATCAGTCTGGACGAGTACCTTGCCAATTACTTCGCCGATACCTGAGGGCCGGCCCGGATCAGCGTGAGAACCATCATGAAGAACGCGGCGGATTGTGCTGTGCATCACATTTCACGCGACACGGTGTGTGCGAAAGCCCTGAGTTAACTAAACTGCAGCCATTAAAGGTCGCCACCTTGCAGCGGCGGCCGCGGGCAAGCACAGGGCACAAGCGTGATCAGAACATTCAGTATCGGAATCCTGCTAGGCATCGCCCTGGCGGCGGGCATGTTGTACGTGTTTCCGGCTGTCGACCAGCATCGTGAGGCATCGATGATCAACGTGCTGCCAAATGGCGGCAACGCTGAATCGTTTCACATCAATCTGCCCGAAGATCAGCTTCTTCGCAGTCCCTCCATTGGCGGCGAAGCGGTTCCAGGCGGGCTCAAATGGCCGCAGCAGGGCGGCTTGGCGGATGCGCAAGCGGAACTCTTTAAGATACGTAACCGCAACGACATCGTGGTTGGCGTAGCGAGTCGAGTAACAACAGCAGATTCAGGCAATGACAGCGCTGTCGAGTGGACTTTGCACCTTCCTGCGAGGGGCAGCATTTACGCAACCTTACAGCCGACAGGCGATGCCTCCGGAGTTCGCACTGGCGATATGCTGGCCGGAACGCGCGAGTTTGCCAATTTGCAGGGGAGTGTCCGTGAAAGCGTCCTTGATGCAATGGGCGAAACCGGTCGCATTGACCTTGTGGCTGCGCTCGCGGGCCGCCTGGAAGAAACGCCATGAAGTATCTGATTGCTTTGCTGCTGGGTACGCTTGTCGGGGCGGCCTTGTTCCTGATGCTGCTTTATCACAATCCGTTTGCCGGCAATCCGACCGTATCACCACTTCTGGTTTCCAATCAGCAGCTCATCGAATTGTCGTACTCGCCGGTGCCGGCCGAAAATATCGCCGTGACCAATAACGGTGAAGCGCCGGTCCGACCATCACCCAAAGGCATCGACGAATTATGGGAACCAGGCGTCAGGAAAACACGCGTGCTGGTGACCCCATTGGCGGACGTTCGTGGTGATCTGGTCGGGATTGGCATCAAGTTTTCCTCGGATTCCGAAGCAACGCGCTTGCTGAATGCCGAGGCGATGGTCGACAGCGTCTGGCATATCTGGATGCCTGATCGCGGTACGCTGTTCATCGATCAGACGGAGAACCTGTGGCCATACCTGCGTCACGTCGTGATGCCGGCTCGCCTCAGTTCGACCGACAACTGGCGCGGCACCTGGTTCGGAACCACTACGGCCGGCCCGGGAGCGCTCGGGACGGCGCGCGTGACCGGCGGCAGTGGTCAGTTTGCGGGTTTTGCATCTGAGGCCGTCGAATCGGTCAACGCTCGTGCCTGGATGGTTGACGGAGGGCCCGTCGCCGTCAGCGGCACTCTGACGATTGCCCTGTCTCAACAATCCGCCGATTGATGGTCCGATTGCGGGAATTCACGCAGCCAGGTCTTTCAACTCAACACTGGTATTGGCGAGGCGTTGCGGATCGAACACCGCGTGTCGGGCAATCAACGGCTTTGCCTGCAAGAAGTCTTTTGGTGAGTTGATCGCGTCGATCGCTATCATAGCCCCTTCTTTTAGATAGACGCACGCGAATGCACCCTGCTGCGGGTTGCCTCGCAAAACGGTCTGGTCGTAACCCTGTGATAGGCCGGCAATCTGCAATTTGAGATCGTACTGGTCGGACCAGAACCACGGGATGTCGGAATACTGAAGGTGCTCACCACAAAGGTTGGCGGCGGCCGTGCGTGCCTGTTCGAGCGCATTGTGCACCGATTCGAGCCGTACGTTGCGTCCCAGCAATGCGTTCGGATGAAATGTGCAATCGCCCACGGCATAAATGTCCGGGTCGGAACTGCGGCATCGATCATCCACGACGATGCCATCGTCGACCGTCAGTCCTGCCTTAGCTGCCAGGGTCGTGTTCGGCAGGATGCCGATGCCTACTATGACCATATCGGCAGCCAGGCTCGTACCGTCGGCTAATTGCAGTCCATTGAGTCGGCTCTCACCGGTGAAACCATCGATTCCGGTGTTGAGCAGAAAATTAACACCGTGTTCACGATGCACTTGCTCGTAAAAATGCGAGACCTCTGCAGATACTACGCGTTGCATCACCCGGCTTTGCATTTCCACCACGGTCACATGCAAGCCGAGTGTGGTGGCAACTGCTGCGACCTCAAGACCGATGTAACCAGCACCGACAATCACCAGTCGACGACTGCCCTGCACGTCCTGCCGAATGGCAAAGACATCATCGATCGTCCGTAAATAATGAATACCCGGCAGGTCACTGCCGGGCAACTGCAATCGCCGCGCGTGCGCGCCTATGGCGAGAACGAGTTTGTCATAGCACTGCGAATGCCCGTTACTCAACTCGAGGACGTGACGGTCACGATCGATGCGATCGACGCGTGTGCCGAGCGTTACAGTAACGGCCGGGTCTTCGTAGAAACTCGGTGGCTTCACGTAAAGACGCTCGGCCGGCAGTTCGCCGGCGAGAAATTTCTTCGACAAAGGCGGGCGCTGGTATGGCAGCCAGCTTTCTTCGCCAATCAGTACGATGTCACCCGAAAATTTCTTCTGGCGTAGCGACGCAAGTAGCTGTCCGGAAGCATGACCTGCACCGGCAATGACGATTCGCATCGTCATAGTTGCCGCCTGGGCCGTGCAGTGACGACCGAACTACATGGCACTGATGCCACCATCGATTTTGAGCTCGGCACCGGTGACGAAAGCCGACTCATCAGATGCCAGGTACAGAATCGCATATGCGACATCGTCCGGTCGACCGACCCGTCCCAGCGGTATCTGGCGACCAAGCTTGAGCAGTGCGGCATTGCGATCGTCACCTTGCACCATACCATCCAGAATCGGCGTATCGATGAAGACCGGATGCACTGAATTGCAGCGGATGCCGTTGCCTTCGCGGGCGCAGTGCAGGGCAACCGACTTGCTCAGGTGACGCACGGCTGCCTTGGCTGAATTGTAAGAAGCAAGATTGTGCCCTGCGATGATTCCCGAAATCGAGGATACGTTAATGATCGATCCACCTCCGCTCGCCGCGATCAAGGGAATAGCGTACTTGCAACCAAGGAATACGCTGTCGAGGTCGATGGCGTGTACCCGTTTCCAGTTTTCGTAGGATTCAGCCTCGACACTGGCGACCGATCCGATACCGGCGTTATTTACAAGAATATTCAGGCCGCCAAAGCGCTTGCGCGCTTCCTTGAGGACGCGTGCCCAGCACCGTTCGCTCGTAACGTCCTGCTCCACGGCCCAAGCGCAGTCCGTGAACTCTGCATTGATTTCCTGCGCCTGTCGACGCGCGCCGACGATGTTGATATCGCTCAACAGGACTTTCGCCCCTTCGCGCGCCAGCATCCTGGCGGTTGCTGCGCCAAGGCCTTGCGCTGCACCCGTAACCAGTGACACTTTATTATCGACTCGCCCCATATGCCGTTCCAGAAAATCGAGCACGTACCTCAGGATATGGAACCGGCGCGCTTGGGTACCGGTGCCAAGTTTCGTTTTTTGCCTCGCGCTTCGCTATTCTAGCGGTCATCAGCAGCAAGGGTGGTCGACGATGAAGGTCAAAGCAATCAGAATTCACGAACATGGCGGACCCGAGGTGCTTCGCTTCGATTCAGTGGACCTGGCGGCACCGGCGGCTGGCGAAGCACAGGTACGACACACCGCCATCGGCCTGAATTTCATCGATACCTACCATCGCAGCGGTCTCTACCCGGTGGAGCTTCCGGCCGGACTTGGCAGCGAAGCAGCCGGGGAAGTGGCAGCTGTCGGCCCGGGAGTGACCGACCTGAAACCCGGCGATCGGGTCGTGTATACGGGTCGACCCGCCGATGCGTATTCTGAAGCACGCAATTTCCCTGCCGGCCAACTGGTGCCGATACCGCAGGGCGTATCGGACGAACAGGCTGCTGCAGTCTTCCTGAAGGGGCTCACCGCCTGGTACCTGGTACGACGCAGCTACCGAGTGCAGAAAGGCGACCCGATACTGTTGCTGGCAGCCGCGGGCGGCGTCGGTTCTCTTGCCAGTCAATGGGCCAATCATCTCGGCGCCACCGTCATCGGCATCGTCAGTACCGAGGAAAAGGCAGCGCTGGCGCGCACCCAGGGCTGCCACCATATCATCAGGGCCGATGCGCGGGATTCGGCTGCCAAAGCGCGGGAACTGACCGGCGGCGAAGGCGTTGCCGCTGTGTACGATTCAGTCGGCAAGGATACTTTCTTTTCGTCACTGGACTCATTGCGGCCGCACGGCGTCATGGTGTCGTTCGGCAACGCCTCCGGTCCGGTCGAACCGTTTGCACCGTCCGAACTGGCGAAACGGCACTCTCTCTATGTCACCCGCCCGGTGTTGTTTGACTTCGTCGATACGCGCGAGCGCTTGCTGGCGGCAAGCAAGGAGCTGTTCGACCTGGTTGGCCGGGGGGTATTGAAGATCAATATCAATCAGCGCTATGCGTTGCGCGACGCAGCCGATGCGCATCGTGATCTGGAGTCGAGAAAGACGACCGGCTCTACGATCCTGCTGCCCTGATTCAAGCGGCGCGTAACGGCCACACGATGGGCATCAGCAGGCTCGCAACGATCAGGACGACAATGAGCAGTGGAATCCCAACCCGGAAATAATCGGCGAAACGATAACCGCCGGGACCCATGACGAGGATGTTGGCCGGATGCGAAACCGGGCTTATGAAGCTCGCGCCAGCTGCAATCGCAATGGCCATCATGGCCGGTTCCGGCCTGAGTCCGAGATCAGCCATTGTGGATAGTACGATCGGTGACATCAGCACCACGAGTGCGGCCGAGGGAATCATCATGGTGCCGATCGCCGTCAGTACATAGAGGCTCATGATCACCACCCACGGATTTGCATCGCCCAGCACAGCAAGCAGTTGTCCGGCGAGAAAGGCTGCTGCGCCGGACTGGTACATCGCAGTGCCGAGCGGCAGCATGCCGGCGATGAGGAAGATCGCACGCCAGTCGATAGAGCGATAGGCGCCGTCCATGGTCAGGCAGCCGGTCAGAATCATAACGCTGCCACCGATCACGGCGGCGACCGGCGTCGACAGGAATCCGGTCATTATCGCAACCACTACACTGAACATGATCAGCGCCGCCAGCGGTGCGCGGCGCGTGTCCGGTGGCTCCTGGCCGAGCGGCGTCAGTATCAGGAAATCGGTATCGCCGGAGAGTAGCTGCAGCCGGTCGCGCGGTCCCAGCAACAACAATGCATCGCCAATCTGCAGGCGTTCTTCGGCTACGCTGCCGCCCAGCGTTTCGCCTTTTCGCCATATGCCCGCCAGCTCGATGCCGTAGCGTTCACGGAAGTTCAGTTCGCCAACGGTTTTGCCGGCCAGATTGCTGCGCGGGTCGAGCGTTGCGTCCATCAAGGTGAGGCGTTCGGAATCGAGCGCATGGACGTTCGGCGACAACTTGGTTTCGACCTCAAGCTCCTGCAAGCCGCGCAGAACGTCGAGGTCTTCGTGCTGTCCCTCGATCAGCAACAGGTCGCCACCTAGCAGCACCTCCGTATTGCGTGGCATAAAATTGAGTTTGCCGTCGCGAAAAATGGCCAGTACGCGAAAATCGAAAACGTCGGCCAAACGGCTTTTCTCGAGTGTGGTGTCGGCGAGTTCGCTGTATTTCGGTACGCGCACCACAAACATGCGCTCATCGGCTTTGAACTGCTCACTCAATTGTTCAGGTGTTTTGTCGTCCTTGCTGGTGAAATCCGTGAATTTCTCGAGGGCTGCAATCGCTTCTGCCTCGCCTTGTACCAGCACGCGGTCGCCGCGGCGCAGCGGCACGAATGCGAGGTTTGTCAGGCGGTAACGGTCCTTGCGGCGAATACCGACCACGCTGACATTGAAACGACTGCGAAATCCGGCATCACGGATCAGTTCCGATACCAGTGGCGAGCCTTCAGCCAGTTGCACTTCGGCGTAGTGCACTCGTGCAGCAACCATCGACTTCAGCACAGGCGCTTCACGTTCGATGACCAGTTCGCTGTAGCGCTGCAGTTCGCGAAACTGATCCAGGCGACCCTGCACCAGAATACTGTCTCCGGCACGCAGAACCGTCTGCCTGTTCGGCAAAGTCTCACTGCGCCCGAAGCGAATGAGCGACAGGATAATAAGCCCGGTGGCCGCGCCAATCCGACTTTGTGCGAGGGTCTTGCCGACGAGCACCGAATCCAGCGGGACGCGTAGCAAAAATGACTGTTCCTGCAGCTTGTAACGCGCCCGCAGGCTGCGCTGGCTGCGGAAGCGGCCGCGCCCGGTGCGAGCAGTCGTCGGCAGCAACAGCCGCCCGGCGAACGCGACAAAGAGAATGCCCGCAACTGCTATCGCGCCGCCAACCGGTGTGAAATCGAAAATGGCGAAAGGCTCGTTACCACTTTGCGCCAATGCTTCACTGACGAGGAGGTTATGTGAGGTGAAAAGCGTGGTTTGCCCGCCGAGCAGCGTACCGTAGGCGAGCGGTATCAGCAGGCGTGATGCCGGTATGCGGGTACGACGCGAGACGTCCGCGACTACCGGCAACATCAACGCGGCGACGCCGATGTTGTTCATGAATGCGGAAAGAAGCGCCGACGTGACCATGATGACCGCGATCATCGGGATCTCGCGACGGCCAGCGACGCGCAAGACCTGGCGGCCAATGATGTCGGCGATGCCGGTTCTTGCCAGCCCCTCGCTGAGGATGAACATGGCCCAGATCGTGATGACTGCACTGTTGCTGAAGCCATCGAAAGCCTGCTCGGAGGTCACAAGGCCGGTCAATGCGAGGGCACCCAGCACCAGCAACGCCACCAGGTCCATCCGCATCACGTCACTGACAAACAGGATCAATGCGATGGCCAGGATGGCGAGGACTAAAGCAATCTCAAAGGTCATCAACGCACGGACAAGGAAGCTTCATGGCTAAGGGGGCGGTGTTTCAGTTGCCAATTTAAGCACGACCGCCTTCGCAGAGCCGCTTGTTCTCATCAGGGGCGGTGCCGGTGTCGCGGCACCCCGCGCAGGTACTCAGCCGAAAGCCGACCTTGTAAATATATCCAGTACTGGATAAAAATACACATTTTGTACGGAGACGCCATGACCGGGCAGGTGGCCGAACGAGCAGAGTATCTGGAGTCGCTGAACCCGGCACAGAGACAGGCTGCGACCCATGGGGCGCATGGCCCTGACGGGCACTTCAAGGCCGGCCCGTTGCTGGTAATCGCCGGGGCAGGCACCGGTAAAACCATGACGCTGGCACACCGCGTGGCCCACCTGATTGGCCGTGGCGTCAATCCGGAACGCATTCTGTTGCTGACATTCACGCGCCGTGCCGCGCAGGAAATGACGCGGCGCGTTACCGGCATCGTGCGCCGTGCATTCGAACAGTACGGCAACCAGTCGTCGCAGGCACGGCTTCTCCCCTGGTCGGGCACTTTTCACTCCATCGCTAACCGCCTGTTGCGTCGCTACGCGGCCAATCTTGCGCTGGATCCCGGGTTCTCGGTGCTCGATCGTGGCGATTCGGCAGACCTCATGGACGTCGTACGACACGATTCGGGTCTATCGAAGAAATCGCGACGCTTTCCCAAGAAGGATACCTGCCTTGCCATCTATTCACGTTGCGTCAATGCGCGCGCGTCGCTGGCAGATGTCCTCGCCCGCACTTATCCCTGGTGCGCCGACTGGGAGTCGGAACTTCGCACGCTCTTTGGCGCCTACGTAGAACGCAAGCTTGCAAACCAGGCTCTGGACTACGACGACTTGCTCTTGTACTGGAATCACCTGATGAGCGACCGGGAACTGGCAACGGATATTGGCGGCTGGTTCGATCATGTCCTCGTCGACGAATATCAGGACACCAACCTGCTGCAGGCCGAAATCCTGCATGCGATGAAGCCACAGGGTGATGGAGTGACCGTGGTTGGTGATGACGCACAATCGATTTATTCGTTTCGTGCCGCAGAAGTCGAAAACATACTCGGCTTTGCGGAACGCTTCGACCCTGCGGCTCGCGTCGTCAGCCTCGAGGAGAATTATCGCTCGACTCAACCGATTCTCGAAAGCGCAAATTGCCTGATGGGCGAGAGCGAGCGGCATTATCGAAAGTCACTTTACTCGCAGCGCAAGTCAGGCGGCATGCCGGAGTACGTCACAGTTGAGGATTGTGACGCAGAAGCCGAGTTTGTCGTCGAGACCGTGCTCGCGAATCGCGAAAGCGGCATGCAGCTGAAGGATCAGGCAGTGCTCTTCCGCGGTGCGCACAGCAGTGATCGGCTCGAAGTCGAACTCGTCCGCCGCAATATTCCGTACGTCAAGTATGGCGGCCTGAAGTTTCTGGAATCTGCGCACGTCAAGGATGTGCTGTCGGTCTTGAAATGGGCGGAGAACCCGCGCAATCAGATAGCTGCCTTTCGTGTGCTGAAGTTATTGCCAGGAATGGGCCCGTCTCGGGCGGCCAATTGTCTCGACTACCTGGCAATGAAAGGGCACGTCCTGTCGTTACTCGAGGACTTCCAGCCACCGGCCGCGACCGCTGCCGACTGGCCGGCTTTTTGTGTACTCATGACCTCGCTGGCGGCCGTCGATCCCGGCGACCGGGCCTGGCAGGCACAACTGGCGGAGACACGGCGTTGGTACCAGGTGCATCTGGAGCGTTTATACGACGGTCTGGAAACCCGCGAGGCTGACCTCGAACAACTGGAACAGATTTCCGGCGCGTACCCTACACGAGAGCGATTTCTGACGGAGCTTACGCTGGATCCTCCGTCAGCCACCGGTGATCTTGCGGGCGCTCCGTTACTCGATGAAGACTACCTGATTTTGTCCACCGTGCATTCCGCCAAGGGTCAGGAATGGAAATCGGTATTCGTGCTGAATTTTTCAGACGGTTCGTTTCCGTCCGAATTTTCGACCGGTAAGCCCGAGATGATCGAAGAAGAACGTCGCCTGTTGTACGTCGCCATGACCCGTGCAAGGCAGTCGCTGCACCTGATCGCGCCGCTCAGGCACTATGTAACGCAACAACGGCGCGATGGTGACAAGCACGTGTATGGTGCGAAAAGCCGCTTCATGACAGAGCGCCTGGCAGGCACAATGAAGCGACGATTCCACGGGCGTCCGGAATCGTCGCTTCCAGTGACACCACGTAGCAGCCGCCAGATCGATGTTGCCGGACGACTGCGGGAGATGTGGCAGGAATAGCGATTGTCGCGAGGTGCACCAGGGAGACTCTGCACAAGCCTGATCGTGCGACTGTAGGAGCCCGGCAAGACGG
>JBBDJJ010000009.1:27191-30737 GCA_040879925.1 Woeseia sp. | reverse complement strand
GCCCGCATTGCGGGCGATCACCGCCTGATCGCCCGCCATGCGGGCTCCTACAGCAAGTGCCTTGCGACTTGTGCAGAGCTTCCCTAGTTCCAGGCGCCGATAATGACGCCCATGACGGCGAATAAAACGATGTAGTAACCGGAATTGATGAGATAGAGGCGAATGGAGCGCTGTTCGAAGAAATAGGTAACGCCGTAAGCAGTCGCGATCCAGCCGATACCGATTAAGAGGCCTGCCTGCAGGCCGATGAACCAATCACTGTCGGATCCCATGAACAGGGCAAGCGCCGTAGCCGCTACAAATTGCAACACAAAGGTACCGCCAAAAATCATCGGCATATTGGCCTGAGAAATGGACTCGTCGGTCAGGCCGATCTCAAGCATCCACGCCTGGCCGAACGCCTTTTTCGAGTACCACAACGAGCCGATAAGGAAGGCAACTATGGTTGCTGAAAACACCGCCAGCCAGTTTACCGCGGCGATTGCATTGCCGATGTCCATGGCCTTCTCCTTGTTACTATTATTATTATGCGGACTGCGGATTCTAGCAGGTTGATGTCAAAGGGCGACGCCCGATCCTGTGACGGGATGAAAGCAGTCACAAATCCATGTCACAGCCGGGCAGTAAACATTCTTCCGTGAACTTTGTCACAATGCGCCGCGTCTATTTGCGATATACGTTAATCGTCAGTTTTCGTGCGATGATGCACGTGAGTGACGAAGGTGCGGTGAAGCCCGGGGAACTGTCGGGTTGGCAGCACAGCTGATAAGGAATCGGCCGGGCAGGTAGTCTTGCAATTGCCAACCGCTTCATCGTTGTCCTGACGAAAGTGAGGGAACGCAGCGAATGACCAGTCGCGCAACGCCTGATCGTGTAGTAACTGTACCGAACCTTCGCGATTATTTTCGCCAGTCGATCGACGCCGCGATCGACAAGCAGGGTGTGGCGGTCGATCCACACACCACGCACTATGTCGTAAACCTGTTGACAATTTTTGCCCGATCCGAAGAACTATATGAGGATCATGGCGACAGTTACGGCCTGAAACCTCTCGCCATGATGATGGCCGATTCGCTCGATGCAGCAACTGTCGGTCAGCGCAATTTTGCCCTGCAACGCATTGGTGATGTGTCGCTGTTTATTGCAGGGTTTTTTGCCGACAGCCTTGCTCACAAGCTCGTTGACCTCGACTACTACATTTACATGGGCGGGAACGCCTACGGCTCTTTGTCCGAGGAGATCCGCGGGACGACGCGCGGCCGGGCGCTGGCAGACGTTTACCGCGAACTGGCCCGTAAATTTCAGCTCGTCGTCGATATCCTCAACGAGGTACGCGATGGGGCACGTCGCTCGTCTGACCTTAACCTGCTCCGCACTTATGAAGTCTGGCTCAGGACCGGCAGCAAGCGTGCGGAAAACCTGTTGCGGCAACACGGTGTTGTGCCGATATCCGGTTCCATCGCGCGCAGGGACCACTGACCCGCCAATGCTTGCAAGCCTGCAAAAGCACCTGATCGACATCTATCGGGTCGACCCGGGCTTTGAGATTGCCGACTACCTGATCACCGACCCTGCCTTGGCGAAGATTCTGGGGAACGGGGCATTGGTGTCAAACACCGACGAATCGGTGCTGATCCAACAGGATAAGGACGGACTTGCGCTGAGCCTCTATCTGAATGAGGAGCTGTTGCAGCGCCTCGATCGCAGTAATCCGCTTGAATGTCTGCGAACGGAGCAGCTTCAGGACTTGTGTAAGGTTATCGAAGGGATAAGTCACTTTAACTACGTCGTCTGGAGCGCCAGGCAGAACAAGTCGGTGACATTGCTGGAACTGGAAATGCAAGCCGAGGTCGACAAGTTCGTCGGCACATGGATTCTTGCGCTCGATCAGAAGGACTTTGAATTCGCCAGTTGCGTGCATCGCTGGCTGTTCGACGAAGTCTCATTCAACCCGCAACTGCGTCCGGACCAACACGAGCGTTACCGGGCCGCAAACGACTATGCGGCGCGTTTCTGTCACGGCATCAGCCGGCGCCTGGATCGGGACAGCCCGAACGGACTCGACGAGCTGCGACACTTCTACCGCCTGTCCCAGCAAGCCAAGATAAGTCACATCCACGCCACCATTTGGGGACAGTGAGGTTTTGTCGACGTCAATTTTCGTCTAACAAAGAGTCTGTTGGAGCCCGCCATGCGGGCGAGCGGGGCACGCTTCGTCGTTGCTGTATTCGCGCGCAAGGCGCGCTCCTACACCACGATAAGCCAAAAAAAAGACGGTGGCCGGAGCCACCGTCTAAAGTTACGAAACAAACTGCATAAGGGATTAAGTTTGTTACGTCTTGCCTCGCCGGTAGCCCGTGGTTGCGTGCTGCCGGTGTGACACGAGGTTGTCGCGCTCGCTTCGTCGGTGCCTTACGCCGATACGATGCAAGCGATCGAGCATTCGTCGGAAAGTGTCGCATTGTCTTAATTCTTAGATGCATACCCGGCTCGAATGGTTGCAATCCATTTGATATAAGCGCGGATCCAAAAGTTGCGATTGCAACGGTAATGCCGGTCTCGCCTGCAACCCGGTAGTCGCACATCCTGCCGTATACTGTTTGCTGATGGGATCTGTGATTGGCAGCTCGGGGAGAGGCAGATGAGTTCCGACAGGCAAATGGATCCGGTCAGGAGCCGGGTATCAAAAGAGGAATGGCAGACGCGGGTCGATCTTGCCGCCTGTTACCGACTTGTTGCGATGTATGGCTGGGACGATCTGGTCTTTACGCATATCTCGGCACGCGTTCCGGGGCCGGAGGAGCAATTCCTCATCAATGCTTACGGCCTGTTGTTCGAGGAAATGACGGCGAGCAGTCTCGTCAAGGTCGATCTGCAGGGCAATCTCGTTATGGAGTCGCCGTATGCCATCAACCCGGCCGGCTTTACAATCCATAGCGCCGTACACGAAGCGAGGCCCGACGTAAATTGCGTATTGCATACGCATACGCCGGCCGGTGTTGCGGTGTCAGCACAGGTTGCAGGTTTGCTGCCGATCTCCCAGGCCTCTCTGTTCCCGTTGATCTCGATTGGCTATCACGATTACGAAGGCGTCGCACTGAATCCGGAGGAGAAGCCACGCCTCGTTGCGGATCTCGGAACGCACAGCACCCTGATCCTGCGCAACCATGGATTGCTGACTGCGACGGCGACCATTCCGGATGCCTTTCTCCGGATGTACATACTCGAATCCGCCTGCCGGACGCAGCTGTTGGCGCAATCGTCCGGCGCAGAACTGACGGCGATCGATGGCAGGATTCTCAAGGGCATCGCGGCGCAGGCCGAGGCGGTCACGAAAGGCTTAGGTGGCCAGCTCGCATGGCCGGGCTTGCTGCGCAAGCTCGATCGGCAGGACTCGTCATTTCGCGAGTAGAAATCGCCCGCATCGCGGCAAATCACCCCCACGTCTCGCTGCCACCTGTTGGACCCCGTATCACGGGCGATCACCCCCACGTCTCGCTGCCACCTGTTGGACCCCGTATCACGGGCGATCACCCCCACGTCTCG
>JBBDJJ010000009.1:0-27091 GCA_040879925.1 Woeseia sp. | reverse complement strand
CCCGTATCACGGGCGATCACCCCCACGTCTCGATTGCCACCTGTAGGAGCCCGTATCACGGGCGATCACCCCCACGTCTCGATTGCCACCTGTAGGAGCCCGTATCACGGGCGATCACCCCCACGTTTCATTTACGACCTGCAGGAGCCCGCCTCGTGGGCAATCATCCCTTACGCCAGAAACATGCGATACGCCGCGTTATCGGTTTCATCCCAATGCGCGTAGCCAAGGTCCGCGAGGTGTGCCTCCAGTTCATCTACCTCTGCCGGCGGCACCTGGATGCCCGTGAGAATTCGCCCCCAGTCCGAACCGTGATTACGGTAGTGAAATAGACTGATATTCCACCGCGTGCCGATAGCCTCGAGAAATGCCAGCAAGGCACCAGGTCGCTCGGGAAACTCGAAGCGAAAAATTCTTTCGTTTTCAATTCTGGCGCCGCCACCGCCGACCATGTGTCGCACGTGCAACTTGGCGACTTCGTTGTCACTCAGATCCTGCAACGGATAGCCAAGGTCCGCAAGCTTGCGGATCAGCCGGTCGCGTTCCGCGGTGCCATGACGCAACTCGACGCCGACGAAAATGTGCGCCCTGCTCGAGTCGCTGTAGCGATAGTTGAACTCGGTGACGCTGCGCCGCCCGATGGCTTCGCAGAAACGTTTGAAACTGCCTGGTTGTTCCGGAATCTCCACAGCCAGCAGCATTTCGCGCTGTTCGCCAATTGCTGCCCTCTCCGCGATATGGCGCAAGCGGTCAAAGTTCACGTTGGCGCCGCACACGACAGCGACCATTGTCTTGTCGCGAAGACGATGTTTCGCGACATATTTTTTCAGGCCGGCGACCGCGAGCGCGCCGGCCGGTTCTGCAATCGATCGTGTGTCTTCGAAAATATCGCGAATCGCGGCGCAAGTCTGGTCCGTATCGACCGTTACGATGTCGTCGACAAGTTCGCGGCACAGTCGAAAGGTTTCGTCACCGACACGCTTCACTGCAACGCCATCGGCAAAAATACCGACATGATCAAGTGTCACCGGATAGCCGGCTGCGAGCGACTTCTGCATTGCCGCAGAATCCTCGGGTTCCACGCCTATGATCCTGACCTGTGGCCGCTGGCCCTTGATCCAGGCAGCGATCCCGGCAATCAGGCCGCCACCGCCGATCGGTACGAATACAACCTCTAAAGTCGTGTCCGCCTGATTCAGGATTTCGCGACCGATAGTACCTTGTCCGGCGATGACTTCCGGATCGTCGAACGGGTGAATGAAAGTCAGGCGCTGCTGCTCCGCCAGTACCCGGGCGTGCTGCTGCGCATCGTCGTAGGTATCGCCGTGCAGCACCACTTCACCGCCCAGCGCCCGCACCGCGTTGACCTTGATCGATGGCGTCGTTACGGGCATCACGATAACGGCGCGTGCAGCGAGCCGTTGCGCGGCAAGCGCTACACCTTGCGCGTGATTGCCGGCAGAGCTGCAGATGACACCGCGATCGAGAACCGTGCGCGGCAATCGTGACAGCTTGTTGTAGGCGCCGCGCAACTTGAAAGAAAAAACCGCTTGCAGGTCTTCACGCTTCAACAGGACGCGGTTCTTGAGTCGCACAGAGAGCGTGGTAGCAAGTTCCAGAGGAGTTTCAACTGCAACTTCATATACCGAAGCAGCGTCGATGCGCTGCAGGTATTCCTCGATGCTGATTGGCAGTTTTGGCGTGTCCGGGCTCATAGCGGGCAGAGGTTAGCGCATCACGATCAGATTCGCCGACCATTTTGTGGAATGCGGCGAACTGGCCCTGTGTCGCTGAGCCACTGGGTGAATGCCTGCAAAACACTGCAAAAGTCGTATCGCGTAATCGAACTATGCGTGCTTCGATAGCGCGGATCGACTCTATTGGGTCGATTCCTTGAGTGGCTGGAGGCTGCTGCATGGCATCGCGTCAGAAACGCGCATCGCAGGCGTCTACTCCTGTGACGCCGTTGTTCCGGAATGAGGCGCTGAAATCGCAGCGCGAACCGTTGCATGGAGCTGTCACCGTGGTCATGCCGCCCGGCGCGTGGGTGGCTGCAGCCGTCAGTATCCTCGCCGTGCTATTACTCGGCCTGTCGGCGTGGCTCGTCGAAATACCGCAACGGGCGCATGCGGTGGGGGTGTTGATGCCGCCTGACGGTTTCGTGCGCATAGTGGCGGCGCACGCCGGCCGAATCACTGGCCTGCAGGTTGCCGAAGGCCAAAACGTAACTACCGGACAGGTGTTGTTGGGTCTCACGGCAGACGGGAACAGCGCGGGTCCCGATGCAGTCGTCGCAGCCAGGCATCGTTCGCTGACCCTCGAGTTGTCGTTGCGCCGCGATATCGAGCGGCAAGAACAGCACGCCCGAGTGCTGCGTGCACAGGCCATCGACAAGCGGATCAAGCATATCAATGCGCAACTGGCTCATGCGCGTAACGAGATCGATCTGCTTGAAGCACGTAACACGCTGTTGACTCGCAGGCTAGAGGGATTGCAGCTGCTTGTGGCACGCGGCAACGCTTCCGACATGCAGCTCGATCAAGAGCAGTTGTCGCTATTGCAATCGCGAGCGGCCGTTGAGGCACTAAACGGCCAGGCAGCGCGCATCGAACGGGAGCGCAGCGAACTTCGTCAGCTGCGTGAGGATCTGGATGACGAGGAAGCGCTAAGCACCACCGAGCACACAATCCTGAGGGAGCAGCTGCATAGGCAACTGGCAGAGGTTGCGGCGCTGGTCGCCACGGATCTGCGGGCACCGCGTGAGGGTGTCGTTGCCCGAATCATGGTGCGGCCGGGGCAGGCGGTGCAAAGTGGACAAACGCTGGCCACGCTCTATCGCGGCGCCCCTGACCTCGAAGCGTGGCTATATCTGCCGAGCGCGAGCGCCGGCGCGTTGCACGAGGGCCAGGCGGTCGAACTGCGCTTCGATGCCTATCCGCACCAGTTCTTCGGTACGCAGTCCGCTGTTGTGTCGTCGATTTCGGCAATCCCGCTACTGCCAGGGGAAATCGACGTCCCGCTCGCTTTGGCAGGACCGGTCTTTGAGGTTCGTGCGGCATTGAGCAACCAGTCGATCACCGCCAGCGGCCGCACGTGGACCTTGCCGGCCGGCACGGCGGTCCGTGCGGATCTCGTGCAACAACGCTACCGCCTGTACGAATGGCTTCTTCGGTTGCGTCGTGACCGGTCGGACTCAGCAAAATCAAACTCCGATGTTTGAACATCGGGGCTTTGTTTCGCGCCGTCGGCTGCCGATTATCCTGCAACAGGAGCGCGCGGAATGCGGACTCGCCTGTATCGCGATGATCGCCGGCTACTTCGGTCGCCCGATCCGTCTCAACGTGCTGCGCGCGCGACACCCGCTGTCGCCGCGCGGAGCGACGCTCAATGACCTGTTGCAGGTCGCCGACGGGCTCGGACTTGCTGCTCGACCGGTACGGCTCGAATTGTCGGAGTTGTCGTGCCTGAGTCTGCCGGCGGTGCTGCATTGGAAGCTCGACCACTTCATCGTGCTCTTGCGGCTGCGTCGCGGCAAGGCGGTCATTCACGATCCAGCCAGAGGAAAAGACGTCGTATCGCGAAACGAACTGGATGCTTCATTTACCGGTGTCGCATTGGAGTTCGCGCCGGCGGCCAACTTCGAGCGCGGCAATGAGCGCGACACCCTGTCGGTAGCGTCCTTTGTGAGATCCTGTCGGCGAGTGGGTCGATATCTGGGACTCATGCTGTTGCTTTTGGTCGTTATCCAGCTCCTTTCGCTCATCCCTCCGGTGGTCACGCAGTTGCTGATCGACGAGGTGATCCTCGGTCTGGATCCGTCGTGGCTTTATCGCGCGTTGGGCGGTCTTGCTGCAGTGCTGTTCGTCGCCGCTCTGCTGGAAGCGGTGCGACGCTGGATCGGTCTGTGCACCGGTACGCAGCTCGCCGCGGATATGACACGGAATGTCGTTGGTCACCTGTACAACTTGCCGGTCCAGTTCGTGCACAACCGTCACCTCGGCGACATCATCTCGCGACTCGAATCGCTGGATCCTCTCCGCAGGGCCATTACCGAAACCGGTATTAATGGACTTGTGCAAGGCATGGTAGTTGTCGCCACTCTGTCAATCATGCTGTTCTACAGTCGCTGGCTGACGCTCGTCTCGCTCGGCAGCATGGTCTGCACGGCCCTGTTGCTTGCCGCAATTCTACCGACGTCCCGTCGCTTGAGCGAGCAGGCGCTCCTGCACAAAGCACACGAGACCAGTTCACTACTCGAGAGCCTGCGCGCAATCGATGTCGTACACGCACTCGGGATCGCACCGCTGCGACTCACGCAGTGGCAAAACCATTTTGTGTTAAGCATTAACGCGCGTGTCCGCGCTGGCAGGTTGTCCATCTGGCAGGGCTTCGGTAGCAACTTGATTGCGGCGTCGGAACAGGTATTTTTTCTTGGCATCGGCATCACCGCACTGCTCGACCAGCAACTGACGTTGGGTGTGTTGTTTGCCTTTATGGCGTTGCGTGGCCGCCTGGCCCAGGCGGCACTGAATCTGTTCGTGGTTTGCCAGGAGTTGTTCATGCTCAAGTTACACGTAGGGCGCCTGTCCGACATCGTGTTAGCTGAGCCTTTACCGGCGGTGCCGGATGGCGCGATTACGCGAACGGTGAGCGGGTCCCTGCATGCACGCGGCTTGTCTTTTGCCTTCGCGGGCGGCCCCTCCGTGGTCCGCGATTTTTCCTGCGTGATCCAGGCCGGCGAATCCGTCGTCATAAGCGGCCCGTCGGGTTGCGGCAAGACGACCCTGCTGCGGATTCTGTCAGCGCAGCTGCCGGCTGACGGTGGGCAGCTTTTTGTTGATGGTCGCGAGTTGTCGCTTTGGCACCCACGCGCTCTTCGACGGCAGTTCGCCACCGTGCTGCAGGACGACGCAATGTTCAATGGGAGCCTGGCCGCAAATATCGCTGGATTCGATCCGGAACCGGACCTTGCGCGAATTCGCGATGCTGCCGATGCGGCTGAAATCTGGCAGGACATTCAACACATGCCAATGGGTATGGACACGCTGCTCGGCGATACGGGCAGCAGCCTCTCCGGCGGCCAGCGGCAGCGCCTTGCACTGGCTCGGGCTTTCTACCGTCGACCGAGGATCCTGTTTCTCGATGAAGCGACCAGCCACCTGGACATCGATACAGAATGCCGCGTCCTGGACAACATCGACGCCCTTCGCATCACCACAGTAAGCATCGCGCACCGCCCCGACGTCCTCCGCCGCGCCCAACGCATCATACACCTCGACCCCTGACCCCCAATCCGTAGGTAGTGTAGCGTAGGTAGTGCCGGGGTCCAACGTCTCGTAGGTTTGTTAGTGATGAAATCATAAGCACGAATTATTGACCCCGGCACTACCTACGCGAATTATTGACCCCGGCACTACCTACGGGAGCTCTTGGTCAGTATGGTGCCGTCGGCGTCTAGCAGCGTGATTTCGCCGACGTCCAGTGCTCGTATCTGGGGCTCGATTTGTTGGCGGTCGCCGACGACTACCCAAAGCAGGTTATCCGGCGCAATGACCTCGCCGGCAGCGTCCATTACTTGCTCTATTGAAAGCTCCCTGACGCGATTCGCGTAGGTATCCCAATAGTCGTCCGGCAAGCCGTAGGTGACAATTTCCGCGATACTGCCAAGTACCGACGAGGCCGTTTCCCAGCGCCCGGGAAGGCTCAGCGTGTTCGCGAGTTTTACCTTGGCGAGTTCGTCGTCTGTCGCCGGATTCCCATGCAGGAACTCTCGCAACTCACGGCTGAGTTCGGTCATCGAGTCCGCCGTCTTGTCAGATTGCACTGGTGCGTAGGCGACGAACAGTCGTGGGCCCTTGGCAGACAAAAGGATCGAGTAGGCACCGTAGGACCAGTGCTTATCGGTACGCAGATTGCTGTAAATGCGTGACGTGGAAGTGCCACCGATAATTTCGTTCATCGCCTCACGCGCGATCTCATTGCCGACACCCACCGGCGGCGCAAGGTTGCCGGCAAGTATGATCGATTGCTCGGCATCGGGTCGGTCTATGATGAAGATACGCTCACCGCCCTGGTGTTCCACATCGGCAATGTTCTTGCTCGGAGTCGATCCCTCCGACCAGCGCCCGAAGGCCCTGTCCAGTTTCGGCTTGATTTCTGCCATGGTTGTGTCGCCGACTACGATCATCACAGCATTGTTAGGCTTGAACCACGATCGATGATGTTCGACGAGGTTATCGCGGCTGATTCGGCCGACCGATTCCTCGGTGCCGGAGCCGGTCAACGGCAAGCTGTAGGCGTGGTTGTCGCCATACACGAGCGCGGGGAATACGCGCAGCGCAATGCTGATCGGCTGTGTTTTCTCCTGTGCAATTTGCGCAAGTGCTGCTTTGCGCAGTCGCTCCAACTCGTTATCAGGAAACGCGGGATTCAGGACTACATCGGCATAGATGGCGAGTGACTCATCGAGGTTCTCGCTCAACGTGTTCAGCGAAACAGCAGACGTATCGAGTCCCGCGCCCGCCGAGACATGCGCGCCGAGTCGAGCCAGCTGATCGCTGATCTCAAGAGCCGAACGCGTACGCGTGCCCTCATCCAGCATGCCCATCGCCAGGCTGGCGGTACCCGGCTCGCCGAACTGGTCGGATGCATAACCGGCATCGAAGCGCAGGCTCATATTAATGACCGGAACCGCGCGTCGCGTAGCAACGATGAGCTCCATGCCATTGGCAAGTCGATCGCGCTCGAAGCGCTCGAAATCTACCTCTGGGAACGAGTCGGGTTCCGGCAGCACTGATCGATCGGCGCCCAACGATGTTGCCTTGAGTTGCGGGTACGGATGCACCTCAAGGTGATAGGCGCCGGCACCGAGCCACCGCGCGGCAGCTGCTTTCACGGTCTCCGGTGTGGCACGCTCGAGACGGTCGAGCGACGTGCGATAAAATCCCGGGTCGCCGGTGTAGACGGCGTTCTCTGCCAGTACATCGGACTTGCCGGAAAAGCCACCGATGCGTTCAACTCCACGTATGAATGAAGAGACTATCTCAGTTCTGACGCGTGCCAGTTCCGCGCGCGTAGGACCGCGTTCGAGAAAGCGTTGCAGTTCCTCGTCGAGTGCTGTCTCTACGTCGTCCAGGCTGGTGCCGGGCTGCGCCGTTGCCTGCACAAGGTAGAGTCCGCCGATTTCGCCGGACAGCAGCGAGCCGCTCACACTCGTGGCGACCTGATCGGTGTACACCAGCCGCTCGAACAACCGCGAATTCTTGCCACTGGTTAGCACGCCATCGGCAAGTTGCAGCAACTCGGTATCTTCCGCCGAGTAATGTGGCCCTCCCCAAACCTTATAGAGGCGGCCCTGCGGCACCCGGTCTTCGAGGATTTCACGCTTGTCACTGTCCAGCCGGACCGGCCAGACGTCGTACTTCGCGATCGGTGGACCCGGAGGGATATCGCCGAAATAGTGCAGCACTTTCTCATAAGCATCTTCAGCCTTGATGTCGCCGGCAATAACGATCACGGCATTGTTCGGTCCGTAATAAGTGCGAAACCACTCGTGCACGTCTTCGAGACTGGCTGCGTCAAGGTCTTCCATCGAACCGATCGGCGACCAGGAATACGGGTGGTCTGACGGGAAGATATTTCGCAGGATATGGTTGAATGCCTGTCCGTACGGCTGGTTTTCTCGCTGCCGCTTCTCGTTCTGGACGACACCTCGTTCCTGATCCAGCTTGTCCTGGTCCACAGCGCCGAGCAGATGGCCCATGCGGTCCGACTCCAGCCACAGCGTAAGATCGACGGCGGTATTCGGCACGGTCTGGAAATAGTTGGTGCGATCGAAGAACGTCGTGCCGTTCATGTCAGTCGCGCCAACGCGCTCGAGCGGCTTCCTCATCTGGTCGTTGTAATTTTCGCTGCCGTTGAACATCAGGTGTTCGAACAGATGAGCAAAGCCGGTCTTTCCCGTCCGTTCGTTCTTCGAGCCGACGTGGTACCAGATATTGACAGCCACGATCGGCGCCTTGGGATCTTCGTGCACGATCAGTCGCAAGCCGTTGTCGAGGGTGAATTCGGTGAAGGAAATGTCGATCTCGGACCCACGAGCGGTCCCCATGACAAAAATCGTGACTGCGGCGACCGATAGCAAGAGAATCCGGACGTTCATTGGTGTTCCTTATATGTTATCGCCCGTGATACGGGCTCCTACGTTGCCAGGACTTGCCTCGGTAGGGGCTCGCAGAGCGCGTTCGCCTATCGACCGGGAACCTAGCACAAAATTCCGCAGGAATCGGAACCGTGCATATTTTTGGGCAGCCTCGCATAATGCGCCGATGAATGACGATACCCAGAGACGTACTTTCTATTCACCGCTCGAGCCCCACCTGAGTGGTTGGCTCGACGTTGGCGATGGCCACGAACTCTACTACGAAGAATCCGGCAACCCCGATGGCAAGCCGGTGGTTTTCCTGCACGGCGGTCCAGGCGGCGGCTGTACGCCAAAAATGCGGCAGTTCTTCGATCCGGATGCCTATCGTATCGTGCTGTTTGATCAGCGCGGCAGTGGCCAGAGCCGGCCGCATGCCAACCTCACAGCCAATACCACGTGGGACCTGGTCCGCGACATCGAGCGTCTGCGCACGGAGTTGTCCATTGAGCGCTGGCAGGTATTTGGCGGTTCCTGGGGCAGTACGCTGGCGCTGGCCTATGCCCAGACGCACCCCGATCGCGTGACTGAACTGGTTCTGCGCGGCATTTTCCTGCTGCGCAAGAAAGAGATCGACTGGTTCTATCAGTTCGGCGCCAGCGAAATGTTTCCCGAACTCTGGCAAGGCTTTCTGGAACCAATCCCGGACAATGAACGACAGAATCTTTTGCACGCGTATCACAAACGCCTGACCAGTGAGGATGCTGACGTGCGTCTGCGTGCCGCAAAAGCCTGGTCCATCTGGGAGGGCTCGACCAGCATGTTGATTCCCAGTAACCAGATTGCCAAAGTGTTCGGCGAGGACAACATGGCGCTGGCGATGGCACGTATCGAGTGTCACTACTTCGTGAATAACGGATTTATGGAAGACGGCCAGCTGTTGCGCAACATCGACCGTATTCGACATATCCCCGCAGTGATCGTGCAAGGGCAGTACGATGTCATCTGTCCTGCCGTCTCGGCCTGGGAACTCGCACAAGCCTGGCCCGAAGCACGGTTGCATATGGTGCCGGACGCCGGGCACGCTGCCTTCGAGCCGGGTAATGTCGATGCCCTCATCGCCGCGACCGACCGCTTCTCGGCGAATTCGGCGAATTGAGCGAATTGGGAATGAACTCTTGAGCCGATTGCTGATCACCAATGCGCGCCTGATCAACGAAGGCATAATCCGTGACGCCGATGTCCTCATCAAGGGCGAACGCATCGAAAAGATCGGCCCAGGCATTGTGCCGAACCATGCCGACGAGGTGATTGACGCAGCAGGTCGCTACCTGCTGCCGGGCATGATCGACGATCAGGTGCACTTCCGCGAGCCGGGACTTACCGACAAGGGTGACATGGCGACTGAGTCTGCGGCAGCTGTCGCCGGTGGTATCACCAGCTTCATGGATATGCCGAACGTCAATCCGCAGACCACGACGCGCGAGGCGCTCGCCGACAAGTACGCGATGGCGGCGGGTCGCGCACGGGCCAATTACGCGTTCTACCTCGGTGCGACCAATCGCAATCTGGAGGAGATAAAGGCGCTCAAGGTCGGCGAAGCCTGCGGCATCAAGGCTTTCATGGGAGCCTCGACCGGCGACATGCTTGTCGACGACCCCGAGGTCCTCGAGCGCCTGTTCGCACAAGCGCCGATCCTCGTGGTCACGCATTGCGAACACTCGCCGACCATTTGGGACAACGAGGCAAAAGCAAAGGCGGAGTTCGGCGACGAAGTGCCCATGTCGGAGCACCCGCGTATTCGTTCCGCACAGGCCTGCCTGACGTCATCGAGCATCGCGGTCGAACTGGCGCGTCGCAATGACACGCGCCTGCACATTCTGCATCTCACCACAGCCATCGAGATGGGCTTGTTCTCAAAGGCGACTCGTCACGAAAAGCGTATTACGGCGGAAGTCTGCGTGCATCACCTGTGGTTCGACGAGTCGAGGTATCGTGATCTCGGCACGCGCATCAAGTGCAACCCGGCGATCAAGACCGGGAAAGATCGGGAAGCGCTGGTCAATGCCGTGAACGACGGGCGCATCGACATCATCGCGACCGATCACGCCCCGCACACAGCGGCGGAAAAGCAGCGCAGTTACTTCAAGGCGCCGGCCGGGTTGCCGCTGGTGCAACATGCGCTTCTCGCACTGTTCGAACTGGCTCGCGACGGGCGCCTGCCGCTGGAGACTGTGGTGGATCGCACCAGTCATGCGGTGGCCGACATTTATGGCGTAGTCGAGCGCGGTTATGTGCGGGAGGGCTATTTTGCCGACCTGGTGCTGATGAACCCGAGCCGGCCGTATACCGTCGACTCGTCCAACCTGCTTTACAAGTGTCACTGGTCACCGTTCGAGGGCCATACCTTTAACTCCAGCATCGACCTGACGCTGGTCAACGGGTCAGTCGTGTATCGAGACGGGAAACTTACCGGCAAGGTGGCGGGTCAAAGACTTGAAATCTCGCGCGGCCGATAGACTGAATTTGTCGCTGGTGGAAGACATGAGCCGACCACTGGGACGGTTTGTCGATTGCTGACAAAACTGTTTACTTTCGGGGCGATACCGTTATCCTTGCGCCCTTACAGGCAGCGCCACCCACGCGCACTCTGGCGCGTCAGTTGAATGAAGCCTACAGATACCTCCAACCCGGATTATTTCCATAAAGTCGTCGATTGTCAGTGGGCCTGCCCGGCGCACACCGACGTGCCGGCCTATATTCGCCTGATTGCCCAGGGCCGGTTCGACGACGCGTACCTGCTGAATCGTGAATCCAACGTGTTCCCCGGTATCCTGGGGCGCGTCTGCGACCGTCCCTGCGAGCCGGCTTGCCGCCGCGGACGGGTTGAGGCCAAGCCGGTAGCCATATGCCGCCTGAAGCGGGTCGCCGCCGACGGCCGGGACGACATCACAGATCGCCTGCCCAAGGCGCCGGAGCGCACGAATGGCAAGAAAGTCGCGCTGATCGGTGCCGGTTGTGCCTCGCTCACGGTTGCCAACGATCTGCTGCCGATGGGTTACGAGGTCACGATCTTCGAGGCGCTGGACACGACCGGCGGCCTCATGCGCACAAACATTCCACGCTTTCGCCTGCCGCCCAAGGTCCTCGACGAAGAGATCGACTACATCGTCGACATGGGCGCCGACCTGAAGCTGGGTCACCGCATCGACAGCCTCAAGACGCTGCTGGACGATGCCGGATTCGATGCCGTGTTCGTCGGCACCGGTGCACCGCGCGGCAAGGAACTGAAACTGCCGGGACGCTTCGATACCGAAAACGTGCACATCGGTATCGACTGGCTGGAGTCGGTCGCTTTCGAGCACGTGGAGTCGATCGGCAAGAAGGTGCTGATCATCGGCGTCGGCAATACGGCCATGGACTGCTGCCGCAGCGCGCTCAGGCTTGGCGCGGACAACGTCAAGGTAATGGCGCGCAAGCCGCGCGGCTTCTTCAAGGCGTCCGACTGGGAACTCGAGGATGCCGAAGAGGAAAACGTCGAGATCATTGTCAACCACTCGCCCAAAGAGTTCGTCATCGAAGCCGGCAAGCTGGTCGGTATGAAGTTCGAGCAGATGGAGTACAAGGTTGACGAACAGGGCAACATCGATCGTGGCACGGTCATCGGCGAAGTGGTCCTGCCCTGTGACGACGTCATCCTCGCGATCGGCCAGGACAATGCCTTCCCATGGATCGAGCGGGACATCGGTATCGAATTCAACGACTGGGACTGCCCGATCGTCGACGAGAAAACCATGATGTCATCGCGCGAGGGCGTTTTCTTCGGCGGCGATTCGGCCTTCGGTCCCAAGAACATCATCTGGGCGGTTGCGCACGGCCATGAAGCGGCAATCTCGATACACAAGTATTGTTTTGGCGAGTCGCTTGCCGATCGCCTGCCACATGGCATGAATCTGTCCAGCCAGAAAATGGGCATGCACGAATGGAGTTTTTCCAATAACTACGACCCGTCGGAACGACGCCTGATGCCGCATGTCGAACTCCGGGAACGTTTCAAGAAGATCGACATCGAAGTGGAACTCGGTTTTACCGTCGAACAGACGATCAAGGAAGTCGAGCGGTGCCTGAATTGCGACATACAGACGGTATTCACGGCCAAGCTGTGCATCGAATGCGATGCCTGTATCGACATCTGTCCGGTCAACTGCCTGACTATTACTGCCAACGGCGATGAGGCCGACCTCCGAACCCGTCTGTCAGCGCCGGCCGAGAACTTCGAACAGGCACTTTACGTGTCGGAAGATCTGCCGCAGACCGGCCGCGTCATGGTCAAGGACGAAGACCTGTGCGTGCATTGCAGCCTGTGTGCCGAGCGATGTCCGACGGGCGCATGGGACATGCAAAAATCCACCATCCTCATTCCTTACGCAAAGGACGAATCGCCGCGGAACGAACCGCAGCGTGCCAAGGCGACCGGATAGGGAATTTATCGCAAGCAATGCCGAGGTAGAGGATTCGTGTCCAGGGTAAACGACGTGGTAATCAAGATTGGCACCGTCAACGGCACCGGTTCGGCCAGTGCCAACGGCTTGCTGATGAAGTCAGTATTCCGTATGGGCATACCGGTTGTCGGCAAGAACTATTTTCCGTCGAACATACAGGGCCTGCCAACCTGGTACGAAGTACGCGTCACGGGGGACGGTTTTCAGGCGCGCGCCGATCGCGTGGACATTATGGTGGCGATGAATGCGCAGACGTACGCCAGCGACATGGCCGAAGTCACGCCGGGCGGCTGGCTGATTTACGACTCGACCTGGCCGCGCAGCCGACAACTCGACCGCAGCGATATCACTGTCCTCGGAATTCCGCTGTCGAAGTTGTGCAACGAACATTTCGACGGCGCCCGCGCGCGCATCCTCATGAAGAACATCGCCTACGTCGGTGCCCTTGCCGCGCTGGTGGACATCGACCTGGCAGTCATTGAAACGCTGCTCGAAGAAACGTTTGCGAAGAAGAAGCATCTCGTAAAATCCAACCTTGAGGCCATTCATCTCGGCTACGACTATGCGAAAGAGCATTTTCCCTGCCCATTACCGCTGCGGGTCGAAAAACTCGACAAGACCAAAGGTCACGTGATCATAGACGGTAACACCGCTGCAGGTTTGGGTTGCGTCTATGCCGGCGCGACTGTCGGCGCCTGGTATCCGATCACCCCGTCCACGTCCCTGATGGACGCGTTCAAGTCATTCTGCAAGCAGTTCCGCATGGACGAAGCGACCGGCGGCAAGAAGTTCTGTATCGTGCAGGCCGAAGACGAACTGGCCGCAATTGGTGTCGTTCTCGGAGCTACCTGGAACGGTGCGCGTGCGTTTACTCCGACCAGCGGTCCCGGCATCTCGTTGATGAGCGAGTTCATCGGCTTTGCGTATTACGCTGAAGTGCCGGCGGTCATTTTCGACGTGCAGCGAACCGGCCCGTCGACGGGCATGCCGACGCGCACGCAGCAATGCGACTTCATCTCCTGCGCATACGCGTCGCATGGCGACACGCGCCACGTGCTGCTTTTTCCGGCCAATCCCGAGGAATGTTTTTACATGTCAGTTACGGCGTTCGATCTTGCAGACCAGCTGCAGACGCCGGTTCTGGTGCTCTCCGACCTTGACATCGGCATGAACGACTGGATGTGCCCGGACCTGCAATGGGACGAGTCCTACCAGCCGAACAAGGGCAAGGTGCTGACGGCAGAACAACTTGACGGCATGGAAAAGTTCTACCGCTATCTCGATGCAGATGGCGACGGCATTACCTACCGAACCTTGCCCGGCGAGCACCCGAAAGGCTCATTTTTCACTCGTGGTTCGGGACACAACAAGTTCGGCGCCTACACCGAAGATTCCAAACAGTACCAGGAAGTCGTCGACCGGCTGCTCGTCAAGTGGGAAACAGCGCGCGACATGGTCCCGAAACCCGAGATCGCTTATTCAAAGTTCAACAAGCGCGCGATTTTGACCGTAGGCAGCGGTGACGGTGCGGTCAAGGAGGCGCTGGTGCAGCTCAAGGAAGAAGGTACCGGACTCAATTACTGCCGCGTCAAGGCATTTCCATTTTCGCAGGCCGTGCGCGAGTTCATCGACAACCACGACGTTGTCTACGTCGTCGAGCAGAATCGTGACGCGCAGCTACGCTCGCTTCTGATACTGGACCTCGAGGCCGACGCCAGGAAACTGAAACCGGTTTTGCATTACGACGGTATGCCGATGTCCGCGAGCTTCGTCGTCGGGAAAGTGCTCCAGCACCAGGCCAAAGGGCGTGCCGCCTGATCGTCGGCGCAGACAACTCAGGAGCGCGGGCCACTGCCCGCTGAAAAACTGAAATGACCTACATCGCGAAACCCAAAGTCACCCACCCCAAACTGAAGCGCAATTCGCTCGGCCTGACGGTTCGCGACTACGAGGGAACGGTATCGACCCTGTGTGCCGGTTGCGGCCACGACTCCATCACGGCCGCCATCATCCAGGCAGTGTTCGAACTGGGTCTCGAACCACACCGGCTTGGCAAGATGAGCGGCATCGGCTGTTCGTCGAAGACACCGGCGTATTTTGTCAGCCAGTCGCATGGATTCAATTCGGTGCACGGCCGCATGCCGTCCGTAACCACCGGCGCGAACGCCGCCAACAAGGACCTGATCTATATCGGCGTGTCCGGCGACGGCGATTCGCTGTCGATCGGCATGGGCCAGTTTGCGCATGTCATCCGGCGCAACCTGAACATGTGCTACATCATCGAAAACAATGGCGTTTACGGCCTGACCAAGGGCCAGTACTCGGCGTCGGCGGACGTCGGCACGGTGGCGAAAAAGGGACCGGCGAACAAGCAGATGCCGATCGACCCGGTGAGTACGGCGATCGGCCTCGGCGCTACGTATATTGCCCGCAGTTTTTCCGGCGACAAGCAACAGATGGTGCCGTTAATCAAGGGTGCGCTGATGCACAAGGGTTTTGCGTTGCTGGATATCATCAGTCCTTGCGTAACGTTCAACGATCACGAAGGTTCGACGAAGAGTTACGCGCACACTCGCCAGCATTACCACCATGTCATCGACACGGATTTCGTGCCGCCCGCCGAGGAAATTCTCACGGCGTACGAAGAGGGCGACGCGATGCCGGTGCAATTGCACGATGGCAGCAAGATCGTGTTTCGCAAGGTCGACAAGCATTACGATCCGACCAGCCGCGCGGCCGCGTTCTCGTTTTTGCGCGACAGCGTCAACAAGGGCGAGATTATAACCGGGCTTCTGTATATCGATGCGGAGACGGGGGACATGCATGAACTGTCCGGCAGCGTGGATACACCGCTGTCGAAGATCCCCTACAACGAGCTGAATCCCGGCAAGGAAACACTCGCCAGGGTGATGAACCGCTACCGTTAGTATTATTCGCCCGTGATACGGGCTCCTACAATGCGTACGCTGTAGGAGCCCGTACCGCGGGCGAACAAATGAAACGTCATTCTTTTCGTGCGCTGTAGGAGCCCGTATCACGGGCGAAATACCGGACGACAGGCAACCGGGGGGAGCTAATGAACAAAACACGACGACGGGTGATGCAGGCCGGCCTGCTGGGCAGTGCTGCCATGGCCGGTGGCCTGCCCCAAGCCATGGCAACAGAAAAGCCAACGGCTAGTCGCGGCCGCCCGCTGCGCATCCTGGTATTGGGTGGCACCGGCTTTATCGGGCCGCACATGGTCGGCGAAGCACTGCGCCGCGGCCACGACGTCAGCCTGTTCAACCGCGGGCGCAGCAACGATGAGCTGTTCCCGGACCTTGAAACCTACATTGGCGATCGCGACAACAAGCTGGATGCCCTCAAGGGGCAGGAGTGGGACGCAGTCATCGACAATTCCGGTTACGTGCCGCGACACGTCGCGGATTCTGCCCGTCTCCTTTCTGACGCGGCCAGTCATTACCTTTTTATCTCGACGATTTCGGTCTACGCGAGCTTTGCCGTGGCCAATGACGAAGATTCACCATTGGGGACGATGCCTGACGAGAGTGTCGAGGAAATCACCGGCGAAACTTACGGCCCGATGAAGGCTTTGTGCGAGCAGCGTGCCGCCGATGAATTTGGCGCGGACCGCCTGACCATTTTGCGACCGACCTATATTTGCGGCCCCGGCGACCACACCGATCGCTACACCTATTGGCCGGTGCGTACCATGCGCGGCGGTGACATGTTGTGGCCCGGCAGCCCCTCGGACCCGATCCAGATAATCGATGTGCGAGACCTGGCGACGTTTACGATTGACTGTCTCGAAAACAAGGTGTTCGGCACCTACAACACCGTAACGCCGCCAAACGAGTTCAGTATGGGCGTTTTGCAGGAGGATTGTGCTGCCGTGACGGCGGCAGAAATGAACCCGGTCTGGGTCAATAATGCCTTTGTCAGTGCGCACGAGCTGTCGGCGGGCCGGGAATTGCCCATCTGGGCGGCGCCCGATGGCGATTCCGCCAGGGTGGCACTGGTGAGCGGGGCACGGGCTTACGCCAGGGGCTTACGCAACCGTCCGACCCGGGAAACTGCGCGAGATACGGTGAGCTGGTGGAAGACCTTGCCGGACGAGCGCAGCGCCTCGCCAAGGGCAGGGTTGAGTGCTGAGCGCGAAGCGGAGCTGCTGAAAATGTGGCGCGCGCAGGCATGACATAAGGTCCTCTAATGTCGCCCGTGGTACGGGCTCCTACAGTGGCGCAGCGTGTCAACAAACTCCTGTAGGAGCCCGTACCATGGGCGATTCCTCCGTGGACCTGTTGATTTCTGAATCCAATGTGCCACTGGCATGCATCTGATGACTGCCAGGCATACTGTCGCCGGCCTTGCCAACGAGGGTTCGTCCATGCCGTCACATAACGTAGAATTATTCATCCCGATCGTCCTGTTTATATCCATAGCGGCCGTGCTTGTGTTCGCGGCGTGGTTTCGCCATCGCAGTCAGGCAGGATTGCAGCAGACGATTCGAGCCGCCATGGACAAAGGTGTCCAGCTGACCCCCGAAATCATCGAAAGCCTTGGCCAGCCCAAGGCGCGTCCGGACAGCGATCTGCGACGCGGGCTGGTGTCCGTTGCGATCGGCGCAGGCTGCGCCGCGTTCGGCTTCATACTTGGCGAGGAAGACGCGGTGCGCCCGTTGCTTGCAATATCAGCGTTTCCGTTTGCCGTGGGCATTGCCTACCTGATCATGTGGGGCCTGGACGAGCGGCGCCGGGCGCACTGAACCGGGACCGTTGCGTGATCGACGCTGATGACAAGGAGCTGGTAGCCAGGGCCGTCGCGCACCACGATGCGCGCGCTTTCGGCGAGCTGGTACGCCGGCATCAATCGCAGGTGCGCAATTTCCTGCGCAAGATGACGCGCGATTTCGAGCTGGCGGACGATCTCGCGCAAGATGCACTTCTGCACGCGTGGGATCGCTTGCATACGTATGCCGGAAGCGGAACGGTCATCGGTTGGCTGTTGAGCGTCGCTTACACGACCTTTCTGCAATCGAAGCGCCGCTCAACTCGTTACGCGGAGATTCTTGAGCAGATCAGTCACGATCCGGATGCCGGCCAGGTGACCGAAATGTGCGACGAGATCGGCGATCTGGACAAGTTACTGGCGGTATTGACGGAAGAGGAGCGCGCGGTAATGATCCTGTCTTATGCCTGCGGGCTATCGCACAGGGAAATCGGCGCTGCTGCAAATATGCCGATCGGAACCGTCAAATCGATCGTTTTTCGCAGCAAGGGAAAAGTCAGGGAAAGTTTTGAAATCAAAGATCATCAAATTGGCTGATCGTATGAAGGATAAAGAAGATCTGAAACTCGAGGCGCTGTTTCATTCGGCAGCGATCGACGATGCCGGCTTCAGCGACAGGATCGTGCGGCGAATTCGCTGGCAGATACGTGTACGCCGTTACTCGTTGCCGGTGGCTATGCTGATCGGCGGTCTGATTGCCGCGAAGCCGGCCATCGATCTGCTGGTGGTTGCCTCCAGTCTGATCACGGTTATACCGGAGGATTTGCGCACGCTGCCATTGCAGTCCTTACCGCAGATGTCCACGTTGTTTACCGGTATTGCCATAGCGAGCGTCGCGGCAATGTGCGTTCGGCTATTGGAGCAATAGCGTTCGTGGACGACAACAGGTCTGGTAGTGAACCCTGTCGTTGTCTCCTCGGGATTGCTCATATAAAGTTGGGCGATGAACCTTCGCGAACAGGTCGAGGCGCTATTGCCCAGATGGGAACGCTGGTATCCCAGCCTGTTCGATGCGGCTTATGATCTCGGCCTGATCCGGCCGGAGGTCTGCGACCCCGATTCGCTGCTTCTCAGTAATCGTCATGCGGGCGTGCGCCAAAAAGCGGAGGACGCACACCGGGAGAAGTGGGGCGGTAAAGAGTAGTTGCTGCCCCGAATGTCATGCACGAGCTGCGTAAGCGGAAAATGACCACTATTTTTGAACTGGACGCGATCCGCTCGCGCTTTCCAGCGCTGGCCGTTGTCGATGGCGGCCGGCCGCGCGTCTACCTCGATAATCCGGCAGGCACGCAGGTGCCGCAGTCGGTCATTGATCGCATGACGGATTGTCTTGTGAATGCGAACGCTAATCTCGGCGGTTACTTTGTGACCTCGTGCCGCGCCGATGCGATCGTTGCCGAGGCTCGCCGGGCGATGGCCGATCTGCTGAATGCGCCGTCTGCCGACGAGATCATTTTCGGCCAGAATATGACGTCGCTCACCATGCATCTGTCCCGTTCGATTGGGCGGCGCTTGAAAGCTGGCGATGAATTAATTCTGTCGCGTATGGACCATGATGCAAACGTTACGCCGTGGGTTCTGTTGGCGCGCGATCTCGGTCTGGTCGTCAAGTGGTTGCCCTTCAATAAAGAGACGTTTGAGTTCGACCTGGCGTTGCTGGACGACTTGCTGACGGATCGCACACGATTGGTGTGCGTTGGCGCGGCCAGCAATCTGCTTGGCACCATCAATGACATCAAGAGCATTAGTGCGAAAGCGCGCTCCGCGGGCGCACTCACCTATATCGATGCCGTGCAGTATGTTCCTCATGTTGCCACCGACGTGCAGGAGCTGGGTTGCGATTTTCTGGCGTGTTCCGCGTACAAGCTGTTCGGCCCGCATCAGGGTATTTTGTGGGGTCGAAGGGAGGTGCTCGAGCAACTTGAGCCTTACCGACTGCGCCCGGCTCCGGCGACAATTCCCGGTTCGTTCGAAACCGGGACACAAAGCCACGAGGGCCTGGCGGGTACGGCTGCGGCGGTCGACTATTTCGCCTGGCTCGGCGCAACCCTGGCACAGGATTGCCTGCCGCCGCCAGGCAAGCAGACGGAACGTGGCCGCTTTGTGCATGCGGCGATGAATTATCTCTTCGGTTACGAAACAACCCTTGCCCGCCGCCTGATTGACGGGCTGCAGCAATTGCCGGGGGTTCGCGTGCAGGGAATTACTGCGCCTGATGCCATGCACCGGCGCGTACCGACCGTATCCTTTACCGTCGATCGCATTGCGCCTGCCGAAATTGCGAAATCACTGGCGCAAAAAAACATCTTCGTATGGAGTGGACACAACTACGCAGTTGAGCCCGCTATGGCGCTGGACCTCTACGACAAAGGTGGCGTAGTACGCATCGGCCCCGTCCACTACAATTCGACCGAAGAACTAGATCGCCTGCTATCCGAACTCAAGCAAATCCTCCCTCGCAGGTAGACCGCGTAGGTAGTGCCCGTAGGTAGTGCCGGGGTCAACGATTCGTAGGTACGACTCGTATGTAGTGCCGCGTATGTAGTGCCGGGGTCGGCAATTCGTAGGTAGAAGCGGGGTCAACGATTGGTGAGTTTGGATCGAAACTACGAATTGTTGACCCCGGCACTACCTACGGCACTACCTACGCGGCACTACCTACGGGCACTACCTACGAAAAAGAAAGGCCGCGTTTCCGCGGCCTTCCGTGAGATCGAATATCTTCAACCTCAGGATCGATAAAAGATCCGGATTCCTAACTGAACGACGAAGGTTGCTCCATCATCCAATCAAGACCCAAAGGTTGCATCGATACCGTCGAAATCTCACTAGACATTGGATCACCTCCTCAAAAGTTGTTGGCCCGTGGCGGAGTATCCCTGCTATCGCCGGAAATGCCAAGTATGAAATTCACAGAATTGGCGAGGTGCTAACGGCCACATGAGCGCAAAGCTTCGGCGATCTTTCTATCTCCGCGACGACGTGCTCACGATCAGTCGCGACTTGCTGGGCAAAGTGCTATGCACGCGCGTGAGCGGCGCCACGACCCGGGCGATCATCACGGAGACGGAAGCGTATGCGGGCATCAATGACCAGGCGAGTCATGCCTTCGGCGGCCGTCGTACGCAACGCACAGAACCAATGTTCGGCCCCGGTGGTACGGCGTACGTATATCTCTGCTACGGGATTCATCATCTCTTCAACGTCGTGACGGCCGATGCAGGTACGCCACACGCAATACTCGTACGAGCAGGCCTGCCGCTCGACGGTGTGGCATTGATGAAACGCCGCCGCGGCTGCACAGCGGCGGCGAAATCGCTTCTCGCTGGTCCGGGCTCGTTGGCCAAAGCTCTCGGCATTACCACCCGCCTTACCGGCAGCAGCCTGATCGGCGACAGGATCTGGATAGAGAACCACGGCATCGAGGTTCTACCTTCGACGATCGTGACCGGTCCTCGGGTCGGCGTTGACTACGCAGGCGAGGACGCGAAACTGCCATGGCGATTCGCCGTCGCACCCGGTGACCTGCCGCTACAGGTATGACTACAAATTGACAGCCCGGCCATCGCCGCTTAGACTCAATCCAAATTAGACCAATTCTAAAGCTCTTCACGGGCGAAAGAATCTGGGGGAACGAGTGACGCAGCGATCGTCCGCACCTTTGTGTCCGGCAGCCCTAATCGCCGCAGCCTTGGCGATGGGTGCCGCGTACGCCACCCCGCCGGACAGTGCGGCCTCAATGTCGCCGGTCGAATCGGCCGTCCCACAGTCCCTGATGCTCGGATTCCTCGCTGACAAGTCCACGTTCACGCTGATCGACGCCCGCAGTCCCGAGGAGTATGCGACAACCCACATCGACGGCGCCGTCAACATACCCCACGACCAACTCGCTGACTACGATCAAACGTTGCCAGCGTCGCTGGACAAAACCGTCGTTGTTTATTGCCGAACCGGAAAGCGCGCCGGAGAGCTCCAGGCGCAGCTCACGCAACTCGGCTATACCGATGTCCGTGTCCTGCAACCGCAGCAGATTTTCGCGAGCGATAACCTGATGGTGTTCAACTGCGGGGCGTCGGAAAGTAAATCCCTGGTTGTAAACAAGACTGCGACCACAGATGCGCGGGAGGAGGAAAGTCCACAATGAAAACGATCCACATCGCTATGTTGGCGAGCCTGCTGATGGGCGCGACGACACAGGCACAGAATCCGCTGGGCCTGCCGGACGTGCCGATCCCGGAAAACAACCCGCAGAGCGCCGAGAAGATTGCGCTCGGCGAAAAACTCTTCGATGACGAGCGCTTCAGTTCGACCGGCGATGTCAGTTGTGCGACCTGCCACGACAAAGAGAAGGCATTCTCCGACGGTCCGCTGGTGACGTCGGAGGGCATTCGCAAGCTGACTGGCACGCGCAACGGGCCCACCGTGGTGAACTCCGCCTATTACGAATCCCTGTTCTGGGACGGCCGCTCGCCTAGCCTCGAAGACCAGGCGCTGCATCCGTTCATCAACCCGATTGAAATGGGCCTGTCGGATCACGAGCCGATTCTCGCCACCATTCGCGACGATCGGGAGTACGTGCGAGCCTTTCGCGACGTATTTGACGTGCGAGCAAACGACATCACGATGGAGCATGTCACCATGGCGATTGCGGCCTTCGAACGCACGCTGATCAGTGGCGATTCGCCGTGGGATCGCTGGTATTTCGGTGGCGAGGAAGATGCGATTTCGGAATCCGCGAAACGTGGCTTCGATGTATTCCTGAAAGATGGCCGCTGCGTTTCGTGCCACATGATCGAACAGGATTTCGCGACCTTCACCGACAACCAGTTTCACAACATTGGCGTCGGCATCAACGCCATGCAGGACCGGGTTCCCGAACTGGCGGCAGCATTCATGCAGGCGAAACAACAGGGTATTGATGTCGACGTGGCGGTGCTGACAGACGCAGATACGTCCGATCTCGGGCGATTCGCCGTGGACGACCAGCTCGACTCGATGGGCGCGTTCAAGACCTCGACCTTGCGCAACATCGCTGTCACCGGGCCCTTCATGCACGACGGCAGCATCGCGACACTGCGCGAGGTCGTCGAGCACTACAACAACGGCGGCGCCACGACTCCGGAGGAGGAGATCAATGCGTTTCTCTCCGGCGGCATTCGACCGCTGGATCTCACGGACGAGCAGATCGATGACCTGGTTGCGTTCATGGAAGCCCTGACCAGCCCGCAATTCGCCGAACTGGCCACGATGCTGTCGACGGCCAGTAACTCGGGAGGTGACCAATGAACAATCGAAGAGAGTTCCTCAAGGCAACGACCACCGGCCTTATCGCCGGCATGCTGCCGGTGAGCCTGATCAGGCTCGCATCGGCGCAAGAGAACGGACCGGACTTCACGTTTGCCTACATCTCCGATTCGCACATCCAGCAGATCAAGGGCAACAACTTCGTACGCAACTGGGACCAGGGTTTGAAGCGCGCGGTTGCCGAGGCGAATCTCCTATTGCCGAAGCCGGATTTCGTCGTTTTCGGCGGTGACCTTGCGCAGCTCGGCAACAAACCCGAACTCGACCACGGCGCCGCGATGCTCGCGGGACTGAATTACGACAAGGTCTTCGCGGTCATGGGCGAGCACGATTACTACCTGGACCTCGGCGAGTATTGGAGCGAGCTGTACGGCGAACATTACTACAGCTGGGATCACAAGGGCGTGCACTTCATTACGCTCAACAGTATCCTCACCTACGACGAGTGGACTTTCGATCGCTGGGAGACACCGGAGCGCCGCATGAACGAGATGGCAGGGCTGGATAATCCCAACGGCTCGCCCTTCATGGTCGGCAAGAAGCAACTTGACTGGCTCAAGAAGGATTTGGCGGAAGTCAAAAATGACACGCCGATCGTGGTGTTCTCACATTCTCCGTTGCAAAAGATTTTCAAGAACTGGAATTTCTGGACTGAAGACGCGGAAGCCGTGCAGAAACTGTTAGAGCCGTTCGACAAGGTCAACGTAATTTACGGCCACGTGCACCAGATCCAGTACAACCAGATCGGCAATATCGCGTTCACATCCGTGATGTCGACGGCATGGCCGTGGCCCTATCCGGAGAGCTATGCACTGGCGGAAAGCCACCTGCCGATTCTCACCGTGCCGATGAATCGTGCCGATCCGTTCAACGAACGCGATGCCACAGGCTGGCAATTCATGAACATGCACACTGGTCGCGTTGATCTCGAGTTCAACCTGTACGACAACACGAATCGCACAGTGGCCTGGAACGACGAAAAGGGTCATCCACAAGATACGGTACATGCCGAACCGACTGATCGTACGCTGCCGCAATCGCACTTCTAGGAGACAAGAATAATGAAGAATATTTTCACTATTGCACTTCTTGCGTGCGTGGCCGGACCGCTGGTGGCGGACGAGTTCACCGAGACTGAGGTGGAACGCTGGCAACAACATTTCGCGACAGTGGCTGACGAAGGCCGTGCCCTGTGGACCGACCCGGAGCTGGGTACCAACGCGGTTGCCTGCGCTCAGTGCCATCCGAATGCGGCGAACACACATCCGGAAACGTATCCAAAATTCCAGAAGCAGCTCGGACGTGTCGCGGAACTGTGGGAGATGATTAACTGGTGTATCCGGAATCCGCTGGAAGGCGAAGACCTGGCCGCCGACGATCCGAAGATGATCGCAATGCAGGCCTACATACACCGCGAACGCAAAGGCGTGCGGCTAGCCCCCGGCAAGCACTGAGAGTGCATTAGTTGGCAATCGCCCGTAATACGGGGTCCTACCGGCAACTTTGTGGGAGCCCGTATCACGGGCGATCACGTTTCATGCGAGGCCGTAACACGGGCGATTACCCCTGCGGCTGCGGCACCGAAAATACATGCCCCGCCTCAACGCGATAAACGGTATTGCGATCTCGCGCGCCGACGATACGTCCCTCGAACTGCTTTGCTTTGCCGTTCAGGTCGAGTCCCGCAAATTCCACACGCTCGCCTGACGTTGGAACGCTGCTGTTCAGTTGAATCAGATCGGAACGAATAAGCGCCACAACATGGTCTGTGGCGACCTGAAGTTCGGCTACCAACTAGCCCTCGGGCCAGCCTTCACTCATCGCCATCGGCGGAAAAATGACCGAGCGCTTTTCGATTGCCTTGAGCGCGCGCTTTCGGTCCTTGTCGTAGGACTTCACGTTGCGCGGATAGCGCTCGGACTTCTGGTCGAAGTGCGTTTCGATCTCCGCGATCAAGTCTTCCTTCTCGCCGGGCCGGAAAGCCCTGAACAGAGTCCCGCGCGATGGTGAAAGGAATTCGTAACGTCTCGAAAACACATCGCGCAGTCCTTTCGAGCGCTCCCTTTTCGAATACAAATCGACATCGACTATCAGGCGAACCTGGTCCAGGCCCGTCGCTACGAACCAGGTCGGCTCGAAGTAGGCGGCGTAATCGGCATCCGTGGTCTTGAATAACTGTCGTGCCGTCGCCTGCTTGCTTTGACCGTAGTCAACCTCGTGAATTTCCGCTATCCGGAAGTCGGGGCTCGCCAGCCCATGGATCCCGTCGAGCAGCGCCTTTCGAAAATCGAAGTCCACGTCGATTTTCTGCAGATCACTGGCGTCAGGTTCATTGCCCATCCGGCCCAGCGCATTGTCCACGACGTAGCCGGCCACGATTGCGCCGACCGACCCCACCGCAAAGCCCAGCGTGGGGAAACCGAACAAGTCCGGCTCTTCGAAAGGTTGCGGGCCCTTCAAGGTGTGTTTGACCGGCTTGGTCAGGATGTGCAGTGCCGCCGGCTCTTCACCGGCTACGCCAGTTGCCGGTACTTCGGCAATTGCTGACGCCATCAGCAACGCCCCGCACAGTCCAGTGAACGAGACCTCGGCCGATCGTTTCATGGGCTGTCTGCACCTCTTGTACTTGTCGGCCATATGAGCATTGATGGGGCCACTCACCGGCCGAATACTAGCACCGCCGTGAAGGTCCCGGCAGGTGCCACGGCGGTGACCGAAAGCCGTATGGGGTTACCCTGTAAATTGAGGTTACAATGCCCGCCCCAAACAATGCGCCCGTAGCTCAGTTGGATAGAGTACCTGGCTTCGAACCAGGTGGTCGGGAGTTCGAATCTCTCCGGGCGCGCATTTGAATCAAAGGGTTAGACTGCATCGCGCTCTAGCCCTTTTTCGTTTGCCGACACTTTGCCGACACTGGTTCTGGTCTTTCGCACGATCATGAGCGTCGGTGCCTGCACAACACGCGGGTTGACGATCCTCTGCACGGCTAGTCGCAACTCCTCGATTTCCGCCGCCGAGTAATGCGTCGTGATGTCGCCGTTGGCATGTCCGAGCAATGTCTTTCGGGTCTCCAATGGCACGCCCGCACTGCGCAGGCGCCGACCGAACGTGTGACGAAGGTTATGGACGCCTTTCCGAATACCTTTCTCATTCGGCAGTCCCGCCTTTTTCCACGCCCGTTTCCAGGCGCTGCTGTGCAGTTTGCGTATGGGGCGACCGCGGTAGGTGAACACAAAATCCTTGTGCATGCCGCGCCGTGATTCGATCACACGAGTGGCCACCGCATTCAGCACCACGACCCGCTCCGTGCTGGTCTTGGTCACTTCCGCCGGCAGGATGAAAACCGAGGTCTTCGACGCTGGAATCTCCACCTCCCAGTCCCAGCGCAGCTGGCAGATCTCCTGCTCCCGACAACCCGTGTTGATCCCGTAAAGCACGGCATCGGCGAGGTGACGGGGCATATCCTTGAGGAGCCGGTTTTGCTCTTCCCACGACAAGGGATACGATCTGGCCTGCTTGCCCTTCAGCGGTAGCCGACTGATCCGCGCTGGCGCCTGAGCCAGCCACGGCCGACCTTCAACATCCCGCCAGACTCGGGCCGCCCGATTCAGAATCGTTGCGACCCAGCCCAAGGCGTTGTTGATCGACTTGGGCGCCATGCCGCGGGCTCGCTCATGTTTGACGAACGGCTCCATGGTTCCGTCGTGTACCTGAGCGAGTGGCAGGTTGCCAATAAAGGGTAGAAGCTGATCCAACTGCATAGCTATCGTATCCGCCGACGATTTTTCCGCGACTTCTTCCAGGTACCGCAACGCGGCTTGCTCGAAAAGAAACACCGCGTCTGTCTGTCGTCTTGCCTCTTCCTCCAATTTCGCCAAACGGCGAATCAGGATTCGCTCTGCCTCAACCCGCGAAGATGTTCCCGTGCTTTCGTGGAGCCATCCTTTCGGTGCATATCGGCAGCGCTTTTCGATATGCCAGATGCCGTTCCTTTGGCGAAGTCCCGGCATGCGGCTTTGCTTCTTTGACATACGTCGTCCTCCGGTTTTGAAGCCTTCAGACGACGTCCGTTGCGGGACTTATAGTCGTCCACCCAGGCATCAAGTTCAAGTCGGTCGAAGGCGATGCCCTGTCGGCCGATCGGGATATTCGTCAGGTGGGGCCGAACTACCAAGTTGAAGCGGTTGCGGTCCATGCCGAGGTAGCGGGGTGCGTCCCGAAAGCGCAGCAGACGAGGCAACAGAGTGAGTTCGTTCGTCGTTTTCATCGGCCCAGGTACACCTTATGGAAAGCTTTCCATAAGGTGTATTTAGCAAAGTAAGTGGTTATGCAAAGGAGCAAGCTCGGCAGACCACGA
>JBBDJJ010000008.1:2673-43186 GCA_040879925.1 Woeseia sp. | reverse complement strand
GCGGAAATAAAGCGGACCGCAGGGAGCCATTCCGTCAAAGGACCTCCCGAATACCGGGCCCTCCCCCAATCGTCCAATCAAACGCCTTTACCATGTGCCATTGGACTCAACAGGTTTCTTGACGCGGGGGAATAACCTATTTAACGATCTTCAGGTGCGAGCGATCGCTGCGTGGCACTTCCCTGTCCTCGGGATCCGGTGGCTCCGGCTGCTCCGTACCGTGGGAAAAAATCATGCCCTGCCCCGTCTCTTTGGCATAGATGCCGAGGACGGATGCGATAGGCACCCAGACATCGAACGGTTTGCCGCTGAAGCGCGCGCGAAAACTGACCGAGTCGTTGTTCAGTTTCAGGTTGTGCGCGGCTGCATAGCTGATGTTCAGGATTATCTTGCCTTCCTTGACGTGTTCTTGCGGGACGGTCACGCCGTCCACGGATGCGTCGACGACTATGTGCGGAGTGTGGCCATTATCGCCCATCCATTCGTGCATGGCGCGCACCAGGTACGGTCGCTTGGATCGGCTGGGAGTTGTCAACGGCGTTAAAGCCGCATTTCCTGTTCCAGCTCTGTCAGACTCTGCTGGAACGAACGGCGTTCAAATACGCGCTTCATGTAGTCCTCGACTGAAGACGCGCGGGATCCGAGATCGATTCCGTAGATCGGGAGGCGCCATAATACCGGCGCAATCGTGCAATCAACCAGTGAGAATTCGTCACTGAGAAAGAACTGCTTGGCACTGAACAGATCAGCACTTGCCATTATGCTCTCACGCAGCACCTTTTTCGATTTGCTCGACAACTTGCGCTCGCCGTCGGCCTCGAATTCCTCCGCAAGTCGATACCAATCGGTTTCGATGCGAAACAGGGCCAGTCGGAACTGCGCGCGGGTCACCGGATCGACCGGCATCAGAGGTGGATGCGGGAAGCGCTCGTCCAGGTACTCGATGATGACGCGTGAGTCATAGAGAACCAGGTCGCGATCAACGAGGGTCGGCACCGTGTGATACGGATTGAGATCCATGAGATCTTCGGGCAAATCCGGACCATCGACATTGGCGATGTCGATATTGATGTTCTTTTCAGCCAGCACCAGACGTGTCCGGTGGCTATGAATGCACATGGGCCGGGAAAACAAGGTCATAACGGATCGTCGATTGGCAATTACTGCCATTGCAGTTTCACCTCGGAACTGAGCGTACTGGTTTAGGGCTCGGCATGCGATGTCAAATCCGGGGTAGTCTCATTTCGAGACGTCTTTCCAGATCTGATTCTTCAGCATTGAGGCGATAATCAAAAACAAGGTCAGATAAAGCAGTACCCATACACCCAGAACCCGACGCGTACCGCGTATCGGCTCACTGATGTACTCAAGAAAATTCACGGTGTCGCGCACAAAGGCGTCGTAATCCTCCGCAGACAATGTGCCTGGCGTTACGCTCTCGAACCCGCCGAACCGGGCAGCACCGCCCGCGTCATCCTCGGGCGCTTCGAAAATCGCAGACTGGTAACCCTGCAACTCCCAAAGAACGTGCGGCATGCTGGTGCCTGCCAAATGCAGGTTATTCACGCCGGTAGGGCTGCCATCCTCGAGGTAGAAGCCCTTGAGGAAATTATAGATATAGTCCGTACCTTTGGACCGCGCAATCAGCGACATATCAGGGGGGGGCTGGCCGAACCACCGCGCGCCATCTTCTGTCGACATTGTTGCCTGAATCGTCTCGAACGTCTTTTCCGCGTTGAACATCAGGTACTCGACCAGATGATCCTCGGTAAGCTCAAGTCCCTTGGCGAGGCTGTTGTAGCGAACGTACTTTGCGGAATGACAACCAGAGCAATAGTTCATGAAATTGCGCGCACCGCGCTGCAGCGAGGCGACGTTACTTACGTCGTTACCGGCAGGTTCCAGGGCAGCACCACCACTGGCGGCGAACGAAAGCGACGACATCAAGAGCGCCGCAAGCCCCAGGCCGTAGCCACACAGCCTAACCATGGTAAACCACCCTGTCAGGTACCGGCCTGGTCTTGTCGATCGTCGAGTAATACGGCATCAGCAGGAAGAACGCGAAATAGATAATGGAAAACAACCTGGCAAGATTGACATAGATGCCTTCCGACGGCTGCAGCCCCAGCCAACCGAGAGCGAAAAAGCTGATAACGAACAGCCCGAGCGCCGAGCGATATATCCAGCCCCGGTAGCGTATCGATTTGACGCGGCAGCGATCCAGCCACGGCAGAAAGAGCGGCAAGATGACTGCCGCGCCCATGAGCACGGCACCCCACAACTTGTTCGGCACGGCACGCAAGATGGCGTAATAAGGAGTGAAGTACCATACCGGCGCAATGTGCTCAGGTGTTACCAGCGTATTCGCGGGCTCGAAATTCGCGTGTTCGAGGAAGTAACCGCCCATGTCGGGCGCAAAAAACACCACCGCCGAAAAAATCATGAGAAAGACAATGATGGCCACGAGATCCTTGCTCGTATGATAGGGATGAAACGCCACGCCATCGAGCGGCACGCCGTCGGGGCCCTTGTGCTCCTTGATTTCGATACCGTCGGGATTGTTCGATCCGACTTCGTGCAATGCAACGATATGCACGAAAACGAGACCGATCAAGGCCAGCGGAAGCGCAATTACGTGCAGGGCGAAAAAGCGATTGAGTGTGATATCGGAAATTGAATAGTCGCCCTTTATATATTCAACCAGCGCATCGCCGACGAACGGGATCGCGCCAAAGAGCGAGATAATCACCTGTGCCCCCCAATAGGACATCTGTCCCCAGGGTAGCAGGTAGCCGGCAAACGCTTCCGCCATCAGCACCAGGAAAATCAACATGCCGATAATCCAGATAAGCTCGCGGGGCTTCTTGTACGAACCGTAAAGCATGGCACGAAACATGTGCAGATAGACGACGATGAAGAAGAACGAGGCGCCGGTCGAGTGGAGATAGCGCATCAACCAACCCCATGAAACATCGCGCATGATGTACTCGACGGAGGCGAATGCCTCGTCCGCCGAAGGTTTGTAATTCATGGTAAGGAAAATACCGGTTACGAGCTGAATGACCAGAACCACCATGGCCAACACGCCGAAGACGTACCAGATATTGAAATTTTTGGAAGCGTAATACTTGGTGGCGTGGTACCGCATCGTTTCCGACATCGGGAAACGGTCGTCGATCCACTTGATGAAGCCGCCTTGCGGTTTGCCGATCTCGGATTCGATGCGCGCCATTATGCTGCTCCCGAATCGCTGCCGATCATGATCAGATCATCCCTCGTAAAGCGGTAAGGCGGGACGCGCAGATTGGTCGGCGCAGGCACGCCGGAGTACACACGTCCGGCCAGGTCGAAGCGTGAGCCGTGACAGGGACAGAAAAAGCCACCGAACCAGTTATCCCGTGCCCGAACGTCAAACTCCGCCAGAGGCGCACACCCCAGGTGAGTACACGATCCTTCGACCACCAGGTACTCGGGCCTGATCGACCGATGTTCATTGACGGCGTACTCCGGCTGATCGGATTCAGCGGAGTCCGGATCGCGCAGGAAATCGGTGGCACTTGACAGCCGGTTCAGCATCTCGGGGTCGCGACGCAAAACGAACACGAGCTTGCCACGCCAGATAACCCGCACCATCTCGCCAGGCTCCAGTGTGTCGAGGGGCACCTCTACCGGCGCACCAAGCGCCAACGCCCGTGCGCTCGGTTGCAGGGAGGACAGAAACGGTATGGCGGCGAGGGCGATGCCCCCGCCTCCGGCTACGGCGGTGGCAACAGTCAGAAAATGACGTCTGTTGCGATCAACGTCGTCGGTCATCAGGCGCTCCCATGCATCGGCCAGCTGGCTGTGTCAAAAATCAGTCGGCCACTATTGTCAGTTTGAATAATTTCAGTTCGGAAGAATCCAGGGGATGCTGATCGCGATGCGCGCATGCGGAGCTTCCCGGTTTGCTTCCTGCTCAAGCTGTTCAGCCTACGTTCTCACACAGCCTCTGTTTTCCGGGCGATTTTGCTTAGTTCGAAAACTGGTAGATTTGCAGCAGACCCGCTTTGCCGTCAGGATGGCGGCAGCTTCGGGTCTGAGTGCGGAATCAATGTCGCATTATACACGGGGCCCGGCAAAATTGGCTAGGCGTCACGGGTACGCCACGGCAGGATGCAACACTCCTCGATAACGGGCATCGACGGCACGACGGATCGGAATTTTAGCGGAATTTTATCGGAATCTTCCTGGGATTTTCGGTGGCTCGAGTCAAGTCAATAGCGCTTTTCCTGTTCCAGTCCGTCGTCGTCGGGCTCGCGGTTGCATTCGTGGTCATCCTGCTCCGGCCACAGCTGTTGCCGATTCTGAACGGCTCGATCGGCGCGGGCAGCGCGGCCCCTGCCAGCTATGCCGATGCTGTTGATATCAGTGCCCCCGCCGTAGCCAACGTGTATACGCGACGACTGGTCCAGTCAGGCGCAGCGGACAATGAGCAGGATCGGTTCCGCCTGAATACGAGCCTTGGTTCCGCGGTGGTTATCGACCCGGAGGGCTACCTTGTCACCAACTACCACGTGGTTGCCGACGCCGCCGAAATTCGGGTTCAGTTGTCGGACGGTCGAATTGCCAATCCACAGGTAGTTGGCCTCGACGCCGAAACAGACCTCGCATTGCTGAAAGTGGATCTGGGCATCCTGCCGGCAATCCCACTGGGTCGCTCCGACAATGTAAGAATCGGTGACGTGGTACTCGCCATCGGCAATCCTTATGGCCTGGCCAAGACCGTCACGCAGGGAATTGTCAGCGCTACGGGACGCGGCATGTTGAGCCTCACAACCTTCGAAAATTTTATCCAGACGGACGCCGCGATCAACGAGGGCAATTCAGGCGGTGCGCTCATCAATACACTGGGCGAACTGGTCGGCATCAATACCGCCGTGCTCGCTCAGGATGCCGGTACAGAGGGGATCAGTTTTGCGATACCCGTTGACCTCGTGCGCGGCGTCGTCGATGAAATCAAGAAGCACGGACGAGTCATTCGCGGCTGGGCGGGACTGCAGTCGGATGAGTTGACCCGTGCGGAATCCGAAGAGCTGGGCCTTGAGCCGAACGTCGGCATAATCCTGACGCGTGTATTCGAAGGAGGCCCGGCAGCCGAGGCAGGTTTGCGGCAAGGCGATGTGATCCTTGCTATCAATGACGATCCGATTCGCACGGCACAGCAGGCGCGATTGCTGGTCGCCGCCCTCGAACCCGGCGACCGGATCGAATTGCTTGGCTGGCGCGACCAACAACCATTTACTGTGCTACTGACAGCAGCGGAACGGCCGCTGGAATAAATTCGCTGGAGTAAGCATTGGCCAGCGCCAGGTTTGTTCAGCGCGGCACCCGTCGAATATCCGCGCCCAGTTGCCGCAATTTCTCTTCGATTCGCTCGTATCCGCGATCCACGTGGTAGATACGATCGACCATGGTCTCACCTTCTGCAGCGAGGCCGGCCAACACGAGCCCCGCGGAGGCGCGCAAATCGGTCGCCATGACCGGCGCAGCGGTCAATTTCTGAACTCCGGTGCACACCGCTGTGTTCCCTTCAATGCGAATGTTCGCGCCCATGCGCTGCAATTCCAGCACGTGCTGGAAGCGATTCTCGAAGATGGTTTCTGTGACGGTGCCGACGCCGCGCGCAATGGCGTTCATGGCACAAAACTGTGCTTGCATATCGGTCGGAAAAGCCGGGTAAGGCATGGTGCGTACATCGACTGCGTCCGGGCGTCGACCGCCCATGTCGAGCTCGATCCAATCCTCGCCCTGCGCAATCGTCGCTCCCGCTTCCTGAAGTTTGATTAATACAGCCTCAAGACAGTGCGGATCGGTTCGCCGGGCGCGCACGCAGCCGCGCGTCATGGCAGCGGCCACCAGGTACGTACCGGTTTCGATTCGATCAGGCAGGACCGTGTAGGTCGTCCCCTTCAGCTCGGTCACACCGGCAACATGGATTGTGCTGCTGCCAGCGCCACTGATTTTGGCACCCATGCGATTCAGGAAACGCGCCAGATCGGCCACCTCCGGTTCGCGGGCAGCGTTCTCCAGAACAGTTTCGCCCTGTGCAAGTACCGCGGCCATCATCAGGTTCTCGGTGCCCGTTACCGTGACCGTATCGAAAACGATGTGGGCGCCTTTGAGCCGTTTGGCGCGCGCCCGTATGTAACCGTTTTCGACGACGACCTGCGCACCCATGCTTTGCAGGCCTTTGACATGCAGGTTGACCGGTCGAGCACCGATCGCACAGCCGCCCGGCAGGGATACGTCGGCCTCGCCGAAACGACTGAGCAAAGGACCGAGTACCAGGATGGACGCACGCATGGTCTTTACGAGTTCATATGGAGCGCGGTGTTCGTTAACACTGCTGACGTCCACCTCGACATTGAGCTTGTCATCGAAAGTGACGACGGCGCCCATGCTCTGCAGTAATGTAATCGTAGTCGTTACATCCTTGAGATGCGGCACGTTGCTGATAGTAACCGGCTCCGATGCAAGCAACGTTCCGGCGAGGATCGGCAACGCCGCATTCTTTGCACCGGAAATGGTGACATCCCCTTCCAGCCGGACCCCTCCTTTGATGAGCAGCTTGTCCAAGTCAGTTGGCTTCCGCCGCTCGCTGTCGTTGCCATTCGTCCGGTGTGTACGCTCGAATCGAAAGGGCGTGGATATCGTTGCCCATCCGTTCGCCGAGGCAACGATAGACCTCCTGGTGGCGGGCCAGTCGACCCTTGCCAGCGAAGCTCCCGGCGACAATGACCGCCTCAAAATGCGTGTTGTCGTCACTGAAGACCTGAACCATCGCCTCCGGCAATCCGACTTCGATAAGGCCCTTGATTCCTTGTGAGTCCATTTTTCCCTGCCGTGAAGAAGCTGTGATTGTGTATTATGGCATTTTGCATCCGGAATACCTCGTGTGCGCAGGTAGCCTCAGGACTTAATGAAAGACTCACCTGTCTCCGCAGCCGTCCAGGCATGTGCGAGCAAAATCACGATTCATGCAGCTCTTGAGACAGGCAGCTGATGTTCGTAAGCTCGCTTGAAGTCGCTGGTGGCCTGGTACTCCTGGTTCTGGGCGCCGACCGGTTCGTGCACGGTGCCGCTTCGACGGCACGCAACCTGGGTGTAGCGCCGCTACTGATCGGGTTGACAGTGGTGGCTCTCGCGACGTCCTCGCCCGAAATTCTGGTATCGATTGTCGCTTCGCTGCGCGGCGACCCGGAACTTGCCATTGGCAATGCCATCGGCTCCAACATCGTCAATATCGGGCTTGTCCTTGGCGGTGTTGCACTGATTCGCCCTATCATGCTTACGTCGGAAACGATGCGCAGCGAGATGCCGGCGTTACTCGCCGTGACTCTGCTGGCCGTATCCCTTTTCCTCGACGCCTATCTCAGTCGCGTCGACGGCATCGTACTACTGATCGCACTCGTCATCGTCATGATCTGGCTTACGCGGCTCGGATTGCGCTCGGCAGAAAACGATCCGATCACAGCGGAATACGACGCCGAGATACCGCGCGACGTCAGCATGAAGATGGCCATATTCTGGCTCGTCGTGGGTCTGGCTATCCTGCTGGTCGGTGCCGAGTTGATGGTAAAAGGCGCAATCGACATCGCACGCACACTTGGCATGTCTGAAGTGGTCATCGGTATTGTTCTGGTTGCTTTCGCGACCAGCCTTCCCGAACTGGCCGTATCGCTGGTCAGTGCGATCAAGGGTGAATACGGACTGGCAATTGGCAACGTGGTTGGCTCCAATATCTTCAACCTGCTGGCCGTTATCGGCGTCGCTGCCGTGATCGAACCAGCCGCCCTGCCGCCCTCGGTCCTGTCATTGCACGTGTTCGTCATGACGGCATTTACGCTGGTAATGTTTGCGATGACTTATGAATACGGGCGGGCAGGTAAAATCAGCCGGCTGGAAGGCGCCGCGTTGCTGGCTGCATTTATCGCTTACGATACGTACGTGGTTATGCAAAACATATAGGCCCGGTCGCATAATCCCGGATGGCGCATCCCGGATGGCCGCGAAGCGGCTTTTGCTATAGTTTCGGCGCAAGCAGCCTGTCCGACTTGGGCGATCGTAGCGAGACGGTGGGAAATCGGTCTCAAGTCCGACAGGCTGCCAGGGATGCACCACTGCCGCCCGGGTTTTAACCTGAACGGGAATTTCAATTGCCTGGCAAATTAACTTCGGAACAACTACTTGCGCTTGCCGCGCGAGTGCTGGACGTGGAGTCGCGCGCAGTCAATCAACTCCGGGTGCGCCTCGACAGCACCTTCGCCGAGGCGTGTGAGTTGTGCCTGGCAACCACCGGCCGGGTGGTGGTGACCGGTATGGGGAAGTCCGGCCACATTGGCGGCAAGATCGCGGCAACGCTTGCCAGCACCGGCACGCCGGCGTTTTTTATGCATCCAGCGGAGGCCAGCCATGGCGATCTGGGGATGATTACCGGACAGGACCTCATGCTTGCAGTTTCCTATTCCGGCGAGACACAGGAGATTGTGACGATACTGCCACTGGTCAAGCGCATGGGCGCCCGCCTCGTTTCGATGACCGGCAAACCCGGTTCAACGCTCGCGCTGGCCGCCGATGTGCACCTGAATGTTGCCGTCGACGAAGAGGCCTGTCCGCTCAACCTGGCCCCCACTGCCAGCACAACGGCGACTTTGGCGATGGGAGACGCGCTCGCCGTGGCATTGCTGGAGAGTCGCGGCTTTACCGCAGAAGACTTTGCCCGCTCGCATCCCAGCGGCACGCTTGGCAGGCGATTGCTCCTGCGGGTTTCCGACGTAATGCATACGGGCCACGAAATCCCGGCTGTCGGTGACCACGTCACTGTCAGCGCGGGACTGCTGGAGATGACCCAAAAAGCCCTCGGCATGACCGCCGTGATCGCCAGCGATCGCCGCTTGCTTGGAATATTTACGGACGGGGATCTGCGCCGCGCGCTGGACTCCGGAATCGATGTCCGCACGACGCAAATGCATTCGGTCATGCAGCGTAACAGCAAGACCATAGCGCCGGACGTGCTCGCCGTCGAAGCCGTGCGCCTGATGGAAGAATACAAGATTACTTCGCTTCTGGCGGTTGATGGGGACGGGAAACTGGTAGGTGCTCTCAATATCCACGATCTGTTCCGTGCGGGGATAATGTGACACAAGCTACTCGTCGGCGGCTGCCGGAAGACATACGCCTGGCTGCATTTGATGTCGATGGCGTGTTCACCGACGGACGTTTTTACCTGTCGAATGACAATGTCGAAGCGAAGGCTTTTTCCACCCAGGACGGATACGGTATTCGCCGATTGCTGGCTGCGGGTATCGAGGTAGCAGTGATCAGCGGCAGAAATTCCCGCGCCGTCGAGTTGCGCATGTGCGAACTTGGCGTCACCCACCTGATGCAAGGCATAGCCGACAAGGTGGCAGCACTGGATGGCCTGCTGAGTCGATTGCAACTGACGCCACGGCAATGTGTCTATACCGGTGACGACTTACCCGACTTGCCATTGTTGCAACACGTCGGATTCTCCGTCGCGGTAGCCAACGCGGTACAGGAAGTCAAAGACGTGTGCGACTACATAACTCGTAATCCCGGCGGATTTGGCGCCGTCAGGGAAGTTTGCGATCTGATCCGGAAGCGGGAAATTCCGCAAGCGAATCATCAGCGATGACAGCACGGACTTTCGTGGGATTCGCGGCCTTGCTTCTGGCGGCCGTCGCCAGCTGGTACGTAGCCACTTCACTGCAAAAGCCCGATGCGGTTGACGAAGCGCGCAGCGCGACCGGCGAAGGATTTTATCTGCGATCGGTACGAATTCTCGGCACTGACGAGCAAGGAGATCTGTTGTACGAGATCATGGCAGAGTACGCGGAACAAAGACCTGACGACGAGATTGCGTTCGAGAACGTCGAGATTTTGTATTCGCCATCAGCAACTGTGCCGTGGAAACTCAACGCAGATCAGGCAATGATCGGCAGGGACCAGAAACGAGTCGTATTGAGCGGGCACGTGCGCGCCGTCAGCGCACAAGGGTTTGCCGGCGAAGTGACGGAAATTCGCACGCCTTACCTGGAATTCGAACCGGCAAGCTTTCGGGCGGAAACAGACAGTCGTGTCCAGATACGTATCGGATCCCGCAGCCTCACCGCAACCGGCATGCTAGCATTGCTACAGGACAATCGACTGCAACTTAAATCCAACATAAACGGCAAGTTCGTTCCGTGAAACTTTCAGAGATCCGCTCATTCACCATCCTGTATTTTGCCGTAATGGCAGCTTTCCCATTGACATCTGCCGCGCAGGATGTCGAAACGCGCCTGCCGATCATGCTGGACGCGGATGAGTCCGACTATGATGGCCGGAACTCCATGCTTATGTTTCGCGGCTTGCGACTGTCGCAGGGAAACCTCGGTATACAGGCGGACCAGGGGCGCGCCAGCCAGCTCGATTTCGAAGACAGTGTCTGGCAATTCGCCGGCAACGTAGTCATTGAGATCGAAAACGGGCGCATCGAATGTGATTCAGCCGATCTGAAGTTTTCAGGTCACCTTCTCGAACTTGCGACAATTTCCGGCTCGCCGGCGACGTTCGAGATGCAACGCCCCGGCAGTGATGTCGTTACCTATGCCGAGGCTGGCAGCCTCAAGTATGATTTCGATGCAGGCATCATCGAATTCTCCGACCAGGCCATTATCACTGAAGGCGGCAACGAGATCTCGAGTAATTACCTCGTTTACAACATCAAGGAACAACGCATCAACGCGCAGTCTGCGGACGAAGGTGGCGAAAGGGTCAGGATTACCTATACACCCCGCGACTCCGCCGGCGACGAAAGTGACGACAGTGCATCCGCGGATGAAACGATCCAGCCTGACGATGAGCGAGACGATGAACAATGAGCATTCTCAGCGTTCAGGACATCTCGAAGCGCTATAAACTTCGTGAAGTCGTCAAGAACATATCCCTGGAAATCACCAGTGGCGAGGTTGTCGGCCTGCTTGGCCCGAACGGTGCAGGGAAAACCACTGCCTTCTATATGATCGTCGGCCTTGTGCCTTGTGACCACGGCAGAATTCTGCTGGACGGACATGATCTCACTGCATTACCGATGCACAAACGTGCCGCAATGGGACTGGGCTACCTCCCACAGGAAGCATCAATTTTTCGCAAGTTGACGGTCGAGCAGAACATTCTCGCTATCCTGGAAAGTCGCGACGACCTCGATCGCCACGGCCGGGAGCAGGAACTCGACCAACTGCTGGATGAACTACATGTCGGGCACGTCCGTGGCAGCGTTGGCATCAGCCTGTCCGGCGGTGAGCGGCGGCGCGTCGAAATCGCCCGCGCCCTTGCGGCGAACCCCCGCTTCGTCCTCCTCGACGAGCCCTTTGCCGGCGTAGACCCGATCTCCGTCCTTGATATCCAGAGAATTATCAGACATTTAAGTGATCGGAAGATCGGCGTTCTCATAACCGACCACAATGTCAGGGAAACCCTCGGAATTTGCGGGCGAGCCTATATACTGAATGAGGGTAGCCTGATCGCTGCCGGTTCGCCGGACGAGATTCTGCAAAATCAGCACGTTCGGGAAGTGTATCTCGGACAGGAGTTCCGACTCTGAAGGATCATTGCCAGACAGACGGTTCGTTTCGGCCGGCGCACCCGACTGACAGCCAGGGCCGGCCCACAATGGGGAACTCCCGGTATCCGGATCGAATGACTGCATGATGAAACCAACGTTACAACTCAGACAGAGTCAATCTCTGACAATGACGCCGCAGCTGCAACAGGCCATTCGCCTGCTGCAACTCCCGGTGCTCGACCTGAGCGCGCAAATCCAGGAAGCGCTCGAAGAAAACATAATGTTGGAAATGCAGGATCTGCCGGACGTTCCAGGGTCGGCCCCGGAAGCGACCGCCGAAGTCGAGACCGTTAAGGTCGAGGACAGCTGGCAGGCAACTTCCATGGAACGTACACAGGAAAGCAGCTGGAATGGCGAAGGCCGGGCAATCAGCGAATACGCGGATCAAAGCGGACAATCGTTGCGCGAACACTTGATCTGGCAGCTTGAACTGGAAAATTTCACGCCTCGCGAAAGTGTCATTGGCGAGACCCTGATTGATTCGATTAATGACGATGGCTACCTGACGATTGGGCTCGAAGAGGCCATCAAATCCATCGGCACTGAATCTGCTGTAACCATTGAAGAGGCCGAGCAGACGCTTCATAAGGTACAGCGACTCGACCCGGTTGGGGTTGGCGCACGCTCGCTGTCCGAATGCCTTGTGTTGCAGCTCGAGCAACTTGAAACAACGACGCCGGGCTTGAGGGTTGCAATAGAGCTTGCACAGAACCATTTGGACGCGGTTGCGGCTCAGGAATACTCGGAATTGAGGCGTACATTGCGCACATCCGAGGACGACCTGCGTGATGCGCTTGCGTTGATCAAATCTTGCAACCCAAGGCCCGGACAGACGATAAGCCCGGGTACCGCAGAATATGTCGTACCGGATGTGTTCGTGCGCAAGATCGATGACCGCTGGCAGGTGGAAATCAGTTCGTCAGGAATTCCTCGTTTGTCGGTCAACCAGAGGTACGCTCAATTGTTGCGCGGCAACAGCGACCATGCCGTATTGCGTACGCAATTGCAGGAAGCACGCTGGCTGGTACGAAGCCTGGAAATACGTAACGAGACTCTGTTGAAAGTTGCAAGCTGCATCGTCTCAAGACAAACAGAGTTCCTCGACCGTGGCGACGAAGCCATGAAGCCACTCGTGTTACGGGACGTCGCGGAAGAAATTGGCATGCACGAATCCACCATTTCACGCGTTACAACGAGCAAGTACATGCATACGCCGCGTGGCGTATTCGAATTCAAGTACTTTTTTTCCAGTCACCTGGCGACGGCTGATGGCGAGGACCAGTCATCGACGTCGGTACGCGCAAAAATTCGTAAACTTATCGGCTCCGAGAATCCATCAAAACCGTTGAGCGACAGCAAGATCGCCAGACTTTTAGCGGACGAGGGAATTTCGGTTGCCAGACGCACGGTCGCAAAGTACCGTGAAGCGATGAAAATTGCTTCTTCGAGTGAACGTAAAGTACGCAAGACGAAGTGAAAGCTGCAACAGGATTAATTTCTGACGAAGATTGATTCGGGAGACCAATATGCAACTAAGCCTTACGGGCCATCATCTGGATATAACAACTGCGTTAAGAGATTACGTCGAAAATAAAATCGAAAAGCTGGAGCGGCATTTTGACCTTGTTTCAGACGTACATTGCATTCTCACTGTGGAAAAACTGAGGCACAAGGCTGAAGCTACAGTTAACGTGAACGGCGGCCAGATTTATGCCGATGCCATTGAGGACGATATGTACGCCGCAATCGACGGCCTCGTCGATAAACTTGACCGACAGGTCAAGAAGCACAAGGAGAAACTCGTGGATCATCACGCGCGAGATGCACTCAAACGGCGGTTTGAATAGCAGCGCTACCACTTTACATAATCTCTATGTCGGCTGGTGCAAGCGGCGCTTCCACCCGCTTTCATATAATGCCCGGGCAGCGACCTGATAGCACAATTCATGCAGAATTCGACCTGCCCCGTTAACTCACAATCTCCGAATGTAGCCTGGCCCAATGATAATTGATCAAGTCATCCAACCTGAGAGCGTTCTCTGCAACGCCAATGCCAGAAGCAAGAAGCACTGCCTCGAGATACTCAGCGAGTTGCTGGCCCGGACAAACCCCGAGATCGGCAGCGAGGAGATATTCTCCAAATTGATTGAAAGAGAGCGGCTCGGCTGCACCAGCCTCGACAAAGGAATCGCATTTCCGCACTGTCGCATCTCCGGCGCCGACAACAGCAGCGGGGCCTTAATCAAGCTCGTGCAAGCGGTTGACTTCGATTCGCCAGACGGTGAGTCCGTCGACCTCGTGTTCGGGCTCATGGTTCCGGAACAGCTAGACGACAGCCATTACAGCGATATCGAGCAGATCACCCGACTCCTGAACGATGCAGACCTGCGCACTCGCTTGCGTAATGCGACAACCAGCAAGGCGCTGTACGACACTCTCCTCGCGGGCCACACGGAGGAGGCCCCGAAACGACGCGCAGCCCGGAATGCATGAAGAGACTCGACTGATTATCATCAGCGGGCTTTCCGGCTCAGGCAAAAGCGTTGCATTGCATGTTCTCGAGGACCTGGGCTACTACTGCATAGACAACATGCCGGCTGCACTTCTCAAGTCGCTGCTGGATGAAGTCAGTCGAATCGAAGATCGTGCGACTGTGCGGGTCGCCGTAGGGGTTGATGCCCGAAACCGGCAACGCGATCTGGAGGCGCTGCCGTCATTGATCGAAGATCTGCGGAAGAGCGGCGTGCAAACGGATCTGCTGTTCCTGCAGGCCAGCGACGATATCCTGCTGAAGCGCTACAGCGAAACACGCCGACGCCACCCGCTGGACAAGGACGGTACTGAACTACGGGCGGCTATCGCACGCGAACGTGAATTGTTGGGACAGGTCATCAACGCCGCCGACCTGATTATCGATACTTCCCGAACCAGCGTTTACGAACTTGCCGATGCCATACGTGAGCGTGTTGATCGTCGGGAGCCGATGATGCTTTCGGTGGTCGTCGAATCGTTCGGTTTCAAGCATGGTATTCCGGCCGATGCCGATTTTGTATTCGACCTGCGCTGCCTGCCAAACCCCTATTGGCGGCAGGAATTCCGCAACCTTACCGGACTGGACCAGTCGGTCGCCACGTTTCTCGATGCACAGCCGGCTTTCGTGCAGATGTACGACGATATTCTTGCGTTTCTTCGTCGCTGGATTCCCGAGTATGTCAACTTCAATCGCAGTTATTTGACCGTCGCGATCGGCTGCACAGGTGGACAACATCGCTCGGTTTACATGACGGAAAAGCTTGCCGCAGCATTGAAGGATCATCACGAACCGGTATTGACGCGCCACAACGAAATAAGCAATCGCGGATAGGGACTATGGCACTTGACTAACGCCTATCGCCCGTAGGACGGGCTCCTACAGCCCACGATTTGTATCGATCACTCGCTGTAGGAGCCCGTCCTACGGGCGATTTGTCTTAACCAAGTGCCATTGCGGTCACGGAGACTCTGCACAGCCCGCTACACTCTCCTTTACTCGCGCAGTTACCGACGTACGGCAGGCGGCCAGACGTGGCTACCGCACAACCCCTCGCGCATGCGTCGTGAAGACGGACTCAAGCAGATTTCATGGAAACCCGAGAGCAAACACAGAATACGCTCGAAATGCTGCGTGAAAAACTCGGCGCCGGACGAGTGCGCGACGCGAACCGTCTCATTGCCAGCCTGACGTCCTCTGAGCTTGCACGCCTGCTCGAGTCGCTGCCGCCGCCGGAACGCGCCCTGATCTGGCAAATGGTTGACGCCGAGCAGGAGGGTGATGTCCTGGTCGAACTTGCCGAAGAGGTGCGAGATGGCCTCATCAGCGGTATGGCAACGGAAAGGCTCATCGCCGCCACGGAGGGCATGGAGCTCGACGATCTGGCTGACCTGCTTGCAGACCTGCCCGATGCCGTAACCCAACAGGTTCTGCACTCCATGAACGTGCAGGATCGCGAGCGCCTGAGCCAGGTTTTGTCTTATGACGAAGACACCGCCGGCGGGTTGATGAATGTCGACGTTGTAATGGTACGGCCCGACGTTACCCTCGAAGTCGTACAGCGTTACCTGCGGGCCCGCGGCGACATCCCCGACGGCACCGATGCGATTTATGTCGTCGATCGGGACAACGAGTACCTGGGGTCACTTTATTTGTCGCGCTTGCTGACTCATGAGCCACAGCGGACTGTCGCCGATGTCATGTCAACCGATTCATTGCCCATTCCCGCGCACACGGATTCCTCAGAAGTAGTCTGGGAGTTCGAGAATCGCGATCTTCTGTCGGCGCCCGTAGTCGACGAAAACTACCGCCTGGTCGGTCGCATCACGGTAGACGACATCCTGGATGTCATTCGCGAGGAGGCCGAGCATTCACTGATGAGTGCCGCAGGCCTTGACGAAGAAGACGACATGTTCGCACCGGTCGTCAAAAGCGCAAGGCGACGTGCGCTGTGGCTTGGCATTAACCTGGCGACTGCGTTCCTCGCCGCATCCGTCGTGGACATGTTTCAAACGACTTTGGACAAAATCGTACTGCTGGCAGTACTGATGCCGGTAGTACCCAGCATGGGCGGCGTGGCCGGTATTCAGTCGTTGACGATCATTACGCGGGCAATTGCGCTCGGACAGGTCGATAAGACCAATGCATGGAGCATCCTGCGCAAGGAAATCATGGTCGGTGCAATGAATGGTATCGTCTGGGCAATTGTCGTCGGGGTGTTTACCTACCTGTGGTTCCAGGACTGGCGAATCGGTGGTGTCATCGGCGGCGCCATGATTATCAATCTGCTTATTGCCGCGGGCGCCGGCTTCGCTATACCGCTGCTCCTGAAGAGACTCTCGATCGATCCGGCCATTGCAGGTGGCGTGGTCATCACAACAATCACCGACGTGGTCGGCTATATGGCGTTTCTTGGGCTTGGCGCGATTTTTTTACTTTAGCCACGCCGGTCAGCCTGTCAATACGAGAACCGGCTCAGATCCCGGCTGACCCATGCGGGCGCAAACAGCCGCGGCACAGCCGCGCCACTGACGAAGTCGATCAACTGATCTTTGAGTTGCATCGCGTCTGAATAGCCGAGATCGATCAGCGCTTGCGTATAGGATCGTTCGAACAACAAAAAACTCAATAGTCGATTCTCCGGGCCACCGTGCCCTCGAATGCCGCGCAAGAGAACTCGCAACGGCAGTGGCATATCGCGCCGGTGTTCGTAAGCCAGCGCGCGCAAATCTTTGCTGGGAACAATCATCATGGTGTCGATTGCGCGCATGGTTTTCATCGGCCCCTGGCGATGCTGCGGCGATACAGAATCGATAAGCTGGTTTATTCTGGTCATCCGTTCCAGGTCCGAGTACAACCCGTCCATAAAAAGCGTGTCCAGCATGTAGCCGGCAATCTGGGCGAAGTTCGGGTGCCTCGCGGGCGCATTCGGCTTCACATCGCCGACCTCGTCCCGAATGCCGATAACCAGAATCCGATCGGCACCGAGATGAATGGCCGGGCTCAATGGAGTAGCCTGTCGCATCGCCCCGTCGCCGAAGTATTCGCCATTGATCGAGACGGGAGGAAATATCATAGGCACTGCAATACTGGCCATCAGATGATCGAGGTGCAGGTATTCCTTTATGCCGCTACGGCGCGTTCGCGCCCACGCGGCGTTGTCCGGCCTGGCCTGGAAAAACGTTGTCGATCTCGCCGAACTGTATCCGGCCGCGGTCACGGCCACTGCATGCAAGTAGCCGTCGTCGATGGCGGTCTGGATACGCGGAAAACGCAGATTGCGGCTCAGTAGTGCGCGCAATGGCGAGTTATCCAGCAAAGACCGCGGCATGCCGACGAGATAGCCGCCAAGGACGATCGCGGCAAACCAATGCAGGCTGCTCCTGAGCATGGTCCATGAATCGGTACGGAAGACCTGCCCGCTATGGAAGTGACCCCAGACGCGCTCGAGTTCGGCTACGGCGACACGGAAGTGCCTGGCCTTGGTAGCAAGGACCACTGAATTGATCGCACCGGCCGAAGTCCCGCTGATTATGGGAAACGGGTTGACGGCCCGGGCTGGCAAAAGCTCCGCAATCGCTTTCAGCACCCCGACCTGAAACGCGCCTCGTGCCCCGCCCCCCGGGAGTACCAGGGCTGTCTTTAACTCTTGCGGCTGAACTTTCATAACTGCGGCCTATTATAGGCCGCTCAATGCAGGCGTCGGATGGCCGATTCCAGTCCGCTGACCGAAAGCGGGAACATTCGGTTATCCACGATATCGCGGATCAACTTGATCGACGGCGTATAGTCCCAGCGTTGCTCCGGTTCCGGATTCAGCCAGATGGCTTTCGGATAGGTATCGAGAAGCCGCTTTATCCAGACCGCACCGGGCTCGTCGTTCCAGTGTTCGACGCTGCCTCCAGCGTACACAATCTCGTAAGGGCTCATCGTTGCATCGCCGACGAATATCAGCTTGTAATCGGCACCGTACTTGTGTGCGATTGCGGAAGTCGACACCCGCTCGCCATGACGACGCCGATTGTCCTTCCACAGGCTTTCGTAAATAAAGTTATGGAAGTAAAAGTATTCGAGGTGCTTGAACTCGCTGCGTGCCGCTGAAAACAGCTCTTCGCAAACCCTCACGTGATCGTCCATCGAGCCGCCTACATCGAGGCATAACAGCACTTTCACCGCGTTATGACGCTCCGGTACCATGCGAAGATCGAGAAAACCCGCGTTGCGCGCAGTCTTGTCGATGGTTGCTTCGAGGTCCAGTTGGTCGGCAGCACCTTCACGAGCAAACTTGCGGAGTTTGCGCAACGCAATCTTGATATTACGTGTCCCGAGTTCAACCTTGTCGTCCAGATTGCGGTATTCACGTCGATCCCAAACCTTGGTCGCGCGACGATGGCGCGAACCCTCTTGCCCGATACGCACTCCCTCCGGGTTGTATCCGTATGCGCCGAACGGTGACGTACCTGCCGTACCAATCCACTTGTTGCCGCCTTCATGGCGCTCATTCTGCTCTTCCAGCCTTTCCCGCAACGCATCCATGAGTTTTTCGAAGCCGCCCATCGACTCGATCAGCGCTCGCTCCTCTTCGGACAGCAGCAACTCCGCCTGGCGAGCCAGCCAGTCTTGCGGCAGTTCGGTCGGGAGTGCCCGAAACAGATCCTCGGCGCCTGAAAAACAGGCCGAAAAAATCCGGTCGAAGCGATCGAACTGACTCTCGTCCTTGACGAGACATGTACGCGACAGAAAATAGAATCCTTCGACGCTCTGTTCGGCTACGCCTGCCTGCATAGCTTCGAGCAATGTCAGGAGTTCAGTAATAGACGGCTTCAGGCCGCCTTCACGCAACGTGAAAAAGAAACTCGTCAGCATGACCTACTGGCTGCGGGAGCGACGATCCAGAAACACCAACTGTTCGAACAGGTGCACGTCCTGCTCGTTCTTCAGGAGCGCTCCATAGAGTGGCGGTATGGCATTGCGGGAATTGTCGCCGCGTAACGCTTCAGCAGGTATGTCCTCTGCCAGGAGCAATTTGATCCAGTCGAGCAATTCGGACGTCGATGGTTTTTTTCTAAGTCCGGAAACGTCGCGAATCTTGTAAAACGCTTCAAGCGCATCGCGCAACAGGGCTTTCTTCAAGCCGGGAAAGTGCACATCGACAATTCTCTGCATGGTTTCCTTGTCAGGAAACCGGATGTAATGGAAGAAACAGCGGCGCAGAAACGCGTCAGGCAATTCCTTCTCGTTGTTGCTTGTAATAATAATGATCGGACGATGCCTTGCCTTGATCAGCTGTCGGGTCTCGTACACGTAAAATTCCATACGATCGAGTTCCAGCAACAGATCATTCGGGAACTCGATATCGGCCTTGTCGATTTCGTCGATCAGCAGAACTGGCTGAACCTCGGACTCGAACGCTTCCCAGACCTTGCCTCGCACGATGTAATTAGCGATATCGTGTACCCGATCGTCCCCCAATTGAGAGTCACGCAAGCGCGCGACAGCGTCGTAATCGTAAAGGCCCTGCTGCGCTTTGGTCGTCGACTTGATATGCCATTCGAACAGGGGCCGACCCAGGGCACGGGAGACTTCCATCGCCAACTGGGTCTTGCCGGTACCCGGTTCGCCTTTGACAAGTATTGGCCGTTGCAACGTCACCGCCGCGTTGACCGCCATCGTCAGGTCATCGGTCGCGATGTAGGAATTCGTTCCGGTAAATCGATTATTCGTCATCTGTTGGTCCGTCGGCTGTGCCCGCACAGTATCCCCGCTGATCTGGCCGCGTACAAGTTCCGGGCGGGTTGAACCGATCGGCAACTCCCTCAATCCGACGCCGCGGTGAGCACCAGGCGGTAACGGGATTGCGCGGGAAGAAACGCGCTTGGCCGGCCTTCGGCCCAGTCCTCGTGTCCGGCGCGGTAGAAGTTCGACAGAGGATGGCCACTTTGTCCGGTTGGCATATGCAGGTAGCCACCCGGCTCGTCACCCGGTGACAAGGCGAAGCGCACCGATGCGCCGAAATCCGGCGACTGCACGCGCGGCATATTCGCGTCGCCTGGTAGTGCGTGGTAAGGCATGTCGAACCATGCCGACGGCAACGGCAACGCCTGGCTGAGCGGATGCCGGATCGAAACGGTATTGCGCTCGCCCCAGCGGCGTTCGGCCATTGGCCCATTGAAACCGGTTTCCATGTCAATAATGACCTCATCCACAGCGGCCAGCATCAAGTCCTGCCACGACCCATAGTCGACAGCCAGAAGATGCATCGGTTGCTGGTGCAGGAGGGACCACAGAACCTCTTCGAATTGTTTGCTCTGGAGCAGCAGACGACCGGCATTCTCGTCACCGCGCGCAGGTGAGGTCAGCATATTGAACACGCGGTCCTTGATCGCCAGCCGGAATGCCCTGACCAGGCGGTAGCCCACCGAATCGACGCTGGCCCGCGGCAACCAACCCTCCACCTGGTCTCGATACTCCTGTCGGGACGCTGTCGCGGCTGCAGTGCGGTCGTCGAGAACACGCAACAGCAAGTCGCGCCAGCGGGAAAGGAAAATCGCTCGATCGTCGAGCTGAATGCGAAGCATATCGCGCACTTCGAAGCGTTCGGCTGCAAACAGCTGGTCGCGAATCTGCTGCGCCCTCGCGCCGAGGTCGTAACCACCGTCACCGATGACTTGCAGTGCTTCACCATCGACGGTGCGCGCATTCGCCGTCCAGATGCGCCCGCTTACGGGATTGACGATCCGCGGATACTCGTCGGGATCGAGCCAACCGAGCCAGCCTTCGCCCGCGCTCCAGTCGACCGGCACGCGCGTATCGAGATCCGCGCGCCTTGGTATGCTGCCGGCGATGGTCCAGCCGATCTTGCCTTCACTGTCTCCGGCGACGAAATTCTGCGGCGGCATGCCCATGTGATTGGCGATCGCCAATGCTTGTTCAACTGACTGGGCGCGCTCGAGGTCCAGATGCCGGAGATTGACCGCTCTTCTGTCGTGGGCAATCCAGCGGACGGCAATCAAGCCGTCGGGATATTGCTCGTCATCGAGCACAGGCCCCCAGATAGTTTCCCGAATGACCAGTTCGCTGGTCTCCGCATCCTTCACGTCGATAAATTCACGATGCGTATCGAAGCGGCGTGGCCCGGCGGGCGTGAGATAGGTGCCCTCTTCTTCGCCATCTTGTATCAGTATCGCATCGGACCAGTCGCCATAGCTGTTAGTGAAAGCCCAGGCAACCGTGCCGTTGCTGCCAGCGACAATCAACGGCGTTCCCGGGAGTGAAACACCGCTTACGTCAATGGCCTCGGCACCTGTCACCACCAGTCGTGCCCGGTAGAAGGTGTTCGGCACGGCAATGGGTAAATGCATGTCGCTGGCAATGATCGCTTTGCCCGAAGCACTCAAGTTGCCGGCGATGGCCCAGCTGTTGCTGCCGGGCAGTGGCGCGTCGCTGGCCTCGCCGGTGGACGGCAGGACAGCTGGAACAGGGCCCGGGGCGCGCAAATTATAGGATTCGGCAGTCGGGACCGGTGTCGCCGTAAGCGCCGTACCGCGAAGCGGTGCATCCCAGCTGGTGCCCGCAGGATAAAGCCATGCAAAAACTTCGTTGGGCAAGGCACGGCGAGCCAGGCCCCGTTTTATGTCCGGCCCTGCGCGCTCTTCGTCCAGCTCCAGAAACATGGCAAAGGCCACCAGCATCGAGTCCACTGCTTCCCATGCCTGCGGCTCAACACGCAACACAAAATACTCGAAGGGGCGGGCTCGCAGGCTGCCGAGCCCGGCGTTTACGCCTTGAGCGTATGCGGCCAGGATCTGCGCCTCGTCGGGCGACAGGTTCGCGACCACCTGATCTGCCCGATAACGAAACCGGTGTAACCGATGTGTCCTGTCAAGTGACAACGCGAGCTGGCCGAACAGTTCGGCCAGCTCGCCGGCGGCCTTGCGTCGCATGAGATCCATCTGGAAAAAGCGGTCCTGCCCGTGCACAAAGCCGGTGGCAAACGCGAGATCGTTGCGATTCTTCGCCTTGATAGTCGGCACGCCGGCATTATCGCGATCGACGACTACGTCGTTGGTCAGTACCTTGACAAGGATCGCGCCGTCGATGGGTGGCAAACTCAGGCGCACCATCAGGTAGCCCGTCGAAGCGACACCCGCAGCGAGCAACAGCAGAACAAGTGTTATTCGCCAGGCCAGCTTTGTCATGAAGGGATTACCGTGGAACGAAAAGCGGGCCCGGCATTCTCAATCGGCTACTACAGTATCGGCAGTGTCGTCCTCGCCCGCCGTCACGCTGATTATCTTCATCGCATTGGTACCGCCGGACACTCCTTTCAGGTCACCCTTGGTGAAGATAACGCGATCCCCGACCTCGACCAGCTTATTGGAAAGCAGCGTGGAAAAAATTTCCTGGTAGAGGCGCTGCGCATCGGTGCTTTCAATATTGAATGACACCGGATAGACGCCGCGATAAAGAGTTACGCGGCGACGCGTCGTCGCATGCGGCGTAAATGCATAAACCGGAATGTCCGAGCGGATGCGCGACATCCAAAGCGTCGTCGAACCGGATTCGGTCAATGCAATAATCGCCTTAACGGCCAGGTGATTGGCGGTATACATCACTGCCATTGCAATTGCCTCGTCCACCGCATTGAACTGGTCATCGAGCCGGTGGGAGGTCCGGCCACGCGCGAGCGAGTATTTCTCCGCACCGACACAAACGTCGTTGACCGCAGTTATAACGGCAACCGGATACTGGCCAATAGCCGTTTCTGCCGACAGCATCACTGCATCCGTGCCGTCCATGACCGCATTTGCAACATCGGACACTTCCGCGCGCGTTGGAATCGGGCTGCTGATCATCGATTCCATCATCTGGGTCGCAGTAATAACAATCTTGTTCTTGTGGCGCGTGCGTCGAATGATCTGCTTCTGCATGCCCGTCAGCTCTGCGTAGCCGAGTTCAACACCGAGATCACCGCGGGCTACCATGATGACATCGGCTGCATCGATGATTGATTCGATTCCTGCGACCGCCTCGGCCCTCTCGATTTTCGCCACGATCAGGCCGTGACCACCGGCATCGCGGAACAATCGGCGTGCTTCCTTGACGTCCTCGGCGTTGCGCACAAATGACACCGCGAGATAGTCCATCTCCAGTTCGGCTGCGATTCGAATGTGTTCAAGGTCCTTGCTGGTCAGCGCCGGTGCCGACAGGCCGCCGCCCTGTCGATTGATACCTTTGTGATCCGACAGCTCTCCGCCGTTAACCACGGTGGTGTGAATGCGCTGGCCCTCGATGCGCTCGACCGTCAAAGTAATCTGGCCGTCATTAAGCAGCAACAGGTCGCCTGGCTTGAGATCGCGATTCAATTGCTGGTAGGCCACACCGACACCGGCTGCGGTACCGGCGTTTTCCTGTAAGGTCGGGTCGAGAAAAAAAGCGTCGCCCTCGTTGAGCGTGACTGCGCCATCGCGAAATCGCTGAATGCGGATTTTCGGGCCCTGCAGGTCGCCCATTACCCCGACATCCCTGCCACATTCGTCGGCCGCCGCTCGCAGTCTTGCGACGCGCATGCGCTGTTCTTCCGTATTGCCATGCGAGAAGTTGATGCGGGCCACATCGAGGCCGGCCCGGATCATGCGCTTCAATCGCGCCGGGTCGTCCGAAGCAGGGCCGAGTGTTGCAACAATTTTGGTACGACGCAGCATTACTGGCAATTATTGCACACGAGTATTGCTACCGCGTGTCTTGAGAATGGTTACGGCGGGTAATTCCTTACCCTCCACAAACTCCAGAAATGCGCCGCCCCCTGTCGACACATAGGAGATACCGTCACCGACGCCGAATTTGTCAATGGCAGCAAGCGTATCGCCACCGCCCGCAAGTGAAAATGCGGAGCTATCGGCAATCGCTTCCGCCAGGATGCGCGTGCCTTCACCGAACTGGTCAAATTCGAACACACCTACGGGACCATTCCAGATAATAGTGCCGGCATCGCGCAGGATCCGCGCGAACATTGCCGACGTTTCCGGGCCTATATCCAGAATCATCTCGTCGTCCTGCACGGCATCGACCGAACGTACCGCCGCCGACGCAGCTGCCGAGAATTCGCGACCGACGACCACATCCACAGGCAGTGGGATGTTCGCCCGGTCGCTGGTGTCCGCCGCGAGGCGCCGGGCCGTATCCAGCATGTCCGGCTCATACAGGGACTTGCCCACGTTGTGACCGGCGGCGGCGATAAAGGTATTTGCAATGCCGCCGCCGACGATGAGCTCATCGACCATTCCGGCCAGCGCATCGAGGACATTCAGTTTCGTTGAAACCTTCGAGCCGCCGACAATTGCAACAAGCGGTCTCAGCGGATTTTCAAGCGCTTTGCCGAGCGCATCCAGCTCTGCGGTCAGGAGAGGGCCGGCACAGGCGGTCGACGCAAATTTCGCCACCCCGTAAGTACTGGCATGCGCCCGGTGTGCCGACCCGAAAGCATCCATTACGAAAATGTCGCAGAGCTGCGCCATGCGACGTGACAGTGCATCGTCGCAACCTTTTTCACCTTTCAGGAAACGGACATTTTCGAACAGGGCAATCTGCCCCGGCTTTACGTCCGCTCCATCGAGCCAGTTTTCGTTCAGCGGTACGTCGCAGCCGAGCCGGGCCGATAGCGCAGCGGCTACCGGACGCAGCGAAAACTCCGGGTCCGGCTCGCCCTCGACCGGGCGACCGAGATGCGACATGACCATAACGGCCGCATTCGACTCGAGTGCCCGACGCAGTGTCGGCAACGCAGCCTGAATGCGCGCATCGCTCGTTACCTGGCCTTTGGCTACCGGTACATTGAGATCCTCGCGAATCAGGACTCGCTTGCCCGCGAGATCCAGGTCGACCATCCGGATTATTTGCATACTCGTTCGCATACTTGTTGGCAAATCAGATCCACCGGTTGCGCGCTCGTACTACTTTGCCCTGGCGAAGGCCAGCGCCGTATCGAGCATGCGATTGGAGAAACCCCACTCGTTGTCGTACCAGGCGAGTACCTTGACCAGCGTGCCGCCCATGACCTTGGTCAGGCCGGCGTCGTAGGTTGACGACGCAGGATCGTGGTTGAAGTCAATAGAGACCAGCGGTTCATCGTTATAGGCAAGAATGCCCTTCAGCTCGCCTTCACTGGCTTCTTTCATGATGCTGTTGATCTCTTCGATACTCGTGTCGCGTTCCGCGACGAAGGTCAGATCGACCACCGAAACATTGATCGTCGGCACGCGCATCGCAAAGCCATCCAGGCGTCCCGAGAGTTCCGGTAGTACGAGGCCCACTGCGGCGGCTGCACCGGTCTTCGTGGGAATCTGCGACATCGTCGCCGAACGGGCGCGGCGCAGATCCGAATGAAACACGTCGGTAAGGACCTGGTCGTTGGTATAGGCATGGATGGTTGTCATGAGACCGTGCTTCACGCCAATACTGTCGTGCAACGGCTTGACCAGCGGCGCCAGGCAGTTGGTCGTGCAGGACGCATTCGAAATTACCGTGTCGCTGCCTTTCAGCACCTTGTGGTTCACGCCATAGACAATCGTTGCATCGACTGTGTCTCCCGCCGGCGCCGAGATGATGACTTTTTTAGCGCCTCCCTTCAGATGGGCGGAGGCCTTTTCTTTCGTGGCAAAAAACCCGGTCGACTCCAGCACGATTTCGACCCCGAGATCGCCCCATGGCAGTTTGGCCGGATCCCGTTCCGCCAGGACCTTGATGCGGTCGCCATTGACGATCATTGCACCATCAGCGACTTCCACGGTGCCGGGAAACGGCCCATGCGCCGTGTCGCGGCGGGTCAGGTGCGCGTTGGATTTGGCATCGCCCAGGTCATTGACGGCGACGATCTCGATGTCCGAACGTTTGTCGCTTTCATAAAGGGCACGCAATATGTTGCGCCCGATGCGGCCATATCCGTTGATACCGATCCTGATCGTCATTTAGGTCTCCTGTGATTGCTTGCCACGACGGCGTCGTGGCTCATTTGCGGGTCGGGCAATTGTGACTATCCAGTCAGTAACTCGTCGGTCACTTCCAGGACGTGCTCAACGGTGAAACCAAAGTGCTTGAATAAAGTGCCGGCCGGTGCAGATTCGCCGTAGCGGTCCAGGCCGATCACGCGACCGGCAGTACCGGCAAATCGCCACCAAAGCCCTGTGACACCGGCCTCAATGACAACTCGCTTGCGGCACGCGGCCGGCAGCACGAATTCCCGATAGTCGACCGGCTGCGCATCGAACAGGTCGGTGCAGGGCATCGACACCACCCGCGCGGCGATGCCGCGTTCATCCAATGCTGCAGCGGCGGCAACTGCCAGTGCAACCTCCGAGCCGGTTGCAATAAAAACGACGTCCGGCGATCCCTCGCTGTCACGCAAGACGTAACCGCCACGGCGTATCGCGGCGAGCTGCTGCTCGTTGCGCGCCTGGTGCGGCACACCCTGGCGTGTCAGGACCAGGCTGGTCGGGCCATCGCGGCGTTCGATCGCATCGCGCCATGCCAGCGCGGTTTCGACGCTGTCGCAGGGTCGCCATACCCGCATGTTCGGCATGAGGCGCAGGCTGGCGACGTGTTCGACGGGCTGGTGGGTCGGACCATCTTCACCGAGGCCGATGGAGTCGTGGGTAAACACGAAGATGTTCTGAACTTTCATCAGTGCCGCCATGCGCAACGCATTGCGCGAGTAATCTGAAAAGGTCAGAAATGTGGCGCAATAGGGAATCAATCCGCCGTGCAGGCTGATCCCGCTACAAATCGCCGACATGCCGAACTCGCGGACACCGAAGTAGAAATAGTTTCCCGCTGCATTGTCTCCCGTGATCGCAACTGACGATTCATGCTTCGTCAGGTTCGAGCCCGTCAGGTCGGCGGATCCCCCGACGAGTTCAGGAAGCAGCGGCGCAAAATTATTCAACGCAAGCAGCGAAGACTGGCGCGTTGCGATGCTCTTGCCAGCCGCCACTATGCTGGCCACTGCGTCGTCTGCCCCACGCGCCCAGGATTGCGGCAGATCACCATGCATGCAGCGTAGAAACTCTTCTGCTTCGGCCGCATGTTTCGTCCGGTACGCAGAAAATCTCTCGGTCCACTGCTGTTCTACCTGAGCGCCACGGTCGGACGCATCCCATGCGTCTCGTATGTCGTCCGGAACGACGAATGGCGGCGAGCTCCAGTCCAGGTTCCGTCGAGCGGCCGCCACTTCGTCGTTACCGAGCGGTGCACCATGTACACCGGCACCGCCTTGCTTGTTCGGTGCGCCGAAACCGATGACCGTCTTGCAAGCTATCAGGGTCGGACGACTGTTGTCCGCCAATGCACGCTCTATGGCATCTGTTATGGCCGCGCTATCGTGTCCATCCACCGCCGGGATCACCTGCCAGCCGTAGGCTTCGAAGCGCCGGGTTGTGTCGTCCGTGAACCAGGCCTCGACTCGACCATCGATCGATATGTCGTTGTCGTCATAGAAGCAGATCAGCTTGCCGAGTTTCATTGTTCCGGCAAACGAACAGGCCTCGTGAGAAATCCCTTCCATCAGGCAGCCGTCGCCCAGGAATACCCAGGTGCGATGATCGACGATGTCGAAACCCCGGCGGTTGTAACGCGCAGCCAGCATTTTCTCAGCCAGGGCCAAGCCGACGGCATTGGCCAAACCCTGCCCGAGAGGGCCGGTCGTCGTCTCGATCGCCAGATCCGGCTCTCGCTCCGGGTGACCGGCCGTGCGAAACCCCATCTGCCGGAAGTTCTTCAATTCGTCCAGCGACAGCGCATAACCGGTCAGGTGCAAGAGACTGTAGAGAAGCATCGAACCGTGGCCATTCGACAGCACAAAGCGATCACGGTCGTGCCAGCGCGGATTGGCCGGGTTGTGCTTCAGGAAATCATTCCACAGCACTTCTGCAATGTCCGCCATGCCCATCGGCATGCCTGGATGGCCTGATTCGGCCGCCTGGACAGCATCCATACTAAGCGCCCTCACGGCATTGGCGAGCGCTCTGCGATTGGAGCCGTCGACGGATGTCCGGCTACTTGATTTTTCTGGCATCGGGTCTCGATTGGGTCAGACGTTATGTTGCAGGACCGACTTCACGCTGGCGGCGAGTCGCGCATTTTCCCTGTTTGGCCGCTGGCCCGCAAGCGACGCGGGTCGTCGCGGGTTGTTAAGGCGACTGCGCTAGTAGCGATACAACAGCTTACATTACCGAAATGGTGTCTGACGCGAGCCTTGTTTACAATCCTTGGGTTACAATACCCCGTTCCGCTGCAGAGCAAAGTTAAACTCATGAATCACTCGTATTTATTCACTTCAGAATCGGTATCGGAAGGACATCCCGACAAGATTGCGGACCAGATTTCCGACGCCGTACTCGACTCGATTCTCGAGCAGGATACAAGAGCGCGGGTCGCCTGCGAAACGCTGGTGAAGACCGGCATGGTCCTTGTTGCCGGCGAGGTAACGACGTCGGCCTGGGTCGATATCGAAGCGCTCGTGCGCAAGACCGTACTTGACATTGGCTATTCGGACTCGACCATGGGCTTCGATGGCGCTTCGTGCGCGGTGATCAATGCCCTCGGCAAGCAATCGCCGGATATAGCCCGGGGCGTGGACCGCGATGTGCTGGAAAATCAGGGTGCTGGCGATCAGGGGCTCATGTTCGGCTACGCCACGAACGAGACCAGCGTTCTGATGCCCGCACCGATCACCTATGCCCACCAACTGGTAAAGCGCCAGGCCGAGGTCCGGAAATCGGGCAAATTGCCGTGGCTGCGCCCGGACGCCAAAAGCCAGGTAACTTTTGTTTACGAGAATCACAAACCGGTCGCTATCGATGCCGTGGTCCTGTCGTCACAGCATCATGCCGATGTCTCCATGAAAGACCTGAGGGAAGGCATCATGGAGGAAGTTATAAAGCCGGTTTTGCCGGCTGAATGGATCGGCAAGCATACGCAGTATCACATCAACCCGACCGGTCGCTTCGAAATCGGCGGCCCGATGGGCGACTGCGGCCTTACCGGTCGCAAGATCATCGTCGATACCTACGGCGGCTCTGCACGCCACGGGGGCGGTGCATTTTCCGGCAAGGACCCGTCGAAAGTCGATCGCTCGGCGGCCTACGCCTGTCGCTACGTGGCCAAGAACATCGTCGCGGCAGGACTTGCCGACCGCTGCGAGATACAGGTCTCTTATGCCATTGGCGTAGCCGCACCAACATCGATCAGCGTCCAGACATTCGGCACGGGCAAGATCAGTGAAGAGCGGCTGACGGTGCTGATTCGCGAGAACTTCGATCTGCGTCCCTATGGCATTCTGAAAATGCTCGATCTCATTCGACCCATTTATCGGCCAACCGCCGCGTACGGTCATTTCGGTCGCGAAGATCTCGACCTGAGCTGGGAACGAACGGACAAGGCCGATGCACTGCGGGTTGACGCTGCTGCCTGAACGCCGCACTTACTCACTGAATTGCATTTTAAGGAGAATTACATGAGCAGCGAAGCCGTTGCCATCCGCAAGCAGGATTACAAGGTCGCTGACATTTCGCTGGCTTCCTGGGGCCGCAAGGAAATTGCGATCGCCGAAACCGAAATGCCTGGATTGATGGCATTGCGCGAGGAGTATGCCGGACGCAAACCTTTGCAGGGTGCGCGCCTGACCGGTTGCCTGCACATGACCATCCAGACAGCGGTACTCATCGAAACGCTCACGGCGCTGGGCGCCGAAGTGCGGTGGTCGTCGTGCAATATTTTCTCGACCCAGGATCACGCCGCCGCGGCAATGGCAGCGACCGGCGTACCGGTATTCGCGTGGAAAGGCGAATCGGAAGAGGAATACTGGTGGTGCATCGAGCAAACCCTCAAGGGCCCCGACGGCTGGTTACCGAATATGATCCTTGACGATGGCGGCGACCTGACACTCGTGATGCACGACAAGTACCCGGAACTGATGAAAAACGTTCGCGGGCTTTCGGAGGAAACCACCACCGGCGTCAAACGTCTCTATGACATGCAGAAAGCAGGCACGCTGCAGTGCCCGGCTTTCAACGTCAATGATTCGGTGACCAAGTCGAAGTTTGACAACCTCTACGGCTGCCGCGAGTCACTCGTCGACGGCATCAAGCGCGCCACGGATGTGATGATTGCCGGCAAGATTGCAATCGTCTGCGGCTACGGTGACGTCGGCAAAGGCTGCGCTCAATCGTTACGCGGCCTCGGAGCCACCGTCTGGGTAACCGAAATCGATCCGATCTGCGCACTGCAAGCGGCCATGGAAGGATACCGGGTGGTCGACTTCAATGAAGTGTGTGACCAGGCCGATATCGTTGTCACCGCAACCGGCAACTATCACGTCGTCAGCGGCCCGCAGATGGAACGGATGAAGAACCAGGCAATCGTCTGCAACATCGGTCATTTCGACAACGAAATTGACGTCGAGTGGCTGAAGAAATACGAATGGGAAAACATCAAGCCGCAGGTAGATCACATTATTTTCCCCGGCGGCAAGCGCATCATTTTACTCGCGGAAGGCCGGCTCGTGAACCTGGGCTGCGGCACCGGACATCCCAGCTTCGTCATGTCGAATTCGTTCACCAATCAGGTGCTGGCGCAAATCGAACTGTGGCAGAACCATGAAAAGTACGAGAACCGGGTGTACATACTGCCGAAACATCTCGATGAACGCGTTGCTCGGCTGCACCTGGACCGCATCGGCGCCAGGATCACCGAATTGACAGACGAACAGGCGGACTATATCGGCGTATCGCGGGATGGCCCGTATAAGTCGGATCACTATCGCTACTAGGGCTTGATCCAATTAACCTGGCAGCGGATCCTCTGCGGGTCCTGCAACTAACGGACCCGCATCTTTTTGCAGAAGCCGATGCCACGTTTCGCGGGCGAGTGACCGACGAGTCCCTGTCGCAGGTTCTGCAACACCACCTGCAATCGGGTTGGCCGGCGCAACTCGTGCTGGTCACCGGCGACATTATCCAGGACGATACCCGTGCGGCGTACGAACGTTTCTGTCGCAAGCTTGCGACCCTGCAATTGCCGGTCCATTGTGTGCCGGGCAACCATGACCTGGCCCCACTTATGCAGGAAGTCCTGGCGATGCGGCCATTCACCTGCTGCGGCGTCTATGAACAAGGCCCCTGGCTAATTGCTGGAATCGACAGTAGCGAAGCCGGAATGGCGGCTGGCAAGGTATCGGCAGAGGAGCTTGACCGGCTTGATGCCCTGCTGCAGCGAACTGGCGCCGAACACGTTTTGCTTGCCTTGCATCATCCACCGCTGCCCGTCGGCAGCCAGTGGCTGGACCAGGTTGGATTGCTGAACAGCGACGAGTTCCTGCGCATTGCGGCAAAGTCAGGCAAGGTCAGAGCCATCGTTTTCGGCCACGTGCACCAGGAGTTCGCAGGCGACCACGCATCGATACGGATCCTGGGTACGCCGTCAACCTGCCGCCAGTTCCAGGTGCATAGCAGCGAATTTGCCGTCGACAGTCGGCCGCCAGCCTACCGGCGACTGACGCTACACGCGGACGGCGAAATCGATACCAAAATAGTCTGGGTCTAGTAGGCTATTCCGCTTGGACTTGACGAAAGGACAGGCATGCGCAGCGTATTGACTTTTGTACGAACAACGTTTCGCTGTCGGGCAGCCGTTTTATTTCTGGCACTGACGTTCTCGGCTCCGGGCGCTATCGCCGAGCATGCCGTCACGATGTGGCAGATCACCGGCGAAAGCAATCGCATGTTCCTGCTCGGTTCAGTGCACTTGCTACGTGCCGAAGACCATCCACTGCCGTCGGCTATCCATGCGGCCTATGACGAGGCCGATGTGCTTATCATGGAAATGGATATGGATGACGTCGATCCCATCGAGGCTCAGTCCCTGATCACGGAACTCGGCCTGATTCAGGACGGCGAAACTTTGAGCGATGTAATGGGGCCGCACGCATGGCGCGAGGCCGAGGAACTCGCATCGCGCATTAATATTCCCCTTGCGATGCTGTCCAGTTCTAAGCCGTGGCTGGCCGCAATCGTGGTCGAGCAGCTGATGCTAACGCGCATCGGCTTTGACCAGGCGCTGGGAATCGAAAGTTACCTCGCCGAGAAAGCGGTCGCGGACGGCAAAGAAATTAACGGACTGGAAACCATTCGCCAGCAACTCGAATTCCTCGACAACCTGGCGCTCGATTCGCAACGCGCCCTGCTCCTTCAGTCGCTCGAGGAAAGCCTCGACCTCGAGGAAATTATGGATGACCTCATCCACGCGTGGCGACATGGGGATATCGACTTTTTGGAAGTCAACATGTTGCAAGAAATGCAAAGCCATGCCGAGCTGTACAAAACCATAGTCGTCGATCGCAATCTCGACTGGGTCGAACAGTTGACGAAGCTATTGCAAGACCAGCGTGACTACCTGGTCGTCGTGGGCGCATTGCACCTGATCGGCGAGCAAGGTGTCCCGACCTTGCTCGAACAACGTGGCTTCCAGGTTGTGCAGGTAGGTGCGGAGGGCATCAACGCGGATCGCTAGAGAAATTCTGCTAGGGAAATTCTGCCAGGAAAATTCTGCACCAGTCGCGATCGTGCGGCTGTAGGAGCCCGCAATGCGGGCTCCTACAGCCGGTGCCTTGCGACTTGTACAGAGATTCCCGGGCCGAAGCCCGGGGTTGTGGCTGGTTTCTGGCGGTCGGTCAGACCTCGACCATTTCGAAGTCTTCTTTTCCGGCACTGCAATCCGGGCATCGCCAGGACAGCGGAATATCATCCCACCGCGTGCCGGCAGGTATGCCGCCTTCGGGATCCCCCGCGGCTTCGTCGTAAATGAAACCGCAAATCAGACACATGTAGGTTTTCATAGTGTGCTGGCGTTGTGCATCGGCATTGCATTGCGTCGCGGCTTGAAGATCGACAGTGTAACAGGACGCGGACGAGGGTTTCGCGCTGCAGGGCGCTTCTGTAGCATGCGCAGCTTCTCACAGGGGCCAAACCAATGACCTTGTTTGCCGATGCCAGAAAGTACATTGCCGGCGGCGTTAACTCGCCAGTTCGCGCGTTTGCCGGGGTTGGTGGCGAACCGCTTTTTATCCGCCGTGCCAGCGGTGCCTGGCTGGAAACGGAAGACGGTCGCCGCCTGATCGACTACGTGGGCTCCTGGGGTCCCATGATTCTCGGTCATGCGCATCCAGCTGTGCTGGAAGCCGTTAACCGTGCGGCGGCCGATGGACTCAGCTTCGGCGCACCAACGCTCAGCGAAACCCGGCTGGCAATGAAAATTTGTGAGTTCGTGCCATCGATTGAACGTGTGCGCATGGTGAGCTCTGGCACAGAAGCCACCATGAGCGCCATTCGGCTGGCGCGCGGCTTTACCGGTCGCGACAAGATCGTCAAGTTCGAAGGCTGTTATCACGGTCATTCAGACTCACTGCTGATCAAAGCGGGCTCAGGCGCGCTGACCCTGGGCGTTCCGAGTTCGCCGGGCGTGCCCGCATCTCTGGCCGAACATACGGTCACGCTGGAATTCAATAACCAGTGCGCAGTTGAACAGGCATTCGAAAAATGGGGTCGGGAGATCGCCTGCATCATCGTCGAGCCGATCGCCGGCAACATGAACATGGTGATGCCAGAGGCAGGTTTCCTGCAAACGTTGCGGGACCAATGCAACCGCTACGAATCGCTGTTGCTGTTCGATGAAGTCATGACCGGATTCAGGGTGGCCCGTGGCGGCGCCCAGGAACTGTTCGGCATCCGCCCGGATCTGACCACTCTGGGCAAAATCGTCGGCGGCGGCATGCCGGCGGCCGCATTCGGCGGTCGCGCAGACATTATGGCGGCACTGGCGCCGGACGGGCCCGTCTACCAGGCGGGGACGCTGTCGGGTAATCCTGTCGCGATGGCGGCCGGCCTGGCAACCCTGGAAGGTGTCTCGGCAGCGGGATTTTATCCCGCGCTGACGAAAAAGACGCGTCATCTGGCAGAGGGATTGCGCTCGCTTGCCGCGGAAGCGGGTGTACCGCTGGCCACACAGTGTTGCGGCGGAATGTTCGGCTTCATGTTCACCGCGGACAATCACGTATGTCGCTTTTCACAAGTCGCAGACGCAGACGTCGACCGGTTCCGAAAGTTTTTCCACGGCATGCTGGCTGAGGACATTTACCTGGCTCCGTCCGCTTTCGAAGCCGGATTTGTATCTTCGGCGCACGGTGAGGAGGAACTGTCCCGCACACTGGAGGCTGCGCGAAAAGTACTGGCAACTCTCTGAAGCCCGGCCGTCCTGAGTCAGTCGACGTCGACGCCACGCACGGAATTCAAGACCTTCCTAATGAGTTGCAGGCGTTCGAACGGGTCCTCGATCTCAAGGCACCTCTGCTTTTCCCCGGGACTGATCGGCAGGATCTCGGCAAACCGGTAACCGACCCATACGGCATCGTCGTAACGGCGTTCGAGCGACTCATACAATCGACCCAGATCATCCAGAACACCAGCGAGAATTGTCGCCAGTGGCCTGTATTCGTCCGGCAACGGTTGAAACGGCTGCTCAGGCAGTACTTCAATTGCACCGACGTTCAATCCGTCGGCGCGGCGCTCGCTCGAAACAAGGCGAAAACGTTGCTCGCCGATTGCAGTAACGCCGAGCAATCCATCGCTACCCTGGTACCAGTCTGCAATGCGCGCCAACGTGCCGAGTTCATAGGTTGTCGCCTGCCCGCTTTCTTCACCGCTCTTTATCAGTAGCACTCCGAACGGGCGTTCTGACTTCAGGCATTCGCTGATCATATCGAGATAGCGGGCCTCGAATATCCGTAATGGCAACGGCCCGCCTGGATACAATACGGTGCGTAACGGAAATAACGGAGTTTTCTCTTCGGTCATGACCGTGCCGGGGCTTGCGACTGGCGCAACGCCGAAGTCAATTGCTGTCGCGCACCGCCGAATGCCCCGTTACTCATGAAGACAAGCAGATCGCCGGCATGTACGGTCATTGCCAATGCCGAAACGAGATCAGCATATTCTGTGAAAAAGTGCACCTTCTCAGCGAGCGGTCGCAGGACTACTTCGAAGTCCGGGCCCAATTCCGGTGGCCGATACACAAACACAACGTGCGCTTCCTGCAATGAATCGGCAAGCGACTTGTTATGAATGCCGAGCTTCATGGTATTTGAACGTGGCTCGAGTGCGACGATCAGGCGCTGGCCCGGGAATCGCTTGCGTAAACCCTCAAGCGAGCGACGGATCGCTGTCGGATGGTGTGCAAAATCGTCATAGATGGCAACGCCACCGACTGTGGCGGTGCGTTCCATGCGTCGCTTCACGCCGTCAAATGTGGTCAACCCCTCCAGAGCCTGTGGCAGCGATACCCCGACACGGCACGACGCGGCGACTGCAGCCAGCGCATTCTCCAGGTTATGCCGGCCTCCGAGCTTCCAGTTGCATTCATGGCTTTCACCGTCCGGCCCGTTTATCACGAGATGCTTCTCGGCAGAATCCAGGAACGCCGCCGTCCAGTCAGCCTCTACGTCGAGCCCGAAGGTCTCGATTGGCGTCCAGCAACCGCCGCGGATCAATGTTTGCAGATTCGCGTCTGCGCCGTTAACAATCAGGCGGCCGCTGCGGGGAACCGTGCGCAATAGCTGATGAAACTGCCAGATGATGGCGTCCAGATCGCGATAGATGTCTGCATGATCGAACTCGAGATTTCCCATGATCAGCGTCCGCGGCCGATAGTGCACAAACTTTGCTCGCTTATCGAAAAACGCCGTATCGTATTCGTCAGCCTCTACAACAAAGTACTGCGAACCGCCCAGTCGTGCCGACGACTCGAAATTCGCCGATACGCCGCCAATCAGGAAGCCACAATCAATGCCTGCATGCTCGAGTATCCAGGACAGCATGCTTGCCGTTGTAGTCTTGCCATGCGTGCCGGAAACTGCGATGACGTGTCGTTTCGCCAGCACATTCTCAGCCAGCCACTGTGGGCCCGAGATATACGGCAAGCCTTGATCGAGTACCGCCTCGACTGCGGGATTGCCGCGGCTCATCGCATTGCCAATTACAACGACGTCGGGTGACGGCTCCAGCTGCTCGATATCGAAACCTTCGTGGATCTCGATGCCAAGCGCCCTGAGCTGCGTACTCATCGGTGGATAGACGTTGCGGTCGCTGCCCGTGACGCGATGCCCGAGAGCGGCAGCAAGCGCAGCTATACCGCCCATGAATGTTCCGCATATACCCAGAATGTGCAAATGCATTATTCGGCGTCCGCAACAGGAACCGCGAGCAGCGACTGGAAAATGAACTGCAGAATGGTAGCTATAACAGCAATCGCAATACCCACGTACCAATGCTGGCCGATAGATCGTGACAGAATGTGGCCTTCTACCGGCACAGACCAGAAGCTGATCAATACCGCTGCGACGCCGGCGAACCCCTGGCCGACAAACGGCCGAAACAGCACAAATACTGCTATCGACAGAAAGGTCAGGATCGCTCCGCAACCTATAATGCAGGTAAGTGCCTGCAGGATGCGTCCACTGAATCCGGTTATAAAGAGTACTCCTGCGTAGAATGCGATCGCCAGCAAACTGGTCATTAACGCGAGGCTTAAGTTTCTTTGTTCCAGTCCATCGATCAACGCCATCCCGCTGGCGGCTGCGGCAACCAGCATCGCAATCGACAACAGCAGCAACAGCCACGACTTCGGTACTTGTGCAGGACCTTTGCGCAGCGCAATGATTTCAAGAAATGTGCGAAGTAGGAGGAACAGTGTTCTGTCACAATGGCAGCAACCGACCCTGCAATCATCGCATGATCGCCGTCGCAACCGAAGCTTGTTTCGTCTACTTGTGCTGGCGAGGCACTATCAGGAAAAGTTTACGTGAAGCCCACCGAATACCTGGATAGCAAGTCGCTGGACAGTCTCTGTGAGAAGCTGGTCGATGGCGAACGCATCGCACTCGACACGGAGTTCATGCGTGAGAAGACGTATTTCCCGCAACTTTGTCTTGTGCAAATAGCAACCGAGAACCATATCTGGTGCGCTGATCCGCTGGGTGCTGGCGATTTCAATCGTGTCTGGCAGGCGTTGATGGAACGGCCCTGGGTGGTGCACTCTGGCCGCCAGGATATCGAGGTGATTTTTCAGGCGGCCGGCCGAATGCCCGGCGAGCTGTTCGATACCCAGGTCGCAGCGGCCCTGCTCGGCTACGCGCCGCAACTCGGCTACGCCGCGCTGGTGGCCGAGTTGTTCGGCGTCGAACTGGCCAAAACGCATACGCGCGCTGACTGGACGAGACGCCCGCTGGCGCCCGAACTGATCGAGTACGCGGCCGAGGACGTCGAGTATCTGTTACCGGCAGCGGACTTGCTTGCGGCAAGGCTGGAAGAATCGGGGCGCCTCGCATGGGCAATCGAGGATTCGCAGGACTTGCTGCAAACGTCACTTTATACACCTGACCCGGACGCTGCCATGCGTCGTCTGAAGGGCGCTCGCTATTTGTCCGGCCGTGCCCGTGCCGCGGCGCGCAATCTCGCAGTCTGGCGCGAGGGCGAAGCGGTACGTCGAGATCGGCCGCGGCAATGGATTCTGAGTGACGCTGTACTGCTGGAACTTGCATCGGCGGCCCCGGACAACGAGGCGTCACTCGCTGGCGTGCGCGGACTGCAACCCGGCATCGTGCGTCGTGCGGGTCCGGAACTGCTCGCCGTATTGGCCGCTAGCAGAATGGATGCTGAGGACATGCAGGCGCATTCCCGCCCGGATGAGAAACAACGAGCGCTTCTCGCAGAAATGCAGGCTCGCGTCGCCGCATGCGCAGGTACGCTCGACCTTCTGCCCGAGGTCGTCGCATCGAAAAAAGAACTGGGCGCCGCGCTTGCTGGCGAGCGCCATCTGCGCGTGTTCAGGGGCTGGCGGCGTCAGCTCGTCGGCGACGCGTTGCTTGAAATCCTTGGCGACTGATGGCAGCGACGCCCCGGAGCGCTGGCAGTTTCGCTGTTGGAGCGCGCCCGGCGCCCGGCGCGCGAACAGGAAAAGGTCGATCGTCACCGCATTCGCGCGCGTGGCGCGCTCCAACAGCGCTAATCCAAGACCTTCAACAGCCGCTGGTAGACTTCGTCCATGCTTGCATCGGCATCGATCGTCTGCAACACGCCCCGCGATCGATAATAGTCAACGACCGGCTCGGTCTGCTGGCGGTACACTTCGAGACGCTTGCCTATCGTTTCTTCGTTGTCGTCTTCACGCTGCACGAGTTTGCCGCCCTTTGCGGCGCATTCATCGAGCTCCTGCCGGGACGAAAAGTAAATGTTCAGCAATTTGCCGGTCGCCGAACAGGTACGTCGACCTGTCAGACGCTGCATCAGTATTTCGAATCCAATATCGAGCAGAACAGCTGCGTCGAGAGGTTGATCGGCTTGCTCGAGAAGAACTTCCAGGTCTGCCGCCTGCTTGCGGGTCCGCGGGAAACCATCCAGGATGAAGCCGTCGTCGGTATCTTCTTCTGTCAGGCGTTCACTGATAATTCCCAGCATGACGTCGTCCGGTACCAGTCCGCCGTCGTCCATGATCGTCTTGGCCTGCCTGCCGAAGCGCGTGTCCGCCGCTACCGCCGCACGCAACATGTCGCCGGTGGAAATCTGTGGAATATTTCGCTGCTCCATGAGCCGACGAGCTTGAGTACCCTTGCCCGAACCCGGAGCTCCCAGTAACACTATGCGCATGTGTTTGTCTCTTCTTCGTTAGCGCCGGTCCCGGTCCGGACGAGGTCATTCCGGACGGAGCCCGGAAAAAAACCCCCGGCCGCAGCGGGCCGCATACGCTACCGGCAATCCCCGGACAGGTCAAACCCGGCCAAATCGATGCTGCGATGAAGGCGCGCGCTGATTCCGTTATGCTTGCGCGCATTGTCAGGCAATTAACAAGGTGTGAAGTACCATGGCCAGATTGAATGCTTTTTACGCACAGTCCGGAGGCGTTACCGCGGTTATCAATGCCAGCGCTTGCGCCGTGATTGAAACGGCGCGCAAGCATAAGAAGGCCATCGGCAAGGTCTACGCCGGACGCAACGGCATCGTCGGTGCCCTTACCGAGGATCTGATCGACACCAGCAAGGAATCCGCCCGCGACATCGCTGCATTGCGACACACGCCCGGCGGTGCATTTGGATCGGCGCGTTACAAACTCAAGGGAATCGAGCAGAACCGGGCCGAATACGAGCGCCTGATCGAAGTGTTCAAAGCGCACGACATTGGCTATTTCTTCTACAATGGCGGCAACGATTCGATGGACACGGCGCACAAGGTTTCGTTGATCAGCAAGCGGCTCGGTTACCCGGTCGCTTGCCTCGGTATACCGAAAACCGTCGATAACGACTTGCCGATTACCGACAACTGTCCGGGTTTCGGCTCCGTTGCCAAATACGTCGCAGTGTCAACGCGGGAAGCGGCGTTGGATGTACTGTCGATGTCAGAAACCTCGACGAAAGTGTTCATTCTGGAAGTGATGGGCCGTCACGCAGGTTGGATCGCTGCGGCGGCTGGACTGGCTGGCGAATCTCAGGGTGCTGCGCCGCATATCATCCTGTTCCCGGAAATCCCGTTCGACAAGGCGGCATTTCTGCAGCGTGTCAAGGAGTGTGTCGCACGTTACACCTATTGCGTCGTCGTGGTCAGCGAAGGAGCCAGTGACAAAGACGGCAATTTCCTCGCAGAAGCTGGCACGAAAGACGCGTTTGGTCACGCCCAACTCGGTGGCGTGGCTCCGGTTATCGCCGGCATGGTCCGTCAGGAACTGGGATTCAAATACCACTACGCTGTCGCCGACTACCTGCAACGCTCTGCTCGCCACATCGCATCGGCGGTGGACGTTAAGCAAGCCTATGCGGTGGGACGCGCGGCGGTGCTTATGGCACTGGCCGGCAAGTCTGCTGTGATGCCGGTAATCAAGCGCATTTCCGACAAACCGTATCGCTGGCGTATCGATGAGGCACCGCTCGAGCGGGTCGCCAACAAAGAGAAAAAGCTGCCTCGCAAATACATCACAGCCGACGGCATGGGCATTACGACAGCCGCCCGCCGGTACCTGTCACCACTGATTCGGGGCGAAGATTATCCTCCGTATATCAATGGTTTACCGAATTACGTCCAGTTGAAAAACCTGTCCGTTCCAAAGCAGCTCGGCAGCGCGTTTGTGGTATGATTCGCGCGCTGCCGCGGCGCGACAGGTTGCCCGGCAGCCTGTCGGACCTGGGGTCGGACCTGGGGTCGGACCTGGGGTCGGACCTGGGGTCGGAC
>JBBDJJ010000008.1:0-2573 GCA_040879925.1 Woeseia sp. | reverse complement strand
GTCGGACCTGGGGTCGGACCTGGGGTCGGACCTGGGGTCGGACCTGGGGTCGGACTTGGGGTGCCGGCAGATCACACAGTAAATAACAACATACTCGGTACGGCACAAAAAGCGCCTTTCTCAATACTCCCGCACCGTCAAGCGATGGATCGGTTACCGGGAATTTTTCTGCGGCCCGGAACGCATACGCGTGCGGGCGTTTTTTTGATCGGGAGACAAACGGATGACAAGTGAGTTTGCACTGTGGCTGGCCATTGGCGCAGGCGTTCTGGCAATTTTGTACGGCGCGCTTTCCGCGCAATGGATCCTGAAGCAGCCAGCCGGCAACGAACGCATGCAGGTTATCGCGCAGGCCATCCAGGAAGGCGCAGGCGCCTACATGAATCGCCAGTATCTCACCATCGGCATCGTGGGGCTGGTGCTGTTCGTTGCGCTGACACTGGCGCTCGGCTGGGCGACCGGCATAGGGTTTGCCATAGGTGCCGTGTTCTCGGGCCTGGCCGGCTACATCGGCATGTTTGTTTCGGTCAGGGCTAACGTACGGACCGCGGAGGCGGCACGGCACGGCGTCAACGCAGCGCTGAACATCGCGTTCCGTGGCGGCGCAATTACCGGGCTGCTGGTTGTGGGTCTCGGTCTGCTCGGTGTTGCCGGCTATTACGCGGTGCTTGGCAGCATGGGCATCTCGATGGCTGATGCAATACACGCGCTGGTCGGCCTTGCCTTCGGCGGCTCTCTGATCTCCATATTCGCGCGTTTGGGCGGCGGCATCTTTACCAAAGGCGCAGACGTCGGCGCAGATCTGGTAGGCAAAGTCGAAGCCGGAATTCCGGAGGACGACCCGCGTAATCCCGGTGTTATCGCCGACAATGTCGGAGACAACGTCGGCGACTGCGCCGGCATGGCAGCGGACCTCTTTGAGACCTACGCAGTCACGATTATCGCGACGATGCTGCTTGGCAGTTTGCTCGTCAGCACATTCGGCATAGCAGCCGTTACCTACCCGCTTGTACTCGGTTCCGTTTCCATCGTTGCTTCCATCATCGGTACTTTCTTCGTCCGGACTTCGGACGGAGGCAAAATCATGGTCGCTCTTTACAAGGGCCTCATTGTATCGGGCGGCCTCGCTGCGGTGGCTTTCTGGTTTGTCACCGATGCGATGATGGCCGGGTCCGGAAACGTCGGAGGGATTTTCGGCTCTGCCCTGATCGGCCTGGCGCTGACCGCAGCCATGGTGGTCATCACGGAGTACTACACCGGCACAGATTACAAACCCGTAAAAACCATCGCTAACGCGTCTTTGACCGGGGATGCGACGAACATTATCGCCGGGCTTGGCATCTCCATGAAAGCGACCGCCTTGCCGGTGCTTGCCGTATGCCTGAGTATCTGGGGAGCTTTCGAGCTGGCGCCGGAAGGCAATTCGCTGGCCGGCCTGTACAACATCGCCATCGCCGCCACCGCCATGCTGTCTATGACCGGAGTCATCGTCGCACTCGATGCGTTCGGACCGATCACGGACAATGCCGGCGGCATTGCCGAGATGTCCGACCTGCCAGCTGATGTTCGCAACATCACAGATCAACTCGATGCTGTGGGCAACACCACGAAGGCCGTTACCAAGGGTTATGCGATTGGTTCAGCCGGTCTCGCGGCACTGGTGCTTTTTGCCGATTACACGCACGCGCTCGAATCCGCGAATATCATTGTCAACTTCGATCTTTCCGATCACCTGGTCATCATCGGCCTGTTTATCGGTGGCCTGGTTCCTTATCTGTTCGGCTCCATGGCTATGGAGGCCGTCGGTCGAGCCGCCGGTGCCGTCGTCAACGAAGTTCGCCGGCAGTTCCGCGAAATCCCCGGCATCATGGAAGGCACCGGTAAGCCCGATTACAGCCGTGCCGTAGACCTGCTCACCAAGGCAGCTATCAAGGAAATGATTGTTCCGTCCTTGCTGCCGATCCTGGTGCCGCTTGCGGTCGGCCTGTTGCTCGGTCCCAAGGCACTGGGTGGCGTATTGCTCGGCACCATTATCACCGGGCTGTTTGTCGCCATTTCGATGACCGCCGGTGGCGGCGCCTGGGATAACGCCAAGAAATACATAGAAGATGGCAACTGCGGTGGCAAGGGCTCCGACGCACACAAGGCCGCCGTAACCGGGGACACCGTCGGCGACCCGTACAAGGATACCGCCGGACCGGCCATCAACCCGCTGATCAAGATCATCAACATCGTCGCGCTGCTGATGGTGCCGTTGCTATGACCTGTTAGACACAGTGGTGCTTGGTTAGCGGTTATTGCGCTGTCGGGCGATTCGGTGGCTCGAATCGGTCTCGACCGGGTGGGAACCCTTTGACGGAATGGCTCCCTGCGGTCCGCTTTATTTCCGCCAAAGGGTTCCCACCCGGTCGAGACCTTGCGTCGTGGTTCGGCTGGTGTACGCGCGCTCATCCGCCCGACGATGCTGGCACTTTATTCTCAGGGCGTGCCAGGTGCGAGACGCTTCCGGCCTGGTGTTCGGGAGGTCCTTTGGCGGAAATAAAGCGGACCGAAGGGAGCCATTCCGTCAAAGG
>JBBDJJ010000007.1:0-7350 GCA_040879925.1 Woeseia sp. | reverse complement strand
ATCGCCCGCGATGCGGGCTCCTACAGCAGGTGCCTTCTGACTTGTGCAGAATCTGCCTAGGACGCGGCCAGACTGTCAAGTTGCGCCAGTTGATCGTCAAGTTGTAGCAGGGCGCGCTCGAAATCCGCGGCCCGCGTCTGCTCCTGTTTGACTACCTCGGCTGGCGCATTGTTCACAAAACTACCGTTCTGCAGCTTGTTCCGGGCGCGTTGCAGTTCCGCGGCTGTTTTCTCGCGGCGCTTCGCCAGACGCGTTCTCTCTGCCTCGACATCGATTACACCCTTGAGGGGTACGAGCAAGCGCATGTCTCCGAGCAGCGCCGTTGCTGCCGCAGGCGGTTGTTCGCCGTCCGCAAGCGCGCGCACTGACTCGACCCGTCCGACTCGAGCGAGCAACGGCGCATGCCGTAGCGCGAGTTCCTCATCGAGTGCGCCGGCCCCGTGTAACAGTACCGGCAGGGGCTTGCCGGGAGAAATATCCATTTCGCCGCGTATCTGCCGGATACCGAGTATGAATTGCATTACCCACGCAAGCTCGGTTTCGGCCGCGTTGTCATGCCACTCAACCTGGGTCTGCGGGTAGGGCTGCAACATGATTGTCGCGCCCTTTGCTCCGGCACGCGGGCCGACCTGCTGCCAGATCTCTTCCGTTATAAAGGGCATGAGCGGATGCAGCAAACGCAGTACTGTTTCCAGTACATCGAGAAGGGTCGACCTGGCGCCTCGTTGCACGGCGGCGGACATCTCGGGGGACTGCAGCACCGGCTTTGACAACTCGACATACCAGTCGCAAAACTCTCGCCACGTAAAGTCGTAAATAGCCTGGGCGACCAGGTCGAGGCGGTACCTCGCGAAATTTTCGTGCACCGATTTGATCGTGCGGTTGAGACGGGAGCGGATCCAGCGATCGGTGGGACTCAGTTCCAGCGCGCCGTCATCGCAGTTTTCAGTGTTCATGAGCACGTATCGTGACGCATTCCACAACTTGTTGCAGAAATTGCGGTAGCCGTCGATGCGTCCAAGATCGAAGCGTATATCGCGCCCGGTCGTTGCCAGCGCCGCAAAGGTGAAACGCAGTGCGTCGGCGCCGTATGCTTCGATACCATGCGGAAACTGTTGCCGGGTTGCCGCTTCGATTTTCGGTTCCAGGTGCGGCTGCATCAGGCCTGCGGTCCGTTTCGCCAGCAAGGTTTCGAGATCCACGCCATCGACAAGGTCGATCGGGTCCAGCACATTGCCCTTGGACTTCGACATCTTCTGCCCGTCCTGGTCGCGAATGAGGCCGTGTATGTAGACCTCGCGAAACGGCACATCGTCCATGAACTTGAGACCCAGCATGATCATGCGTGCGACCCAGAAGAAAATAATGTCGAAACCGGTAACGAGCACGCTGCCCGGATAAAAAGTCGCGAGCTCGAGTGTCCTGTTCGGCCAGCCGAGCGTACTGAAGGGCCACAAGCCCGACGAAAACCAGGTATCGAGCACATCGTCGTCCTGCCGTAACGGGACATGCGGGGCGAGCCCATGTTTATCGCGGGCTTCCGCCTCGGAGCGCGCAACATAGATATGACCGTCATCGTCGTACCACGCGGGAATACGGTGACCCCACCAGAGCTGGCGGCTGATGCACCAGTCCTGGATATTGTGCATCCACTCGAAATAGGTGTTGGACCAGTTGTCCGGCACGAAGCGGATTCTGCCGGACTCCACGGCTTCGATGGCCGGCTTCGCAAGCGGTTTGATGTCGACGTACCACTGGTCCGTCAGGTACGGCTCAACGATAGCGCCACTGCGATCGCCGCGCGGCACCTTGTGCTCGTAAACTTCGATGCGCTCGATCAGTTCGAGCGCATCAAGGTCGGCGACGATTCTTTCGCGCGCCAGGAGGCGATCCAGGCCCCGGTATTTTTCCGGCGCAAGGTCGTTGATTGCGGCATTGTCATCGAAGATGTTGTACACGGGTAGCGCATGACGCAGGCCGACTTCGTAGTCGTTGAAGTCGTGTGCCGGCGTGATCTTGACGCAACCGCTGCCGAATTCAGGATCGACGTATTCGTCGGCGACGACCGGTATGCGTCGACCAACAAGCGGCAGCAGCACTTCACGTCCGATCAGCTGCCGGTAGCGTGAATCATCGGGATGCACGGCAACGGCGCTGTCGCCGAGCATCGTTTCGGGTCGGGTCGTAGCGACGACGACCGAACCGTCGCCGTCCGCCAGTGGGTAGCGCAGATGCCAAAGGTGACCCGCCTCGTCGCTTTGCAGGACCTCGAGGTCGGACAACGCAGTGTGTAAAACCGGGTCCCAGTTGACCAGTCGCTTGCCGCGATAAATGAGGCCCTCGTCGTGCAGTCGCACAAATACTTCGGTGACGGCCGCAGACAGATCGTCGTCCATCGTAAAGCGCTCGCGGCTCCAATCCACCGAGGCGCCCATGCGGCGCAATTGCTGGTTGATCCAGCCGCCGGATTCACGCTTCCATTGCCAGACTCGTTCGACGAATTCCTCACGGCCCAATGCGCTGCGCGAGCTGCCCTCGGCATTGAGCTGTCGCTCGACCACCATTTGGGTGGCGATGCCGGCATGGTCCATTCCCGTTTGCCACAGAGTCTGTCGCCCTTGCATGCGCTGGTAACGAATCAGGGCGTCCATGATCGTGTCCTGGAACGCGTGGCCCATGTGCAGCGTGCCGGTAACATTCGGCGGTGGGATCATGATGCAGTAGGGGTCGCCAGCGCCGGCAGGGGCGAAAAAGCCCTGTTCTTCCCAATACCGGTAAATACGGGTTTCCAGTTGCAGCGGGATGTATGCCTTGTCCATGAATTCTGTTTCAAATACGCAAAAAAGTGACCGCTGCCGCGCGCCGGCCCGCGCACGGCAGTTGCGGCCCGGATCAGATATCGTGCGATTCCAGCGAATGGCCCTGTGAGCGGTAGTCGGCAAACAACTGGCGGCTGCGCCGCCGGCAGTCGTCGTCAGAGGTTACAATTTCAGCGACCCGCGGGAAAGCATTGGTGTCCTGCGGCACGCCGTCGGTCAGATTGATGAGCAATTCGACCGGCTCGGCGCCTGCGCCACTGCGGCCGACGGTGTAGCCGATGGTGATCGGCGCCTGCACAGGGTTGGCGGAAACGTCATCGGCGGCGCCGCGGAGTTCGTGCGGCACGAAACTGCCGTCGCGAAAGGTCCAGAGCAGGTCGTCAAGCAGCTCGGCCTGCTGCCGCGTTGCGGTACGGATATGCACGGTATGCTTCAGTCGGTAGGCTTTTTCGGCCAGACGACAGGCGAATCGCTGCCGGGATGCTTCTCCGGATTCGCTCAGAACGTAAAAGTCGATGCGCGCCATGCCAGCGGAATACTACACGGTTGGTCAGGAAAGGATGCCCGCCTGTTGCAGCACGAATTCCGTCAGCATCGGTACCGGGCGGCCGGTCGAGCCTTTCTTCGAGCCTGAACGCCAGGCCGTACCGGCAATGTCCAGGTGTGCCCAGCTCATGCCGGCGGTGAAGCGGCCAAGAAAGCAAGCCGCCGTGACCGCACCGCCTTCGCGCCCGCCGACGTTGGCGAAGTCGGCAAAGTTGCTTTTCAACTGTCGATCGAAGTCCTCGCCAAGCGGCATGTGCCAGCCGCGATCGTCCGCCTTGATGCCTGCTTCGGCCAGGCTGTCCGCCAGTTTGTCGTCGTTACTCATAATTGCGGTCAGGTGATGTCCCAACGCAATAACGCAGGCGCCGGTAAGCGTCGCCACGTCGACGATGAGCGACGGTTTGAAGCGTCGCGCGTAGGTAATGGCGTCACACAGTACCAGCCGTCCTTCCGCATCCGTATTGAGAATCTCGATTGTCTGGCCCGACATACTCTTGACGATGTCGCCCGGACGGGTAGCCGTACTGCCGGGCAGATTTTCGCAGGCCGGCACAATGGCGATCACGTTGACAGGCAGCGCCAGGGTGGCGATTGCAGACATCGTTGCCATGACGGCGGCCGCTCCGCACATGTCGTACTTCATTTCATCCATGCCGGGGCCCGGCTTCAGCGAAATGCCGCCGGTGTCGAACGTAATGCCTTTACCCACCAGTACTATCGGCGCTTTTTTTGCCGCACCCTTGTAGTGCATGACTATTAATTTTGCAGGTTCGACCGTGCCGCTGGTTACCGAGAGCAACGCATTCATGCCAAGCCGCTGCATCTGGGCCTCGCCGATCACCTGCGTGCGCAGGCCTGCGATATCGCGCGCCAGTCGCTGGGCCGTACGTGCCAGGTAGGTGGGCGTGCACACGTTGGCCGGCAGGTTGCCGAGATCCCTGGCGAGGTTCATTGCCGCGACAATTGCATCCGCGTGTTCCGCACCCTGCGTAGCGGCGCGCCGCTCCCCCGGAGACTTCAGCGCAATGCCGATTTTCTTCAACGGCAATGGTTTGTTCTTGCGGCTCGATTTCATTTCCGAAAAGTCGTACAGCGCCGTCCCGATGGTTTCCACCGTATAGCGAGCCAGGTAGTAGGGGCTTGAGTCGCGAACGTCTTCGAGGGACAGGTAGTTGACGATATCTTGCGTTTTGCTGCCTTTGAGTGCCGCCATTGCGGCGGCGACCGCCTGGCGGAACGCACTGATGCCGAAGCGGTCGCGCTTGCCGAGTCCGACCACCACGACCCGAGGCGCCCGCACCGTCGGCAGCGACAACAAGAGACGCGCATCGCCGAGCTGGCCGGAAATATCGCCGCGCCTGTACAGGTCACGGATCGCACCATCGGTTGCATCGTCGAGATCCGCGGCAGCCTTACCCGGGTCGCCGGATTCGTAGATGCCGACAATGATGCACGCGGCGGCAAGGCGTGACGCCGAGGTGGTGGTGGTTGAATAGTTCATAGAGTCGGGTGCCTGGTTACGTGCCATCGTTGGGCAGCGACACGACGCAGTCTCGCGGAGTGGTACACGCGATGGCGGTCTTGCGGCCAACGTGGAGCGTTCTGTTATTGTTGACAATCCAGGGCCGGAAGTACCACGCACCGGGACTGTTACGGACAAGCTAAAGTCGATAGTCTACCTGATCCCGCCGCATTTGGTTAAATGCCCGGGAAATTCCACTGGAGCGAGCCGTCTCGCATTTGCATGTTCCGAATTCTCGATCGCTACATTTTCCGCGAAATCGCACAGACCTGGTTGTCGGTTACTGCGGTGCTGTTGTTTATCCTGCTGACTAACCAATTCGCCCGCGTGCTTGGCGATGTCGCCAAGGACAAGCTGCCCAAAGACGCGGTGTTTCAGCTGATCGGCCTGACAGCGCTGCAATACCTCACCATACTCGTGCCGATTGGCCTGTTCCTGTCCGTAATGCTTGGTCTTGGTCGTCTTTATCGGGACAGCGAAATGCCGGCCATGATGGCGTGCCGGGTCGGGCCCGCCGGCATTTACCGGCCGTTGCTGTGGCTTTTGATACCACTGGCGCTCGGCGTTGCCTGGCTGTCAATGGAAGTCGCGCCGCGCGCGCTGGTCGCCGTCGAGCGCATCGGCGTCGAGGCGCGTCGCCAGGCCGACCTTTCGAGCCTGGAGCCCGGACGTTTCACCTCGACCGGGTCCGACGGTGCCGTGGTCTATGTGGAAGAAGTCAGCGGACCCGGCAAGGTCGGCAACGTATTCATGCAACGCCGGACTGCTGAGGGCATTGTGGAACTGGTTACGGCAGAACGCGGCGAGCAACAGGACTCGGACGATCCGGATACGCGCTTTTTCGTGTTGTTTGACGGTCACCGCTACGAAGGGGTGCCGGGGACCGCTGATTTCCGCATCATGGAATTCGAAGAGCACGGTATTCCCTACCGCTTGCCGAGTGTCGATGAGCCATTGCCGGAACCGCGTGCCATGCCCACCGTCGATTTACTGACGCCGTCCTCGCGTGAGGAACTGGCGGAGCTGCACTGGCGTATCGGCGTGCCGCTGTCTACGGTAATTCTCGCCATCCTGGCGGTACCCTTGAGCCGCAGCCAGCCGCGCCAGGGTCGCTACGGCCGCATCGCAGTGGGCCTGCTGGTGTTCATCATCTATTTCAACCTGTTGAGTGCTGGCAAGGCGTGGCTTGAACAGGGCAGTGTGCATCCCGCCGTCGGCTTGTGGTGGGCGCATGCCATCATGCTGTTACTGGCGCTGGGAATGCTGGCCAGTCATAACGGCTGGTACCGGCGCCTGTCGGGACGCCGGTCTGCCAACTGATGGGCATTCTCAGCGCCTATCTTCTGCGGACCATTCTGGGCAGTACCTTGCTGGTTATGCTGGTCCTGCTGGCACTCGCCGGTTTGTTCGAATTCATCGGACAACTGGAAGATACCCAGGGTAACTACGGCATCCCGCAGGCGTTGCTCTACGCCGCATTACGGCTGCCGCAACTTTCCTTCGAGATGCTGCCGATTGCCGCTTTGATCGGAGCACTGCTCGGGCTCGGTAGTCTCGCCACCAGCAGTGAACTGGTCGTCATGCGCACGGCCGGGATATCGGTGCGGCGCATGGCCGGTATGGTGGCGCTTTCCGGTGGTGTGTTGCTGGTGATCACCGCGCTGATCGGTGAGTTCATCGGCCCGCCGCTCGACTATTTCGCCCGCTCGATGCGCAACGAGGCGCGCTTCGAGCACGAGGAAAGTGTCAGTGGCAGCGACCTGTGGGTCAAGGACGGACAGGTCATTCTCAATCTCGAGCGCATCAATACCGAATTCGAATTCGGCAGCCTTTACCTGTACCGATTCAACGATGATCGCACGCTTCGCTCTATTGCCAGGGCCGAAAACTCGGGCATTGACGATGACGACAATTGGGTCCTGCAGAATCTGCGGGAAACGCTTTTCGGCGCCGGCAAGATTCAGGCGACCACGTCCCCGGTGGCGGTCGAAACGTTCGACGTCAACAGCGAACTGCTGGGCATTACGCTGGTCAAGCCGGTCAGCCTGTCGGCACGAGGACTGCTGAGTTATGTCCGCTACCTGCGCCGTAACGGACTGGCTGCCGAACGTTACCAGACAGAACTCTGGTCGCGAGTCGCGCGCACGACCACGGTGCTCATCATGCCGGTGCTGGCACTGGCGTTCGTGTTCGGCTCCTTGCGTTCATCCGGGAACGGCACGCGCCTGATCCTGGGGGTTCTGATCGGGCTTGCCTACTTCCTGGCAAGCGAAATGCTGGCGAATTCGGGTCAGGTCTTCGATCTCGATCCGGCTATCGTGTCGTGGCTGCCGTCGGCAGCGCTGCTTCTGGTAACGGTATTCGCGCTGAGCCGCGTGCGTTAGGGAGACTCTGCACAAGTCCGATTATGCGACTGCAGGAGCCCGCATCGCGGGCGATCAGGCGGTGATCGCCCGCGATGCG
>JBBDJJ010000006.1:0-46454 GCA_040879925.1 Woeseia sp. | reverse complement strand
GCGGAAATAAAGCGGACCGCAGGGAGCCATTCCGTCAAAGAACCTCCCGAAGACCCGGCCCTCCCGCAAACGCCAAATCAAAATCCTTAACCACGAGCCATTGGCTCTAATGCGCCTCGTCCCAGTTGCTGCCGATTCCAGCGTCGACTTTTAGCGTGACGGACAGCTCCGCAGCCTGACTCATGAGAGCCACGATCCGGTCGCGAACGAAGTCGCATTCCTTCTCATCGACTTCAAAGACCAGCTCGTCGTGTACCTGCATAATCATTCGCGCAGGAGCCTTTTCGTCCTCAATCCAGCGATGCACGGCGATCATCGCCATCTTGATGATATCGGCTGCCGTACCCTGCATCGGTGCGTTGATAGCGCTGCGTTCGGCGTATTGGCGACGCTGCGGGTTGCGGTCGTTGATGTCCGGCAAATACAGGCGGCGACCGAACAGTGTCTCCACGTAACCGGCGCTGCGGGCTCGGTCCTTAATCGCATCCATAAACGCCTTGACGCCGGGATAGCGATCGAAATAGAGATCTATATAGGACTGCGCCTCGCTGCGGGCAATGCCGAGTTGCTTGCCGAGCCCGAAGGCGGACATGCCATACATCAGGCCGAAGTTGATGGCCTTTGCCGAGCGGCGCTCATCTGCGGAGACATTGTTCAGTGGCACGCCGAAGACCTCGGCCGCGGTAGCGCGATGAATGTCGAGATCATCGGAAAAGGCCGACATGAGTCCCTCATCCGCGGACAGATGCGCCATGATCCGTAGCTCGATCTGCGAATAATCCGCGGCGAGCAACAGTCGACCCTCGGGAGCGACAAACGCCTGTCGTATGCGCCGTCCCTCCGGCGTGCGGATCGGAATGTTCTGCAGGTTCGGATCGGTCGATGACAGCCGGCCTGTTGCGGCGACGGCCTGGTGGTAAGACGTATGTACCCGGCCGGTACCGGCTGCAATCTGCAACGGCAGTTTGTCGGTGTAGGTGCTTTTTAGTTTGGCGACGCCACGATACTCCAGAATCACTTGCGGAAGTTCATAATCGTTCGCAAGTTCCTGTAATACGTCTTCGGCAGTTGACGGTTGACCCGTCGGTGTCTTGCGCACGACCGGCAGGCCTTGCTGCTCAAAGAGGATTTCCTGCAATTGCTTCGGCGAGCCGAGATTGAACGGGCCGCCGGCAAGGTCGTGCGCCTTCTTTTCGAGCAGTTGCATTTTCTTCGCCAGTTCGCCGCTTTGTTTTCTCAGCATCTCGCGGTCGATCAGGACTCCCGCTTCTTCCATCCCGAGCAGCACCGGCACCAGCGGTTGCTCGATCTCGAGATAAAGGTCGCGAAGCGACGGGCTCTTCTGCAATTCTGCCCACAGGTGCTCATGCAGCCGGAGCGTTATGTCCGCATCCTCAGCCGCATACGGCGACGCCTGGTCGAGGTCGATCTGGTTGAAAGTAAGTTGTTTTGCGCCCCTGCCTGCCACATCCTCGAAATGAATGGTTTCGACGCCGAGATAGTGGCTTGCGGTGGAATCCATGTCGTGGCGCGTGGCCACACTGTTCAATACATAGGATTCGAGCATCGAGTCGAATGCCATGCCGGCCAGCTGTATACCGTAGCGAGCGATGACGTGCGCGTCGTATTTAAGATGGTGGCCGACCTTCGGGCGCTCCGGGTCTTCGAGAAATCCCTTGAGGGCCTGCAGAACTTCATCACGCGGCAGTTGCGGCGGCGCGCCAGGATAATCGTGACCAACCGGAATATACGCCGCCTCGCCAGCCTTTACGGAAATGGAAATACCCACGATTTCCGCCTGCATGTAGTCGAGGCTCGTGGTCTCGGTATCGACTGCTACCAGGGGAGATTTCTCGATTCGCTTCAACCAGCGATCTAAGTCCTTTCGCGTCAATACGGTTTCGTATTGACCCTTCGCATCCGCTTCCGCAGTGATTGCAGATTCTACCGGCCGGTTGTTGTCGCGCTGCTCGTCCAATTGCCTGAGCAAATTGCGTAACTCGTAATCACGGTAAATGCGTCGCAGCTCATCGACGTCCGGAGCGCCGCGCAACAGGTCCTCAGGACCTAGCGGCAGTTCGACATCGCACTTTATGGTTGCAAGCTGCTGTGACAGTCTGAGCTGTTCAATATTCTCGCGCAGGCTCTCGCCGACCTTGCCGGATATCGCGTCCGCATTGCGGACAATTTCATCGACGCTGCCATATTCGGCCAGCCATCTGGCGGCGGTCTTGGCACCGACTTTGGGAACGCCGGGAATGTTGTCCGAACTGTCACCAACCAACGCCAGGTAATCGATTACCTGTTCCGGCCAGACGTCAAACTTGTTCTTGACACCGTCGCGATCGAGAACAGTACCGGTCATCGTATTGACGACGGTCACGCCGTTGCCGACGAGTTGCGTCATGTCCTTGTCGCCCGTGGAGACCAGAACCTGCATGCCGATTTCCATTCCGCGGCGGCACAGAGTTCCGATCACGTCATCCGCCTCCACGCCTTCGATGCGGAGCAATGGCAGTCCTGCCGCTTGCACGGCGGCCAGAAGCGGTTGCACCTGGGCGCGCAAATCGTCCGGCATGGGCGGGCGATTGGCCTTGTACTGGTCGAAGAGCGCATCGCGAAAAGTCTTGCCCGGCGCATCGAAAACCACCGCAAAAAACGCGCTTGGCTGTTCCCTCGACAGCTTGTTGATCATGTTGAGCACGCCGAGCAAGGCTCCGGTTGGCGCACCCCTGGACGACGTTAGCTTTGGCAGGGCGTGCCAGGCCCGATACAGGTAGGACGAGCCATCGATCAGCACCAGCATCCGGTCAGTCATGGATTACGGTCTTGGCTCGTGGTCACGCTCGTCGTCATCTTCGGCATTCTCAACCGGCGCCGGTAAGCGCGGCATTTCAGTCTGAACGCTGCCGGGGTCGCCGGGCAGCATGAGCGGTCCCCTCTGGCCGCAGGCGGCCGTCGTGCAGACAACAAGCAGTAGCGCGCTCATTTTTGCGCAGCGGGTTTCCATCGTTTGGCGACCTGATTGACGATCCGGGTACAGAACCGAATCGTACAGGAACCGATGTACTCAATCCCTGAAACGTTCAGCCACCCGCCGGTAGGCATCGCGAAACGGGATGCCCTCCTCGGTGACAAGGCGATTGGCCTGCTCTGCGGCGTCAAGACCGGTCGTCAGGCGAATTCGGTCCGGCCTGAAGGCCAGGCCGGAAATGACGAAAGTCATGATATCAACGCTGTCGATGGCGAGGTCGATGGAACGAAACACCGGTCCTTTCAGCCGCTGCAGGTCGCGCTGGTAGCCGGATGGCAGTTTCGCGGTGATCATCAGGCATTCATCAAGGCCGGACTGTGCCGTCGCCGAAGCGGCGCGAATCAACTCCAGCACATCCGGGTTGCGTTTTTGCGGCATGATCGACGAGCCGGTTGTGACCTCCGTCGCCAGTTCGACATAGCCGAATTCCTGCGTGTAGAACAGCAGCAGATCGCTGGCCAGCCGGCCGAGATCCTGCACCAGCAGAGTTAATTCAAAGAGCAGTCCGCTTTCGGCTTTGCCGCGCGACAATTGTACGGCGGTTACCGGCATCTGCGTCTCGCTAAAGCCTAGTGCCGTGGTAGTCGCATCGCGATCGATCGGCAATCCGGGCGTACCGTAACCGGCTGCGCTGCCAAGCGGGTTTTTGCTTAGGCGACGCAGGGATCCTTCAAGCCCTGCAATATCGTCATCGAACGCCTCGCGGAAGCCGCCGCTCCACAATGCGACGGACGATGGCATTGCCTGTTGCATATGCGTGTAGCCGGGAAGCACGACATCGCCCTGTCGTTTGCCAAGTTCATCGAGAGCCGCGCACAGTCCGCCGACCCGGCTGGCCACGTCACGAGCAGCATCGATGAGATACAACCTCAGGGCCGTCAATACCTGGTCGTTCCTCGACCGGCCAAGATGCAATCGGCCGCCTGCCCCGCCGATGGCGGCGGTCAGGCGCGACTCCAGCGCCGTGTGCACGTCCTCGTCATCGAGTTCAATTTGCCAGCGTCCGCCGGCGTGATCCGCCGCAAGTGTCCGCAGGCCGTCGCTGATCGATCGGCAATCGGCATCGCTCAGGAGTTTCTGACTGCACAACATTTCGGCGTGCGCGATCGAAGCCCTGACATCGTAAGGGACCAGGCGGGCGTCCAGCAGATGATCCTCGCCCGCGGTATAGCGCAGTACGCGTTGATCGAGCGGCAATCCCTTGTCCCACAGCCGGCTCATTGCAGGGGACCGGATGAAGCCTGTTCGGCAGCGCTAAGTGCCGCGATGTCGTTAACGACAAGTGTACCGGTGCCTTCATTGGTAAAGATCTCGAGCAGCAAGCTGTCGGGCACGCGATAGGAAATGACGTGGACGCGGTTGACGCCGTTGCCCAGCGCCGCGTCGATTGCGGCTGCCTTCGGCAACATACCATCCGCTAGCTTGCCGTCCTGGCGCAACTTCGTCAGTGCTGCGCGATCGACATAGGAAATAAGCGATTGCGGATTCGTAGCGTCTTCGAGTATTCCCGGCGCACCGGTGGCAAGAATCAACTTCTCAGCCTTTAATTCCGCGGCTATCGCGGCTGCTACAGTGTCCGCGTTGATGTTGAGGAGTATGCCGCCCGAATCACAGGATAGCGGGCTGACCACCGGCATGAGACCGTTGTCGAGTTGCTTGCGCAAAACGTCCGCATCCACGGAATCGATGTCCCCGACAAAACCATAGTCGACTGGAGGGCTGCCGGTTTTTTCCACCGGGGGTCGTCGATGGGCGCGGATGAGCCCGGCATCAACGCCACTGATGCCAACTGCGGGTATCTCGAGATCCCGGCACGAAGCAAGGACCCGCGTGTTAATCAGTCCGTTCAGCACCATCGTGGCTACTTCGAGCGACGCGTCGTCAGTGACCCGCCGCCCGTCGATGAACTTGGTATCGAGTCCCAGCGCCGTTGCAAGTTTCGTTGATTGCGGACCGCCGCCGTGCACCAGCACGATGCGTATACCGACCTGGTGCAAAATTCCGACTTGCTCCATCAAGGCCCGCGTCTCCGCCGGGTCCGCAAAAACCTCGCCGCCGACTTTGAGGACAAAAACCTTGCCCTTGAAAAGGCGGATGTAAGGGGCGGCATGTTTCAGCGCAGACACCACGACGGCGCGATCGCTGGACTGCTTCACTGTCTGGACCCCAGCATGCCATGCAGAACGGCCATCTGCGCCAGCATCCGGTTCCTCGCTTCGTGAATGACCACGCTACGCGGTCCGTCGAGAACGCGCTCGCTGACCACCACACCGCGACGCACCGGCAGGCAGTGCATGAACCGGCAGTCATCGGCCGCGTGCTCGAACCAGGGTTCGTCGACGCACCAGCCTTCGAGGCCGCGCCGCAATTCCTGGTCCTTCAGCTTGTTGCCGTAATGAGTGGTCGACGACCAGGATTTCGCATAGATCACCTGCGCGCCCTGCATCGCATCCCGGCGGTCCTCGGTCTCACGAACGGAGCCGCCGGCGGCCCTCGCCGCATCGCGCGCCTTGTTCATCAACGGCTCGGGCAGGGCGAAACCGTCCGGTCGCAGAACGGTGACGTCCATGCCGCGCCGCGCCGCCATATACAGTGTCGAGGCGGGTACTGCGAGTGGCAACGCTATCGGATGATAGGCCCAGCTCAGCACGAACTTGCCGCCGTTTTTCGGCACGCCGAAATCGTCAAGAGTTTTCCAGTCGGCCAGGTTTTGGCAGGGGTGCTGGATCGCGGATTCCATGTTGATCCACGGCGTGTCGATCAGATCGATCATGGAACTGAACTCTGTGTCGGCAATGTCGGATTCGAGATTCTTCCGTTCGGCGAACGCGCGGATGCCGATGGCGTCGCCGTAGGACGCAATGACCGGCACGGCTTCGCGGATATGCTCAGCGGCTGCGCCATCCATGACAATACCTGGCCGTGTCTCGAGTCCGTGAATGGACATGTCCGGCGAGATCACAAATGCGCCGCCGCCCAGGCGTGTCATCGCTGCCTGGAAGGATGCCAGCGTCCTGAGCGAAGGGCTCAAGAAAAGCAGGGCGAGAACTTTGCCTTCAAGGGCGCGAGGTTCGGGCTTTTCGTCGAGGCGACCGGCCAAAACCAGAAGCGCAGCCAGTTCTTCGTCTGAAAAGTCTGCAAGATCATTAAACGATTTCATATTTTTCCCGATCGGCATTGAAGGAATTGAATCGATGTCATCAGCGTGGCGCAATTTCACCAAGCGCGCTGGCCAGCCGTTCGACGTGCCTGGCCTGCAGGACCAACGGTGGTAGCAGACGTAAGACGTCCGGCTCGGCACTGGTGCCCGCCAGAATATCGCACTCAAGCAATGCGGTTTGCACTTCACGCGCGGGCCGATCGCATTTGAGCCCGAGCAACAGTCCCTTGCCGCGAATCCCGGTCACCGGACCGATAATGCAATGTTGCCGAATCTGCGCTTCGCGCTCGCGCACGTTATTGAGCAGATTTTCACTTCGCAGGGTGTCGATGACCGCGACTATGGCTGCCGCAGCCAGCGGTCCACCGCCAAAAGTGGTACCCAGAGCGCCCGTCTTTTGTTGCGTCGCCAGCGCCTCGCTGGCGAGAAGGGCCCCGCAAGGAACGCCACCACCCAGTGCTTTTGCGGTCGTCAGCAAATCGGGCTCGACATTGTAAACCTGAGCGGCAAAAAACTGTCCGCATCGCCCCATGCCGCACTGGACTTCATCGGCGATGAGCAGGGCGCCACAGGCCTGCGTTGCGTGGCGAAGCGCAGTGACAAACTCGACCGACAAATCGTACGCACCGGCAATACCCTGCACCGGTTCGAAAATGACGGCGGCAACATCGCGGTCGATCATCGCCAATGCCGCTGACACGTCGTCGCGCGGGATAAAGTCCACGTCGAACGGCTTGTCCGGAAACCCGTACCAGGAGTCCGCGGCACTCCAGGTTACCGCGCCTGCCGCCGCCGTACGGCCATGGAAGCCATGCGTAATCGCGAGTATTTTCCGGCGACCGGTTGCCGTGCACGCGATACGCAGTGCATTTTCATTGGCTTCCGCGCCACCGTTGACAAAAAAAGTGCGTGTGAGATTGGCCGGGGCAATTGACACCAGCGCTTCAGCGGCACTCGCCCGCACCTCGAGTGCCACGGCGTTGCTCTGGAACAGCATGCGTCGCGTCTGTTGTTCGATTGCGTTCACCAGACGCGGATGCGCGTAACCGAGCGAAGCGACAGCGTGCCCGCCATAAAGATCGAGGATGCGCCGGCCATCGACAGTGAACAGTTCGCATCCCTCCGCGCTCTCCGGCACCAAGGGCAACTGGCCATAGACGTTAATCGTGGCCGCCGCCTCGCGCGCCTGCACATCGTGTTTTTTGCTTGCCGCTACGTCCACGACGGCGCCGCGGCTGATAGACCACTCGACTCCGGCAATGACCAGAGTCGATTCATCCACTGTACGGCACCGCCGGCGGCACCCTTGACCAGGTTATCGATGACACACATCACGACGACGCTGTCGTTGGATGTCGCGACGCCGATGTGACAGTAATTGCTGGCGACGACGTCTTTCAGTCGCGGCGTGCCCTCGACGACGTGCACGAATTCAGCGCTTTGGTAATAGCGCGAATAGGTTTTCCTGATATCGCCCGCGGCGATTGAAGATGTCAGTTTGGCCTGCAAAGTCACGTGAATGCCGCGCGCGAACGGTCCTGAATGCGGAACAAAGTTGATCGATGTGCGGGTACCGCAAGCATTTGCAATGAGTGTTTCGATCTCCGGCACATGGCGGTGGAGCAGGGGTTTGTACGCGTAATAGTTGCTGTGGCGCTCGGGGTGGTGAGTGCCATCCTGCGGACTGCGGCCGGAGCCTGTGCTGCCGGTGACTCCGGTGACGTAGAGATCGCCGTCTGGCAGTCCGGCATGCACCAGCGGCACGGCCGCGAGCAGGACTGCAGTCGCAAAGCAGCCGGGATGACCGACGTGTGCCGTCGATACAGCGCCGGCATGCTCCGGCACAGCGCAGTGAAAATCAGTGAGCAACTGTGGCGCTCCATGTTCAGCACCATATACGTTGCGGTAGGCGACGGCATCGGCATAACGGAAATCGGCCGACGAATCCACGATGTGCAGGTCGAGGTCACGCGCTGACGCGTCGTCGATCGCGGCAGCAACCAGCGATGCCGAGGCGCCGTGCGGGGCCGCCGAAAACAGCGCAAGCCTGGCGCCACGGTCCAGTTGCGTCGACCACTCCCGAGGAGCAGTGAACGATGTGCTGTCATAAGCACCGGCAAGGTGCGGGAACACGTTCGAGATGCGCTGTCCCGCACGGGACTCGGACACAGCCGCCGCCAGCACGAAGTTGGGGTGCGCATGCAGCAGGCGCAGCAGTTCGCCTCCGACGTATCCAGTTGCGCCAATCACCACGGCAGGAATACGCATCAGTCTGCTTGCCTCGATTTGCTCGTAATGCCCGGCAAACTGTCGACAATCCGGTCGCCGAGCGCGACGCCATTGGTCAGGGCATTGATCGCCGGCAGTGACAGGCGATCGGCAATTTGCTGGATGCCGACGTCGTTGTCAGTCGCCGGCCCGGTTACGACAGCCGGCTCGATCCCGTACTGCTCGCGAAGTATTTTGGCGCCACCCCACGCGGCAACCGGGTCGCTTGCACAAAGTACGACTGCAGTAAAGGCGCTGCGAATTGCTTCATCGGTAAGAATGGCTTCGACACCGTATGCACCAAGCAAACCGTCGCCGAGTTCGATAACGATAACGTCCGGCTGGTGTTGTGCGAGTGAAGTAAGCAATGCACGCGTCAGCGCCGGCCCGTTTTTGGCGGTGGTCGTCACGATACCGAAATCGGAGAAGATCATGGTTTCGCTGGCACCGGCATCCTCCATTGCGAGAATGTCGCGACGCAGTGAAACTCCGGTGGCTTTGCAGGCAGCGACGTGCAGGCCGCGATGACGCAACCGACTGACAATGGCACACGCGGCCGCCGTCTTGCCGGAGTCCATGCAGGTTCCCGCAAGCGCGACAACCGGCACCGACTGGGTGTCCAGTACGGCATTTACGTCCAGCGTTCGTTCGCCAACCCGCGCCGGCACGCCGATTCGTTCCCCGAGATAGGGAAAATGCAGCACCGTTCCGAGCACTTCGCAGTCGAACGGCGCACCCACGTCCGGATTCCCGGAATCGCAAATACCCAGCACGCCACCGATGTTGAGAATCTGCACGATTGAACCGACTTCCAGAGACACCGGCAAATGCCCCGAGTAGCCGAACAGTGCTTTGCGGTGACCGAGAGCGCCGACCACGGTATCGCCCTGGTTGACGGTCGCCATGCGGCCGCTGGTCAATTCGAGCTGGTTGTAGCGGGTCTTGTTGTTCAGCACCCTGACGGCAATGAGCACGCCCTCTTCGCAAGGGATGTCGTCGGCGACGCGAAGTTCGTGACGCAGTTTGCTGTGTTGTGCGACGGAGGCCACTTTGTCGACGAATACAGTGCGCATGTCAGCCCTTCCCTTCGGCGGCACGAGTTTGCAGAGTGCCGGAAAGCGCCATGATCTTCGAATAGCCGAGCGCGTCCTGTGCGGTCCATTCGCCGGCGGCCTCACCGTAAACACCGCGGGTGGCAGCGAGAAGCGAATATGGAGAATCCACCCCGGTGATGAACAGGTTGCCCGGTCTCAATGTAAAGCGCACTCGACCGCTGACACGCGCTTGCGAAGAAAGCAGCAGGGCTTCGATATCGCGACAGGCAAGGTCCAGTTGCTTGCCTTCATGAATTAGGTCACCGTAATGAGCGGCGATTGAATCCTTGATGCGCGATTGCTGCGCCGAGAGCGTGAGCTTTTCGAGCTCGCGGTGCGCCGTAATGAGTACATCGGCGGCAGGCGCTTCGAAGGCAACCCTGCCTTTGGTGCCGAGGACCGTGTCGCCGAGATGGATGCCGCGGCCGATTCCGTAGGCCCCGGCGAGTGTTTCCAGTGCCTCGATCAGGGCGACCGGGGCCATCGGTTCATCGTCAAGGCTTACCGGTATGCCACCGTGAAAATCGATACTGTGCCCGGATGCGGCGCGTGGTTCGCTAAAAGCAGCCGCCGACAACACCCACGCTTCGTCCGGCAATGATCGCTCCGAGGTCAGCGTTTCCTTGCCGCCGATAGTAATGCCCCATAAGCCGCGATTGATGGAATACGCTGATCCTTGCGGCGGCAACGGCATGCCGTGTTGTCGCAGAAAGTCCAGTTGCTCCTGTCGCGACCAGTTGTTGTCGCGCACCGGTGCGAGGATCTCAAGGTCGGGAGCGAGGGTTCGCAAAGCCACTTCGAAGCGCACCTGGTCATTGCCCGCCGCCGTGCAGCCGTGTGCCACGGTCATAGCGTTTCGCTCAATGGCCAGTCGCGCCAGCCGCGCCGCCTGCAAGCCGCGCTCGGCGCCGACACACAGGGGATACAAATGACCACGCCGCACGTTGCCGGCAATCAGGTAACGGATTACCCGGTCGAAATACTCGTTCTTGCCGTCGATCAGAACGTGCTCAACGGCGCCGAGCGCGAGCGCGCGTTCCTCCAGTGACGCTGCGGCATCACGGTCGATACCACCCGTATCAACGGTCGCGGTGATGACTTCACGGCTGAAAGTTTCCTTCAGCCATGGCACGCAAAACGAGGTATCGAGGCCGCCGGAAAAGGCGAGAATGATCGGCGTTTGAAACTCTTTCAACGGAAACTCCCTGTCAATCGAACCCTGCGATGCGGCTGATTTTCGCCAAAACGCGGCGTTGCGCCGCCGCGTTCGTGGTCGCTGCAAAAACCGTATCGTCGCCCCCCACATTGCCGACTATCTCCGGCCACGCCGAGCGATCGAGCGCCAGCGCCACGCGCTGGGCGGCACCGATCGCCGTCTTGATAACGAGCAAATGCGGCCCGGCCGTCTGCATGCCGCGCAGTAGACCTGTCACCTGCGCGACCTCGTCGTCGCCCTGCGCCTCACTGCTCGCGAGTTCGTAGCCGCGCGACGACTTGATCACGCCGAGTTCGCGCAGATCCCTGCTCACGCTGGATTGAGTGGCTACAAATCCGCGCACGGTCAAGGCATCGACCAGTTGTTGCTGGGTCGTCGCCGGCTTTGACAGGAGCATCTGCCGGATGCACTCGCGACGCTCCGTTTGACTCTGGACAGCTACCGGCATCGTTTTGCTCGCATAATTATGCGCATTTTTTTATCACAATGCGCATATACGGGTCAAGCCCCATGGGCTGGTACCATGCCCGGCTGGCAAAATCGCCCTGCGATAAGGATCTTCATCGTGCAAATACCGTCAGCCGTGGAACTGGCAACCGGACCCGAACCCGACTGCAGTGTCATCTGGCTGCACGGTCTTGGCGCCGACGGCCACGACTTCGAACCCATCGTGCCGGAACTGCGCTTGCCGCCCGGCATGCAGGTACGCTTTGTTTTTCCACACGCCCCGGAACGACCCGTTACGATCAACGGCGGCATGAGCATGCGCGCCTGGTACGACATTCTTACCCTGGACCGCAACGGTCCGCAGGACGAGGCAGGCGTGCTGGAGAGCGGGCAACTGCTCGAGCGAGTCATCGAACACGAACACCAGCGAGGGTCGGACTACGCGCGCATCGTTGTTGCAGGATTCTCGCAGGGCGGGGCGATTGCGTTGCACACCGCGCTGCGATTCCGCCAGCGTCTGGCGGGAGTCATGGCGCTGTCGACTTACCTGCCGCTGTCACAAAGCTTCGCGACGGAAGTCGCTGCGCGAGCCACTGCCCACGCCACTGCCCACGCCACTGCCCACGCCGATGCGCTCGCATTGCCGGTTTTTATGGCGCACGGAAGTCACGACCCGATGTTGCCGATCGACCTCGGCCAAGCGTCACGGCGTCTTCTCGAGCAAGCCGGCTACCCGGTGGAATGGCACGAGTACGCGATGGCTCATTCAGTGTGCGCCGAGGAAATCGCAGATATCCGACGCTGGCTCATCGCGGTTCTAGGCCCAATGGCACTTGGTTAAGACAAATCGCCCGTAATACGGGCTCCTACAGCCTACGATTTGTACTGATCACGCGCTGTAGGAGCCCGTCCTACGGGCGATTTGTCTTAACCAAGCGCCATTGCTAGGCCCCGTCGCGTAACAACGGTTCAGTCGACTTCCGCTTTAAAATCGAGTGCTGACTCGCCGGTCGTACGCCCGTCCGCAGCGAAGCGGCGTTCGTGCAAGGCAATATTGCCGGACGCGCCCTGCATCATCACGGTCGAGCAACGCGTGCCATAGTCGGCCGTGACAATAAACGGCGCACTGACGGCCCGTGCCGTGTCGGGCGGCACGCCGTCTGCCACATCCGGAGCCTTTGCCGGCTCGCGATCGGCCAGCAGTTCGAACAGGGCCGGCACCGTGACCGCGTTATCGTCGAGCAGCGAGCGCAAGCGCTTTTTGCTGCGCTCGACTTTCCACCACGGCGCATCCAGCGATGCGTTGCTAAGGCCGTAAATTCCGGGCTGCAGCAGGCGAGGTGCGTCGCCACGATTGGATGCGTAAGCGAGGGCGTCCGGCCGTGCCGTCAACAGATTGAAACCCGCGAAACAGTCGCCCTCAATTGCCGAGAGGTGCGCAAGCGGCGCAGCGGAGGCGTTCAGGAAATCGGTGACCAGACCGCCGCGAGTACGGTCTCCCGCTTGTATTCGCAGGTTTTCACGGTAGTTGGTGACCGTCGCAAAGCGCCCGTTGCGGCTGACGCCCAGCCATGTGCCGCCCGCCAGACGATCGCGTCCCCCTGCGATGTTGGGATGGTCCGGCCACCAGTGAAGCGGATCGGCTGACCGCTGATGAAACTCATCGCGATTGGCGGCGACAATCAGCGGGTAGGCAGGATGAACGTGCCAGGCGAGTGCGATCAGGCACATCAGGGCACAATTCGGGTGCGCGGCGGTCCCTGATGGTCGTGCTCCAGAAGCCAGTCGTCGACGAGACGGCGAGCTATGGACAGGCGGTACGGAAGTTTCGGGAAACCCGACGCCAGTTCCTTGCGGGTAAACCAGCGCGCATCTTCGAGTTCGCCGTCGTTCAAGAGGATGTCCGCGGACAAGGCCTCTGCCGTGAAACCCAGCATCAACGACGACGGGAACGGCCAGGGCTGAGAACTGTGATAGCGAATGTCATGGACCGCGATATTGGTTTCCTCAAGCACTTCGCGCTGCACTGCGTCCTCCAGGCTCTCACCCGGCTCGACAAAGCCGGCAATTGTCGAATAGCGGCCTTCCGGCCAACCAGCCTGCCGTCCGAGAAGGCAACGGTCGCGGTCCGAGACCAGCACGATGATCGCGGGATCGACACGGGGAAAAATGCGGATGCCGCAGTTGGCACCGATGCAAAGTCGCGTGTTGCCGCCGGACCCGGCGCGCGACAGCGCTCCGCAGCGCCCGCAATACTGTTGCGCCTGATGCCACAGGGTTAACGCGCGTGCATGCGCCACCAGGTTGGCTTCGTCGGCAGGCAAGTAGCTGCCGAGATAACGCAAGTCGTGAAACTGGCCGATGTCCGCGAAAGGCGCTTCGCTGTTGCCGTCGATTGGCACCGCAAACGCCGGGCGGTCGCGGTACATACCGAGAAAAATGCATTCTTCGCTTTGCAGGAAAGGTGCCACGTCGGCATGCGACAGCAGGATCGCGGACATCGGTTCACCGCTTGCCAGGCATTTGTCGCCCCACACAGGGACGAACCAGCTGTCTACGCTGTCGATCGCGGACCGCAGCCAGGCCGCATCTTCACGCCGAAAGCCGGAGCGGTCGACAAAGGCACCGGCAAAGATGTTGTGGCCATTCATGTCGCAGGGTCATACAAGGTCGCATGGCGACGTTCGGCAAAACTGGACGAGGCGTTCAACGAGAATCCCATACAAGAAATAAGCAGTGGCGTCCGCCACAAGCCAAATTCTACCGGATTGCGATGACCGAAGATTTTCCGCGTAGCGGCCGGTGCTTGCTGACGGCACACGCCTCAGGGTTCAGGCACCGGCAACACCAGCCGTTCCGGGCCGCTTTTGCCGTTGCCTGGAAATCTCGCAACTCGGGCAGACCTTGTGATCGAGTGCGTAGGCGTCCTGCACATAGCGTGTCTGGCAGTGACTGCAGCTTGCAAGATAAAGCTCGTCATTGTGGGTAATCGTGTGCAGCAGGTTCCAGGCCCATTCGAACGTGAGCCGCGGCGCCGGATGCAAGAGCTGGTAGGTTTCGTAGGCCCGGCAGGCGCGGTGACCGTACTCGACATCGGGCCGTGGCCAACAGGCATGCAGGCGATTGCTGGCGTCAACCCGCAACAGCAGGCTGGCGCAATACAGGGCGATCAGCGTGGTGGCCTCCAGCTGGTTCAGCGGGTTCTTGACGAACAACGACACCTGGCGAGGCGACTTGCCCCTGCGGCGTTTTACCGTCAGGCGGCCGCCGCCGCGGAAATAGGTGGCATAAAGCTTGCGGATGCGGTCGTCGCTGAGACCCGTACAGGCCTTGATCGTGCGCGTGCGGGCTTCGTGGCCGATCATGCGCAGGGCCAGTTCGAATTGCTGCCGTTCGCTGGCGTATCGATTGTCTGTTAAACGCATTTTTCACCTATTGTGCTAGTTTAAGCCCATATACAGTTATATAATAGCTTATATGATCAAGACATGGGCGCGCAATCAAAAATACAGTAACTCGGGATTCCGCAGAATAATGCGCGCCAGAAATGCGCGAATCCTTACCGCGAGGGGCGAAAGCGATGGACTACCAGGGGCCGAGCGACGTCGACTACGAGAACGTGTTTTCCCTGAACGGCGCTTTTCTCGACCTGCTGCGACGGGATCCAGCAGCGAGACGGTGCATGCTTGATATGCCGGAAGCGCTTGCCAGACGACTGGTCGCGCTGAACGCCCACCAGGCAGACCGGTTGGCACGGACGCCATTCCTGCTGTTTTCCCTCCGAGAGCGGGACGACCCGTTCTGGAGCGCGGTGTTCGATGCGCCGGCAGATCGCGATTTATTCAGCGTGCCACTGTCCGCTACCGATGAGTTGGGCCGTCTCATTGCCGCCGGCCTCGGTTTTGTCTGGCAGCTTGCCAAGCACAATCCTTATTCCGCCCGGCTGATATGCGGCGCCAGCCTGCACTGGTGCGAGCAATTGACGGAGCGCACTTTTCTGCATGTTCTGTCGCTTGCCGGCACGCAGCAAGATGTGCTGGTCGCTCGCGCAGCCGCGGATACGGAGTTGTGGACCAAGCTCCTCGATTTCGGCATCAGTCGTGAGAACGTAGTCCGTCACGCGGCTCATATCAGCGCACTACAATGCGTGCTGACCAGCGCGGCCGTGCCAGCCAGCACGCGCTTGGCGAACGCCGCATGCGCCGTACGCCCGCCGGCACTGCGGGTCGCGGACGATACCGACGCCTGACGAATAGCCACACACTCGGCAATGAGATGCAAGCCGCGTATACAATACGCGGCGCATGCACGCCCTTTCGATCAGAAACCTGAGCAAGACCTATCCGAACGGCAACCAGGCGCTGAAAGGCATCGATTTCGATGTCGAGCCCGGTGACTTTTACGCACTGCTCGGGCCGAACGGCGCCGGCAAGACGACGGCAATCGGAATTGTCTGTTCGCTGGTCAATAAATCCGGCGGCGAGGTGCGGGTCTTTGGCCACAGCATTGACAATGACCTCGAAGCTGCAAAATCCTGCATCGGGCTGGTGCCGCAGGAGATCAACCTCAACCTGTTCGATACAGTTCAGAACATCGTATTGAATCAGGCGGGCTACTACGGAATTCCGCGGCGCATCGCGCACGAGCGCACTGAAAAGTATCTGAACGAACTCAGACTCTGGGACAGACGTCGCGAACCGGCACGCAATCTTTCCGGGGGCATGAAGCGTCGACTGATGATTGCCCGGGCACTCGCTCACGAACCGAAGCTGCTGATCCTCGATGAACCAACTGCCGGCGTGGACATAGAGATTCGCCGGTCCATGTGGGACTTCCTGCGCCGCATTAACGACGCCGGCACAACCATTATTCTGACCACTCACTATCTCGAAGAGGCTGAAAGCCTTTGCCGGCACGTTGCCATTATTGACGGCGGAACGATCATCGAGAACGCCCGCATGAGTACCATACTCCGCAAGCTGCAGCGCGAGGTGTTCGTCCTGACGCTGCGCGAGCCGCTCGGGCAAGCGCCGGTGCTGCGGGGTTTCGAAACGAGGCTGCGTGACGACGGCGACCTCGAAGTCGCTGTTGACACCAAACATGACCTGAATGGACTGTTCGAACTTCTCAGTGCGCACGGCATCCGGATAGTAAGCCTGCGTAACAAGGCGAACCGGCTCGAGGAGTTGTTCATGAGGTTGATTGAGAACAAGCAGCCCGCTGCTGGCGATGCGCCGGCCATACCGGCGGACAACGCGTGAACCTGTCCGTCAACTGGATCGCGTTCAAAACCCTGATCGCGAAAGAGTTCATTCGCGTCATTCGCATCTGGGTGCAAACAATCGTGCCACCGGCGATTACGATGACGCTCTACTTCATCATTTTTGGCAACCTGATCGGGCGGCGCATCGGCACCATGGACGGTTTCGACTACATGCAATACATAGCGCCGGGCCTGATCATGATGGCGGTTATCACCAATTCCTATGGCAATGTCGTCTCGTCGTTCTTTGGCGCAAAATTCGGACGACACATAGAGGAAATGCTGGTTTCGCCCATGTCGAACGCCACTATCATTATCGGCCATGTCGCTGGCGGCGTTATTCGTGGCCTGCTGGTCGGTTCCATGGTAACGCTGATCGCGCTGGCCTTTACCCGCTTGCACGTCGCGCATCCGTTCATCACGATTTCAATGGTCGTCCTGTCGTCCGTGGTTTTTTCGCTGGCCGGTTTCATCAATGCCATATTCGCCAGAAAATTCGACGATATTTCGATTATCCCTACTTTCGTGCTGACACCACTGACCTATCTTGGCGGAGTGTTTTATTCAATATCACTGTTGCCCGAGCTTTGGCAGAAAGTGTCACTGGCGAACCCGATTCTATATATGGTGAATGCGTTTCGTTACGGCATCCTTGGCACCTCGGATATCGACATACGGCATGCGTATCTGATCGTCGTACTTTTCATGGTCGGGCTTTTCTCGGTAGCCCTTGTACTGATGAACAAAGGCGTCGGCATCCGGGAGTGAGGCAGGATTCGAGTTATGTGTGGTCGATTTGCGTTCTATTCCCCAACTGAAGCGACAGCAGCCCTGTTCGGTTTCAATAGCGCCACCGTATTCGATGCGCGTTACAACATTGCGCCGACCCAGGACATTGCAACCGGTCGGCAGAACGCGGATGGAGAGCGCGAGGTTTCATCGTTGCGCTGGGGCCTCGTGCCATTCTGGGCAAAGGACCCCACGATCGGCAACCGGATGATCAATGCGCGGGCCGAAACCGTGGCCGAGAAGCCGTCCTTTCGTGCCGCGTATGCGAAGCGCCGTTGTCTTGTGTTTGCGGACGGCTTTTACGAATGGCGCACTGAGGCATCCGGCAAAACCCCTTACTTCATTTCATTGGCAAGTGGCGAGCCATTCGCTTTTGCCGGGTTGTGGGAGTCCTGGAAGGATCGCGAAACCGGCGAGTCATTGCAGACCTCGACAATCATCACGACGGTTGCGAACGATTTCCTGGCAGCGATACACCACCGCATGCCGATCGTACTTGATCCTCCTGCCGCACAGCGCTGGCTTTCGGGCGACGATGCAATACTCGCGGACCTAACGGCCGATGCCCCGCCATTTCGCGCGTGGCCGGTTAGCCGTCGCGTCAACTCTGCCGTGAACCAGGGGGAGGAGCTCATCGAGCCGGCCGGCGATATTCTTGCCTGAGAGTGTCTTTTCAGTCCTCTATCCGGCCGGCATTGTTCAGTCGCGGGGTAGCAGGAACGCCGTGCCGGCGTGTTCGAGTATGACTCCGCTCGGCGTTATTTCCTTTACGGCAGGTCCTTCAGTCAGCGTGGCCTGTTCCTTGTATTTTTTCATGTTGATGAACACGAATCGATCGTTCACCTGGTCGCTGTAGACATGGATGTCGAGATGCAGATCGGGTAACTGCAAGGTGCCGTCGGCGCGCAGGGAATTGAACGTGGAATAGTCCTCTGAGATGCTGCTGCCGGCATTTTGTCGCACTGGTGCTGGCACTGGCGCTGACTCGACTGGAACAACTGCCTGCCGCGGTGCTGCCGTTGTTGCACGGCTCGGCTCCGGTCGGCTCTTTTTGGCTTCGGCAACGTGGTCCGAAAAAGTTCGATCGACGGGCTCGGTGACAGTGCTGCCAGTCAGTGCGCCACCTGTCGCAGCCGGTACCAATCCGGTGGCCGCATCCTGTGGCCTGAGCAATACCACGATCAACACCACAAGATTGACAGCCAGCAAGGCGCCGACAACCCATACCCAACGTTGCGGGCGCCTGCGATCCCCGGCAACAGGAATATCGGCAAAGCCTGGAGTACTTTTTCTCTGGCGCTCGGCGTCAGATTTCTTCAGAGCATCGAGGATAAAGGACATCGGGAAACCGTTCAGCGATCAGCGACCAGACGCGGCGTGCCGTCCAGTCCAAGCAACGAATTAAGTACGATCTGTGTCTGGCTCCCGACGAGACCATCGACCGGTAGCCGCTGCCGGCGCTGAAAGTTCATAACTTCCTGTTGCAGGTCGTCGTCAAAGTAGTCCGAGTCAAGTTCACCCGGACTGCTGTCCGGGTCAACGGCGGCGAGACTTTGCCGCAACCAGCGGACGTTTTCATCCCGCATGCCGGGCCGAATCGCAGCAGCCTTGCCGTTCGGTGGGTTCCAGATGAGGAGAAACTGCCCGAACCAGAATTCAGACAGGTCGTCCAGTGTATACGTCAGTACCTTGTCGCCCAACGCCATGTCGGCCGTGTCATCGTGCAAGCTGAGCAGCGCGAGCTGATGCGTATTGCCACTGGAGTCGGTAAGCGTCAGTACAACCGGCCGATCGAGCTGCCGCAGTCCGCTCCAGGTGCTGCGGCTGAAAAAACAACTGAAGCCCTGTTGCTCTGCCTGCGTGCAGGCGTTACCAGCGGCCGGATCGTAGGAGATCCGCCACAGCTCGAAGAGCGTGCGCAAGGCTTCTTCGCCGTTCGTAGCCGTTCCTGCGGCAAGAAGCTGCTGTTCAAGTGGTGTCGAAGCCGGCTGGCGCCCGATGTCGGTAGTCTCGAGGTCGGTCGCCGTGGATTCTGCCGGCGCCGCACCGGCGGGCACTGCCATGCTGACGTCGTCAGCCGTGCTGTGGGCATCGCCATTGAGCGCCGACCACAAGCCGGCACCTATCAGCATCGCGCCGACGACGGCGATAGCGGGTATTGCCCACTTGATAACAAGCGGTGTCAACGAATGTCCGGAAACCTCGGCGGCGGCCCGGCGCACAATGGATTTCGTGACCTTGCGATTCTCCTGACTGTATGCGCCCAATAGCGCCCGGTCACAAATTACGTTCATGATGCGCGGGATGCCGCCCGAAAGCTCATAGACTTCGCGCTTGGCAGAAGGATCGAAAATTTCACCGAGCGCTCCAGCCACCTTGAGTCGGTGTTCGATGTACCTGAATGACTCTTCCCGCGACAGCGGTTCGAGGTGGTAGCGTCCTGTGACGCGCTGTGCCAGCTGGCGAAGATTCGGCTGCGCCAGCAGTTCGCGGAGTTCCGGTTGTGCGATCAGGATAATTTGCAGCAGCTTCTGCTTCGCCGTCTCGAGATTGGTCAGCAGCCGCAACTGCTCCAGGACCGAAGCTGAAAGGTTTTGCGCTTCGTCGACCAGCAGAATGGTGCGTCGCCCGCGCGCATGCGCTGCCAGAAGGTGCAGGTTCAGCGCGTCCACCAGCGCCTTGGAACTGTGTTTTTCCTCCGGCAGTGGAATCCCCAGTTCTTCGCAGATTGCCACCAGAAACTCGACAGCCGACAGTTGCGGATTGAGTATCAGGGCAACGTCGACTTCCGACGGCATCTGCCCCAGAAGGGTGCGCACGAGCGTCGTCTTTCCGGTGCCTACCTCGCCGGTGAGCTGGATAAAACCGCCGCTTTCCGTGACACCGTAGACGAGGTGCGCCAAGCCCTCGCCATGCCACTCACTCATATACAAATAGCGCGGATCCGGTGTGATCGCGAATGGCTTTTCATTCAGGCCAAAAAATTTCGTATACATGGAACCCGTTCTGGCGGTGCTGTCGCATGGCTGCAGTTTGCAGTGGAAACGCACACGCTGCGATTCTACCGCGAAATTCTACCTGATCTGACGAGGCCCCAAGGTCCGGGCCCGGCTGACGGCCAGGTTGCCAAAGCGGTCCCGTATCTGGTCGACCGCCTGATCGAGCTGCGCCGCGCTTGCCGTGGAGCTGTTACTAAAAAGATCTGCCTGGCCGGTAGCCGCAAAATCGCTGCCACCGACACCTAATAAGCGTACTTTTGCGTGCGGAAAGTCGCACCGCCAGGCAGCCAGAAGTTGCCTGGCGGCGGCGTAAATTTGTCCACTGTGGTTGCTGGCCGGCTGGAGCGCACATTGGCGTGTGCAGGTTGCAAAGTCACTCTGTCGTATCTTGAGCTGCACGGTACCGGCCGTCAGCCCTTTTCGGCGCAATCGTAAGGATGTTCGCTCGGTCAGGCGCAGGAGTTCCCGTTGCAGGTCTGCGAGATCCGACAAGTCCCTCTCGAAAGTCTCTTCGGCGCTGACCGACTTCTCGGCTCGTGAGGGCACAACCGGACGATCATCCAGCCCGCACGCGCGTTCTCGCGCACGTGTCGCGAATCGTCCGAACACTGCCTGTAGATCGCGTTCTGCCGCGGTTCTCAGTTCAGCGATAATGCGGATACCAGCGCGAACGAGCCTGTCGGCCGTCGCGGGGCCGATACCCGGAATGACACGAACCGGCAACGGGTCGAGCACCGACTGCCGGTTCTCGTCCGTTACGATCACCAGCCCGTCCGGCTTGTTGAGCTCCGAGGCGATTTTCGCCACGAGCTTGTTAGTGGCTACGCCGACCGATGCAGTCAGGCCGGTCTGCGAGTGCACGCGACTCTTGATCTCTTGCGCAATGCGTTCGCCGTCGCCGAACAGCGCGACACTCCCACTTACATCGAGAAACGCTTCGTCAAGTGACAACCCTTCGACCAGCGGCGTGAAATCCCGGAAGATCGCGAAAATCTCTGCAGATACATCCTGGTAATGAGACATTCTCGGGCGCACACAAATCAGGTCCGGACAACGCCGCAGCGCATCGCGCATCGACATGGCGGAGCGCACGCCGAACTGTCGCGATTCGTAGCTGGCGGCTGCAACGACGCCGCGCTTGCCATCGCCGCCGACCACCAGCGGCTTGCCGCGCAGTTCCGGCCGATCGCGCTGCTCCACGGACGCGTAAAATGCATCCATATCGACGTGCAGTATCTGCCGTTGCGAGGTTCTACTCACAACTTTCTTACGACGATGTAGCGGGCCAGCCAGCGCAATGAGTCGGCTTCCTCACCAAACACGTTCAACGCCTGCAAACCACCGCGCAGTAATTCGTCGCATCGTGACTTGGAAGTAGCGAGACCGAACAGCGCCGGCCATGTTGCCTTTGCCAGTCGTTGGTCGGCCCCGGCATTCTTGCCAATTACGCCTGTTTCTCCCTCGATATCCAGGATGTCATCCTTGATCTGGAACGCAAGGCCGATTGCCCTCGCAAAGCGATCGAGCGCCTCATACTTGTCTGTGGTGAGGTCGTCTCCGAGGCAGGCAGCACTCATTATAGCGGCGCGCAGCAGTGCGCCGGTTTTCAGATAATGCATTTGTTCCAGTTCGTCACGAGTAAGAGTTTGGCCCTCCGAAGCGAGATCGATGGACTGTCCGCCCGTCATGCCGCGCGATCCGCAGGCATCGGCAATCAGCCGGACAAGACGCAGCCTGCTTGCATCGCTTGTGCCATCGGCAGCAGCGAGGACGCGAAAAGCAAGCGGCTGCAATGCATCCGCTGCGAGAATCGCGGTCGCTTCGTCGAACTTCCTGTGCACGGTCGGTTCGCCGCGCCGCAGGTCATCGTCGTCCATGGCCGGCAGGTCGTCGTGAACGAGGGAGAACGCGTGAATCAACTCGATGGCCGTTGCCGGCGCATCCAGAAGATCTGGTGCAATAGAAAGACATTCTCCGCTCGCGTACACGAGCAATGGCCGCACCCGCTTGCCACCATTCAACACCGCATAACGCATTGCAGTGTGCAAACGTTCCGGCGTTTCATCGTCGGCGGGCAGCGCACGCGCGAGGCACGCGGCGATGCGCTGGTTGTAGCCGCTTATTCTGTCGGCGAAGGGCACTCCCACCTTACCTCCGTTGGCCCGGGTTGCGTCCGGCAAGCCTACACCGATAAGGGCAAGCCCGCTTGATGAGGCGGCTGACGGTGCCAGCCCCTTGTGGGCTATAATTTCTCGCGCTGCAATACGAGTCACCTCATCTTTCCTTTGAAACGCCCTTATGCGCGCCGAAGCTCAGGCACAACCGAATATTGCGCTGATCAAGTACTGGGGGAAGCGTGATCGCGACAGGAACCTGCCTGCAAGCGGTTCGTTATCTGTGACCCTGGACTCCCTGTGGACGCGCATGGCCGTCGATTTCGGTTCGGGGTGCGCAAAAGACTGCCTGCTGGTAAATGGCGAAGTCAATCCCGCAATGTTAGCGCGCGTGTCCGCGTGTCTCGACCGTTTGTGTGGTGTCAAACGTCCTGCCGCCCGGATCGACAGCACGGGGAATTTTCCCATCGGTGCAGGGCTGGCGTCTTCGGCATCGGCTTTTGCGGCACTGGTAACGGCCGCCGCGCGGGCAGCGAATATTACCCTTGATCGCCTGACGCTCGCACGACAGGCTGGAGCGACGTCCGGCTCTGCGGCCCGCTCGTTGTATCCGGGTATCGTTGAACTGTGCGCCGGGGACGACGAAATACAGGTGGCGAGTATCGCGGCTGCAAGTGAATGGCCACTCCGCATCGTCGTTGCGATCACGGAGGAATCGTCGAAACCGCTGGCTTCGGGAGACGCCATGATTCGCAGCGCGGCCACCTCGCCGTTTTACGCAAGCTGGATCGACCGGCAGAACGCAGATCTGCAGTTGGCGCGCGCCGCAGTGCAGCAGCGGGACTTCGCAGCCCTGGCTGCGGTTGCCGAACACAATTGCCTCAAGATGCATTCGGTCATGTGGACGTCGCGCCCCGCTATTGTTTACTGGAATAACGCCACGATCGCCTGTATGGAATCGATCCGTGTGTTGCAGCGTGCGGGCCATGCCGTCTTTTTTACCATCGATGCCGGCCCGCAACTGAAAGCGATTTGCCTGAGGGAGGCGGAAGCAAGTGTCATTTCGGCATTGTCAGCAACCAGCGGCGTTCGGCGTGTGATGACCAGTGGCCTGGGCGAGGGCGCTCGGCTCCTGGATGCTGCATGAAAAACATCGCCATGAGCGCGCCGGGTAAAGCCGTGCTGTGCGGCGAATACGCGGTGCTGGATGGAGCGCCCGCGATAGTTATGGCGGTTGATTGCCGGGCCAGGGTTATGCTGCAGTCGACAGATGAGGTAAGTCACTCGCTCGCGATGTTTGATCGGCAGGCTGCACCCGTTCGCTTTCATTTCACTGAGTCGGCAGAAATTCTCCCCGTTGAAGACCACCGGCCATCACTCGATACCACTCTGATCAGCCACGTCTGGCGTGCGGTCGGTGCGCCGCCGGCAGGGTCGATCGCCATGCAATTGGACACCCGGGCATTCTATGATGATGAGAGCGGAGCAAAGCTCGGCCTGGGATCGAGCGCGGCACTTGCGGTTGCCCTCACGTCTGCCTTGCTGCGGTTTAGCGGCGACCGCCGAGAGCCGGGGCCTATCGCAATGGCCGCGCATCGTGCGTTCCAGGGCGGCAGCGGCAGCGGCGTCGATATCGCGGCGGCGTTGCATGGCGGAGTAATGGCTTTCAATACCACCACGAACCTGGTCACCGAGGCACTGCAATGGCCGGCTGGAATGGCTTACTCGCTGTGGTGGAGCGGGCGTGCCGCCAGTACCGCGGATAAATTGATGAGCCTGAAAGAGAACAAGCGGAATGCGGCTGCCCGCGCATCGGCCGGCAAACTTCGGCGAGGGTCAGAACAAGTCCTTGAAGCGTGGCGTAGCGGGCAGAGCAAGGAGGTGCTGGAAACGCTGCAAGACTATTGCGGGGCTTTGCAGGAATTCAGCGCCGCTCACCGTCTCGGCATTTTCGATGCCGGTCACCGGCAGTTACACGAGTTTGCAGCCCGAAAAGGGCTTACCTACAAGCCGTGCGGGGCTGGCGGCGGCGATATCGGCGTCGTTCTTGGGACGCGGCAGGATGCGCTCGAGGAATTCGCCGTGCATGCCACCGGCTGCGGCTTCAAAAAGCTGTATGTCATGCTCGATTCCTGCGGTTTGAAGGAGTCCTGAAACAGGTGAAAGACTCCCGCATTCCCGGATTTTACCGCATGACTATTGCGGAGCGCATAGACGCCCTGCTGCGTGAACAGTGGCTGGATGCCGGGTTGGCGCGTCACCTGAAAGAAAGGGTGGTGTTGCTGGATACGCACGGTGCGAACCGCATGATCGAAAACGTCATCGGCGTCTTCGGCCTGCCGCTGGCCGTTGCTCCGAATTTCGTGATTAACGGGCGCGACTGCGTGGTCCCGATGGTAGTGGAAGAGCCCTCCATCGTGGCCGGAGTGAGCAATGCTGCCAAACTCGCGCGTGCCGGTGGCGGATTTCGCGTGCAGGCTGGCGACCGGCTGCTAATCGGGCAAATATTGCTGGTCGACGTTGCAAACGCGGACGCAGCAATGCGGACTTTGCGCGACGCTCATGTCGATCTGCTGGCGCTTGCGAACGAGCATGAGCACCGCTTGCTGGCCAGGGGCGGTGGTGCCCGGGCAATTGAAGTTTTCCGGCACACACTGCCGGATGGGCAGGATGCTATTGCGTTGCATCTTCTTGTGGACACCTGCGATGCGATGGGCGCGAACCTGGTCAATTCAATGTGCGAACGGATTGCACCGGCAGTCGGGAAGTGCGTTTCGGGTCGGGCAGTGCTGCGAATTCTCTCGAATCTCGCCGATCGTGCGCTGGTAACCGCAAATGTTACTTTGCCGCTGGCCGTGCTGGCGGTAGAAAGCAGGAAAACTGTTGCGCTACGGGACGATATCGTACTTGCAAACGACCTGGCCAACGCGGATCCCTATCGTGCTGCCACGCACAACAAGGGCATCATGAACGGTATCGATGCCGTAGCTATTGCGACCGGTAACGACTGGAGATCGTTGGAAGCCGGCGCGCACGCCTACGCCGCCAGAAGTGGCGCGTATCGGTCGTTGACGCGCTGGCAAGTTGATGCAGATGGCAACCTCGAAGGTCAACTGGTGATGCCGATCAAGGTCGGCACTGTTGGTGGCGCTTTGCACTCGAATCCGGCCGCATCGGCGGGACTTGCCATTGCAGGTGTGCAATCCGCAAGCGAACTGGCGGAGATGATGGGTGCGGTCGGGCTGGCCCAGAATCTGGCTGCACTGCGTGCATTGGTGAGTGACGGCATCCAGAAGGCTCACATGAGCCTGCATGCGCGCAGTGTGGCCGCCAGTGTTGGTGCACCGCCGGAAAGCTTCGAGCGTGTTGTCGACGCGCTGATCGAAAGCGGTGACATAAAGGACTGGAAGGCACGCGAGGTTCTGCAACAGCTGCACGACGACGAATATTGCGCCAGTTATTCGATGCGCGCGCAGGGCTCGGCAGCAGGCAAGGTCATACTATTCGGTGAGCACGCTGCTGTATACGACCGGCATGTTCTGGCACTGCCGATCGAAAGAGCCGCTCTTGCGTCAGTCAGCGAAGTAAATTGCGAGACCACGCTGACCGTCCGCGAGCCTGCACGAACCCGGCGATTCGCCGTACTACCGTCAGCGTCCGCAGGGGTAGCGGGCATGTTGGCATTCATTATCGATCGTTTGGGGCTGGCCAACCGTTGTTATGAGGTACATCTGCAGCTCCGGGTACCGGCCGCAATGGGTCTGGGCTCGTCGGCATCGGCGGCAGTAGCCATCGTGCGAGCCTTTGATTCGGCGTTTACCCTCGGATTAGACGACGCTGCGGTAAACTCACTCGCGTTCGACTGCGAAAAGCTCGCACACGGCGATCCGTCCGGTATTGATAACACACTCGCCACGTACGGCACGCCGGTGCTGTTCCGGCGCAACGCGACACCGCAAGTCCGGCAAATTGCAGTGGTGGAAAGGCCGCCCCTGGTCATCGCAGCGAGTGGCAAGCGCGGCATAACCCGGGATCAGGTTGCTGCGGTCCGACAGCGCTTTGAGCGCTCGCGGGGGCCCTACGATGCCCTGTTCGACCAGATGGATGCGATTTCGCTGGCGGGCGCCGACGCATTGGTCAAGGGCGATTACGCTACACTAGGGTCCCTGATGAACGTCTGTCATGGCCTGCTCAACGCATTGCAAGTATCGACGCCCGAACTTGAAAAGATGGTCGACATCGCCCGGTCCCGGGGAGCGACCGGCGCCAAGCTGACCGGCTCCGGGGGCGGCGGTTCGATCGTAGCGCTCTGTCCGGGTACCGTTGCTGAAGTGGAACAGGCGTTGGACCGTGCCGGCTACCGTATCGTAAGGATGGAGGCTGAATGAAGGATAACCTTAGCAGAATCGTATCGTCCGAGGCTGAGCAGTTGATCCTTGTCAATGCCGATGACACGGTTTCCGGCAGTCTCGACAAGGCATCCTGTCACGATGGCCAGGGGATTCTGCATCGCGCATTCTCGTTATTCATCTTCGATCGCCGCGGGCGTTTGTTGCTGCAGCAACGCAGCGCCGACAAACGACTGTGGCCCCTCTACTGGTCAAACAGCTGCTGCAGTCACCCGCGAGTTGGCGAGTCGATGGAGCAAGCGACCGAGCGCCGCTTGCGTGACGAACTCAATATTCGAGCGCGACTCGAGTTTGTCTACAAGTTTACCTACCAGGCATCGTACGAGACCCTGGGTTCGGAACACGAGCTGTGCTGGGTGTATCTGGGGCGCGTCGATCAGGCTGTAGTGGCGAATCGCCACGAAATCGCCGCAACTCGCTTTCTTGGCGTGGCTGAACTTCGCCAGGAGCTGGCTGCGGTGCCCAATCAGTTTACGCCATGGTTCAAGCTGGAATGGCAGCGCCTCGAGAACGAACACGCTTCGATACTGGAGCAGTACCGGACGCCACTCTGAGTATGTTCCGCCTCGAGTGGTTGCCCGGTCAACCGGCGTAGCGGTAGTACTCGATACCGATATCCTGGAACTGACGCTGGTCCGTTCGTCCGACCTTCTCGATGACAAATTCATTGCGCGGAATATAGTCTAGGCCAACTACGCGGTGTCCGTCGTGCAGTGCTTCGTACTGCTCACGATTCAGATCAATGGTGAACTCCATTGCCTTTGCGAAACCGATCGCCGCTGTCGCTTCTCGCCAGCGATCGGCAACGACCAACGGAATCACTTCGGCGGCGTCGCCACTGCCGTAGCCAAGGGTCAGCAGTTCCTCACCTTCCATGTTGCGTCCCTCGTCCAGTGCCTGTTCGAAGCCGGCGGCTATCCATGCCGGCAAAGCGGCTGTATAGAGATTACCCAGATCAAGCATGGTATCGCTGCCAAGTGCCAGCTTGTCGAGAATTTCGCGGCGGTAGCGCCTCGATGCACGAAATATGCGAAAGACGCCCATGGTCAACGGGTAAACCTCAAAATTCAATTGCTCGGCATTTGCCAGGCTGACGATTTGCGGTTTGCTGAGCATTTCGGCAAGCAATGCATCGGGCTCGATACCTGCCTCGTAACAGTAGGATGCCAACTCCGCACGATCTTCCGCCGTACCACTACCCAATGCGAAGAGGTAAGCGATCGCCCAGCCGGTTTCAGGCATTCGACGGTAAGGCCGGTGCATGAAAACGGTCTGCAGTTTCCTGAGATAGTCACTTGCCTTAAGGTTTCGCTTGTCGTACATGTCCTGCAAGGCGTGCAAAGTTTCGTCGATGTAACAGGTCGTTGAGTACTTGCCATTGAATACCGGAAAATCCTGAACCTGGTGGCTTTCACTGCGATCCTGCCCGCAAAAGCGTAGCATCGGTTTGCGAAAATCCATGATTCGATAGTCGGATGCCGATCCGGAACGGACCAGGTCCACCTCGGCGAGTGCGGGATTCTCTTCGAGTAACATCGCAACGGCGCCGGCGCCCTGGGTCGGTTCGCCACTGCTGCCCCGTGCGTACTCCGCGATGTCTGCGCAAACGACAATTGCCTGGCCACCGGCCCCGTCGAGTGCCAGGTGCCGGATGGCGCCTTTCATGCCATACACCCCGCCGAGACAGGCGTGTTTGAACTCCGGCACTTCACAACTGCGCGCGATCGGCGGTTTGCCCTTGGCAACCAGTGCGCGATCGACCATGCCTTTGATAATGATTGCGCCGGCCGAGTTGTCAGTGCTGGATTCGGTACCGAGCCCAAGGAACTTAACCCGCAACGGATCGATGTCGTAGTTGTCGATGAGGCGCATCACCGCGGTGGCGGCCATCGTATAAACGCTGTGATTTGGTCCGCGTACCCGGAAACTGCGCCCCACCACTTCGCGAATCTTGGGCCAATGATTGCCGGTCCATTCGGACCAGTCGTCCAGCCATACACGAAAGGGCGGCACATACGCCGCCAGACCACTGATTCCTATAATTTTTTTAGTCATGGATCGTGTGCCGCGAAGACTTTGCTGACCTGAAATGCGCTTAGCCCGGAAATTCTAGTTCTCCGGCAGGTCTTGCTCAAGCAGTCTATTCGACTGTTATGGTAATGACCTCCGAAAAGACCGGGGGATCGTGCGGAAGGTGCAGGTGGTCGGCAAACAGCAACTGCAGGGTATGTTCGCCGGGCGCCAGTAACAGTTCGGTCGATGAGCTGCCATCGCCGAAATGGATGTGTTGTTCATCCGCCGGGATCGGCCATGCCAGATCCGGCAGCCCGGTATTCACCAGGACGTGATGATGTCCTGAATGTTCAGCCTGCTGCCCCGCCGGAACGACATCCATGCCGGTTACGCCGAATTCAACCTTGACCGGACCGGAAACGACGGCGCCCTGCTGAGGCGCGACAAAAAACACTTCGGCGTTTGCGGGTGCGGGTGAACGCTCCAGTCCTGTTGCCTGCGCATCAGCAACATTCGCCACGGTAGCCGGGGCCGCCTGTTGCGCCGGCGCACGCGATGCGTCGCCGGTATCCGGCGGCTGCGATTCGCCGCTGCAAGCGGCAATCGAAGTCAGGGTCAGGAACATAGCCATACTTTTTACTGGTTTCATTGCCACTTTTGCGAACTCCTGTGGGTCGATCGCGCCGAACCTCTAGATTGAAAAAGCCGTATAAAATGCGGCCGTCACCAGAATGAATGCAAATCCAGCAACGTACGCAAGTAGCAACAGGACGTACTTGAGCAACGTGATTAATCGTCCCTGCTCATAGACACGGCGCATCGCCTTGTAAAGATAGAGCGGTATGTAAAGGGAGATCAGCAATATAGTCAAATTTGCAGCCACTTCCGGAAGCGGCAACCGGGCTGCAAGTCGGTTGATAAGTACCTGAATCGTCAAAATCAGGAAGAAGAATGCGTGGAAATGCAGCACGAACAACAGGTGCTCGGCGTAGTAGCGTTTCGATAGTGGAAATAACATCTTCAGCACCAGCGCCATCAGTGGAAGCAATATGAAAAGTGCAACGGGAACATTGTCGAGCAGTTGACTTACAAAAGCCCGGCCGCTATCGGCGCTGACTTTCTCGCAAACGACTTGCACACGGTCACGGGTGAATCGCCGTGACAGCCATTCAGGCGCACCGTCCAATGAAAAATCGTCAAGATTGCAATTGACGATCGCAGCATTGTCGGACGTGATGCGAATGCCGGCGCCCGGTGCTTCACTTTCTGTCTCGTATGCATCGGGAGAGTCAGGTTCCTGATCTCCGACGATGATGCCTTCTCTCCGTGGGTCGTCGTGCACCTCCTTGCGAACTTCGGATACCGAACCAGGTCTGCCGGAGCTGGCCGCGACCGCGGGCTCGGCAGGCTCGAAGAATATGCCCAGTTGCTGGTGCGGGTCGAAAAACGCGATCAGGAAAAACACTACACTGAGTACCAGATAAGTGCGAAACGGAGGCATGAATCGCGCGCGCCGGCCCATCAGATAGTCGCGGGTCAGCTTGCCCGGCCTGAACACCAACGGTATCAGTGTCTGCCAGAGCCGTGAGTCGAGTTCGAACAGGTCACCGATCGCGTCCCGGACCAGTTCCCAGATACTGATCAGTCGGCCGCGAGCACGTTGACCGCAGCGGCTGCAGTATTGGCCCGCGAGCGGGGTGGCGCAGTTGGCGCAGCTTTCCGTTCCTTCCTGCGCCGCGGATGTGCTCGTCGCAGGGCGAAGTATGCGTCGGCTGGCGGTGACGCGTTCTCCGAAGTAATCCAGAGTTGCGCGTCGCATCTCGGTAGCCGGACCCGCGAGATAGTCGTTCAGTGCCTGGTCTGATTCGACTTGGTAGTGGCTAACGTAGCGAATGCGATCAGCACCGACGTCGTTGCCGCGGTATATGGCAGCTTCGAGGAAGCCAGGCAGTTGCAGCATCTGCCGATTGTGTTCAACGAGCCAGGCGTCTATCTCGTTTGCCGGGTCGAGGTCGGCTGCGCCGTCATGCACTTCCGCCGCACGCAGGTCGATGTCCAGCGTGACCTCGTAGATGATGGGAACTGACAGCTTCTGCATGCGCGGTGTGTCCGCAAGAGGTCAGTCGTTACTGTCCGGTGCTTCCTTTTTCTTGCGGGATTCCGACTTTTTTCGTGCACGAACCTTCGATTTGGCCGCATTTCGTGTGGCTCGAGGCGCATCGGTATCATTGTCGACACCGCCACGCGATCTGCCGATTTCATCGGGGGCAAAGTCGTCTACCGACATAAGTTCGAGTACCTTGCGATGGAATTCACGCAAGGCCTCTGCCTCTTTTGTCTCTATGATCCCGGCATTCAGTGCTTCGTCGATCTGGTAGCCGAGATACTCCGACTTGATAAGGCCTTCCTTCTCTGCCTGCCGCAAGCGTTTTTCCAGCGGCGCCAATTGCTCCGAAACCAGCAAGGCTTCCTGCAGCAATCCAGCAGGATTTCCGGGTTCGATGGTGGTGTATGCCTGTTCACTCAGGCGCTCTCGCGCTTCGCCGGTATGCGTTACAAGACCGACAATCTTCTGGCTAAGCTCGTCCGATGGTGCCGAATATGTGCGGCCCCGCGGAAAAATGAAACATCGCAGGAAGAATGCGACCGGGCGGTTTGGAAAATTCCGCAGGAAGCTGTGCAGTTGTTCCTGCGCTCGGTACATCAGCGTACGCACCGACCACTCGACCAGCGGCAGATCCGCCGCCCGGCGTCCCTGGTTTTCGAAATGCTTCAAAACGGTCGACGCGAGGTACATGGAACTCAGTACGTCGCCAAGCCGTGCGGACAGCAGTTCCTTCTGTTTCAGTTTTCCGCCCAGAGTCAACATCGCAAAATCGGAGGCGAGGGCGAACGCGGCACTGTAGCGGTTGATGTTCTGGTAATAGCGGCGTGTTGGAGTGTTGAGTGGCACGCGACTGAATTTTGCATGCGTCAGCGCTAGCACAAAAGACCGTGCAAGATTGCTGATCGCGTAGCCAATATGCGCAAAGAGTGCCTGGTCGAAATCACGCAGGCCCCGTTCACGATCTTCGTCTTGCGCGGCTTCCAGCTCCCGAAGCACGAAAGGATGACAGCGAATGGCGCCTTGTCCGAAAATTATCAAGCTGCGGGTCAGTATATTTGCGCCTTCGACGGTGATGGCGATCGGTGTCGCCATGTAGCCTCGGCCAAGGTAATTGTTCGGACCCAGCATGATGCCCTTGCCACCGTGTACGTCCATGGCGTCATTTGCGACCATGCGCCCCATTTCCGTGCAGTGGTACTTGAGAATCGCCGACGGCACAGCCGGCTTCTCGCCCTGGTCGATGGCGCCGGACGTTACCGAAATGGCGGAATTCATAATATAGGTGTGGCCGGCAATACGGGTCAGCGCCTCCCCTACGCCGTCGAACATAGCGATCGGCAGATTGAATTGCTTGCGAAGCTGTGCGTAAGCGCCGGTCGTGTAGCATGCGGCCTGACCGCCGCCCGCGGCCGTGGAAGGCAATGTGATTGCCCGGCCGACTGACAAGAGCTCGACCAGCATTTTCCAGCCTTTACCCGCCATTTCCTGTCCGCCGATGATGTAGTCGAGTGGCACGAAAACGTCCTCGCCGCTGGTCGGGCCGTTTTGGAACGCAATACTCAATGGATTGTGCCGGCGGCCGATAACCACGCCGGGTGTGTCGGTCGGCACGAGCGCGGCAGTAATGCCGTAGTCCTCCTGTTCGCCGAGAAGGTGGTCCGGATCGTACAGCTTGAAGGCCAGACCCAGCACGGTGGCGACTGGTGCCAGCGTGATATAGCGCTTGTTCCAGTTAAGCCGAATGCCGAGAATTTCCTCGCCGTGCCAGTTGCCGTTGCAAACCACCCCGCTGTCGATGAGTGCCGCGGCATCGGAACCCGCCTGCGGGGACGTCAGGGCGAAGCAGGGAATTTCGTCTCCGGATGCAAGTCCCGGCAGGTACCGTTGCTTCTGTTCTTCCGTGCCGTAGTGCAACAAGAGCTCAGCGGGTCCCAGCGAATTCGGCACGCCAACCGTTGACGAAGCCACGCTGCTGCGGCTGGCGAGTTTGGCGATGACCATGGCGTTGCAATAGGCGGAGAACTCGAGTCCGCCGTACTGCTTCGGGATGATCATGGCGAAGAACTTGTGTTGCTTGATGTACTGCCACACTGTCGGTGGCAGATCACCGCGTTCATGGCAGATTTCCCAGTCGTCCAGCATGCGACAAAGCTCCTCACACGGCCCGTCGATGAACGCCTGTTCCTCCCGCGAGAGTTTCGGGGGCGGGAACGACATGAGCCGGTCCCAGTCCGGCATGCCCGAGAATAGCTCTCCGTCCCACCAGACGCTGCCCGCTTCCAGTGCTTCGCGTTCCGTGTTCGACATAGATGGCAGCATGCGACGGTAAACGTCGAGCGCGGGGCGAGTAATCTTTTCCCGCCGTAATTCATGCATATTGGCCACTACCATCAGGCCAAACAGCAGCCACAGCACTAGAAGCCAGAGCCAATGCGGATTGCCGAAAATAGAGTACGCCAGAAGGGCAGCGCCGGTTGCAACGGTGGCATTAGACAGATTGACCCTGTGATAGGCGAGGTAAATGCCACCACCCGCGAATAACAGGAACCACAGCAGACCCACTATAAAACTCGCCACTTTTCTTACCTCAAGGTCGGATTCTGTCGCCCGGTAACCCTATCACCGGCACTGATTGCCTTCCACATCCGCCTCACAGAAGCGCTTCGATCGCAGCCCGTTCTTCTCTCAACTCCGTTTCGGTAGCCCGCATGCGTTCGCGACTGAAATCGCTGATTTCAAGTCCCTGAACGATTTCATAGGAACCATCCCGGCACCGAACCGGGTACGAATAAACGATACCGTCCGCGATTCCATAACTGCCATCTGCCGGAATTGCCATGCTGACCCAGTCACTCTCTTTGGAGCCCAGTGTCCAGTCGCGCATGTGGTCGATGGCGGCCGATGCGGCGGAAGCTGCTGACGACGCGCCACGCGCCTTGATTATCTCCGCGCCGCGTTGTTGCACGCGTGGTATGAACTCTCCGGTCACCCATTCATTCGGCACCTGTTCCACAGCCGGCACGCCATCGATGATTGCGTGGTCGATATCCGGATACTGGGTGGCAGAATGATTGCCCCAGATGGTCATTTGCCGGATATCGCTGACGTGCTTGCCGGACTTGGCCGCGAGTTGCGCAATGGCACGATTGTGGTCGAGCCGGGTCATCGCCGTAATTTGCCTGGAGTCAATATCCGGCGCATTGCAGCGAGTTATCAATGCGTTGGTGTTGGCAGGATTGCCAACGACCAGGATGCGGATTTCACGGCTCGCCTGTTCGTTAATCGCCTTGCCTTGCACCGAGAAAATCTGCGCGTTTGCCTCCAGCAGATCCTTGCGCTCCATTCCGGGCCCACGCGGTCGCGCTCCGACCAACAAGGCGAAGTCTGAATCCCGAAACGCCTTTGTCGCATCATCGGTGGCAACCGTGCCGAACAGTGTTGGGAAGGCGCAGTCTTCCAGTTCCATGACTACGCCCCCGAGTGCCGGCAGGGCCGGCGAGATCTCCAGCAGCTGCAAGATAACCGGCTGGTCGGCACCCAGCATCTGACCGGAAGCGATACGGAAGGCGAGTTGATAGCCGATCTGACCGGCGGCGCCGGTGATCGTCACGCGAACAGGTTTCTTCATTCCTTATTCCTGGATATTTAGCTAGTTAGTTGAATTTCCCGGGTTGCGGGACGGGCTGTCGGCACGTTATCTCGTGCCCGCGAAGAGCGGAACGGGCCTGACCGCCATGCCAATTCGCCCGGCAGGCCCGGATTCTATCAGTCTGGCGGCCCGGCATTAGCCGGAAGCGCCTTGCGTACTTGCCAAAAGTGAATTTAGTGTTATAGTTAACTATAACACCATGTCACCATGCCAGCGAGGCATAGCGCCGGAGACATTTGCGATGCACGCACGGATCACCCGAATTCCCAATTATCTTGTTTCCCTGTGCCTGATTGTGCTGCTTGCAGCGGCACTCGTTGCCGACCAGGCGCGTGCAAATCTGCACCCGGAGATTCGCGTCTCGACCGCGTTTCATACGAGTACGGAGGAACAGATCGACCGCGACTTTTCCAGGAGCACCGGGTGTCGCACGCGCCGTAGTACGGTCGATGCCGACGCCAGCACATTTTCCTCGACCCCTTCGCCTGTTCACGGGGCCCGGCCGGTTGCCAATGAGCCGCTCTGATTCTCTGCCGGATTTTCAGAGTCTGCCTGCTAACATAGCGTTCCGTGCCGGCGTCATGCCGGTCAGCGGGACACTGTGCGGCCACAACAAACAATGACGGGCACCGGATACGCGATGGATCCCAAATGGAGCGACGATCTGCCGATCTACCGCCAACTGCGCGATCGTGTGGTCGCCATGATTCTCGAAGGCGCTCTGAAGGACGGAGATGCGCTGCCTTCCGTCCGCAACGTCGCCGCGGAGTATCGCCTCAACCCGTTGACGGTGCTCAAAGGGTACCAGGAACTGGTCGAAGAGGGGCTCGTCGAGAAGAAAAGGGGTCTCGGAATGTACGTCACGGACGGTGCCCGCAAGCGGCTGCTGAAGGACGAAAGGCAGCGCTTCGTCGAGACAGAGTGGCCACGGATTGCAGCCACCATCGAGCGGCTGGGGCTTGACCTCCAGTCCCTGCAGGACGGCACCGGCCAGCCTGACAAGTCCGGGAAGGGGGATCGAAATGAATAGCGTGGTCAGTGCGCGGAACGTGTCCAGGTATTACGGCAAAGTACCTGCCGTCGACGACGTCAGTTTCGATATCGCGAAGGGCCGAATCATGGGGCTTATTGGACCCAACGGTGCCGGAAAGACTACGCTCCTCAAAGCGGTACTTGGACTGACCGACTGCCAGGGATCACTCTCTGTGCTGGGTCTCGATCCATTCCGACAGCGCAAGGAGCTGATGCGCGAAATTTCCTTTATCGCGGATGTTGCGGTCCTGCCGCGCTGGATTCGTGTGTCGCAGCTCCTGCATTTCGTGGAAACAGTGCATCCGCACTTTTCGAGCGCTCGCGCTGACGAGTTGCTGGCAAGGACCAAGATCCGCCGCGATGCCAGAGTACGTGAGCTTTCAAAGGGCATGATCACGCAGCTCCATCTGTCGATCATCGTGGCGATAGATGCAAAGTTGTTGGTTCTCGATGAGCCGACAATCGGACTGGATATCATTTTCCGCAAAGAGTTCTACACCAATTTGCTCAACGACTATTTCGACGGGGAAAGAACTATTCTGATTACCACCCATCAGGTCGAAGAAATAGAGCATCTGCTGACGGACGTCATGTTCATCAATGACGGGCGGATTGTATTGCAGGCTGGAATGGATGCCCTCCCTGAGCGCTACGTGGAACTGATGACATCCGGTGAGAACGCCGAAAGGGCACGACGATTTAAGCCAATCTTTGAACGGGATGTGTTCGGAAAAAAGATCTTAACCTTCGAAGGCGTTGGCCGCGAACAACTGCAAGGCCTGGGCGACCTGCGTACACCTGCGATTGCCGATCTCTTCGTCGCCAAGATCAAGGGCGCGCCAGCATGATTGCCCGCCAGGCCATATTGCTGAGACGAGAACTCTGGGAACATCGTTCGATTCTGGTGACGCCGGCGGTTATCGGACTGCTCGTATCGCTGATGGCGGTAACCGGCCACGTAGTGGTGTCCACGTTCGATCAGGCTGTGGACAACGTAATCCTTGGTGCATCGGTACTGGGTGAGACCGAGCGGTCCGGCGCTGTCAGTGTGCTGATGACCGGAATATCCAGCCTGTTTGCCATCTCAATGTGGATCCTGACAATTTTCTACGCACTCGATGCGCTCTACACCGAGCGCAAGGATCGAAGCATCCTTTTCTGGCGTTCAATCCCGTGTACCGACTCCGAGACCGTGCTGTCCAAACTGATCACGGCCTTATTCGTTGTACCGCTCGTCTCTTTCGCCGCAATCATGGTCACACACATTGTCGTTCTTTCGTTGACCAGCCTGTGGATCGAGTGGCGTGGCGCAAACGCCGCGCATCTGATCTGGAGTGCAACACCGTTCATTGACAACTGGGTAGCTACGCTCGTCGTGTTGCTGGCTCTGCCACTTTGGCTGTCGCCTTTCATCGGCTGGTTCCTGTTTGTTTCCGCGTTTACCAAGCGCTCACCGTTCCTGGTCGCGTTCCTGCCAATCTTCATCCTGCCGATGCTCGAGAAGACCCTGGTGGGCAGTACCTTGCTGGCCGAGGCCCTGTTTGTGCGCACAGGCAAGCTGCCCTTATTCCAGGGCCTCGATACCGGCGACCTGCTGTTCTATAAGGGCGAGAAAATGGCTGCAGGCGAAGCGCCGAGCATAAGCTTGCTGCCGTTGCTCGATTTGTCCCGATTTTTCAGTAGTCCTGCACTGTGGCTTGGCGTCGCCGTCTGCGGTTTGTTCGTACTTGCCGCAATTTATGTGCGGCGCTACCGCGACGAAACCTAGAGAATCTCTGCACAAGTCCATCCCGGACTTCTGCAGAGTCGAAAGGGCAAAGGGAAGCGTCGCCCTTTCTCCCGCGTTATCAATCGCTAACGCGATTGACGCGGCGGGGCATCCATGCCCGCAGGCCGCTTCGATCAATCCTCATTGCGAGCCGCTGTCAGGCCATGCTTTTTCATCTTTCCGCGCAGCTGATGGTAGCTGAGACCGAGAATATCCGCCGCCACACGCTGATTGTAACGCGCCTTTTCCAGACCGGCGTATAACAGTTCCTTTTCCGTTTCGTTAACCCGCTGGATAAGGTCTGTTGGCAGCTGCACTGATTCGGACAATGGTATGCGACTTGCGACTTCCGCAATCTGCTTGCGCTCATCGCGCATGCGAAAGGGTGAATCGAACGGGTCGAATGCGATGCGAGTGATCCGGCTCGTTTCATCGGCAGCGCGATATACAGAACGTTCAACCGCATTTTTCAGTTCGCGAACGTTTCCGGGCCATGGGTGTCGCAACAACGTAGAGGCAGCACGAGGACTGAAGCCGGGAAAGAATCGCCGCTTCAATTCGCTGACCATATTCACGGCAAACCCGTAAGCCAGCGGCAGAATATCTTCCAGGCGTTCACGTAACGGCGGAACGGTAATTACATCGAACGCCAGCCGGTCGAGCAAATCCTCGCGAAAGCGACCATCGGCGGCAAGTGCCTCGAGGTTCGCGTTGGTGGAGCCGACGATTCGCACATCGACCTGGGTCGTATCGCTGCCACCAACGCGAGTCAGTTCACCGTACTCGATCACACGCAGTATCTTTTCTTGCATACGCAGGGATATCGTCGCCAACTCGTCCAGCACAAGTGTGCCGCCGTCGGCACGCTCGAAATGACCGACGTGTGCCTTAACCGCGCCGGTAAATGCACCTGCCTCGTGTCCGAATAGTTCCGACTCCAGGATCGACTCAGTCAGTGCGGCGCAATTGACCTTGACCAAGGGCTGCTCCCAGCGCTGCGACAGGAAATGCAGTCGTGAAGCGATCAATTCCTTGCCGGTGCCGCGTTCGCCTACGACAAGAACCGGTTTGTTGAGTGGCGCCGCACGCGAAACATGCTCCAGCATCTCAAGGAACGCCGGAGCCTCGCCGATGATGGACTGCGTGGGTCGCTGCTCGTTCATTGGTTTATTTAACCAAATAATGGTTAAAAATGATAATAACTAGCAGTAATCGCATAATTAAGCTAATCCGATAAACCCTTCTGATACCCATTTACTCTTTTTAAGTCAGATAGTTACGAATGTCTCCAGCCATTGGCATGGAACCTGCAATGTTGGGGTCAGACCCCACGTTAACCAGAGGAACATGCCATGGGAATTTTCACGAGATTCAGCGATATCGTGAACTCGAATATCAACGCCATACTGGACAAGGCCGAGGATCCCGAAAAGATCGTTCGCCTCATGATCCAGGAGATGGAAGATACGCTCGTCGAAGTGCGCTCTGCGGCTGCCCGATCCATAGCTGATAAGAAAGATCTGAACCGCAAACTGGCCGCGCTGGAGCGTGAACTGGAGGAATGGGACATCAAGGCTGAGCTCGCTATGCGCAAGGGACGAGAGGACCTGGCCAAAGCGGCTCTGATTGAGAAGAGCCGCTCCGGCGCAGCCTCGGAGGCAATCAAAGGCGACTATGCGAGTGTCGACGAGGGCCTTTCCAAGCTGAACAGCGATATCGCGAGGCTGGAAAGCAAGCTGCAGGATGCGAAGGCGCGGCAGAAGTCGCTACTGGCACGGCACAAGACGGCGAACAGCCGGTTGGCGGCACGCAAGAAAATACATGATTATAAAATCGACGATGCCCTGGTTCGTTTCGAGCAGTACACACGGCGGATTGACGATGTCGAAGGACGGATCGAGGCATACGATCTCGGCCTACCCAAGGATCTGCACCAGGAATTTTCAGGTCTGGAAGCTGAAGAATCGGTGGCACGGGAACTCGATGACCTGAAGCGAAGAGTGGCTGCCGCGAACACTGCCAAGGCTAATAACAACTAAGCGGAGACGTTAGTGAGTGAGTTGATTGGGGTAGCGCTGATTGTCTTTATTGCCGTTCCGGCACCCTTATTCATTGTGTTGCACTTTATTACAAAGTGGAAGCAGTCGAGGGAGATTTCCGGCGGCGATGAACAAATGCTGGAGGACCTATGGCAGTTGTCACAGAGACTTGAGGAAAGACTGGAATCCCTGGAAACAATACTCGACAACGAATCGCCGGAATGGAGGAGAAGGCAATGAGCAGTGCATCGTATCACCGCGACGAAAGCCCGCTGCGCGGACTCTATCGCGACCGCGAAAACGGCTGGATCTTCGGTGTGTGTGCAGGAATTTCCGAGTTTGTAAATTTTCGGACCGGAACGGTGCGAATCATTACGCTCATCAGCCTGGTCATATTCTTTTGGCCGACCGTACTTGCCTACATCGCAGCCACGTTGCTTTTTCGCGTCAAGCCATTGACCTATGCCGGACGCTGCCAGGAGTACGAGTTCTGGCGTCGGAATTCAGGACATGATCGCTGGAGCCGTTCATGAGCGACTACGATTCCATTCGCCGCCGACGGTTCTTCCGAAATCGTGATCGAGCAATGATTGCCGGCGTTTGCGCCGGACTGGCCGACTATTTCGGCTTCAACCTGAAAGTCACCCGAATATTGGCTGTGATCGCCTTCTTTATGGCTACACCCGTGACCTTGCTCGCATACTTCGGTACTGTCTTTCTTGTTCCATCGGCGCCACCCAACGACCAGCTGCCCAAGTTTGACCCGGAGTTTCGACGGGCATTGCGTTCCTCGCCGCGCGAGACGCTGGGCGACGTGAGGCGACGTTTCCAGGCTTTGGACGGGCGCTTGGCTAAACTTGAACGATACGTGACGTCATCAAGGTTCGATCTGGATCAGGAATTCCGGAAACTTTGACCGTTGCCGGGCACAGATAACACGACATAAAGGAAAATCAAATGAATGGCGTATTTACCTTTGTGCTACTAGTGGTTGCGATCGGCGCATGCGTCAAAATTTTTCAGAGCTACCTTGACCATAAGCGGGAGCAAGGCTCATCCGACGACGAATTCGCGGGGACCCTGGCGAAAATCGATGCCCTTGAGGAGCGCGTCCGGGTCCTGGAGCGAATCATCACTGAGAATCCGGAGACTCGGTACGATCTCAGAAAACAGATCGATAGCCTTTAACCGCCTTCAATTGTCACGGGAACTGTGCTGGCAGTGAAAAAAACTCCTGTCAACTCGACGGTGGACAGATTCGTAAAGCCCGGATCCATGGTCTGATCCAGGTCTTGATCCAAGTCTTGATCCAAGTCTTGATCCAGGTCTTGATCCAGGTCTTGATCCAGGTCTTGATCAATGGTCCGCAGCGCGCAAGTGCTTCGCCATCCGCTGCGTAACCCCAAAAGCTGTCCGGATCTCAGCAAGTAAGTGCGATCAGTTATTGCGGCCTTTGTAAGCCTGCACTTCATTGTTGAAGTTCGCGGCTACTTTCTCCATCTCGTCCACCGCTGCATTGTATTTTTTGGTCAGCATGTCTTCGCGCTGCTGTTCCACCTCCGGTGTCAGATCCTCGATAGCCGCACGCGCTGCCTTCTCCTCCTCGAGAATGCACTCAAGGTACGCTTCCATCGCCGCCACATACTGCTTGACTTCGCTTTGACCGCCGATCATTTCATCCTGGGTGGCGATTGCCCCGTTCGGTATATCTACGCGCTGCGGATAGTTACATGCGAATGAAGCCTGTGCTGAGAGGAACAGCGACATGGTAACAACGAGTATAAAGGATCTCTTCATGGTGTCCGGTACCCTTGATAATGTGGAATCCTGAATGGGGAAATATACAAAAAACAGTGCTTGCAGTGCATGCATCTACCAATATTTAAGCATGTCAACTATGAAGAGTGAAGCACGGAAAAAAACGACAAAAATGTCAGCAACTTATGGGTATGACTGGTGCTTGAATGTAATCTGCGGGGCAGCGAGAGATGTCCGGAAGTAACAGTCAGGCGAACAAGGCGCGATAGGAATCTGTCCCTTCGAGTTGCGCCAGGAGAAGTTCCAGGTAACTGTCCGAACTCATCGGGTCTCCAAACAGAAGCCCCTGAACGTACGTGCAATCAAGGGTTTGCAGGAATGCCAGCTGTTCCTCGGTTTCGACTCCTTCGGCAACCACGTCCATTTTCAGACTGCGCCCCATATGGATTATGGTGCCCACAATAGTCGCATCGTCAGCATTGATTGCAACATCCTTCACAAAAGATTTATCGATTTTGAGGGTGCTGATCGGAAACTGCTGCAAGGCACTTAATGATGAGTAGCCGGTACCAAAATCGTCAATCGCCAAATGCAAGCCAAGCGCGTATAGCTCATCAAGTAGCTTGATAGTGCGACCCGGATTCTCCATAAGTGTAGTTTCAGTGATCTCCAGCTCGAGAGAAGTAGGCGACACTTCAAACTTCTGGAGAATGGCGTTGATTCGATTGATGAAGTTTGGCTGGCGGAGTTGCTTCAGGGAAAGATTGACGGAAACCCTGCCTGGATTACTGACCGAGCGTTGCCAGTAACGGAAGTCCTCGCAAACACGCTCCAGTACCCATTCACCGATCTCCACAATGAGATTGGTTTCTTCGGCGATCGGGATGAAATCGGACGGCAGAATAATGCCGCGTTCAGGAAGTTCCCAACGGACCAGCGCCTCAGCGCCATTGACCTCACCAGTTACCAGGTTGTATTTCGGCTGATAGTGGACCAGCAGTTCATTGCGCTCGAAGGCCCGTTTCAGTTTGCTCTTTGTCATCAGGCGCTCGACGGCAGCCTCGTTCATCTCCGGAATATAGTAGGAGTAGATGTTTCCGCCGTTCTTCTTGGCATGATACAAGGCGGCATCGGCATTGCGGATCAGGTCAATGACGTCTGCTGCATCGTCCGGATAGCACGCTATTCCCATACTTGCCGTCATGAAAACTTCATGGCCCTGGACATAAAACGGATCTGCGAGCCGGTCGAGCAGGGAGCGCGCCAGTTTATCGCGACGACGCTTGTGATCTTCACTCGCGTCATCACCATCCACGATTACCGCGAATTCGTCTCCTGCCAAACGGCCGATGATGGAGTCTTCTGGCAGCACGGCGGTCAGTCGATCGGCAACGGTCTCAAGTGTGGTATCGCCAGCCAGATGGCCGAAGGTGTCATTAATATCCTTGAAGTGGTCAATATCAATGTAGAAAAGAAACAAGGTTCTGCGAGTTCTACGCGCTCTCGCAATAGCTCGCTGCAGTAAATGCTGAAACTGCATGCGATTCGGCACCTTGGTTAGTGCATCAATGCGCGCCAGGTAACGAATTCTTTGTTCTGCACGGCGGCGTTCCGTAATGTTCTGGGCGGCAAAAATGCGATCGCCGCTGGATCCGTCACCCTCGGTAATTGTCGAGCCCGTATACGATACCGGTACGGATTCCCCGGTCCGGGTCAGGAGAAATGCTTCGCGTGGCAGGCCTGTCGGCAAGTCGAAAGCAAGCGAGGTGCCCTTCTGGCTGTCGATGATACGTTCGATGGGCTGTCCAACCAGATCGCCGTCGCCGTAATTCAACATGCGTAAAGTGGCTTCGTTGACTCGCGTGATTAGCCCGGTCGGGTCAGTCACAATGACGGCTTCGTTCATGCTCGCCAGGACGCGGTCAACGTAATTTCGAGAAAGCGTGGTTCGCCTTAGCCTCTCACGCATTTCATTGAACACCCCGGCGAGATTTCCAAGTTCATCATGTTTGGAAACAGGCAATGGCTCGCCGAAATTGGCTTCGCTCATTTTCTCGGCCTGGACCTTTAGTTCATGAATGCGGCGAGTCTGCGAACGGGCGATTGTCCAAATAACCGTTATGCAAAGTATGAAAGCCAATAGCGCTGCACCACCGACCCACCAGAGCGAGCCAAGAAAGTAATCTTTCTCGAGGGCGACAAGGCGCTGTTCAAATGCCTGCGATTCTTCATACAGCCGGTTCAGTAAGAAACTGCTGGTCAGTTGTCCTAACTGAACCTCGTTCTGAATAACCGGATAGGTTAGATATAGCCGATCGTCCTGCCATTCAGTGGCGCCTTGGACACTCGAAAGGACTGCTGTATCCCCTGTTTCGACAACTGCAAACTGTTCGCTTTCATAGCGCAGGCCGGTAAGGTTCTCATTGCTGCGAACGGCTCGCCCGAGAATGCCGGCGATGATAGCCGCGCCGTTTACGGAATCGGCTTCGCCGGCCTGATCGCCAACACGGTCTGTAATCTCGTCCGCAATTCGGTACAACTGGGCGCGTGCGCGACCCTCGAAGCTTGCTGCGAGACTGGCGTCAAGCTCTGCGACGCTGGTTTCCATCATGCCGCGCGCCAGCCAACGATATTGCCCATAGAACATCGTCAGTAATATTCCAACGACGATCAGCGACAACGTCGACGCGAGTAGTAGATACCTGGGTAAGATGCTGCCGGTCATCCGCATTCGAGACTCCGACGACCGGTGCAGATACGCGCTGCGCGTGAACCAGGTCGTCCGTCCATTCTTGTTATTATGATTGCTCCGACACAACTCGTGCGTTGCGCACATCGTGGCAACGGCAGCATTCCTTTTGCGGCGTAATACCAGCAGCAGGCCGGCCTGTGACTGTTATTGCGCGCCGAGGTAGTCTGCCGCTTAGACAAAATGGCGTAAAACCCGACTTGTATCGATGAACCCTAGTGTAGCACCACGGGAATTCGCCAAAGCAACGGTTTCCTTGCCGGGTCAGGCGGCGCATCGCTCCCAGGCAAGCGTTTGCCACGTGTCACATCGCGCCCGACCCTGAGCGTGGAGCCAGTATCCCAGGCCAGCATTCAGACGCCAAGTTGCAAAATGAGGTGTTAAATGCACTTTTATACCCATATACAGTCAACTGGCGGGAATCTGAAGTAATCCGGAATTTCCGGTCCGGGCGCCAGTTACGGATAGGCTGCGCTAAACGTGACCTGATTACGGGTAATATTGTACGCGCCCAAACAAAGTCGGGGTTTGGCGGCGCACGAGGACCCAGGGTGAGAAAAAGCGCGTTAATCGTCGACGACTCGAAATCGGCACGCGTCGTGCTGAGTCGCATGCTTGAGGTGCACGACCTCGATGTGGCGACGGTTGAGTCTGCCGAATCGGCGCTCGAATATCTGAACGACCACCGTCCTGACGTTATCTTCATGGATCACCTCATGCCGGGGATGGACGGATTCGAGGCTGTGACCGCGATCAAGAACAATCCCGACACCGCCACGATTCCGATCATGATGTATACATCGCAGAAGGGCGAGGTTTACGTCGGACAAGCACGCGCGCTCGGTGCTGTCGGCGTATTGCCTAAAGAGGTAGAGCCGGTTGAGGTATCCAAGGTTCTTGAGTCCCTGCGCGTCATAGGACAGCGAGCTGTCCGGGAAGTCGCGACGATGGAATCCGGCCGAGACGAGACAGCTGCTGAGATTCCAGGCCTCGAAAAGTTCGATCACGATCTGCGCGAACTCATTCAGGACCTGTTCGATCAACAACGCGCCGTGATTCGGCGCGACCTCCTGGACAGCTACGAAGCGATTGCCACGCGTGTTGCCGATGAAATTCGCGTGCAACCAAACGAAGACGAGAAGGAGTCGCGGGATCGGGCAGATAAAAACGTGCCGACTGCAGCCCGTATCGCAATTGCGTTAATGGCTGTGGTTATCGCTGTTTTTGGCTGGCTCTACTGGCAAAGCGAACAGAGTTGGCAGCAAGAGCGGCAACAAACCGCGACTTTGTTGGCCGCACTTGAACAGCAGCGTACTTTCCAAGCGGACGGAACAATAGAAGTTCAGCGACGTCTCAGCAACTACCAGGAATCGTACAGTTCGACTTTTCTGGAGGCACTGAATGCCATGGAATGGGCCGTCAATCTGGCTGCGCAGTATCCGTTTGGGGAATTACCGCTGGGAGACAGGCGGCTCGCAATGGTCGAAGAATTGAATGAACGCTTGCTTGGTATGGGCTACTCAGGACAAGTATTGCTCGAGACCCACGTCGGTGATTTCTGCACGATGGTGAGCGGCAACGGAGGCCTCGTTCCTGCGTCGGCTGAGGCGGAAGCCAGGGACTGCGAAAGAATCGGGCTTGGTAGCGATGATTCGCTGGCCTTTGCCTCGCGACAATCGGTAGCGTTCGCCAATTTCCTGAACGTCATCGAGGAGCAGACCGCGGGACAAATTCGTTATGTTGTTACCGCCCGCGGCAATGCCGCTCCGTTAATTGACTATCCGCCGCTAATAGCGGGAGTGTCGGCTGGCGAATGGAACGAAGTCGCCCTGGCAAACAACCGCGTTGAAATTACTCTCGAACCGGACGGGTTTTGAGGCGAGCGGGCTACCGCTGGACTAACGGTCGCCGTAGTTGTCCTCGCTCGATCCCCGTTTCTCGATAAACTCGATAGGGGCGGCGCGTCCGGTCGTCTTCATGGATCCTTCGACAACAGCACCTTCCGCAACAGCGATCGCCTCACCGCTGACTGTGCCGGTAATACGGGCCGTGTTGCCAATCTCAACACGACCGTTGGCCTCGATGTCTCCATCGACGGTACCTGCAATAATGACAGAACGCGCTTTCAGCTTGCCCTTCCATATGCCCTGGCGCGTAATCGATACGGAACCGGACAGGTCGCAGTCCCCCTCGACTTCGCCGCTGATCATGAAGTCGCCGCTCCCTGAAAGCGTACCCGTGATCTTGCAACCTTCACTGATCAGAGTGGCCGGTCCACTTGTCCTGTCACGCAATCGACGTTTCAAAAGCTGGTTCATATAACAGTGCTCCGGAATTGCAGTCTCGGGCTGGCCGATAGGACAGCAAGTACTTCACGATAGCCCATTCATGGCTGCTGCAGTGTGAAGGGATTGGCAGTTCAACGGCTTGGGGCCGATGGTACTTACTTAGCGGTTACCGGCGGCGCTGTCGGGGGCGATTCGGTGGCTCGAATCGGTCTCGACCGCCGGGGAACCCTTTGACGCAATGGCTCCCTGGTGGCTTCC
>JBBDJJ010000005.1:0-47452 GCA_040879925.1 Woeseia sp. | reverse complement strand
GGAATGGCTCCCTGCGGTCCGCTTTATTTCCGCCAAAGGACCTCCCGAACACCAGACCGGACGCGTCTCGCTCCCGGCTACGCCCTGAGGACAACGTGTCATCGAGGGTCGGGGGATAGCGTGGCCAGCAGCGAACCACGACGTAAGGTCTCGACCGGTGGGGAACCCTTTGGCGCAAATAAAGCGGACCGCAGGGAGCCATTGCGTCAAAGGGTTCCCCGGCGGTCGAGACCGATTAGAAACACCCCGACCGCGACGACAGCGCCCGCTGACCAAGCGCCGTTGGTTCTAGGGCAAATCGAGCGAGCTGGTCTTGATGCGATCCAGCACGATCGATGACGACGCATCTTTTACGCCTGGCATACCAAGAATTTTCTCTTCGACGAAGCGACCATAGGATTTCAGGTCTTTGGCAATGACGCGTAACAGGTAGTCGACCTGTCCGGTCATCATGTGACAGGCCTGGACTTCGGGATACTTGCGAATGGCTGCCCGAAACTGTTGCGCGAGCTTGACGTCCTGGCGATCGACATACACAGACACGAATGCCTCGACCTCGAAGCCGAGCGCTTCGGGATTGATCTGTGCGGCAACCCGGTCGATGACGCCGCGCTCGATCAGCGCTTGCACGCGCCGCTGGCAGGCGCTGGCGGACAGGTTGACGCGTTCGCCAAGGTCGACCCAGGGCAATCGTCCGTCGGACTGAAGCTCGCGCAGGATTTTTCGGTCAATCGCATCCAGCATCGCAGGAAACCTCGGCATTATTCTCAAATACGACTGTTTCCTGCGCATAATACGGGAACGTGTCGGGTATTTGCACGGTTAACCACCGGCGGACGCGCTAGTATTTCGCGGATACGCACGGCGTCGGGTCGTGCAGATCAACGGGAATCGTCGCAGCACCATGACCACAGCTCAAACATCGGATCGCATAAGCGAAACTGCCAATCCCGAAACTGCCAATCCCATGGGCACGGACGGCTTCGAGTTCGTCGAATATGCAGCGCCGGATGCCGAGCTGCTGCGCACCCTCTTTTCACGCATGGGCTTGCCGGCTGTCGCGCACCATCGTTCCAAAGACGTAACTCTGCACAAGCAGCGTGACATCAACTTCATCATCAATGCGGAACCGGACAGTTTCGCCCAGGAGTTCGCGCGTCTGCACGGGCCTTGTGCCTGCGCCATGGCGTTTCGGGTCAAAGACGCAAACTTTGCCCTGAATCGTGCGCTTGATCTCGGTGCCACGGCCGTACCGGGGGATCCCGGACCGATGGAACTCAACATACCGGCCATCGAAGGCATCGGCGGCAGTCGCCTGTACCTGGTCGATCGCTACGGCGACAGCTCCATTTATGACGTTGACTTTCGCTATGAGCCGGGTTGGCGCGAGCGCTCTGCCGAGCTGGATACCGGCCTGACTTATATCGACCATCTGACCCACAACGTACACCGCGGGCAAATGCAAGTGTGGGCAGACTTCTACCAGCGCCTGTTCAGTTTTCGCGAGATCCGCTATTTCGATATAGAAGGCAAGCACACCGGACTGTTTTCAAAAGCGATGACGAGCCCATGCGGCAAGATCCGTATTCCGCTTAACGAAAGCCAGGATGAAAAAAGCCAGATCGAAGAATATTTGCGCGACTACAAGGGCGAGGGTATCCAGCACATCGCACTCGGCACCGACGACATATACCGCACGGTCGATAGTCTGGCGGCAAACGGCGTCGCACTGCAGGATACGCCCGATTCCTATTATGAGCTGATCGAAACGCGTGTGCCCGGCCATGGCGAATCACTGGAAGAGCTGCGCAAACGCCGCATCCTGATCGACGGTGCGCCGCGGGACGATCAGGGCCTGTTGCTGCAGATTTTTACGCGTAACGTCATCGGCCCGATTTTCTTTGAGATCATCCAGCGCAAGGGGAATGAAGGCTTTGGCGAAGGCAATTTCAAAGCGTTGTTCGAGTCCCTGGAATTGGACCAGATTCGCCGGGGTGTGATTAACAAATGATTTGTGCGCCACCGGTGGCGTTTGGATGTAAGATGAAGACTGCCTCACCGCAAGGCAGGCATGCTTGAGAAACGGTTGCGACCGGTGTGATTTTTGCGAGGTTGATATGGCAGGTGAAAGAGTAGTTGGAACCGTCAAATGGTTCAACGACGACAAGGGGTTCGGTTTCATCGAGCGTGAGGGCGGAGCCGACGTATTCGTCCATCACAGTGCAATTCAGATGGAAGGCTTCAAGTCGCTCAAGGAAGGACAGAAAGTCTCCATGGAAGTAACCCAGGGACAGAAAGGCCCCCAGGCCGAAAATGTAATGGCCGAATAGGCGTCACTGACCGATTTGGCTGTTCATGCGGCGCAGCTTCCGTTTGCGCCGCCACGAAACACCGCGATGTTTGAAAAAGTATTGCGAAGGCTTTGCTGCGCGTTGTTCGCGCGGCATCAGGCGCCAGTCAGTTGCAGGCCGGAAAGCCCGTCATAAACCAGCTTGATTCCGACAAGAAACAACATCGTGTAGGCGATGTGGAAAAACAGGCGGTCCGTGACGCGGTTGTGCAACCAGACGCCAAGTGCGATGCCGACGGGTGCCAAAGGTGCCAGCGCCAGCGACGTTCGCAGATTGGTGGTATCGAGCTGGCCGAGCCAGCCATAGGGAATCAGCTTCACGTAGTTGACGACGGTAAAGAATACGACCGTCGTTGCCACGAATGCCGTTCGATCGAGATTGCGGCGCAGAAGGTACATGTTGATCGGCGGTCCTCCTGCATGTGCGACGAAGCTGGTGAAGCCGGCAGTGATGGCAGCGGCGACACCGAATAACGGTGGAAACGGCTGTCCTGTTGTGCCGGGCCGCAGCAGCAATTGCAACCAGTGATTGGCTGTAAATGCGATCGCTATCACCCCCAACATGAGTCGAATGTGCGCCGGACTCCACATGCCGAACATGATTGTGCCGGCGCCGATGCCAAGCAGTGCAGCGGGCAACAGCAGACGCAGTTCCGGGAGGACCCAGCGCCCGCGCCAGGCCCAAAGACTGACCAGGTCCATCAGGCACAAAATGGGCAGCAGGATGGCTGCCGCCTGCACTGGTGAAATGACCAGCGCGATGATGGGCACCGCCAGAATGCCCAGCCCGCCGCCGAAACCGCCTTTCGATATACCAAGCAGCAGGACGGCGGGTATCGCCGCAATATAGAAGATAGCGTCGGTGATCAAAAGCGGACTGTCCGTAGCCAGAGATAGGAGGCGCAAGCCGATTCGTGATTAAATCGCGACACGAGCATAACCGGCTGTGAGATACCTTGAAACTGCGCATTCAGGACAACTCGATACGACTGCGATTGACCCGCACGGAAGTCGATCAATTGAGCGACGACGGTGAGGTCAGGGCATCCGCTTTGTTTCCGGGCGGCGCGTGCCTGCAGTACGCGGTCAGAAGCTCGCCACAGGCGCACACCGTAGAGGCTCGATTCGATTCTGCACGGATTGTCGTGGTCATCCCGCATGCCGAAGTGCGCGCATGGGCGCGCAGCGAGCAGGTATCCATTACCGGCAGCGATAAGTTGAGCGATAATATGAACGATAATGCCTCGCTTACCATCCTGGTCGAAAAAGATTTTGCCTGCCTCAAGCCTCGTCAAGGCGAAGATGAGTCTGATATGTTTCCGCACCCCCAAAAGGGCGGGGAAGGCAGTTGAGTGGCTCTCCGGAAATCGGCTGAGGCCGAAACACGCGACCACCCCTCATCGCTAGTCCCAATGCTATTACCGCGACACCCGAAGTGACACGCGACACGGAAAGCCGCGACCGATTGCCATATCCTGTTAGAATCCGCGCGCCATGACCGGCCAGCGCCTCAGGGTTGGCCGCCGCCGCGTCGGCCCGACGCGTTGGCCCGATAATGGTCAACAGACCCTAAATACCATTACGCACAATCAGGCTGAATGATGGCTGCTTTTGACGATCCGGCTTTCGATGATCACGAACGGGTAATTTTTTGTCGCGATGCCGCGACCGGCCTCAAGGCCATAATTGCCATTCACTCGACGGCGTTGGGACCCGCCGCTGGCGGCTGTCGCCTGTGGCAATACGCGTCGGACGATGCGGCGCTGCACGATGTGCTGCGACTGTCTCAGGGTATGAGCTACAAGAACGCGATGGCCGGACTCAGGTTTGGTGGCGGCAAGGCGGTGATTCTGAAATCGGCCGATTTTTCGGGCAGCGACGCCCTGTTCGAGCGCTTCGGAGTATTCGTCGAGCAATTGCACGGGCAGTACATTACGGCGGAAGACGTCGGTATGACCGTCAAGATCATGCAGACGATTGCGCGTAGCACGCGCTACGTATCGGGCCTGCCGAAAAAAGAAGGCATGGCGGGCGGCGATCCATCGCCGAAAACGGCATTTGGCGTTTTCACGGGTATCGAGGCCGCCGCACGTTTTCGTCTGTCGCGCGAATCGGTCGCCGGTCTGACCGTTGCGGTGCAAGGTGTGGGCAACGTCGGTTATAACCTGTGTCGCTATCTCGCGGAGGCGGGCGCGCAACTGGTCGTTGCGGACATGGATGTCGCGCGCACAGAAGCTGTTTGCCGTGAATTCGGCGCCAGAGCCGTTGGGCTCGACGAGATTCTGTTCCAGAAAGTCGATGTCGTGTCGCCGTGTGCGTTGGGGGCGATTCTGAACGAACATTCGATTGCGAGGCTGCAGGCGCCAATCGTTGCGGGTGGGGCCAACAATCAGCTCGAAACGCGCGCCGATGGCCAGAGACTGATGGATGCGGGCATTCTGTATGCGCCCGATTACGTCATCAACGGTGGAGGAATAATCAACGTGGCTTGCGAGTATCACGGCCAGGGCAACGACCAAACGGTAATGCAGCTGGTTGCTGCAATCGGCCCGCGACTGACGCGCATTTTTGGAGAGGCAGCGGCGACTGGCCGACCCACCAATCTGATCGCCGACGAGCAGGCGCGGACGATTATTGCAACGGCGAAAGGTTGACCGCCGCGGCGACTTCGCTCACTGGATTTTGCGCAGCTCTACCAGCAAAGCCTGTGGATCGGGTCGATCCGACACATGCTTTGACAGCGCCGTGAAGCGAATTATACCGCTGCGATCGACCACCAGCGCAGCCGGCCAGATCGTGTCGTCGCCGTATTCCCTGCGGTAAGACTGCGGCACACCCGCCTTATGCAACAGGCCGAGGTTCTCTGCAGCGTCCAGCGACTCATCCAGCCAGAATTCGAACTCAACCTCGAAGAATCGCGCCACGCGGCGCGTCGTTTGTAGCGGCTTCGGTGTTACGAGAATCAGCCTCGCGCCGAGGTTGACTATGTCCTTGTAGAATCCGGTGAGATGTTCCACCTGCTCGTTGCAGAATGGACACCAGCTGCCACGGACGAACAGGATGACCGCCGGCGTACCTGCCAGTTGTGTCGACCGCAAGGGGTTGCCCTGTTCATCGAACGCGCGAAACTCCGGCAGCGGTTTGCCGGGTCGCAGGATGTCCGGCATCGGATGCTCACCCTTGTTGCGACGCGTGTACACCGTGACGGCAATTCCTGTGGCGAGGACGATGGCGATGAGGACCCACACGTTGTTCAATGACGGCGCCTCACGCAGCCGTTCCGACGGTAAGAACGATCTTTCCCATGTGTCGGCTGCTCTCCATCAACTCGTGCGCGTCACTCGCACGTTCGAGAGGAAAAACAGAATCGATGACTGGTTTCACGCTGCCGTCCTCGAGTAAAGGCAGCACGGCAGCTTCAAGGCTGGTCGCGATCGCTGCCTTCTCGCGGATGGATTGTGGCCGCAGCGTTGAGCCGGTGACGGTCAGCCGATTGATCACCACGGCGCGCAGATCGAGATCGGCCGATGAGCCGCCGAGAAAGGCGATAATCACGTAGCGGCCATCCCGTTTCAGCAGCTGGATATTCTTTTGCGCGTAGGAGCCGGCAACCATATCCAGGACGACATCGACACCTTCTTGCTGCGTCACGCTTTGTGCTTCGTGCTGCCAGTCAGATTTACGGTAGTTGATCGCATAGTCGGCACCGAGACTTTTGCAGAAGCGGCATTTCTCGTCACTCCCGGCCGTTACGATAACGGTAGCGCCTGCCGCTTTGGCAAGCTGGATCGCAGTTGAACCAATGCCACTCGAGCCGCCATGCACGAGCAGTGTCTCCCCGGCCTTCAGTCGCGTATGCATGAACAGGTTGTAGTGGACGGTGAAAAAAGTCTCCGGTATCGCTGCGGCTTCGATCATTGTCATACGTGCGGGAACCGGCAGGCAATGCGTTGCGTGCACGCGGCAATACTCGGCGTAACCACCGCCATGTGCCAGCGCCATGACCCGGTCACCGGGCGACCAGCGGGTGACATTGGTCCCAATGCTTGCAACTTCGCCCGCCACCTCGAGTCCCGGCAACGGGTCGGCGTCCGGCGGCACCGGGTACTTGCCAAGTCGTTGCAGCACGTCGGGACGATTGACCCCGGCCGCTGCAACACGCACCAGGACTTCGCCGTCGCGCGCTGCCGGAACCGGCAGTGAAACCGGCCGCAGGACACCGGGACCGCCGGGATGCTCGATGTGCACTGCGCGCATGGTCGTGGTCGCTTCCAGAGATCTCTTCATCGTGCCAGTGCTGCGCCGAACAGCGCACCATGGAACTGCCACACGACCAGGAACAGCGCCAGGCCGACTACAATGGTAATGGCATCCATATAGACAGAATGATTATCCGAACGGCCGGGTGGTCTCGATGCCGCAGCTGTCCGGAAACTTGCTGACAACATGTCGATTACCGCGTAAATGGTAAAAGTGCCGAACAGCAGCAGCGACGCAAGATCGCCGTTTGCGATCAGGTGGGCAACAGCCCAGATGAAAATGCCCGCTAACATCGGATGGCGCGTGATGCGCCGGATATTGCCGGGAATATAGGCGGCGACCAGCAGAATGAACGCAGCCGGCATAACGAGCAATGCGAGCCCGTGCGACCAGGGAGGTGGCAGCCATAACGGAACGACCGGGGTACGAGAGAAGCCTGGTACTATCAGGACGAAACCTGCAAGCGACGCAATCGAGAAAAGTCCCTTGTAAAAAGGCTCGCCGAGTCGTGCGACGAGCGCCGCCCGTATGCCACTCAGCATCGGTACGGCATGCACGCCGAAAAACACCAGAAGCCCTGTCACCAGCATGCCCATCGGCGAACCATCCTCGTCATTGAGACGACGGCAGCAGTATGACGCCTGGCCGTAATCCCGTACAGTTACGCGGCCTGCAAGCCACGGGCGGAGTTGCGATAATGCCCTGCGTTTAGTGTCCTGTCCTTTTGTGATGAACGATGCCGTGACCGATAACCCCGTAATCTGGAAGCCCGACGAGCCACGGCGACAACGGTCGGCGATGCAGCGTTTCATGCGGGCAAGCCAGTGTCCTGATTACGCAGCGCTGCACCGCTGGTCGATTGCAGATGCGCCGAATTTCTGGTCGGCATTGGCGCGCTTCTGCGGCGTAACATTCGACCGCGAAGCGGAAAGCGTTCTGCAGCAGTCCGGTGACATGACGACGGCACGCTGGTTCGCCGGAGCAGAAATGAATTTCGCGGCGCATTTGCTGCACCACCGCGGCGATCGCACGGCATTAATTTTTCGCGGCGAAGATGGCGCGCGCCGCGTACTGAGTTTTGACGAACTGCGCGATGCCGTCGCCGGTGTAGCCGCAGGCCTCGACTTTGCCGGCGTGGGCAAAGGCGACCGGGTTGCCGCGTTCCTGCCGAATTGCCCCGAGGCGATCATTGCAATGCTGGCCACGGCCAGCAGGGGCGCGATCTGGTCATCCTGCTCTCCGGATTTCGGCATCAACGGCGTCGCCGATCGCTTCGGGCAAATCGAGCCGAAAATACTTTTCGCTGCCGACGGGTATTTCTATGGTGGCAAGTTTTTCGACTCCATGACCACGGTGCGCGGTCTGGTCGAGAGAATTGACAGCATCCAGAGTGTCGTGGTCGTTCCATTCAGCGGTCGCGAAGTGCCCCGCTGTGACGGTCTGCCGGCGATCGGGTGGCGCGACTTCGCAGTCGCCGATGCTGCCCTGTCATTCGTGTCGCTGCCGTTCGATCATCCGCTTTACATCCTGTACTCGTCGGGAACCACCGGCGTGCCCAAATGCATCGTGCACGGCGCCGGCGGAACGTTGATCCAGCACCTGAAGGAACACGTACTGCATTGCGACATCGGTGCCGGCGACTGCCTGTTTTACTTCACCACCTGCGGGTGGATGATGTGGAACTGGCTTGCGAGCGGCTTAGCGACCGGCGCGTCACTGGTGCTGTACGACGGTTCGCCGTTCCACGAGGACGGCCGCGTGCTGTGGCGAATCGCTGCAGAAGAAAAAATCTCGGTTTTCGGCACCAGTGCGAAGTACATTGCTGCGCAGGAAAAGGCGGGGCTGCATCCGCGACGCGACTTCGATCTGGCTTCGCTGCGCACCGTTCTGTCGACGGGATCGCCACTGGCGCCCGCAAGCTTCGATTACGTGTACGAGTCAATCGCCGAGGATGTGCAATTGTCATCGATCACGGGCGGTACGGACATCATCAGCTGTTTCGCTACCGGCAATCCGTTGCTGCCGGTACGCCGGGGCGAAATTCAGTGCGTTGCGCTCGGCATGGCCGTAGAGATATTCGACGATGACGGCAAGCCGGTCACAGGCGAGCGCGGAGAACTGGTCTGCACACAGGCGTTTCCCTCCATGCCGGTCGGTTTCTGGAACGATCCGCACAACGCCCGCTATCACGCCGCCTATTTCGAGCGATTTCCCGGGGTCTGGGCGCACGGTGACTTTGCCGAGATTACGCAAAGTGGCGGCATGATTATTCACGGTCGCTCCGACGCGGTGCTTAATCCGGGTGGCGTGCGCATCGGCACGGCCGAAATCTACCGGCAGGTCGAGAAGCTGCCGGAGGTACTTGAGAGCATCGCGATCGGCCAGAACTGGCAGGACGACGTTCGAGTTGTGCTGTTCGTTGTGCTGCGCGACGGCATCGCGCTTTCGGACGAATTACAGGCAAAAATCCGCAAAGTCATCCGCGACAACACCACGCCCCGGCACGTGCCGGCAAAGATTGTCTCGGTCGCCGAAATTCCCCGCACGCGCAGCGGCAAGATAGTGGAAATTGCTGTGCGATCGATTGTGCATGACGAGCCAGTACGCAACACGGAAGCACTCGCAAACCCGGCGGCACTGGAAAATTTTCGCAGCTTGCCGCAACTGGCAGCGGATTGAAAGGCAAGTCGATGTCGGAAAATGCTATTCAGGGCTATTCGGTTGTCTCCGGCAACGTCTTGCCTGAATGGATCGATATTAACGGCCATATGAACGTCGCATACTATGTGCTGGCCTTCGACAAGGCCGTCGATACCTTGTGGGCGGAACTGGGCATTACGGATGCATACATCGAGACGACCGGTGGTTCGACGTTTGCGGTCGAAGGTCATGTAACCTGGCAGCGTGAACTGCGCGAGGCGGAACCGTATCGTGTGACTTCGCAGATTCTCGCCTACGATGAAAAGCGAATTCACCAGTTCCAGCGCATGTACCACGCGCAGGACGGCTACCTTGCGGCCACCGCAGAGTGGCTTAACCTGCATGTCGACCTGAAGACCCGTCGCGTGAGCCCATGGCCGGACTTCGTACTGCAATCGCTCGCCGCGTTTACGGCCGGCCAATGCGGACTCGGCTATCCAGCGGAGGCAGGTCGGAAAATGGCCGTTCCAAAACCGATCTGGTGCGTCGCGGGCGATAGTGACGATGCCTGACTATCTCGTTGCTATCGATCAGGGAACCAGCAGCAGTCGTGCTATCGTTTTCGACCGCCAAGCGAACTCCGTAGCGAGTGCGCAGAAGGCCTTTCCGCAGTCGTATCCCAAGCCCGGCTGGGTCGAGCACGACCCTGAAGAGATCTGGAATTCTGTTGTCGAAGTAACGCGCAAGGCCATCAGGCAAAGCGGTGCATCCTGGTCGCAAATCGCCGCGCTGGGCATTACGAATCAGCGTGAAACGACACTCGTATGGCGCCGCGATAACGGCACATGCATCCACCCGGCTATCGTCTGGCAGGATCGGCGGACTGCCGCCTGGTGCCAGGACCTCCGTAACCGTGGCGTGGAGTCACATGTACAGCGTAAGACCGGCCTGCGGCTTGACCCGTATTTTTCCGCCAGCAAGCTTGCCTGGATCCTCGACAATGTTCCGCAGGCCCGGCAGTTGGCCGATGCGGGTAGACTTGCATTCGGCACGGTGGACTCGTTCCTGATCTGGCGCCTCACTGCCGGACGTGTGCATGCGACCGATGCGACCAACGCATCGCGCACCCTGCTGTTCGATATTCACACCCAGCAGTGGGATGACGAACTACTGGAGTTGTTTGGCGTACCGGCTTCGATGCTTCCGGACGTGCGCGACTGCGCCGGCGATTTCGGCGTCACGGATGCAGCTGTGCTGGGGGGTGCGATTCCGGTTTGCGGCGTTGCCGGTGACCAGCAGGCGGCACTGATCGGGCAAGCCGGGTTCGAGACCGGGATGACAAAAAGCACCTACGGCACCGGCTCATTCGTCATAGCCAACACCGGAAAAACCGCGCTGCAGTCGCAGAATCGCCTGCTGACGACGATCGCGTACCGCCTCGATGGAGAAGTGACCTACGGACTGGAAGGCAGCATCTTCGTGGCCGGCTCGGCGATTCAATGGCTACGCGACGAGCTGAAACTGGTTGAGAGTGCACCGGATACCGAGGGAATCGCCACCAGGACCGGTATCGTCGAACACGTTCACGTTGTGCCTGCTTTCGCCGGTCTTGGCGCCCCCTTCTGGGACCCGGATGCGCGCGGCGCCATACTGGGGTTGAGTCGCGATACAGGCATCGGTGAGATCGTGACGGCGACCCTGCAGGCCGTTGCCTACCAGACACGCGACCTCATGCTCGCCATGGCCGAGGACGGTATCGAGCCAAGCATTCTGCGTGTGGACGGCGGCATGGTCGGCAATGACTGGCTACTGCAGTTTCTTGCCGACATTCTGGGCATTACGGTCGAACGGCCGAAGATGATCGAATCGACCGTACTTGGAGCTGCCGGCCTAGCCGGGCTGGCCAGCGGCGTTTTCGAATCCGCCGCAACATTGTCGGCACTATGGCAACGCGATGCGGTATTTACGCCCGCAATGGATGCCGAACGACGGGAGCGTCTGTATGCCGGCTGGCTGGGTGCCGTGTCACGAGTGCGTACCCGGGACAATTGAGGCCTCTGTTGCTGATCGGGCGACGCCGGTCTCGTGTCACGAAAGGCGGGATATCTGTGTGCGGGCTCGCTCGTGGCAGGGAAAAAAGGCACGATAGCCGGGTTCCCTGGCATGCTGCCGTCGGCTGCAATTGCCGGCTGTGCCTGGGTTCGATCGTGTCGCCGCAACAGGAGAAGAATGCATGCTGATCGTGCCGCAGAAAGAACTGCACCAATACGTCGATCGCGAACTCGAGCCCTCCGACTGGCTGACGATCGACCAGGCGCGGATCGATGCATTTGCCGATGCGACACTCGATCACCAGTTCATACACGTTGACGCTGAAAAGGCACGCAAGACGCCATTCGGCGCAACCATCGCGCATGGTTACCTGACCATGTCGCTTATCTCCTATTTCGCCGCCCGCTGCGGGATTGGCCCGGAGAATGTGATGATGGCCATCAATTACGGCAGCGACAAAGTGCGATTCCTGCAGCCTGTTCGGGTCGACAGCCGTATTCGGGCCCAGGCGGTGCTGAAGTCAGTAGATGAAAAAACGCCGGGACAAGTACTAACCAAGACGCGATTCACTATAGAGATCGAAGGCGAACAGAAACCGGCGATGGTTGCCGAGATCCTCAGTCTGTTCTTTACCCGCTGAATACTATGATTGTTCGGCATCCATCAGGGAGTGAGTAAATAGTGGCGATTCGATTTGACGAACGTGTAGTTATCGTAACCGGCTCCGGTAACGGACTCGGACGATCACATGCGCTCGAATTCGCTCGTCGTGGTGCGCGGGTCGTTGTCAATGACCTGGGTGCCGCGCGCGACGGATCGGGTGCCTCCAGTCAGGCAGCGGACGAGGTGGTCGACGAGATTCGACAGGCGGGCGGAGAGGCGATTGCCAATGGCGCCAACGTAACCGACTATGCCCAGGTCAGGGCGATGGTCGACGAAGCTATGGACAAATGGGGCCGTGTCGATGTCCTGGTCAATAATGCCGGTATCCTGCGTGACAAGACCTTCCTGAAAATGGAACTCGCCGATTTCCAGGTCGTGGTAGACGTGCATCTCAACGGCGCGGTGAACTGCACGAAGGCGGTGTGGGAACGGATGCGCGAGCAGCAATATGGCCGCATCGTCATGACTTCATCTTCCAGTGGCATTTACGGCAATTTTGGTCAGACCAATTACGGTGCTGCGAAGATGGCGCTGGTCGGTCTCATGAATTCGCTGGCACTGGAAGGGGAGAAGTACGGCATACGGGTGAATGCGCTTGCGCCGATCGCCGCAACGCGCATGACGGAGGACCTGATGACCCCAGACGTGCTGTCCCTGTTGCAGCCGGAAGCGGTCACGCCCGCCGTCATCTTCCTCGCAGGCGAGGATGCTCCCACGCGACAGATTGTTGCAGCCGGTGCGGGTGTTTTTGCGCGCATTGCGATCCAGGAAACGCCCGGCGTGTTTCTGGCGCCGGACGTTCGTGATGCCGAGCATGTTGCGTCGATGTGGCAGCAGATTGCTGCTACCGCTGGCCAGAACGAACTGTCCGCCGGTGGCGAACAAACCATGAAATTCCTGCGCAAGGCGGCGACGGAACTCGGCATCAAACTGGGCTGATTACAGTACGCACAACAGGGAGATTCCCGGTGAAAGAAGCAGTGATCGTAGCAACCGCCCGTACCGGTATCGGCAAGGCTTACCGGGGTGCGTTCAACAATACGGAAGCTCCCACCATGGCAGCGCATGCCATTCGCGCAGCGGTCGCTCGTGCGGGTGTCGATCCGGCCGAAGTGGACGACGTCATCATGGGCTGCGCAATGCAGCAGGGCACCAGCGGCCTGAACGTGGCGCGCCAGGCGCTGCTCGCCGCAGGCTTGCCGGTCAGCGTGGCAGGCATGACTGTCGATCGGCAGTGCTCGTCGGGCATGATGGCGATCGCCATTGCCGCAAGACAGATTCTCGAGGACAACATGCCGGTGGTGATCGGCGGTGGCCTGGAATCCATCAGCCTGGTGCAGAACGAGCATTACAATCGACATCGCGCGTCCGATCCGAACCTGCTGGCCGCCGTGCCCGATATTTACATGAGCATGCTCGAGACCGCCGAAGTGGTAACCCGGCGCTACGGAATCGACAGGGATCGCCAGGACGAATACGCGCTGCAAAGCCAGCAACGCACAGCCGCCGCACAGCAAGGCGGCGCGTTCGACGACGAAATCGTACCCATGACAGTGAGTATGGGCGTCAAGGACAAAGCCACCGGCGAGATCAGCGTTCGGGACATTACGATCGATCGCGACGAAGGTAACCGGCCGGAAACGACACGGGAGGGACTGCAGGGACTGAAACCGGTGTTCGACGACGGTCACATAACGGCAGGCAATGCCAGCCAATTGTCGGACGGTGCATCCGCCGCGGTATTGATGGACAGTCGCATTGCCGAAAAAAGAGGTCTGGAGCCGTTAGGCATCTATCGCGGCATGGCAGTCGCGGGCACGGAACCTGACGAAATGGGTATAGGTCCCGTGTATGCCGTGCCGAAGCTTCTCAAACGCAGTGGCCTCAAAATGGATGACATCGGCCTTTGGGAGCTGAATGAAGCGTTCGCAGTGCAAGTGATTTACTGTCGCGACATCCTCGGCATTCCGAATGAAATTCTCAATGTCAATGGCGGCGCTATTTCGATCGGTCATCCTTATGGTATGTCTGGTGCGCGTATGGTCGGGCACGCTTTGATTGAAGGACGGCGACGGGGTGCCAAGTTTGTCGTGTGCACGATGTGCGTCGGCGGCGGCATGGGCGCTGCTGGATTGTTCGAAGTCGTGTGATGTTCGTCGGCGGCGGCATCGCGCAGGTGGTTTGTTCGAAGTCGTGTAACTGTCCTTGACTAAGCGGAACACTGCCACAATGATTGTGACCGGTTCGGCGGGCTGCGCCGGGATGCCGTCCCATAACAACAACACGGACAACTACACGGAAATTCATTGACCTTACTCAAGGCGCGACAAAAGCTTGGCAAATACCGAATTGAGGGTCGCATTACCTCGGGCCCGCTGGCGGATGTCTATCGCGCGTTCGATACCATTCACAAGACACCCGTTGCGATAAAAATCCCGAAACTGGGCAGCCACGTCAAGGACGAGGACTTCCTGCGCGAAGTGCAGGTGGCCGCGAAGCTCAAGCATCCGAATATTCTGTCGGTGCAGAACGCGAGCTACATTGGCGATCGTTTCGTCATCGCCATGGAACTCGGCGAAGAATCGCTCGCTGACCGCCTGTTTCGCCGCATGTCGACCAGTCGCGCGCTCGAACTCGCCGATCAGGCACTGGCGGGCCTCGCATATGCGCATTCGCAGAAGATCATCCACTGCGACATCAAGCCGGAAAATTACATCCTGTTTGCCGACAATGTCCTGAAGCTCGCCGATTTCGGATTTGCGAAGATCAGCCTGCGCACACTCAAGGCATCCGGTTCCGGGACCATCGACTACATTGCGCCAGAGCAGGCAATGGGGCGTCCGAAGTTCCAGTCGGATGTTTTTTCCGTGGGCCTTGTCCTGTACCGGATGTTTTCCGGGGCGCTGCCGGAGTGGCCGTTCAACTGGCCGTTACCGGGACACGAGCGGGTGAGCCAGCGAGTTCGGCCCGAATTCGTGGCGTTCCTGCGGCGTGCTATCCAGCTCGATCCGGCCGATCGCTACCGCGACGCTATTCAGATGTACGCAGCGTTCCAGCGCTTGCGACAGCGGGCAAAGCGTCCGCGGCGACGCTTGACGCAACGGCGCGCGGCCAGCCGGTCACCCGCCTGGCAACAACAGCAATGGCGCGAATTTCAGCGCCTTTATCGGCAAGCACTCGATACGCGGCATAACTGTCGACGCTGCAAAGGACCGGTCGCGGAGAGCATGCAGGCATGTCCCTGGTGTGGTATCGACAATCCGGCTCGCGAAGCGGAAACGACGATGTCCGCGCAATGTCCGCGCTGCGAGCGCGGCGTGAAGAAAGAATGGGACTATTGCGCCTGGTGCTACGGGCCGGGTTTCGAGACGGAAACCAGCCGACGTTACAGCGACAAGCGCTACACCAGCCGTTGTGCGAATGACCGTTGCCGCCAGCCATTGATGCCGTTCATGCGCTATTGTCCCTGGTGTCGCAGTCGCGTGAGAAGGCCGTGGAAGCTGCCAGGCAGCCGTCATACCTGTCGCAACTGCAAATGGGGTGTCGCTAAAGAGTTCTGGAATTTCTGCGCGTGGTGCAGAGAGCCAGTCGTGCGCAAGTGATCAGATTGCCGGAACTCTTGCTGTGAACACCAGTGCCGCGGGCATGCTCATGCTGGATGGTGCCCTCGAGCCGGAATCGCGAAATGCGCGCATGGGCGGCGGAAACCTGATCGCATACACTTGCCGTTGTCCCGGCAAACCAACCGAAAACGAAGACACGGTGGCGGCCATACCGTATGGTCCCGACGCCACCGTGCTGGTGATTGCCGACGGCGCCGGTGGATTGCCGGCCGGCCGGAAGGCGTCGCGCACCGCCGTGACAACCCTGGAAGCGTCACTGCAGACATCGATCTCGGAAACGACCTTGCTGCGTACTGCAATATTGACCGGCATCGAGCAGGCGAATAAAGCGGTGCTGGCGCTTGCCAACGGGTCTGCAACGACGTTGACCGTCATGACCATCGAAGGCCGGATTGCGCGCAGCTACCAGATCGGCGACTCGGAAGCGATCGTCGCCGGACGGCACGGCAAAGTGAAAGCACAAACGCTCGCGCATTCACCCACCGGGTTCGCTGTCGAAGCCGGGTTTCTGGATCAACGCGCAGCCTTGCACCATGAGGAACGCCACCTGGTGTCGAATCTCCTGGGCAGCAGCGACATGCGAATCGACGTCGGTGCGACGGTCGAACTGAGCCCGTTCGACACCGTATTGCTCGCCAGTGACGGCCTGACTGACAATATTCACATCGAGGAGATCGTGGAACTGATGCGCAAGGGGACCTTGCAAGATGCTCTCGAAGCATTGACCCGCCTGGCGCTACGTCGCATGTCGATGGAGTCGAAAACACAGCCGAGCAAGCCTGACGACCTGTCGGTCATCGTCTTTCGCAAGGCGCGACGCCGCAGGAAGGCGCAGGTGCCCGGCGTATGAGCCTTCCTGCGGGCGTAACCGTCACATAAAGAATCAGAAATAAATTACATAATCAGCCGGTTAGACTTTATTTTAAAAGTCATGCAAAACCGCCGGCAGTGGTGTAATGACGGTTGACTACAGTTGCGGACGGCAATGCGGAGTATTATGGTCAGGGTTGCAGAATGTGCCGCCTTTGGGGTCATAACTCACGGAACTAACTCCCTGCTTTGGCGTTCAAATGAAGCGATCAGCAGGCGTGCGGACGCGACCGCTGCATGCCTTGATACGCAGCTTTTTTAGCGAGGCGACAAGCCAATGAAGACTCCCCGGACAATTCGACAGATCTTACAAAGCATCCGCCCCGCCTTTCTCATCGGCGCCACGGCATTGATCGTCAGTGGCTGCGCGGTCGGTGTTTCCAGTGGTGGTATGGGTGGCGCTTCGGGCGGCGGTATGCCCGGTGGCATGCCCGGTGGCGGCGGTATGCCAGGCGGCTCGTCTGGTGGCGGCATGCCAGGTGGCTCGTCCGGTGGCGGCATGCCTGGCGGTACATCGGGTGGCGGTATGCCAGGCGGCGCATCGGGTGGCGGCATGCCAGGCGGCTCGTCCGGTGGCGGTATGCCAGGCGGCGCATCGGGTGGCGGTATGCCAGGCGGCGCATCGGGTGGTGGCATGCCCGGTGGAGCTTCGGGCGGCGGCATGTCCGGCGGCGGCGATGGCGGCGGTGGCGTTCGAGGCGCCGGTGGCCGCATGCCGGGCCCTGTGCCGGGTGGCATGGGAGGCGACGCGGCGGACTGCGGTACCAACCTTCCGGGCGGCGTCGGCGGTATGGAGCAAACCGGCGAATGTGCGGGTGACGTTGGACAAGTACCCGGAGAAACCGAGGCGGAACGTGCGGCCCGCCTTGAAAAGGAACTCGAGCGCCAGGTCGGCGGTTTCGATGAGGTACTGGCTGAAGAGCAAGAACAGATTTCCACGGTCGGCAGAAATACCGAAGGGTTTGGTGGTGGCGGCGGCAGCGGCGGTAGTGGCGGCCGCGTCGGACTCGGCAAGCAGGCCGGTGGCGGCGACGACGGCGACGAGGCGGGTGCGGTAGGCCGCGCGCCGAGCGAGCCAAGCCAGGCGCGCGCCTCGGTGGACGAGCTGTCCGAGGAAGAGATCGCCGAACGCACACCCGCCGACATCCCGGACCTGGTGAGCGAGGATATTGTCGCGAAACAGCTTCGCGAAGCGGCACTGGCCGAGAACGACCCGAATCTGCGCGACCGACTCTGGGAAGAATATCGAAACTATAATCGCTTGTAGAAACAACCGGCAGCCGGCGGGCGCATACTCGCAGCCGGGCTGGGGTAAGGGACTCTGACGCGTTATGAAGCACATGCGGCATGCACTGATATTGACGTTGCTTGTCTGTACCGGTTGCACGGTTTCCGAAGTCATAACCGCAGAACGTACGCAACTCGAGGTCGCGTCGCTCGAGGTTCCGGAAAATATGCTGCTGGACGTAGGCATCGTGAACTTCGAATCCGGCGTCCCGGAAAATAACGACGCCGATCGATCCGGTATCTACCAGGAAGTGCGCGAGGCCGAAGCGCGCTACCTGCCTTACCACATAAAGACGACATTGCAGGGCACAGGCTTCTGGGGTGCGGTGCGGGTTATTCCTTCCCGTTATGTGTATACCGATGTAATCCTGTCCGGAACCATTGACCAGTCCGACGGGGAATTCGTGACCTTACACGTTACCGCCGAGGACTCGATGGGCCGCGAGTGGTACCAGCGCGAGTACACAACGCAGACTGGAATTACTTCTTATGCTGACTATCGCGATCGAAGCGAAGACCCGTACCAGAAAGTATTTAACGACATAGCCAACGACCTGAAGGCTCACGTTGCCACTCTTGCCCCGGAAGAAATACGTCGGATCCGCCACGTATCGGAACTTAAGTTTTTCGCAGACCTCGCCCCTACTGCCTACGGCGACTACCTTACAACCAGCGACAACGGCTTGACGAGCGTCGAACGCTTACCTGCGCTGAACGACCCGATGGTCGATCGGCTGCGACAGATTCGCGAACGCGATCGATTGGTGATAGACACGCTCAATGAGCACTACGCCAATTTTTATTACGGCATAGCGATTCCGTATGAATCATGGCGTGAGACGTCAAGAGAGCAGGCCATCAGCTATCGTCAGGTGCGACGCTCTGCAACCATGCGTGCGCTGCTCGGTGTCGTTGTCGTTGCCGGGTCGATGAGCATCGATACCAGCAGTTCCAGCCGATCGCGCGCCCGTGCCAAACAGGCCACCCAGTACGTCGGCATCAATCGCGGCATCAGCACTATCATCAGTGCCTGGCAACTGCGCTCGTCGGCGGATTTTCATCGTGAAAACATCAAGGAATTGTCAGAATCTTTTGGCGCGGAAGCGGCACCGATGGTCGTCAGGGTTGAGGGCGAGTCGCGCCGGCTGACCGGCACTGCGGAGGCGCAGTACGAAAGCTGGCGCAAGCTTCTCAAGGAAATCTATCAGGCCGAAACCGGATTTTCCGAGGCAATCGACGTAGGCGCACCTGCCAGGTCCCCGCAGCCAACCGGCTAGTTGTCGCAAATCCTATGCGGGTACTGAAAGAAGGTACGCGGCTGGCTGACAGATATACGCTGATCCGCCGCCTTGGCTCAGGTGGTATGTCGACTGTCTGGCTGGCACGCGACAAGCACTCGGAGCCAGAGGTCGCGCTCAAGTTCCTGTTGCCGGAGCGGGCCGAAGACCCGGCAAGCCGTGAAAGGTTTCGCCAGGAATGGCGTATCGGCAGTCGCCTGATGCACGCGCATATCGCCCGGGTGTTCGAATACCACGACGACGCCGATGGCCCCTTTTATTCGCAGCAGTTTATCGCCGGGCCCGAAATCCGGGTACTGACCGGCGCCCCGGCAACGACATCGCTGCGGCCGTTCGGCCTGGTTGCCGATGCGTTGCGCTACGCGCATGGCAAGGACATCGTGCACCGCGACGTCAAGGCAGCCAATGTCCTGTTGGATCGACGCGGGTTGCCGTATCTCATCGACTTCGGCGTGGCGGGCGCAGCGCAATCAAGCGACCGCGGCGGCACTCGCATCGCAGCGAGTCCCCGGCACAAGTCGGGCGGAAGCGCGCAACCTGCTGACGATATTTACGCACTTGGCGTACTGATTCACGAAACATTGACCGGTAACCCGCCGGACGCGACGGCACCGCATGCGACCGAGCCGGACGCCCTTCGTTATGCGCCCGCGCTTGAGCCAGGAAGCAGCAATGAAGGGTTGCGAGCGGACCTCGTCGCAATGCTCGTCCGCGATATGCTCGCGCCGCAGGCCGAAAAGCGACCTGATGCTGTCCAGGTGGTCGAACGCCTTCGCGACGCCGGTGTGCAACCCGGTCCCGCACCGACCCAACTGCTCGGCGACTTTGCTTCGGCCGAAACGGCAATCGCGATCGAGGCAGTGTCCGCGCCCGCACGGACGCGCTTTGCGCCGGGCAGAGCGCCTCCTGCCGGTTCAGGCGCAACGCATGGTGTGTCCCCGACACTGGTATGGGGCGGCCTCGCCGTCCTGGCCGCCACGCTCCTGTCCGTCCTTTTCTGGCTGCCGGCGACATTGGAAACCGGGACGCCTGCCGTGACTGATACGGCATCCGAGGCGGCAAGCACGTCGTCTGACGAGGTCGACACGAGCGCTGACGCTGTCAGCGCCGATGCGGCACGCGACGAAGACGATCCCGCCGTGCGCGCAGCGACAGACCAGATCCTCGGCGAACTCTTGTCGAAACTCGAGCGCCTGCGACTGCGCGGCATCGAGCGCTGGGGAGGGCAGACCTACCTGGAGGCGCTGGATCTTTATGCACAGGGCGATCAGGCGATTCTTGCTCGCAACTATCGCCTGGCGGGTGAACGTTATCGCACGGCCAGCGATCTGCTGGAGCCGTTTTTCGGTCGGATTGATGCAACCTTCCGTGAGACACTGCAGGCAGCGCGGGAGGCATTCACCCGCGGCGATCATTCGGAGGCAGTGCGGCTTTTCGATCTGGCCGTGGCGATAACGCCGGGCAGTAACGAAGCGCAGGACGGCCTCGCGCGCGCCCGTAATCTCGAGACAGTACTGCGGTTGACCGAACAGGGCATCAACCTGGAGAAGAATCTCGAACTCGGGGCGGCGCGCGCGGCGCTGCAGAATGCCCTTGATCTCGACCCGTCCTGGCAGCATGCGCAAGTGGCGCTCGAACGAGTTCGGGAAGCGCTGTTGCAACGCAGTTTCGAACAACGGATGAGCGAGGGTCTCGAGGCGTTCGCGGCCGGCAATTACCCGAGTGCGCGGGTGGCGTTCGAGGCGGCGAAAAGCTTGCGGCCCGGATCGCGCCAGCCGGTCGACGGCTTGCTACAGGTCGACCAGGAAGTAAGACTGGGTTCGATCCGTCGCCTGGAGACCGAAGCGCTGGCGCTCGAAGCCGGTGAACAATGGCAGGACGCGATTGCCACGTATGAGGAAATTCTCGAGGTCGACGGCGACTTGCAGTTCGCGCGCACGGGCCTTGCCAATGCGAAGGAGCGAGCAACGATCCACCGACGACTGCAGGAATTCATCGATGCGCCGGATTCGCTCAGTGCGCCGGCCACGATGCAGACTGCGACACAGTTGCTGTTGAACGTTACACGCATCGCACCGATGGGACCGCGGCTCGAGAATCAGAAAAACGAGTTGTCGCGCTTGCTGAAACGCGCCGCGACGCCGTTAACCGTGCAACTCGTGTCCGACAATGCGACGGCTGTGTCGATATTCCGGGTTGGACATCTTGGCACTTTCGCATCGCAGGAAGTGACATTGCGGCCCGGCGCGTATGTTGCCCTTGGCAGCCGCCCGGGATTTCGTGATGTGCGGCTGGAGTTTCGCGTGGCACCGGAGATCGAGATGTCGCCCATTGTCATCGTGTGCGAGGAACGAATTTGAAGATTGCGGCCGTCGTACTGAGGGATGCGGACGGGGAACGGCGCATCGGTCTCGATCAGTTGCCACTGCGTGTGGGGACGGGCAGCGACTGCCAGGTCCGCCTGCCGGGGCCCGGCAACGCGGCTATTGCGCTGCTTGACGAACTCGACGGGGTGCCGTTCGTGCAGCCGGTGGGCAAACCCGGACAATTGCAATTGAACGGGCAAGCCCTGGTTACGTCCCGACGGCTCAACAGCGGCGACCAGCTGGGTTTCTTCGGTTCGTTCATCGTTATTGGCGAGCAGGCCGACAACCTGCTGGTGCAAGTAAAACTGGAGGACAGTGTCTACCTGACGCATCCGCCCGAATTACCCGCCGCCGCGGGTAGCGCTGCGGACGAGACCATCGCACCAACGGCGTTTCGACGCGCCGCCGAACTCGGCGCGGCCCCGGCAGCAACAAGTGGCTACCGCTGGCAGACTGCCGTTGCTGTCGGACTGGTCCTATTGACGATTGTTTCCTACCTGCTGTTTACTGCCCGCTCGATCCAGTTTGTTGTGCTGCCGGCAACGCCGGACGAATTGACGATAGCGGGCGGTTGGTTCCGGCTGCCGCTGGGTGACCGGGTGCTGTTACGGCCTGGTGACTACACAGTGGCCGTCGCGAAAAAAGGCTACTACCCGCAGCAACAGAGCTTTGCGGTCGATGACGAACCCAGCGGCACGGTCACGATTACGCTGCGCCGGCTGCCTGGCCAATTGACTGTCATGACCGAGCCGCAGGTCGCTGCGGTAGTAACGGTCGATGAAACGCTGGTCGGGCCGGCGCCTCACGGGCCGCTCGAACTCGAACCCGGAAATCACTCCGTGGAAGTGAGCGCCGATCGCTTTTTGCCGTATCGTGATCGCATCAATGTTGCCGGCCTCGGCCAGCACCAGCAGCTTGTAGTGCAGTTGGTACCACGCTGGGCGACCGTAGCGATTTCATCTGCTCCGTCCGGTGCCGCGATTTACGTCGGCCAGGCCCGGATCGGCACGACGCCGGCGAGTATCGAACTGATGGAGGGCTCGCACGAACTGAGCGTCGTCCGCGAGGGATTCAAGGCGTGGGATGGCGTAGTCAGGGCGACAGCTAACGAACAAAAGGTGCTGCCGACCATCGAACTCGAACCGGCGAATGCCCGCTTGCAAGTCGCGTCAATTCCGGTCGGTGCCAATGTTACTGTGAACGGCCGTTACCGAGGACAATCGCCGATCACGCTGGCGCTGTCACCCGATATCGACTACGAAATCCGCTTGTCAAAAGCGGGCTATGGATCTGTCTCGCGCCAGGTGAGGCTGGCAGCGGCTGCCGCGCGCGAAATCACCGTCGATATGACGGCTCGCACAGGCACAGTAAGCGTTAGCGTATTGCCTGAGGACGCGACGATTCTTGTCAACGGCCAGCCTCGCGGCCGCGGTTCCGCGACGTTCGAACTAGCGGCGGCGCCGCACCGTGTCGAAGTGCGCAAGGAGGGCTTTCAGACTTTCAGCCGCGACGTCACACCGCGACCAGGCTATCCACAGGCGATCGAAGTGCGCCTGCTGTCCGAGGAGGAAGTCCGGCGGCGCAGCGTTGCAGCGACGATGACCACGCTGCAAGGGCAGGTACTGCGGCGGGTGGAGGCCGGCGATCTTGTAATGGGATCGTCGCGACGGGAACAGGGTCGGCGCGCCAACGAAGTAATCCTGCCGGTGCGTGTTACGCGGCCTTTTTATCTCGGTGAAAAAGAGATCACGAACCGCGAGTTCCGTCGTTTTCGCGAGAATCACAATTCCGGCGGTGATTACCATGCGGCGCTGGCCGGCGACAATAACCCGGTCGCCAACGTTACCTGGGCCGACGCGGTCGAATACTGTAACTGGCTTAGCACGCAGGAAGGACTGACGCTCGCGTACGAAAAGAAATTCGAAAAGTGGGAGCCGGTCAAGCCGGTACCCAATGGCTACCGTTTGCCGACGGAGGCGGAGTGGGCACTCGCCATGCGTTACCAGGGGAGGCGTGAACCGGCGGTATTTCCCTGGGGTGACCGTATGCCGCCGCCGCGCGACAGCGGCAACTTCGCCGACAGGTCAGCCAGGGATCTCGTGCCTTCGGTGCTGCCGGGGTACGACGACGGCTTTGCCTCGACCGCCCCGGTTGGTTCGTTTCCGCCGAACGCTCCCGGTTTCTACGATGCCGGCGGCAATGTAGCAGAGTGGGTTCAGGATTATTATTCGGTGCCGAACCCCGGCCAGACCGAGCCGCTGATCGATCCAACCGGCCCGGCCAGCGGCACGCACCATGTCATACGCGGGTCTGGCTGGCGGCATTCCGGAATTCTCGAATTGCGGCTCGCCTACCGGGAATTCGGTACTGACGGACGATTCGACGTGGGATTTCGCATTGCCAGGAACGTCAACTGAATCGGGCGCGAGACATTTCGCCCCGTTCGCGGTCTAATTTCCGGGCGCCGGAATTTATCGGGTGTTAATTATGCGTAACGCGATGCTGTTGCTGTTGCTGCTTCTCGGCATGTCAGCCTGGTCGCAGGACGAGGGTATTACTGCTGAGGCGCCGGTAGCGGAAGATGTTTCAAGTGAAGTCCCTGCTGCGGGCGAGGCGGCGGAACAGGAAACGCCTGACGAAGACGCAGACGACGCCGATCTCGACGACCAGAGCTACGAACGGGACGATGACATATTCGTACCGACGGAAGAAATACCGGTCGATGAGTCCATTCCTTTCCCGACAGATATTTGACGGCCGCATGCGACGCGAATGAGGGCCGCACCTGTTAATGTGCAACTGAATTCAATATCGATTGCACGTTTAAATTTACCTGGGCAGCACATTGCCAACTCGAGTTATTGCTGATGAAGAAGAAGAATATTCCCGTCGAATTCGTTTATCAGTTATTTGCATTGATCATCGCGATTATCGTCGTGCACGCCTTTTACGTGTCAATCGTACGGCCGAACGCAAACGCGGTGATTGAAGAGCAAACGATTCAAAGCGAACAGAATCCTGACTATGTGCGGGAACGCTCCGTCTGGGTGCTCATCAAGGACTGGGAGCAGGAAGCCTGCTTTATACTAATGTTCTGGGCACTCGCCATCATGGCATACAAGGCAAAGGAAACGTTTCGCGAGCGACGACTGCTGGATATAGAGCTGATTCCAATTGCCGAGGGCATGCGCATATTGCCCGAGGATTCGCGCGAATTTGCCCGGCAGGTGCAGGCACTGCCGGCCGAGCATCAGAAAATGCTGCTGCCGCGCGCGCTGCTGAACGCGCTGCGCCGATTTTCTTCGACCCGGAACATCCAGGACGTAGCGTCAAGCACACACACGATCTGCGAGTCGGAAGCCGAGAAGCTGGAATCCGAATTGTCCATGATTCGCTATATTTCCTGGGCAATTCCGTCGATCGGCTTCATCGGTACCGTACGCGGTATCGGCGAAGCGCTGGCACAGGCGGACAAGGCGGTACAGGGGGACATTGCCGGTGTCACGCAAAGTCTGGGTGTGGCATTCAACTCGACTTTTATTGCACTTCTTATCAGCATTTTTCTGATGTTTCTCGTGCACCAGCTGCAGTTACTGCAGGAGCGGCTGGTGTTCGACAGCGAGAACTATTGTGACGACAAGCTGATCCGTCACATGAAGTCGGACTGAAGCTCCCGGTGGTCACGTGATGGCGGTGCAATTTTCTGCTCACGTTAATGATGCAGGCATAACCCTGTTGAGCGGTGAGCAAATCATCTATCGCGAACCGGGATTTGCGCTGCTCGATGACGCGCAACTTACGACCGGAAAAAATGCATTCCTGAACGCCCGCATCAACCCCCGGCGAGTACAGCATCGCTACTGGTCGGAGCTTGCCTCAACACCTTTCGCCGACCAGCGTTTCAGCCATCTGAACGCAGCGGACCTGGTCAGTCGCCAGCTCGAACAAATGTGGAGCAGCGCTGGTACGAATCCATCCGGCGGGCTCGTACTGGCCGTACCGGGCAGTATGGAAGCGGCGAACCTTGGCTTGCTGCTCGGTATCGCGGCCGATATCAAGCTGCCGGTCGTGGCATTAGTGGACGCAGCAGTCGCGGCAACCAGGCGGGAGTATCGCAATGCCGTGCCGGTGCATGTCGACATGAGTTTGCATGCCACGACGTTAACCCGTCTCGCGCAAGCCGGCCAGGCGCAGGTCGAGCGGGTCGAAGTGCTGCGCGATTGCGGCCTGATCGCGCTCTACGACGCATGGATCAATGCGATCGCCGAGGTTTTTGTTCAGCAGTCGCGATTCGATCCGCTGCACACAGCCGAAACCGAACAGATGCTTTACAACAACCTGGCCGGCTGGTTGGCAATCGCAGCCAGCCGCGAACGGATTGCGCTCGAACTGCAACACGGTGGCTTGAGTCACAAAGCCGAAATCGAATCGCTGTCGCTGATCGGTGCCGTTGCGCCGTCGTATCAGCTCATCAGCAGCAAGTTGCGAGCCCTCTACCGCGCCGAGGAAACGCCTGCGGTTCAGGTTACTGATCGTATCGCGCGGCTGCCGGGTCTGGCGGAAATGCTGCGGGCACGCGTGGGCGGCGAGCTTTTCACCCTCGAACCCGGAGCGACCGCTCGCGGCGCGCTGTCCCGCTGTCGGGAATCACAGGCGACCGGGGAGGGCGTCAGCCTGCGCCGTCAGCTGCCCTGGGACCAGGCGGCGGCCGACGTCACAGCCGAATCCTCGCAACACTCGCGGACCGGCAAACCGACGCACCTGCTGTTTCGCGCCAATGCCTATACGCTGGGCGCCGATGCGCTGGTGCTCGGAGCCCGGCAGATGGACGGAGAGCGCACCATCGTGGTCGATTCAGACATGCCCGGCGTCTCCCGCCGCCATTGCTCACTAAGGGTCCGGAACGGCCAGTGTGTCCTTGAAGATCACAGCCGTTACGGAACTTTTCTAAACGGACACCGCATTGACGGGTCTACAGTACTGGAGGTCGGTGACTCGATCCGGATCGGCTCGCCGGGTTACGAGTTTCAGTTGATTACGACGGACGAGAATTTGCCGTATGGCACGTAGGCGCCGCAATGCTGAAGTCTTCAGCATGTCATTCCTCGACTGCATGAGCTGCGGGTTCGGGGCCGTCATCCTGTTTTTCATGATTATCAACGCACAGGTTTCGCACGATATCGATTCACCGCCCCAGGAACTGATGGCGGAGACTGACCGCCTGGAGTACGAGATTCTCGAGCAACGCAAGGACCTGGTCCTTGCTCGAAACACTATGGAAGTCCTCGAGGACGAGCGTGCCGAGGCCGCGAACGAGATTGCGCAGATCACGGCGCTGATCGAAAAGCTGAAAATCGAACTCGCGAAACACGACAATGACACGCTGGCCAAGATCGAACGTGTCGAGAAATTGCAATCCGATATCAAGTCACTGGAAGAGGAGCGCAAGCGATTGCTTGCCATTGAGCAGGAGAAAGAAGAAGAAGGCATGCGGGTGCGAACGTTTACCGGCGACGGCGATCGCCAGTACCTGACGGGCCTCAAAGTCGGTGGAGAACGGAATCTAATCATGGTCGACAGTTCGGCCAGCATGCTGGACGAAAAGATCATCAACATCATCCGACGCCGCAATATGCCCGACGCTGACAAATTGCGGTCCGCCAAATGGCGGCAGGCAGTGGCGAGTGTCGACTGGCTGTCCGCGCAGTTGCCGCCGGGCAGCAAGTTCCAGATTTACTCGTTCAATACGACGGTCAAACCCGTTCTGGACGGTACGGACGGAATGTGGCTCGATGTCGGCGACGGCAACCAGCTGGACGAGGCCATACGCATATTGAGGCGGACAGTTCCCGAAAATGGCACCAACATGCTGGATGCATTTCGCGCCGTGCAAAAACTGCAGCCACCGCCGGACAACATCATACTGCTGGTCGATGGATTGCCTACGATGAACAGTCCGCAGACTGATCGCGGGATGGTTACCGGCCAGGAACGCCTCAAATTCTATTATGAGGCCGAAGCGGAATTGCCGAATCGCATCCCCATTAATATCCTGCTTTATCCCATGGAAGGGGACTACAACGCGGCAATCGTTTATTGGGTACTCGCGTTCGGCTCTGGCGGATCGTTTATGAGCATCAGCAGGGACTGGCCGTGATAACAGCAGGAGCAAGCGCGTGAGACGGCGACGAAGAAACGCAGAGGCGTTCAGCCTGTCGTTTCTGGACTGTATTTGCTGCGGGTTCGGTGCAATTATCCTGCTTCTCGTACTCAGCAAGATCTATGAACCGGCTATCGTCGAAAAATCGGAATCTGACCTGCAGAAGCTAATCGCCGTACTGGAAGAGGAATTGTTCCGCATTCGCGGCCAGACCACGGTGCTTAACCGCGATTTGCAATCGGCGAGAAAGCTGACGACGGATACCAAGATGACGCTGGCCGAACTGCAGCGCGAGCTCTCGACCATCGAGGGTCAATACAGCCTGATTTCAAACGATGCGCCGGAGTTGAATGTCGACGAGGGCGAACTGCGGGCTGCGCGTCAGCGCCTGTCGGAGGAAATGGAGCGCTTGCTCGCCACCTTTCGCCGTGCCCCTGACGATGCAGTTGGCGGCATACCGGTAGACAGCGAATACATCATCTTTGTAATCGATACATCGGGCAGCATGCAAGCGAAGTGGAGTTTCCTCGAGCAGAAATTAAACGAAGTGCTGGACGCGTATCCGACGGTCAAGGGACTGCAGATAATGAACGACAACGGTCGCTTCATGTTTCCCCAGTTCGGGCGCACTTGGCTCGACGACACGCCGCAATTGCGCCAGTCGATCCGCAACACTATACGTACCTGGGCGCCGTTCAGCGACAGCAATCCGGCGGATGGCATTGTGTATGCACTCGAAACCTTCTGGGACCTGGAGAAGAAGATCAGTCTGTATGTTTTCGGCGATGACTTTACCGGCAATTCGATGGAAGCGGTGGTTCGCGATGTCGATCGGGCCAACGTCATGAATGAGGCAGGAGAGCGCCGCATTCGAATTCACGCTTTGGGTTTCCCTACCAATTTCGGCGGATCCTCGGCCTCGCCCATGGCGCAGAAGTACGCAGGCTTGATGCGTGTGCTTTGTGAGCGAAATGGTGGCACTTTTGTCGGACTTACCGAGCGGGATCGACGCTGACTCGCGCACAATTTGCCACTATTGTTCGATGCTCTGCCACACGACGGTCTACGCAGCGACTACTTCCAGCCTTGTAATTGTCTCTGACGCCGGACACATTCCGGCATCTTTTCTCGAAGGAGACAACACATGAATAACATTTTCAGAAAATTAGTCGCTGCTGCTTTTGTCATTTGCGTTTCCGCAGCGCCCGTCTACGGCGCCGAGTCGAGCTCACGACCTGAGGCGATCGGCGTCGGCATGGGCGCCACCGTCGGCGCCATCGCGGGCGGCCCGGTCGGATTCATTCTGGGCGCTGCTATTGGCGCAAAAATTGGCGATGAATACCAACGGAAGGACGTGCAGGTTGAGACGCTGACCAGTGGGCTCAAACACTCGGAACAGCGCGTCGCAACTTTGCAGGGTAACGTCGCGGCTCTGCAGACAACTCTCGCAACCCGCACCCGTGATCTCCAGCACATGCAGGCTGCAACTCCGCCGGACATGCAGGAGCTGTTGCGTGGCGGCATCGAGATTGACTTGCTATTTCGCACCGGTGAAGACGTATTGACTGACGACACCCGTGTACGGTTGGAAGAACTTGCCCGGAGTTTATCGGCGATGCCGGAGATCCGGTTGCAGCTGGATGGATTTGCCGACGAACGTGGCGATGAAATATATAATCAGATGCTATCCGAGCGTCGCGCGCAACACGTTCGCGACCTGCTGATTGAGTACGGTGTTACCGAGGGTCGCATTACTGTCATGGCGCATGGGGAGGCCCCGGCCGTGGACACAAGCGCAGACAGCTATGCACTGGAACGCAAAGTCAGTGTCACGCTGTTCTCCGGGGACACCCAGCACCTCGCGGCGAATCCCGATTCATAAACCGTTGCTGAACGACAGCATCCGGCCGGCCCTGATCGGGCCGGCCGTTTTCGTTGTATCACGTTTTCGTTGTATCAGCAGGCTCGGCCAGCCATAACACGCGGTGCAATTAACTGTCCGACCGCTTATAGTCCGTCGCTCTGCCGATTGCCACGTGCGATTGCCACGTGCGATTGCTACGCGGCGATAAGAAGAGGAGTTGCGGGAGAGTGACTAAGCTGGTCAAACGGCGCTGCAAACCGTGTGAAGGCGGCGTAGAGCCGCTGGACGCAAATGCTGTTGCAGAACTCATGACAGCATTGCATAGCGACTGGAAACTTGCCGACGACGGCAAGGCAATATCGCGGACCTTCCGCTTCCCGGCGTATAGCTGGACGATGGCATTTACCAACGCGGTCGCATGGATTGCCACGACGGAGGGCCATCATCCCTGCATGACCGTGGACTACGGGGTATGTGGTGTCCTGTTCACTACGAATGCGATCGGTGGCCTGTCGGACAACGATTTCATTTGCGCGGCCAAGGTCGACCGAATCGCAGCAGATGCGTGAACAGATACCGCAAACGGTAACTCTGAAAGACGTGCAGGATGCGGCAGCTCGCCTTGCGTCGGTCGCGGTCAGGACACCGTTGCTTCGCTCCCCGGAACTCGATCATATCGCCGGCGGGAGCGTATATCTCAAGCCCGAGTGTTTGCAGATCACCGGCTCGTTCAAGATTCGCGGGGCTTACAACCTCATGTGTCGGCTGACGCCGGAAGAGGCATCGCGCGGCGTAGTTGCGTGGTCATCCGGCAACCACGCGCAAGGAGTCGCAGCGGCGGGTTCGATGCTGGGCATCCGCACAGCCATCGTCATGCCGCAGGATGCGCCTCGCGCGAAACTGGACAATACGCGTCGGCTCGGCGGCGAGACGATTCTTTATGATCGCTATACCGGCGATCGCGAGGCGATCGCACGGGCGATTGCCACGGAGCGTGGGGCTGAGTTAGTACCGTCATACGAGCACGCCGACATCATCGCCGGCCAGGGAACGACAGGGCTCGAGATCATGCAGCAATGCGCTGCAGCGGACGTCCACCCGGATCAGGTACTCATCGCTTGCAGCGGTGGCGGGCTCACAGCAGGCTGTGCCGTTGCAATTCGCGGCTTTTCACCGGTGACAATGGTCCATCCGGTAGAACCGGAAGACTTCGCTGACACCGCCCAGTCGCTTAGAGACGGAACCCGGCACTCGAACGCGCCGGGCGGTCGCTCCATTTGCGATGCCTTGCAAGCGCTAACACCCGGCGAGATGACCTTCGATATCAATCGGCATCTGCTTGGCGACGGGCTAAGCGTCAGCGACAATGAAGTTCGCGAGGCCATGCGATTTGCCTTTCGACATCTCAAACTGGTGGTCGAGCCAGGCGGTGCCGTGACGCTGGCAGCGGTACTTGCCGGAAAAGTGGCTACTGCGAATCGTATTACCGTGCTGGTATTGAGCGGCGGCAATGTCGACGCCGAATTGTTTGCGGAAATCATCCGCGGCGGCTGATCCGCGCGTAAGTGTCAGACCGGGCCGGCGCCGATATTCGGCACCAGTGTGAGCGCCGGTGTCCACGAACGGCCTTCTGCCGGCGACATTTGCCGGCGCTGTTGCCGTGCGTCAAGCCATGCCATTATGCGATCCAGTTCTTGCGCTTCGCGTCGCGTCCGCCGTTTCGGCAGTTCGCAAACACCAACGCCTTGCTCGGCGGCCTGTACATAACTCTGACTGTCGCTGAGTATGCCGATAATGGGAATCCCGAGTGAATCGAGGAAGCGCATCAGTTTGTCGAAGCTCTTCGTATTCTTGCGCGTTCGATTGGCAACGACGGCGAGTTTCTGGTCCGCTCGATCGATCTTGGCGACCAGCAGCAAGTCCGCTATGCAGCGGGATGCCGCATGAATATCGATTGAAGACGGCAATACGGGTACGAGAATACTTGTGGCATCGCGAGTCAGTTCACGCAAATCGTCATGTGTGATTCCTGCCGGGGAATCGATGATGAGGCTGGTTGTCTCCAGCGGCACCCTGAGCTGCCAGCTGCGCGTGGCCTGCATGGTCTTCTTGTAAGCGGCAATGCCGTATATCGGCGCCTGGCTGCCGCAGCGTTTGCTGATCCAGCGCATGGTCGATCCCTGCGGGTCGAAATCCATGACCGCAGGCACAGGGCCGCGTTCTGCGAAGAGACTCGCCAGGTTAGTCACGAGCGTAGTCTTGCCGCAGCCGCCTTTCGGGTTGAGAACGACGATCGTGTTCAGATTGCGTCTGTTGGGTGTGATCAACATGGCGTAACGTGCATCCGTGATGGCTTAGGGACAGCTGACAGCCGGCTGTGGTAATCACTTTGTTGCAATTGCTGGCCCGTTTCCTTGCGGCGGGTCACAAAAAAACCGCTTATTCGCTTGCGGCCAGCGCATCCGGATGTGGAATCCACTGCTTCAAGTGAATCGCGGTTCCTTATAACTATTTGTTTATTATAAATTTTTCAGGATATAAAACATCAGGTTTTACAGCGGCCCGTGCTGAATGACACAAGCGAGCTGGAATTGTGAGCTACTTGGCATGCATGATGTGCGCCCCGCTGCATTATCCGGGCGATCATGAGCACTGATTCCCAGTCTGTTCCTCCGCACTGCGGCAACCGTTTTGCACGCGCGGATTTCATGTATTCCTGTGTCTTGCTTGTAGTGGCCGGCGCTGCGCTGTTGTTTGCCGTATCCGGGTCCGGCGTGCTGTCCGCCGCCTATGGCTGGCCCACAGCCCTGTTCTTTTTCTTGTATGCGTTGTTCACGATCACCACCGGATTCCCGCACCCCGGATTCGGCCACGTGTCGTTCGATCGTGCGGCCCAGGTCGCCAGCATCCTGGTGCTCGGACCTGTCGATGCGGCGTGGATCAACGGTCTTGCCTCACTGATCTATCCATGGCACCGCCTGCGAAATGGCGTGCCGCTGGAAACGGTAATGACGGCGTCCTTCAACAATGCAGGAATGATGACGCTGGTCATACTCGGTTGCGGCTCGTTATTTGTCTTCCTTGGTGGGGTTGTGCCCTTGCAGCAGATTGACCTGAGGTCGGCGGGGCTGATCTTGTTGCTCATTCTCAGCATGCAGCTTGCAAACGACCTCGGCATGCTGGCGATCGTGCATCTGCGCAGGGGCGACCTGTCAAGTCTCCTGAATGTGTTTTCGACCGCCGTCGAGCTTGTATCCGGCCTTATTGCGGTGGTGGTTGCCATTGTGTTCGTGCGTATGGAGATAACCGCGTTCATCCTGGTTCTGATAGTACTCAGTCTGGGCATGCTGGTATTGAAGCGCTACGCCGAAATGCGCAACAAACTCGAAATCCTGGTCGATGAGCGCACCGACGCGCTGCGACGAAAATCGCTTGAGCTGGAACGTCAGGCGACCCACGATAATCTGACCGGATTGTTGAATCGTCGCTATGCCGACGATTATCTGCAGCGGGAGATCGAGAATTCGAAGGAGTGCGACCGGAATTTCACCATAGCGCTGGCGGATATCGATCATTTCAAACAGATAAACGACCGATTCTCACACGCCGCCGGTGATGAAGTTCTGCGCCGGGTTGCCAGGATTCTGGTGAACCGTTGTCGTAAAACTGACGTAGTGACCCGCTACGGCGGCGAGGAATTCCTGCTGTTTTTCCCGGACACCAATTCGGAGTTTGCCGAACAGATCTGCGGGCAGATTCGTGTGGCAATCGAGAAAGCCGATTGGTCGCCGATCGCCGATATGGTCGGCGACAAATTTGCTATCACGATCAGTTTCGGCGTCGCCGAAGTTGGCAACGACTCCCGCCGCACGACCATTCTCGGTGACGCCGACAGCCGCCTCTATCAGGCCAAGCACAGCGGCCGAAACCGGGTCGTCGCATAAGGCTCGGGGCCTCTCAGCGAGCGTTTAGTGCGTGTTATCGTGGCAGCTGCGCAACGACAGCAAGGCACAGAAAATTTACCGCAATCTCCAAGTGTGGTTAATGTGCCACAATTGGTTTTTTTGTATCAATTGTCAACAAAGCGTTTACAAGCGATACGATATTTCGCATGATGCAACGCAAAGAGGCTGGCGACGGTGGCCGCCTGTACCCGAGGAGCTCAGGCTAGAAGCTCCCGTTCGCAGGACCTTTACTGCATAGGGGAATACCATGAGAGACGACGGCGCTCGTGACAGCGATGGGTTGCATCCATCTATATTCGTTTCAGCTATAAGCCTGCTGTTTTTCGTTTCCGCTAACTGGACCTTTGCCCAGGATGTCGAGGACGACACGGCAGACGACGAGATCGAGGCAACGGAGGAAATCGTCGTTACCGGCTCGCGCCTGAAGCGCGACACCTACAGCAGTATTGCGCCTTTGCAGGTTATTACCGGCCAGGTTTCGCGAGAGGTGGGTCTGATCGATGCGGGCGAAATCTTGCAGCAGTCAACAGCATCCAGCGGACAGCAGATTGACCTCACGTTTCAGGGTTTCGTACTCGACAATGGTCCGGGATCGTCCACGATCAACCTGCGCGGTCTGGGAGAAGCAAGAACACTGGTATTGCTCAATGGTCGTCGTCTGGCACCTGCAGGCGTCGAAGGTGCGCCGTTCGCCGCCGACCTGAACCTGATTCCGGCATCTCTGGTGCAGCAGTACGATCTTCTGCTTGACGGCGCGTCGTCCGTGTATGGCTCCGACGCGGTCGCTGGCGTCACCAACATTATTCTGCGGAAGGATTTCGACGGGCTGGAGTTCGAGGCCTTCACGAACGTGCCGGAACAGGGTGCGGGGGTCGAGCACACGCTGTCACTCATCTGGGGGAAGAATACGGATCGCGGCTTCATAGGCGTTGGCGCGGAATACACTGATATTGAAGCAGTGACCCTGGCGGATCGTTCCTGGACGAGTCAGTGCGACCGGCACATGGAAATCGATGAGTACGGGCAGGTACGCACGACCGGACTTTTCGAACAGGTGAATTACAATATGCGTCCGAACGACTGCAAGTCGGCCTTATCGGCCGGCTGGATTTCACTCGGCGCATTTCCGAGAACGATCGGCAGCGGATTTGGCAGCGTGTTCTACACTCCGGGCTTCAGTAATTCCGGCATACCCAATTTCTCGGACTGGAACCAGTTCGCGCCTATCGACGTCGATGGCGACGGGATGAACGACGTTGATTTCGCCGACTATGCGCTGGAGAGCAGTCAGCAGGAAGCGCATCTGTTTCCGGATTTGTCGCGAACCAGCGTAATGGCCTACGGCGAATACACGATGGCTGGTGAAATGAACATCACCCCGTATTTCGAAGCCATGTACAGCGAGCGGGATTTCTTTGCGGATTCGGGCGCCGGTCAGCTGTTCCCGGTAGTACCCGCGCTGAATCCTTTCAGCGTCTGTAATCCAGGCGGCCTGAACGGCGTCGATTGCGGGCTAGCCTTCGACTCAATGATGAACAACCCGAATTACATCGCCGGCTTCACGGCCGTCAATGGTGATCCGCCGAGCTTTTTCGGTTTGGGTAATGACGGTCCGTCGGGACCGATCCTGACGCAACCAGTCGTGAGCGTGGACGGTGACCGCACTCTGAACACGGCCAAAGTCGAGCAGATTCGCGCGGTGCTCGGCATGCGCGGCGATCTGCCACAACTGAACGTCGGGCCTCTCAACAACTTCACATTCGATGTCGCGGCCATTTATGCGACCTCCGAAGGTGCGTCAAGCAGGCCGGGAGTGCGAGGTGATCGCCTGGACGTGTCGCTTGGCTGGTATTCGTCGACTAACACACCGTGCGAAGTTGATTTACCCTTCCATCCGCGAACGGGACAGCTGGCATCGGATCTGGCCGCGGATGCCGTGACGGGTTGTGTGCCGGTAAACATGTTTGCGCAATCCCTCAATGACGGCATCGTTGGCGATTTTGCAACTGCCGAAGAGCGCAACTTCCTGTTCGACACACGCGACTTCGATACTGAGTACACCCAAACGATTTTCTCAGGCTACCTGACCGGCAACATCTTCGAGCTGCCGGCGGGGTCGGTAAGTGCCGGCATCGGTTTCGAGCATCGCGAGGACGAAATCGAGTCGATTCCCGACGCGGTCGCAAGAGACGGCCTGTTCTTTGGCTTCTTCTCGGACGGCGGAGCAACCGGCGAGAAGTACACCCGGGAGTTTTTCGGGGAAATCGAGTTGCCGTTGCTGGCTGGCATGGCAGCGGCCGAAGAGCTGACGTTGAACCTTTCTGCAAGGCATACCGAGGATGAGTTCTACGGCTCCGCGTGGACGTATTCCTACAAACTGGGCTATCGGCCGGTAAACTCCCTTTTACTTCGTGCAACCCTGGGGACATCCTATCGCGCCCCGAACCTGCGTGAGAACTTTTTGCAGAATCAGTCCGGATTCCTCAATATCTTTGACCCTTGTGGTATCCCGGAAGGGGCCCTGGATCCGCTGGGTGGGGGCTACAATCCGGCACTGGATACCCGCGACCCGGAAATTCTTGCAAATTGCGTGGCGCAAGGAGTGGATCCGACAACGCTCAATTTCAACGGTCAGAACATTTACAGTGTCGAGATTGCCCGCGGCGGAGCACTGGACCTGTTCGAGGAAGAGTCCGAGTCCTGGTCCGCAGGTTTCGCCTGGGAGCAACCGTTCTTCGAAGGCTTCGACCTGACGATTGGATCGACGTACTACGAAATTGAAATTGATAACGCGATAATCGAGCCAAGCGGGCAATTTATTGTCAACGATTGCTACGCCCGACCGACCCAGGACAGCCCGTTCTGCGGCCGAATCTCACGAGATCCGATCGATTTGCGCCTCGACCTGCTGTCAGCCGGATTCATCAATCGTGACAATGAGACCGTTCGAGGCGTCGACATCAATGTAGCTTACGACCAGAGTATCTCGATCTTCGAACGACCGATCGATCTCGGTGTGGACCTGATGCTCAACAAGTCGTTCGAAGCGTCCGAAACGTTTCTCGATGATAATGGCGTACCTACCTATGACGATGACCAGGGCGAGTTCGGTCATCCCGACTGGCGCGGTCAACTCGCCGTCCGTGCGGACGTCGGGGATTTCCGCCTGACCTGGTCCGCCCGTTACCTCGGCAGCGTTGAGCAGGATGCGGCAGGTATCGACGAATTCAGCAACGCCATAGACGGTGCGTCGGATACCTGTCTCGGGCCTGCTGCCGGCGACGTCAACTGCCGAGACATCGGCTATGCCAATGATTACTTCGTCCATTCGGCGTCGGTCTATTTCTATGGTGACATATGGACCTTCGGCGGTGGGGTTCGAAACGTATTTAACGAAGCTCCGCCATTGGTCGACGGAAACGAGGTATTCGCAGTCAATAACGCGCCTCTGGGTTACGGTTACGATCTCAACGGCCGCGTATATTTCTTCAATGTCGCTGCAAGTTTTGGCGGCAGCCTTTAACAGGTCCGAATAACCGTGCAAACGACGACGACCTTTGGGTGACTCCGCGGCCGATTGACTGTCTGAACCTGTCCTGGTTCACCGGAGGCAATTTCAAGACGATGACGGCACTCTTTCATCGACCGGTGGGTGGCGCTTGCTGTCTTGTATTTTGCCTGTTGTCGGGTATGGTCGCGGTACCTGTCGGCGTCGCGGCAGAGCCTTATCCCCTTGAATATTTTGCATTGCGTGAAGTCATCAGCGACGTGCATGTATCGCCTGATGGAAAATATCTCGCGTTGCGAAAGATTCCAACCAGGGACGCGAACCCCATCATTGAAGTGTACGACGCTGCGAATCTCGACAAGGAACCATTTCGCGTAAGTGCAGACCCCATGGAGATTACGGGACTGGACTGGGTCAGCAACACGAACTTCGTGATGTCGTTGCGTCAGAAAGTGCGGGACAGGATCGAGGGATTCAATGAAGGCGTTTACGATTTCCGCATCGCCCGTGTCGATGTTTCCCGGGAGCGAATCGAGGCCTTTGACGAACTGAATGCGACAGTCGATAATGTTTTGCCGAAGAAACCCAACAAGGTCATCCTGTCTTTTAATCCCGGCAGCGACAGGAGCTCGAAGATTGCCGAACAGTTCCGCCCTCGTGCGTACTACGAATTCGACGTCGAGCGCGGCACCAAGCAACTGATCCTGCAAGGCCAGATCGCACTTGCGCAGATCGAGTTCGACGGAGAAGGCAATCCGTGGACCGCGCGTGGCTTTGATCTCTCCAAGGGCGATTTCCTGTGGTACGTGCGCAAGCCGGGCAGCTCGGACTGGCAGGAAATCTACCGTCAAAGCGAAGACAGTTTCGAAAGTTTTCGTATTGACGGATTTGACGAAGCAAACCGGAATATCCTGTTTGTTACCGCGCACAACGGACACGACATGCAGGGCCTCTGGGAATTCAATACCGAGACCCGGTCGTTCGGCGAACTCATCTATCGACGCGCCGACGTCGATGTTATCGGGGTCCGGATGCACAGTAATCCCTGGACCAATCCGGATACGGTTGCCGCGGTGGTCTACGGCAAGGAAAAGTTCCTGTTCGAGTATTTCGACGGCGTGGAAGCGGCGACTTACGAACAACTCGACAGCCTGATTCCAAATGCCTGGTATGTGCGCATCACCAGTCGCTCACGTGATGGCCAGACGCTAACGGTGTTCAATACGGGGCCGCGAGACCCGGGGACCTACTATTTGCTGAAGGATGGGCGCCTGCAAACGATTGGCAGCACTCAGCCGCTGTTCGAGGCTGAGCAACTTGCAGACGTCCGCTACATCACTTACAAAGCTCGTGACGGGCGAGACGTTCCTGCCTACCTGACAGTACCGAGCGGTGAGCCACCTTTTCCAACAGTTCTATTACCGCATGGCGGGCCCTTTGTGCAGGAAGTTGTGGATTACGACAAATGGGGCCAGGTACTTGCCAACAACGGCTACCTTGTGTTGCAACCTCAGTATCGGGGCTCGCAGGGCTACGGAATGGAGTTCTACACAAGCGCATTCCGCGATGGCGGGCAGGGCGGCTACAAGATGCAGGACGACAAGGACGATGGCGCATTGCATCTCGTGGAGGAAGGTCTGGCCGACCGCGAGCGACTGGCCATGTTCGGCTGGTCATACGGTGGATACGCGGCATTGGTTGCCGCGTCACGGACGCCTCAGATTTACCAGTGCGTCATTGCCGGTGCAGCCGTTACAGATCCGCTGATGCAGGTAAATTACTATCGCGACCTGCTGCGTGGCGCGCAGCGAGACGAGCAGCTCAGGATGTGGGACGACAGTATTTCGCCACTGAAGGAAGTGGAGAAAGTCAACGTGCCCCTGTTACTCGTTCATGGCAGCGTCGATCAACGGGTACCGCCTGCTCACGCGCGCAAGTACCGACGGGAACTCGATCGCCTGGGCAAAAATTACAAGTACGTGGAGCTGGACGGCGCCGACCATTTTTACAATACGCTGTTCTATCACCACCAGATCTCGCTGTTCGAATCGATGATCAGCTACCTGAGGGACGATTGCGGCCCCGGTGGCTTGTAGCCAACAAGCCAACCCGTGGAAATCAGAACATCTCGCTGGGATCGGGTTGCTCGTCGCTTGACCCGTCTCGTGCAACAATGTGGTCACCGGTGATCATTTTGGCGTAGCTCTGGCCCGGCCCGACCATCGGGTAGACGCCAGCGTCCGGGTCGATAATGACTTCGAGAAACGCTGGCCCCGGAAAAGTAATGAATTCCCGAATCACGGCTGGCAGGTCGGCTTTACGGTCGAGTCTCTTTGCAAACTCGAAACCGTCGGCTTCGGCAGTCCTGACGAAGTCCTTGCGATGCAGTGACTTGTCGCTGCCCGACATGCGCCCTTTGTAATACAGCTTCTGCCACTGGCGAACCATGCCGTCGCCGAAGTTATTCAGGACAATCACCTTGACCGGCAGACCGTAAGTGGTTGCGGTCTCGAGTTCGCCGATGTTCATGCGAATGCTCGCGTCGCCGTCGATATCGATGACCATGCGATCGGGCTGGGCAAACTGGGCGCCGATCGCTGCCGGCAAACCAAAACCCATCGTGCCCATGCTGCCCGATGTCAGCCACAGACGCGGTTCCTTGAAATCAAAATACTGTGCGGCCCACATCTGGTGCTGTCCGACACCGGTCGTTATGATCGCCTGGCCATTCGTCAGTCGATTAACTTCCTCGATGACGGCATGTGGCTGGATCATCGGACTTTCGCGATCGTAATTCATGCGATGCTGCGACTTCAAATCGGCAATCTCTGCATGCCAGGTCGCAAACGATTTGTCGAAATTGACCCGCTTACCGTAAGCATTCAGGTCCTCGATATCCCGCTTCAACAGGCCGACGTGGTGCCAGGTGGTACTCTTGACCTTGCCGATCTCCGAAACGTCGACGTCGAAATGGGCAATGTTTCGCGCGTTCGGTGCAAAGCGGGGCGGGTCGCCTGCCACTCGGTCGTCGAAGCGCGCGCCCATCGCAATCAGAAAGTCGCAGTCTTCCACCGCGTAGTTGGCGAATGCAGTTCCATGCATGCCGAGCATGTGCAATGACAAGGGCCGCGTCGTATCGCTCGCGCCCAGCGCCATCAACGTCGTTGCTACCGGGATGCCGCAGGAATCGGCAAAGTCCCGCATCGCGCTGGTTGCTTCACTGTTGATGACACCGCCGCCAGCGTATATCAGAGGCCGCTCGGATTCTGCGAGCATGCGGAAGAAACGCTCGCAGGCATCGTCGTTCAAGCGGTTTTCGACCACTGCAGCCCAGCGGTTGCGATACCCCGTAAGCGGAAGTGCGCCGCCACCTGTGAATTCGCCCGCCCAGTTCTGCACATCTTTCGGGATGTCAATGACGACGGGACCCGGCCTGCCGGTACGCGCCAGATCAAAGGCAGTGCGCATGGTCGCTTCGAGCCGCGACGGTTCCGTCACCAGAAATACGTGTTTCGCAACGGCACCCATGATTGCGGCGACCGGTGCTTCCTGAAATGCATCGGTACCGATGGCCATGGTCGGAACCTGCCCGCAGATGACGACGATCGGCACAGAGTCCGCCATGCAATCGCGTACCGGCGTAACGGTATTGGTTGCACCGGGTCCGGACGTGACCATCACCACGCCCACTTTGCCGCTGGCGCGCGCATAACCGGCCGCCATGAAACCGGCACCCTGCTCGTTGGCCGGCACAATCAGCGGAATCGCCGATTTCCCTGCACTGGTGCGATTGCGCTCGTTGTAACGAAAGACGGCGTCGTAGGTCGGCAGAATGGCACCGCCGCTGTAGCCGAAAATGGTGTCGACGTTTTCGTCGGCGATGACCTGGACGACGATGTCGGCACCACTCATTATCGTACCGGCGAGAGGATGGCGGGTCGTGTGCGCTGCGGGTGAATGAGTGGTCATCGGTATTGACAAACAAGGTTGGGAAAAGCTGTTTAAGTGCAGGATTTCTTTCGAGTGTTTACTAATTCCTGCTGCATTGCAATACTCAGGACAGCGCGCCGGCTATGAGTGTGGCAGGCTGAAGACAATGGTTTCACGCGAATCGTTTCGCAAGCGGCAGGTTCGTCCGTAATTCGAACCAATTATTTATTCGGATCCCAACATGAGACATGTCATTTCGGTGCTGCTGCAGAATGAAGTCGGTGCATTGACACGGATGAGCGGCTTATTCTCTACCCGCGGCTATAACATCGACTCGCTGAATGTTGCACCAACCGATGATCCCACTGTCTCGCGCGTGACACTGGTGACCTCCGGTTCCGACGCTGCTATAGCACAGCTCAATACCCAGCTTGCCAAACTCGTCGATGTCGTCAATATCCATGACATGACTCTTGGCGAGCATTTCGAGCGTGAGCTGGCGATCGTCAAACTCAAACTTGCGACTGGCGGTTACGCCAAAGTCCTGAAACTGACCCGCGAGTTCGGCGCTGAAATTCTCGATGATGCACAGGTAAGCTGCACGATCCAGTTGACCGGTAAACTCGACGTAATCGATGCATTCATCCAGGAAGCCTCAACGATCGGCAATATTGCCGCCGTGGCACGCAGCGGCAGCGTCGCTGTCTCTAAAGGCGAGGTGACCCTGACGTCCTATGCAAGAATGAACCGGCTGACCGGATAACTTCGCCATTGTCCAGCAAAGTACGTGATTTCGATATCGTTATAATCGGTGGCGGAATTAACGGTGCCGGAATCGCGAGAGATGCAGCGACGCGCGGACTTACTGTCCTGTTGCTCGAAAGCAAGGATTTCGGCAGCGGCACGACCAGTTGGTCAAGCCGGCTGATTCACGGCGGACTGCGCTACCTCGAGTACGGCGAATTGTCGCTTGTTTACGAATCTTTGCATGAGCGCCGCTACTTGCGACAGATTGCCCCGCACCTCGTCGCTCCGATCGCAATCAGCATACCGGTTTTTAGCAGCAGCAAACGCGGCATGTGGACATTGCGAGCAGGAATGGTTGCCTATGACTTGCTTTCTCTCGGCAAGCGGCTGCCACGGCATCGCATGTTGAATCGGGAAGAGTTCCTGCGTGGCACGCCGGGTGTTAACGCGACAGACCTGCAAGGTGGCGCACGGTATTACGACGCACAGGTCACATTTGCGGAACGGCTGGTACTCGAGAATGTCGTCGCAGCTGCGAATGCCGGAGCGGACGTGCGCAACTATAGCCCGGTGACCGGAATTCGTATCAAGGGCGGCCGGGTCAGATCCGTGGAATTTATCGATCGGCAGACCGGCAAGCGCGAGATTGCCAGCGCGCATGTGGTTGTCAACGCCGCCGGTCCCTGGGTCGACCGCGTGCTGGCCTCCGCCGATGCGCCAATGCCGCGACTCATGGGTGGCACGAAAGGCAGCCATATTGTGGTCGGACCTTTTGCAGGTTCACCACACGACGCATTTTATGTGGAGGCTGCCGCCGATGGCCGACCGATATTTATTATCCCTTGGAATGGGCAGTACCTTATCGGCACAACGGATATTCGTTACGACGACGATCCGGCGGGCGCGGCGGCAAGCGCTGCCGAGGTCGAGTACCTGTTGCAGGAAACCAATCGTGTTTTTCCGGACGCCAGGCTCACGATCAACCACATTCACTTTGCATATGCGGGGATTCGCCCATTGCCGTGGCGCAGTAAGGGTCCGGAATCTGCAATTACCCGCAGGCACGTCATCAAACGCCACCGGAACGCCAAAGGGCTGTTGTCCGTGATTGGCGGCAAGCTGACCACCTATCGCCATCTGGCAGAACAGGTGACGGATCAGGCCGTTAAACGTCTAGGCAAACAAGCATCGGCGTGCAACACTTCATCGGAGCCGCTGCCGGGTGCAGTGGGTCGTGAGGAAGCCGTCGAGAAATCGCGGGCTACCGACCTGTTCCCGGACGCAGGTCGACAGCGCCTCCTGCAAATTTACGGTGGGCGTGCGTCGGAAATTCTCAAACTTGCCGCGGAAGATCCCTTGCTCGTCGAACCGCTGGACCGGGAAACCACGGTCGTTGCCGCTGAAATAGTGTTTTGCATTCGCAATGAGTATGCACGCAATCTGGTGGACCTCCTGCACCGCCGCACGATGCTCGGTCTGTCACCGGACCTCGGCCGATCTCACGCATCTGCGGTGGCGCGCATTGCCGCTGTCGAACTCGGCTGGAACGAGTACGAGACCTGCCAGGAGATGGCCGCGCTCGACACTTACAACGCACGTCTCACCGTAACGGCACAATAGCACCCCTGCAGGAACCCATGCTGCCGGCGAAGACGCGCGGCATCGATTCGAAGTCCTGTAGGAGCCCGCCCTGCGGGCGAACGTGGCGACGACGAAACGCGGCGCATTCGCGCGCGAGGCGCGCTCCAACAGGCGGCGAAACCAATCTGTTACATATTTTCGATCAGCGCGTCCGCAAACTCGCTGCACTTCACCTCTTTCGCTCCCTCCATCAGCCGGGCGAAATCGTAGGTCACGATCTTCTGACCGATAGTACGATCCATGGCTTCGACGATGGCATCGGCGGCCTCGAACCAGCCCATGTAGCGAAGCATCATTTCACCGGAGAGAGTCAATGAGCCGGGATTGACGACATCGAGGTTGGCATACTTGGGCGCGGTGCCGTGCGTCGCCTCGAATACGGCGTGACCGGTGATGTTGTTTATGTTGCCGCCAGGAGCGATGCCGATGCCGCCGACTTGCGCGGCAAGCGCATCGGAAAGGTAATCGCCGTTCAGGTTCATGGTCGCGATAACGTCGAACTCTTTCGGGCGAGTTAAAACCTGCTGCAAGGCGATGTCAGCGATCGCGTCCTTGACAAGAATTTTTCCAGCGTCGAGCGCAGCCTTCTGCTCTGCATTGGCGACTTCAGCACCCTTGGCGGCACGGGTTCGCTCCCACTGATCCCAGGTATAAGTGTGGTCGGCGTATTCCCGTTCGGCGACCTCGTAACCCCAGTTTCGGAAAGCGCCTTCGGTGTACTTCATGATATTGCCTTTGTGGACGAAGGTCAGGCTCTTGCGCTTGTTCTCGATTGCATAGTCGAATGCCGCGCGAACGAGCCGCTCTGTACCTTCTTGCGATACCGGTTTCAGCCCGATCCCTGACGAGTCGGGAAAACGGATTTTGTCGTACTCCTGCGGGAAATTCTCCTTGAGCAAGGACAGGAATTGTTTCGCGCCGGCACTGCCACGTTCGAATTCGATACCAGCATAGATGTCCTCCGTATTCTCGCGAAAGATAACCATGTTGACGCTGCCCGGGTCGCGCACGGGGGAAGGCACGCCGTTGAACCAACGCACAGGACGCAAGCAGACGTAGAGATCGAGCAGTTGTCTCAGGGCGACGTTGAGCGAGCGTATGCCACCGCCTATCGGCGTCGTGAGCGGACCTTTGATCGACACGAGGTATTCACGGCAGGCATCGACGGTCTGGTCCGGCAGCCAGCTGCCGAACAGGTCGTACGCCTTCTGGCCGGCATAGATTTCCATCCAGTGAATCTGGCGCTTGCCGCTGTATGCCTTGGCGATAGCTGCATCGAGAATACGCACGGTGGCCCGCCAGATGTCAGGTCCGGTGCCGTCACCTTCGATAAAGGGAATAATGGGATAGCTTGGGACCTTGAGTTTGCCGTTGGCTTTTTCTATGCGCTCGCCGCCGGATGGTGGCGTCGGTGTCGGATCTGACATGTCTTGCTCCGTTCATTGGATGAGTAGTTCTTATCCCGGCCATTATAATCACAGGCAGCGAGTTACGCGTCACAGACAGGAAACCCTCATGATCGTGCGACATCCACTATCAACCGCAGCCATTGCATTACTGCTATTGGTGTTTCAGGTGACCCCGTTTACCCGTGCAAGTGCACAGGTCCTCCAGCAGGCTGAACCTGCAGAACGCCCGCGAATCGGCCTCGTACTCGGTGGCGGGGGTGCGCGCGGTGCGGCGCATATTGGAGTTTTGCGCGAATTGGAACGGCTGCGAGTGCCAGTCGATGCAATTGCCGGGACCAGTATGGGAGCAATCATCGGCGGATTGTACGCTTCCGGAATGACGCCGGACGAACTGGAGGAGCTGGTGAAATCGCTGGACTGGTTCGATGCCTTCCAGGACACCTCGCGTCGCGAAGACCTTACGTACCGTCGCAAGCAGGACGACGTAGATTTCCCTGTGAATTTCGAAATGGGTGTTTCAGAGGGACGATTGCAACTGCCGCGCGGCCTGATTCATGGCCAGAAACTCGGGTTGATATTGCGCGAGCTGACACTCGATACGGCCCATATCGCTGATTTTGACGCATTGCCGACACCTTTCCGTGCTGTCGCCTCGAATCTCGAAACCGGCGAATCGAAAGTAATCAGTGGTGGCGATCTGACGTTGGCGATGCGTGCCAGCATGTCTGCGCCAGGGATTTTTGCGCCGGTGGTACTCGACGGCGAAACACTTGTCGATGGAGGTCTCGTAGGCAACGTACCCGTACGAGCGATCAAGGCAATGAACGTCGACGTCATCATCGCGGTCGATGTCGAGTTTCCGCTGTACCGCGGCGACGAGATCCAGTCCGCGTTGGATATCACAGCGCAGATGCTGACCATCCTGATTCGGAAAGAAACTCAGCGTCAGCTTGCTGAGCTCTCCGAGAGCGATATCCTGATCCGGCCGGACCTGGGTGAGTTTGGGTCCACAAATTTTGCAGGAATTATCGAAGCGATTGAGCCTGGCGCTGTCGCGACGGCGAATCTTGCGCATCGATTAACGGAGCTATCGTTGGACGCCGAGTCCTACCGGGCTTATGTAGCGAGTCGCGCGACGTACATTCATCACACCGATATCGAAGTCGATTTCGTGCGCATAAGAGATGAAGGGCCGTTGTCCGAGCGTGTGCTGCAAACACGCCTGACGACAAAGGCAGGGGAGGTAGTCAGTACAGAAACGCTGGCCGACGATACCACTCGTTTGTACGGTCTGGATCTCTACGAGCAAGTCAGCTACCGAATCGTGCAGGACGGGACGGAAACGGGTGTCGAGTTTATTACGGTGCCGAAAAGCTGGGGCCCCAATATCCTGCAGTTCGGCTTGTCGATCGAGGGGGACTTCGAAGGGTCTACGGCGTTCAACCTGTCCACGCGCCTGACACGTGCGGGCATGAATGCACTCGGCGCCGAATGGCGCACCGATGCGCAGATAGGCACCGAACCGTACCTGGTTTCCGAGTTCTACCAACCTTTGAGTTTCGATTCCCGTTATTTTATAGCCCCTCGAATCAGTCTCGAACAAACCAACTTCAACACCTTTTCCGGTGACTCGAACGTCGCGCGTTATCGGCAGAGTGAAGGCGAACTGGCAGTCGATGTCGGTCGCGAACTGGACCACTGGGGAGAGTTTCGAGTCGGTGCTTTTCGCGGGGTTGGCACCTCTCGTATTATGGTCGGCGATCCGAATCTGCCGAATATCGACTTTCAGACGGGCGGCATTACGGCCGGCTTCGGTATCGATACCCTCGATAACGGACAGATTCCGCTACACGGTACGCGTATCCAATCGACCGTAACACTCTCTCGTCCCGGATTCGGCGCCGATAGCAGTTTCGACATCGTCGAGGCGTCGGCGACGAAGGCCTGGACGATACAACGGCATACGCTTCAGGCTGGCCTGGAATTCGCCACGACGCTGAAAGTCGACGATCTCATCCAGAATTTTTTCCCGCTCGGCGGATTTCTCAGGCTTTCGGGACTGGAGACCGGTGAAATCAGCGGACCGCATGCCGGCCTCGCGCGACTGGTTTATTACCGCCGTTCCGGGGAAACAGGAGGTGGGGCTTTCGATGTGCCGCTTTACCTCGGCGCATCAGTCGAGGCCGGGAATGCGTGGCAGTCGCGATCGGATATATCCGTGGACTCGCTGCTAATGAATGGCAGCCTTTTCGCAGGCCTGGACACCTGGTTCGGCCCACTTTACCTGGCAGCGGGCTTTGCCGAAGGCGGCAGCCGGAGTTTCTACTTGTTTCTCGGCACCCCGCCGCGCTAGGGACACTCTGCACACGTTGCAAGGCACGTGCTGCAGGAGCCCGCATCGCGGGCGATCACCGCCAGATCGCCCGCGATGCGGGCTCCTGCAGTCGCACGATCGGAAAGGACACTAGCGAACTACTTTTTGCAGTATCTGGGTCGGATTATCGGTTTTCCGATAGTAGCCATGCCGCAATGCCAGCTCCTCATACCCGGCATCCCGCTCCGCCTCGCTGGCAAACCAGTGTGTTTTCTCCCAGTCGTTCCCCAACAAGCGGGCAAACGTATCGCCAGGTGGCAACGTAACTCGAACGCCGAAGTTTTTTTCCCGCTCCGCGAGTTCCGGATGCACCAGGTTATGTCGATGACAGTAAGACACTTGCAATTTTCCTTCGCTTCAATCCTTGCGAAGTATAACGTACTCGGTGGGGGTTCTAATCGGTCTCGACCGCCGGGGAACCCTTTGACGCAATGGCTCCCTGGTG
>JBBDJJ010000004.1:0-8569 GCA_040879925.1 Woeseia sp. | reverse complement strand
CGATCACCGCCTGATCGCCCGAGATGCGGGCTCCTGCAGTCGCACGATCGGACTTGCGCCCACACCTCGACGGACCCGCTTTTATGGCGCTGGATTCGCCAGCCGCTCGTGTTCGGCGATGGCGAAGCGATCTGTCATACCAGCAATGTAGTCTGCGACGATGCGGGCGCGTGTTGTTTCATCGTGCGCGGCGGCGAGCGCCGGCGTGGAGAAGTCGGGCGCCATCGTCGTGGGGTCGTCCATATAACGCTTGAAGAGCAACTGCACGATCGCCTTCGCCTTGTCCGTCATGACCTTTACTTTCTCATGTCGATAGAAGCCGCGATTGAGAAAGCGCTTGAGCTCCATGTGTGCAGCAAGAACTGGATCGCTGAATTGCACGACAGGCTTGCCGTGTCGTCGTATATCGTCAATCGAGGCAGGCCTCAACTCGGCCAGATTGGTGCGGGTGTTTTCAATCAGGTCGGTAACAACGTAATTGATCATGCGCCGAACGATTTCGTACAGCCGACGGCGATCGTCCAGTTGCGGATACTGAGCGATCACCCGTTCATACTGCTCGCCAAAAAGTGACTGTTCGCGCAGTTGGTCGAGATTCAGCAAGCCGGCTCGATAGCCGTCGTCGACATCGTGATTGTTGTAGGCAATGGCATCGGCCAGATTGACGAGCTGGGCTTCGAGCCCGGGCTGTGTGCCTTCGAGGAAGCGCCGCCCGATATCGCCGAGTGCCTGCGCGTTGCGCGCGGAACAATGCTTCAGAATCCCTTCCCTTGTTTCGAAGGTCAGATTAAGACCCGGGAAGTCGGCGTACTTTTGCTCAAGCTCGTCCACCACCCGCAGGGATTGCAGGTTGTGCTCAAAACCACCGTTTTCTCGCATGCAGGCATTAAGCATGTCCTGACCGGCGTGCCCGAAGGGTGTGTGGCCCAGGTCATGAGCAAGGCTGATCGCCTCTACCAGCGCTTCGTTGAGTCCGAGCGCACACGCCACCGTTCGTGCAATCTGTGCCACTTCGAGCGAATGCGTCAGCCGTGTGCGGTAAAGGTCGCCCTCGTGATTGACGAAAACCTGTGTCTTGTACATCAGACGCCGGAACGCCGTCGAATGAATAATTCGATCCCGGTCGCGCTGGTATTCGCCGCGGAAAGTTGCAGGACGCTCCCGATGGCGGCGTCCGCGGCTGGTCGCCTCATGCGCGGCATATGGCAGCAATCCCGGCGCTCCGGCCGACATCAGGCAGCCTGCGACAGGATGTCGACGAGGCGTGGAGCGTCGTACTCAGCGGTCACGACTGCGCGGCCGAGCGCTTGCAGCAACACGAAACGCAACTTGCCGTCCTGCGCTTTCTTGTCGAGATTCATTGCCGCACGCAGCTGGTTGCCGCCGACTCGTGGCGGCTCGGTTGGCAGACCGGCGGCCTCGATCAACCGGCGCAAGCGGTCGACATCACGCGAGTCGATGTCGCTCAGGCGCGCAGCCATAACCATGCCGGCCGCAACCGCTTCGCCATGCAACCATTCGCCGTATCCCAACGAGTTTTCAATAGCGTGCGCGAAAGTGTGTCCGAAGTTGAGCAGAGCGCGCTGGCCCGCCTCGCGCTCATCCGCGGCAACCATGGCAGCCTTGATCTCGCACGAGCGGCGGATTGCGTAGGCCAGCGCCTCCCCGTCGCGCTCCAGCAGTTTCGACATGTATTCTTCGAGCCAGCCAAAAAAGGCAATATCGGCAATTGCGCCATGCTTGATCACCTCCGCGAGACCGGCGCGCAGCTCGCGCCCGGGGAGCGTTTGCAGGGTGGTCGTGTCGATCACAACCACTCTCGGCTGATGGAAGGCGCCAATCAGGTTCTTGCCCTCGGGATGATTCACGCCGGTTTTGCCGCCAACCGACGAGTCGACTTGCGCCAACAGAGTCGTGGGCACTTGTATGAAGCCAATCCCGCGCATGTAACAGGCAGCGGCGAAGCCGGCAATATCCCCGACGACGCCACCGCCCAGCGCAATGACGCTCGCATCGCGCGCGGCGCGCATTGCTACCAGGCTATCAAGGACCGTGGATGCGATTGCCAGCGTCTTGTGCGCCTCACCGTCAGGCAGGACAACACTGCGCATGTTGCGGCCGCCGAGACAGCGGCTCAGTCGATCCAGGTACAGCGGCGCGACCGTTACGTTGCTGACCACCAGGCAATCGGGTCCCGCCATGTACGACGAAATGTCAAAGCTATCGTCGAGCAACCCGTTGCCGATGACGATCGGATAACTGCGATCGGCGAGATTGACATTGATGATGACGGACGGCGACAAATCGTGGACCCCGGGTCAGAATCTGGCACAGCTTCGATGGGCGCAACGTATAGAGTACATGAACTGCGGCGACGAACGCCGGGCGGCCTACAAGGCGTCGTGAATTTCCCGCGCCACGGTCTGTACGCGGCGGCCGTCGGTGTCGACGACCAGGTCGGCGATTTCCCGATACAGCGGGTCGCGTTCCGTCATCAGGCGTTGCAGGATTTCGGCGGGGTCGCCGTTACCGAGCAATGGCCGTTCCCGGCCGCGATTGGTGCGCTGCAGTTGCTGCGTGACGCTGGTGCTCAAGTAGACGACAAATCCACGCGCACCGAGGCGGCTGCGGCTGTCGGCGTCGAGGACGGCACCGCCGCCGGTGGCGAGAACGATCCCGTCAAGCTGCGACAGGTCGTCGATGACCCTGGCTTCGCGCTTGCGGAAACCTTCTTCGCCTTCCTTTTCGAAAATAAAGGGGATGTCGACGCCGGTCCGGCTCTCGATCTCATCGTCACTGTCGACGAAATCGAGATGCAACATCCTGGCGAGCTGGCGACCCACAGCGGATTTACCGGCGCCCATCGGGCCGACCAGAAACAGATTTCTTGGTTGTTTCATTGACACCGGGGTTGACGATACAGCTGGCCCTGAAACTGTCAACCGCTCCGGGGACGATGGGGTTCCCGCCTGGCCGGCGAATGCGCTTTCGCTTCAGCCGGTAGCCGGACGACCGCAAGGAAAAAAGCGGGACGGCCAGCGTGAGACGGACACGCACAGCAGGGTATGGTCTCCACTGCCGTGCGTTGCATTATTAGTCGCGAGGTACTTGCTGTAGGAGCCCGCCTCGCGGGCGATCAGGCGGTGATCGCCCGCGAGGCGGGCTCCTACAGGTGCACGATCGGACTTGTACAGAGTTTCCCTAGTAGATGTTCGAGCCTTCCGAGAGGATCTTCGGCGTTACGAAGATCAGCAGTTCGGCCTTGTTCGACGTAGTCGATCGCGACTTGAACAGGTTGCCTACGCCGGGTATGTCACCCAGGAACGGCACCTTGGTAATCGACTCGCGTCGTTCGGTTTCGTAGATGCCGCCGAGCACGACGGTTTGACCGTCGTTGACCATCACCTGTGCTTCGACGGCACGGGTATCGATACTCGGCACCAGTCCGCCGGTGGCACTCGCCACCAACTGCCCGACCGTGTCGTTGCTCACCAGCAGGTCCATGATGATGTTGTTATCCGGCGTGATCTGCGGCGTAACGGTCAGGCTCAGCACAGCCTTTTTGAACTGTGTGGTCGTTGCACCCGAGGACGCTGATTCCTGGTACGGAATTTCAACGCCCTGTTCGATGCGCGCTTCCTTCTGGTTGGCGGTAATGACACGCGGTGTCGAAACGATCTCACCGCGGCCCTCGGCTTCCAGTGCGGTCAGTTCGAGGTCGACCAGGTAATCGGTCTCCAGCACTGCCAGCGCGAAACGGCCGGCAGCATTGTCGATCGGTACGCTGACGTTGTAGCGGTTGTTGAGCGTCGGCATGGTAATCGGGTTAACCGTCGTGTTGCCCGAACTGGCACGATTCTCCAGGGCAGAACCGATCATGGTGTCGGTGCCGGTGCCGGTACCCGAAATTACCGTTACACCGTCAGTGCTGTTTTCCTTGAATGCCGTGAGGCCAAGCCGCATGCCGAGGTCGCGACTCAGGTCGTCATTGACGATGACGATGCGCGACTCGATCAGGACCTGGCGAATCGGAATATCGAGTGTCTGCACGAGACGCCGGATATCCTGCAGTCGCGCGCCGGTATCGTGTACCAGCAGTGTATTGGTGCGATCGTCGATCGATACCGTACCGCGCTCGGACAACAGCGAGTTCTGTCCCTCGCCAGTGCTGATCAGCGCAGCAAGGTCCGCTGCCTTCGCGTAATTAACTTGCAGGAACTCCGAATAGAGCGGTTCCAGCTCAGTAATGGCCTTTTTGGCTTCGAGATCCGCGGTTTCACGCGCCGCGATTTCCTCGGCAGGCGCGACAATGATGACATTGCCGTTCTGCCGCATATCGAGGCCCTTGGTGGTCATGACAATATCGAGAGCCTGATCCCAGGGAACGTTACGCAGTCGCAGGGTTACATTACCCTGCACCGTATCCGACACCACGATGTTGCGACCCGAGGTTTCAGCCAGCAACTGCAGTACAGCACGCGTTTCGATATCCTGGAAATTCAAGGTCAGGCGCTGTCCTTCGTACTGTTTCTCCTCCGAGAACAGGCTCGCCTCCTGCGTGGTTTCCGGCGCCGGGTTGATCTCGATGGTGAACTCGTTATCCGACTGGTAGGCAAGCTGCTCGTATTTTCCGGATGCAGAAATGACGATGCGCGAATCCTGATTCGTGCGCAGCGCATCGACCGTCGTCACCGGCGTAGCGAAGTCCATGACGTCCAGCCGGCGCATAAGCTCGGTCGGCAGGGTCGTATCCTTGAATATGGCGACTACACGGCCGCCTTCCTGGCGGATATCCACCGGAGTTGACGGGTCGCTAAGCGTAATCTGCACGCGACCACCGCCCTCTGCGGTGCGCCGAAAATCGACGTTGTCGATAGCGCGATCACCCGCTCGTGCATATGAACGTGAAGGTGCCGATTCGCTGCCCGCAAACTGGGTAGTGGACGCAGCGGCGGAACCTTCGGCGCCAAGAGTTACAATAATGGTATTGCCACTGCGGCGCGTCTGATACGGGACCATCGAATCCAGATTCAGCACCACACGTGTGCGCCCGCCTGCCTCGGCAGTCAGAATCGTATCCAGCGGTCCGAGATTCACGTCACGTCGACGGGAATCGAGACCGAGCGAGGTATCCGGCAGATCGAGCGAGATACGCGCCGGATTCTCAATGGTGAACGACAGCGGTTCCGGGGCCGTATCGCTGGTGACGAGCCGCAGCTCGACGCGTTGTCCCGGAAGACTTTGCACCTGAATGTCCTGCAGCCGGTTGCCATCCTGTGCGGTCGCGGTCAGGCTGAAAAAGAGGAGCGTCGCGGCTTGCGCCGCTGTACCCAGTCGTATGACTGAACGCCGGTATGATTTGCCGATCGCCGGCTTGATTTTGAGCGTCATTCCTAATACTCCCAGTTTCATTCAGGCGTCAGTCCGAAAGACTGATGGCGGCTTGTCGTTCCAGATACCCGCCGATACCGTCCGATATGATCTCAACAACTTGAATTTCCGATTCCGTTACCGCAATGATCCGGCCGTCGTTCTGCCCTATGTAGTTCCCTGGCACGACGCGATGGACCAGGCCATCTTGCGCCTGTAACAGTCCATAGGTCATATTGCTGATATCGAGCGTACCGACCATCTGCAATGTATCGAGCGGGAACTGTTCCAGGAATTCCCGGCTGCGCTCGGGATCCGGACGCGTACCACCGCCGGGGCCGGCGGTCGCCTGCGGCGAATCGGGCACGAACGGCGAGCGGTAGCCCTGCGTATCGGCTACGTACGTAAATACTTCGTATGGCGTGATTTCTGGCAACGGGTCGATGCGACCACCTGGCCGCGCCTTCACTTCGTTGACATATCGGTCCAGGTCGTCCATGTCACCCGAACAACCCGCCAGCCCCAAGCCGGCTGCCAATAACAGGGGCAGCACATTTTTTATGGCGGAAGCATCCATTGTTATTGTGCCTCCTCGATATAGCGATAGGTCTTTGCCGTTACCTGCATCGACAACTCGTCAAATCTGTCGGGATTGTCGGCCGAGATATTGATGTCATGCAAGGTTACGATTCTTGGCAGTGCAGCAACGCCGCTGACGAATTGCGCAAGCTCGTGATAACTGCCCGCCAGGTGGATCAGAATCGGCTTCTCGGCGTAAAAGTCCTTCGGCACTTCACCCTGTGGCTGAAACAGTTTTTCTTCGAGCCCCGCGGCCAGGCCGGTCTGCGAAATATCCACAATAAGGCTCGGTATTTCAGTCTCGCCCGGCAGCTGTCGCAACATCGTGCCGAACGATTGCTCCATCTGCGCAAGTTGCGCTTTGTAGGCGTCGTAGTTAGCTGCCTTGCGCTGCTTGCTCTCAAATGCAACCCGTAAAGTCTGCTCTTCCTGTTCGGCTCGCTGCAACTGTGGCGACATATCCTTGACGATCCAGAACCAGATGCCCAGACCCACAACGACTACGAACACGATGCCGATCACGGCGATGCGGAATGCGAACGGCCAGCGCCCGACATCATTGACGTCGAGACTTCTGAGTTCCTCTACAAGATTCATCCTGCATCCTCCGTTTCGGCGTCTTCCCCGTGACGTATCTGCTTCAGCGTCACAATGAAACGGGCCTGCCGGCCAGGTCCTGTCGTGGTCGATTCGACCTTGACCAGATCAGGATCGGTCAGCCAGTCGGAACTGTCGATCTGTCGCATCAGCGCAGATACACGAGTACTCGACTGGGCGACGCCGGTGACTTCCACGGTCGATCCGGTCTGCTTGACGCCGGTCAGGTAAACGCCTTCCGGCAGCCTGCGCGTGACTTCGTCAAACAGATGCACAATCTCGGGACGGCTTCGTTGCAGTTGCTCGATGATTTCCATACGTGCCAGAAGCCTGACTTTCTGAGCTTCCAGCCCATCGATTTCCTCGATGCTTTTGTCAAGTTCCGTAATTTCCGCCTGCAGCCGCGCGTTGCGCTGTTGCTGGTTGTCGATCATCTGCGAATAGGTAAACATCGTCAGGCCGACCACGGCGATACCGGCGACCAGAGCGCCACCCATCGCGATGAGGAAGTCGCGTTGTCGCTTCTTGCGCTCCTCTTCGCGCCAGGGGAGCAGGTTAATGCGTGGCATATTAGTCGAAGCTCCTCAGTGCAAGTCCGCAGGCAGTCAGAAGCGCAGTTGAATCCTTGTGCACTCCCTGTGACTTTGCCTTCGAAGATATTTTCATTTGACCCAGCGGATCGCCGACCTCCGTCGGTATTCCGACCCGGCTCGAGATCACGTCCGAGATACCGGGGATATTGGCGCAACCGCCGCATACCAGGATCATGTCGGGTTGTTCGCGCCCACCGCCGGATGCAAGGTAAAACTGCAACGAACGGCTGACCTGCTGTGTCATGTCATCGACGAAAGGCTCGAGCACTTCGGGCTGGTAGTTGCTCGGCAAGCCGCCCTGTTTCTTGGCGCGCCCGGCATCTTCCATGCTGAGACCATAGGTGCGCATGATTTCCTCGGTGAGCTGTTGGCCACCGAACGCGAAGTCGCGCGTGTAAATAACCTTGAGATCCTGCAACACGCTGAAGGTGGTGCTGCTCGCGCCGATATCGACGATTGCTACGGATTGGCCCATGCCGCCGTCGGGAATCTGGTGACTCAGCAACTGGCAGGCATTCTCCAGCGCGAACGCTTCGACATCGACCACCTGCGTGTGCAGGCCCGCGGCCTGCACAGCAGCCTGTCGCTGATCGACGTTGTCGGTGCGGGTCGCGACCAGCAGCACGTCCAGCAACTCGGGATCATTGGCATTGGGGCCGACGATCTCGTAATCGAAACTGACTTCTTCCATCGGGAACGGGATGTACTGGTCCGCCTGAATTTCGACCTGGCCTTCGAGGTCTCTTGCCGACAGGCTCGAGGGCATTTGGATAATCTTGGTAATCGCCGCATCGCCGCTGATGGCGACGGCAACATCGGTTGCTTTCGCACCGGAGCGTTTGACCGCCCGGCGGATCGCCTCGCCGACCGCTTTCGCATCGACGATCGCCTTTTCGTTTACCGAGCTTGGCGGTGTCGGTTCCGCCGCATACGACTCGACCCGAAAACGCTTGCCGCTTTGCGACAGCTCGATCAGCTTGACCGACGAGGTCGTGATGTCGAGGCCCAACAATGGCTGTGATTTTTTCCGGAAAAGCACGTTTTTTTCCTTTCAACTCGGCGAGTTGCGGGTCTATTGTAGGCTGGACCTGAGCAAACCGGTTTAACTATATATCAACAAAAAATTAAATAAAACGTGAGCGTGGTCACGATGGCGCGATGCGTATGGTACGGCCGGCATCCGTCCCGATTCCGTGAACTGGTTGGCGCTTGCGAAGAGATTACTCCCTTTCGCGGCAAAATCCCCATAGTGGCGCCCTGTTGGCGGGCTTGTGCCTGGACTTCCGGACCCCGGTCCGCGCGTCGCCCCGGGCGACGCCCAGGGCTTTGCGGCGCCGGCAACCTGCATAATTGCAGGTTTTGGCGCTCCTGACTAACAGGATGTTGAAAAAGGCCATCCTGACCTTTTTCAACGTCGCGAATCCGGCACA
>JBBDJJ010000003.1:0-53489 GCA_040879925.1 Woeseia sp. | reverse complement strand
CAACAACCACCTGTAGGAGCCCGTATCACGGGCGATAAGCGGCCAACCCTCAACAGCCACCTGTAGGAGCCCGTATCACGGGCGATAAGTGACCAACCCTCAACAACCCCCTGCAGGAGCCCGTATCACGGGCGATAAGCGGCCAACCCTCAACAGCCACCTGTAGGAGCCCGTATCACGGGCGATTTCCCTATCATTTTCGCTCGGTAACGATATCCCGGACATCCTTGCGCGTCTGCGTCGGGATAACCTTCGGGTAGCCATACCAGACCAGGCCGACAATAAATTCTTCATTGCTATTGATGCCGAGCAGATCGTAAAAGCGTTCGTCGCGCGTGATCGGCCCGGTTGCCCACTTCGATGCGGCGCCGGCCGCCGAAAGATAAAGCATGAAGTTCTGCACGGCACAGCAACAACTCGCGTAGTCCTCGCGTTGCATGAGTTCGTCGTCAGAGGTGCGACAGGTGACCACCAGCCAGCCGGGTACCGCGGCGGCGGATTGTGCTTTGAATTCACCCAGCTTGTCGCCCTTGCGTTCGGTGACCACAATGCGCGTCAAGTCGACACTGTCGCGGATCGCTTCCGGCCCCAGCAAATAGAAATGCCAGGGCTCCGTGACATGATGATTGGGTGCCCAGCGTGCGGCCTCGATCGCCTCGAGCACCAGCGCTCGGCTCACCGGTCGCTTCAGGAAAAGCTTGACCGTGCGTCGCGCCCGCAGTCGTTCGGCAAACTGCTGCAATTCGTCGCGCGCAGTCTCGCGGGTTTTCCCGCCGGCTTTTTTCACGAAGGGTGCCTCACCAGGAGCATCTCACGCACAGTGTCTCAAGCGACGCGTTCGACGATCATTGCAATACCCTGCCCGACCCCGATACACATCGTGCACAACGCATAACGGCCATTGCGCCGTGCGAGTTCGTAGGCCGCGGTCGAGACGAGCCGCGCGCCGGACATGCCGAGCGGGTGTCCCAGTGCGATGGCGCCGCCGTTCGGGTTCACGTGCTCCGCGTCGTCCGGCACGCCCAGTTCACGCAGGACGGCCAGTCCCTGGGCGGCGAACGCCTCGTTCAATTCGACAATGTCCATTTGTTCCATGGTCAATCCGCTCATGGCCAGCACCTTCCTGCTCGCCGCCACCGGCCCGATACCCATCACGCGCGGTTCGACCCCGGCCGCCGCCCAGGCCCTGATGCGCGCCATGCGCCTGAGTCCATGTGCCTCGACAGCCCTATCCGACGCAACGAGTACTGCACAGGCCCCGTCATTGATACCGGACGCGTTGCCGGCGGTGACAGTGCCGTCGGCGCGCACGATCGGGCGCAGTTTCGTGAGCGCCTCGAAAGTTGTATCGGCGCGCGGATGTTCATCCGTGTCGACCTCGAGTGCATTCCCGCGTCGTTGCGCTACGGCAACCGCCACGATCTCCTCCGCAAGTCGCCCTGCCGCGATCGCGGCTGCCGCTTTTTTCTGGCTGGCGAGCGCAAAGCGGTCCTGGTCGTCACGGCCGATGCCAAATTCCACGGCCACGTTTTCTGCCGTTTCAGCCATCGAATCGACGCCATATTGTTTCTCGAACTCGCGATTGATGAAGCGCCAACCGAGCGTTGTGTCGTAGATTTCAGCGTTGCGCTCAAACGCCGCGGTTGATTTCGCCAGCACGAACGGTGCGCGCGACATGGATTCGACGCCCCCGGCGACCACGACATTTGCCTCGCCCGCCTTTATGGCGTGCGCTGCGTTGCCGATTGCGTTCATGCCCGAACCGCACAACCGATTGACGGTCGCGCCCGGTACCGATGACGGCAGTCCGGCCAGCAGCAGCGCCATGCGCGCAACGTTGCGATTGTCTTCTCCCGCCTGGTTGGCGCAGCCGAGAATAACGTCGTCGATGACCTCGGGCGGCAATTCACTGTTGCGCCTTAGCAGTTCGCGCAAGGGGATGGCGGCAAGATCATCGGCACGCACGGACGAAAGAGACCCGCCATAGCGGCCAATCGGCGTGCGAATGGCGTCACAAATCCAGGCATCTTGCATACTGCTCTGTCCTCTCCGATTTCATCGACTGCACCGCGGCCCCGCCAAACGTAACCCGGTAGGAGCCCGTATCACGGGCGAATGCGCAGGCTTCAAATCCCCCTTTCGCGCGCAGGGCGCGCTCCTACGCGGGGTCAATTTCCGCTTTGCGCCTCGATTTTCCCGGCAACCCTGGCGCGATCATAGGTCCTGCCAAGCAACGCCCCGACTACCGCCCACACGAGCGCAATGCCGCCGCCGACCCAGGCGACCCCGGCCATGCCGAGCCCGACCACGGTGGTCAGCGCCGTAAACGCCCATGCCCACACCATGTCTCCGCCACGGTACACCACGATATCAATGACGGGTTTCGCTTTGAAACGCATTTCACGATTGACAATCGTGAACAACATTTCGCGTCCCGGTCGCGTGATCGCGTAATTGCCCGCGCGCCGCACGATTTCAATCCCCACGACGACCGCCAGTATCGGCGCCATCGCGATGATCAGGAAGCCGATAACGAGACAGGACGGTACCAGTGCCAGTGTCTTCGCCATGCCAAAGCGCGTCGCGAGCCGCCCGGTGAGGAACAGCGCAGTGACGATGGACAGGGTATTCACGGTCAGGTCGATCAACGCCCAGATGCGCTCGCGCGTCGCATCGTCGTACACGTCCATGAGATTCTTCAGGCCGAAATAGACGAACGTTCCCATCGACACGTACAGGAAAATGAACAGGCCGATGCCAAACAGGAATGGACTCTGGAAAAAAAGCGTGAACCCGGCAAACGGATTCTTGCCGATGCGCACTTGTTCGCTGAGATCCGCTGTGACATCCGCATTGCCGAGCTCGCTTACCTTCAGCCGGTTGAGCGCCGCAATGATGGGGATCGGGATGAGCAACATCGATGCAGCCAGCAACATCAGGTTGTAGGTACCCAACGCATCGGCAAAAAAAGCCGTGATCGCCGGACCGGTGATTGCTCCGATACTGCTGCCCGCGGCAATGAAAGCGAACAGGCGCGGCGCCTGGTCGCGCGAATAAATGTCGGACATGAAGCTCCAGAACACCGACACGTTAAACAGGCTGAAAACGCTGAGCCAGACGTAGAACGACTTGTCAATCAGTTCGCGGTTCTCGACTTGCGTCGCGCCCAGATAGAACAGAAAGAAAGACAAGGTGAAGAACGCGTAGACGCCTGGCACCAGGTAGCGGAATTTCACCCGCGAAATGATGCCACCATAGATGCTGACGGCGATGAGGCTGAAGAAAAACGTGCCTGTCCACAACGTACTGAGCTCCACGTCGGTCCAGTCACTGGCCATGGCGTTGCGTACCGGTCGCAGAATGAAATACGCCGCCATGAGGATGAATACAAAGGCGAAGGACAGGAGTGTCGCCTTTAGCTCATTGGGCTCGATCTGCGTCGTCGCGCGGATTATTCGTTGTAGCGGGCCGGCTTTCTGCTTGTAGCTTTCATTCATAAGACCATTGCTCAGTCATCGCCAGGGAGCGCGTAGACTGCCACAATAATCTTCGGCGGAACCAGTTGCGCGCGATTGTCCGAGGGGCAGGAATGGCGGAAACCTGCAATGCGGGTACGACAGATTCTCGCAAAGCAGGTCAGTCGGAAACACCGTAACTGGTCTTTCCGGATCATTTAAGGCAGCGATCGGCGGCTTTCGACTCACCGTATCCTGAAAATTCGACCCGCGTCATGGCACCGGGCCCTCATGGAGGCTACAGTTCCGCTTCCCGATGCACAGGCAGATGCACAGGATTCACCGATGGCCGAAGACTACGTTGCGACCGTGCGCATCCGGCGCCCCGCCAAAGTGACCACTGACGATCGTGGCCGCACCGTTTGGGCGGAGACGATCGAGACGGCGCAGCTCGAACTGGTGTCGACTACCCAGCTCAAGGCGATTTTGCAATCGGACGACGAGGAAAGTCGCAGTTCGATTGAGCGCCTGATCCAGGGCAAGGATGACGGTGTCCTGGCTCGCGATCCGGCTACCGGCCTTTTCGAGGTCATCAGCGATGAAGACCTGCAGACTATCCTTGCCAGTGACGACAAGCTGCCGCCAACACGCCGGCCCGCCGATGTAACTCTCGAAGCAATCAACGACGATGCGGCAGATGCACTGTCCCTGGTCAGCACGCAGATGCTGCGCAAAATCATCAAAGCGGACGGCACATCCAGCGCCGGTAACGTGCACAGGAAGTCCATCAGCGGAAAGTCCGCAACCGGCAAGACCGCAAACAAGAAAGACAAATCCGGCGGCTTCGATCCCTACAACAGCGGCTGATTGTTGCCCGCAATCGGCTCAGTCCAGCGCTTGCCGGAACGTTGCCTGCGCCTGCTGTCGCGGGATTTCATCGAGCTTTGCCAGGAAGCGTGCGGCGGTCGATTCGGTTGAGGTTGCAATACCCAGGTACGGGTCATCCGCTCCCCGGGCATCGATACGCCAGTGCAGGATGGCGGTGGTCGTAGCGAGGCGCACCCGGGTCAGATCGAAAACGAGATCAACCTCCTCCGGCAGCAGCGGCGTAATCCGGTGGTACCCGGCCACGAATTCAGCCAGCAGTGGCAATGGATCGCCGTCGAGATTGCGCATGTAGGCAGCGGCCACCGCGACGTCCACAATCAGGGGCGAGCGCACCATATCGCCGAAATCAAAGACGCCGACCACCTGGCTGTCGTCGTGTGGATCAATCAGGACATTCTCCGGATTCATGTCGTTGTGAATGATCTGGGTGCGCAGTGTCGGAAACTGCGGCAGCACCTTTTCAATAAATGCATCGAGGCAATCGGCGACCCGGCCTCGCAATTCGTCGTCACGGATGTAGTCCACCAGGTCCCGGACACGCACTGCCTGGCGCATATCCCACAACAAAGCATGATCGGCGCCAGGATGCTCGAATCCGCGCAGAGCCCGGCCAAGATTCGCGGCATAACGACCGAAATCTCTGCTGAGCGCCGACGAGACCGGTCGTGAACGCATCAATACGCCATCCAGGTATGTGACCAGTCGCGTTACATGTCGCCCCTGCGCGGTTGCGTAATCGAAGCTGTAACGTCCGTCCGTCGTAGGAACGACCATCGGCACGGATACATCCGTGACCTGCGCGGCGATGTGCAGCAACGCTTTTATCTGGAAGTCCGTGACCAGCGGGTCCTCTGCCGCGTTGGTAATTTTCAGAACGAATTGCCGCCCGTCGTCTGCCTGCAGATGAAAATTGCGATCGCGCTCGCTGACAAGTTCGCGCGCGCTGACCTGCAGCCCGTAGTATCTGGCGGCTATTGTCGCTGCGTCTGTGATATCGGCCAGCGGTGCCGCCGCGGCAATTACCGCCAGCGGATCGCCGGCCATTCGCGTTGCGCCCGCTATGTCCTGTTGTGCCATCGCCCCGGCCGCTCTCCTGATGCCGACCCCGCTGTCGACCCGATAGCCCGCAAAGGGCGACATTATTCCACGAACGGTGCCTGGCTTGGCCTGGAGGGCCAGAGTATGACTCCGCAAACGCGCGAAAATAGCCCATAGTGACGGTAACGTATACAATCCGGATTGTTCGCCAGCCAGGCCGGCCAGAATCAACCAGAACTGCAGGCTACGGGGTGAGCGCCAAAAAGACGATAAGGACGATTATTCATGCCTCTCGATATTACTTTTACACTCAGCGACCAGGATCTCGAACACTTCCAGACAATCGTTGACCGGGCCAAGTCGGCGCTCGAAGAAGCAAAAAAACCCGGCGAGGTCGAGAAGTCCGCGCGAAGTCTGATCGCGGACGCGAAGAGTCGAAGTTTGCCGGACTTCATCGCAGAGCGATTGCTCAAGCTCGAAACCGTCATCAACATGGTCAGCGACGAAGAATGGCGACTGAGTGACGACGAGCGCCAGCGCGTTCTCGGCGCGCTGGTTTATTTCACCGATCCGGAAGACCTGATCCCCGACCACATCCCGGGTCTCGGATTCCTCGACGATGCCATCTATGTCGAGTTGATTATCCGCGAGCTGAAAGCCGAGATCGATTCCTACGAGGAATTCTGCGCGTTCCGTACCGGGGAAGAAAAGCGCCGTATCGAACGTGGCCAGGACCCGCACGTTGAGCGCGAGGCCTGGTTGGCCGACAAGCGCTCGACACTGCATGCGCGCATGCGCCGGCGTCGTCGTGCCGGCAGCGGCAGCAGCGGCGGCTGGCGCTTTCGCTGGTAGCAACCAGCCGCACGTTACCCTGTTGGAGCCCGCCTTGCGGGCGAATGCGACAGCGACAAAACGACGCGCATTCGCGCGCAAGGCGCGCTCCAACCCGGCTAAGCACGCCTGTGCCGATTTCGCGGACGACAGACCTGCAACTGTAGGAGCCCGTATCACGGGCGAATGCCACAGCGACAAAACGACGCGCATTCGCGCGCAAGGCGCGCTCCTACTATAAGCGCGCCGGCGCTTGGCGCCCCGTCAATCCAGCCACTTGCCCGCAGGCGGCGCCGCGTACGCGCGAAACTTTGCCAGTAACCGCCCCGCATCCGCATCGACCAGCAGCATCTCCCGGTGCGCCGGTTTTACAAACAGTTCGGCGAGCGCGTGATCGAAATACGTCAGAAGTCCGTCGAAATAGCCGCCGACATTGAGCAAGCCACAAGGCTTGGTGTGGATCCCGAGCTGTGCCCAGGTCAGCATCTCCACGATTTCCTCGAGCGTGCCGAATCCGCCCGGCATGGCCACGAAACCGTCGGACAGTTCTGCCATCATGGATTTACGTTCGTGCATCGAATGGACGACATGCAACTCATTGAGGCGCGGATGCGCGATCTCTTTGGCGAGCAGTGCTTCGGGTATGACGCCCTGAACCGTGCCGCCGGCTGCCAGGACTTCATCGGCGATCACGCCCATCAATCCGCGACCGGCGCCACCGTAGACGAGGCCGATACCGTTAGTTGCCAGAAGCCGGCCCAGACCCCTGGCGGCCTGCGCGTATTCATCGCGCCGGCCGCTATTGGAGCCGCAATACACGCACAACGCCTTTATGGTTTCAGGCAAGTCCGTACGCCGACACGATCCGTCACCCGCCCGCGATGATGCGGTGCAGCTCGGGCCGGGCGATACGCATCTCTTCCGGGGTCAGTGCGTCCAACTCGTGCGGAAACACCAGCCATTCGGCGGTTTCCTTGAGGTAGTAATCCGGCACCAGCGTCGTCTCGTTGCGGGACGGTTTGTACCATGGGACGGCAATGCGCATTTCTTCCGGTGTATTGCCGCGTGACCGACGGCGAATCTCGGCGATCACGGCCGCGATGGTGTTCCCCGTATCGAAAACGTCGTCGACGATCAGGAGGCGGTCGTCGTGGCAAACCTTGTTGATAATGTAATCGAGGCCGTGCACGGCAACCGCACCGCGCTGGTCGACACCCACGTACGAGGAGGTGCGGATCGCTATGTGATCGGCATCCAGACCGCAATAGGCCATGATTTCCTGCACGGCCATACCGACCGGCGTTCCGCCACGCCAGATGGCGACGATCAATGTTGGTTCGAAGCCGCTTTCGAGGATCTTGACACCGAGCCGGAACGAATCTTCGAGCAATTCCTGCGCCGTTAATACGGTCTTGTTCATCGTGTAGGTCTCTTTGCGCTGACAGTGCCGGTCCAGCCGTTATAATGCCGCGCTTCCACCGCAATGGCGATGAATGCGAGCCAATGGTACCGTATAGACGTCGCCGTCGAGAAAATTAATGCAACGAGTTTTTGTTTCCGCAAACGATTTGCTTCTCGATTCGTTTCGCCTGGCCGTCAATATCCGCAATTCCGGATTCAAGCCGGATTTCCTGGTCGGATTATGGCGCGGAGGCAGCGGGGTCGGCATCGCAGTGCAGGAAGGGCTCGAATTCTTTGGCATCAACACCGACCACATCGCGATTCGAACTTCTTACAAGGGCCGGGCAAGCTACGCCCAGATGGTCGACAAGGCCGACGCGATCCGCGTCCATGGCTTGCAGTATTTACTGGAAAACGTCTGTGCCGAACACTCGCTCCTGATCGTCGATGACGTGTACAGCTCCGGTTCGAGCGTAGCCGCCGTGATCCGCCGCCTCACGGAACAGGCCCGTCGCAACGTGCCGCACGATATCCGCATTGCAACGGTGTGGTATCGACCGACGGACAAGACGATTCGCGTGCCGGATTTCTATATTCATGAAACAAACGAGTGGCTGGTGTTGCCGTACGAACTCTCCGGTGTCGACATAGACGAATTGCGCGCCAACAAGCGCGAAATCGCGCCAGTCATCGATCGCCTGGAAGCCCTGTGCGGCGCAGGTGCCAGCACCCCAAACCCCGGGTCGGACCTCAGCAAATAATTGATTTAAAACGCTATTTCAAGGAACCTGTCACTGTTGGAGTTCTGTGATCCGCTGCGCCAACTCCGCTTGGCGCAGCGGCCTCCGGGCTTGCCCCATCAGGTACACCTCCCTGACTACGCGGTTGTCTCCGAGAAAAAACATTGCAAACAGGCGGTTGGAAATGGCGTTCTCGCCGCCTCCCCGCTGCAGCATATCGATGCGCGCCGGATCCAGAACAATAAAGTCCGCTTCCTTGCCCTTCTCGAAACTGCCGATCCTGTCGTCCAGGTAGAGTGCTTTAGCCGCGCCTAATGTTGCCAGATAAAACGCCCCGAACGGCGTCAACTTCTCGCCGCGCAACTGCAGCACCTTGTATCCATCGCCGAGCGTACGCAGCATACTGAGGCTCGTGCCGCCACCCACATCACTGCCCGCGCCAACACGGACATTGCATTGCCGGGCTGCATGAAAATCGAACAAGCCGCTGCCCAGGAACAGGTTCGACGATGGGCAAAAAGCGATCGCGGCGCCCTTGTTCGCCATTTGTTTGCGATCGTCGTCGTTCAAATGAATGCAGTGCGCGAAGATCGAACGTTCGCGCAGCAGTTCGAAGTTCTCGTATACGTCCAGATAACTGCGGCTCCATGGAAACTGGCGCGCGACCTGCTCAACCTCCTCCTCGTTCTCGGCCAGATGCGTGTGCAGGTAGACATCCGGATATTCATTCAGAAGTCGTCCCGCCTCGCGCAATTGCTTCTCACTGGACGTGATCGCGAACCGCGGTGTCACCGCGTATGACAGTCGTCCGTGGCCGTGCCACTTGTCGATGAGCTGGCGGGACTGCTCATAAGCCGTACGGGGATTGTCCCTGAGATCTTCCGGGCAATTGCGATCCATCAATACCTTGCCGGAAATGAGGCGCATCCCGACATCCGACGCCGCTTCGAAAATCGCATCCACCGACTGGGGATGGACCGTTGCAAAAACGCACGCTGTCGTAGTGCCGTTCCGCAACAGCTCCTGTACGAAGTGCTCCGCAATCTCCTTCGCGTAGTTGGCATCGACAAACCTGCGTTCCGCTGGATAGGCGTACTTTTCCAGCCAATCGAGCAGCCGTTCGCCGTAGGAAGCGATGATGTCGACCTGCGGGTAATGTACATGGCAATCGATCAGGCCCGGGATGATTAACTGATTCCTGTAGTCGATTACCTGCACGTTGGACGGCAGTGTCTTGAGCATCTCGTTCGCTGGCCCGACGAAGTCGACATAGCCGTCAACCACCAGCAACAGCCCGTCTTCGAAGTACTCGACGGCGCCCGATGCCAACGATACCAACGAATCGTTGTCGTCACCCGGATCACGTAAGCAATGCAGGATCGAGGCGCGATATGCGGAAATATTGCTCATGTTTGCAAGGCGCGTTTCAAGATTACGATTCGTAGCGAAACAAGGGCAGCGCGATGCTAAGGCGCAAGCAACGTGACTTGCTCGGCAAGCACCCGTTCCTCGCAATTCGGGCCCTCGCCCGCCCGGTCGATAATCAGGAATTCCTGGTCTGCTTCGAGCGCGATGAGCGGCATATGCCAGACGCCGCGGTGATAATTGACGCCCTGGTGTCCGTTGGTGACAAACGCAGAGAGATCGCCTGTCTCGGCCGACTCGCCGGCCGGTGCCACCACGACAACGAAGCGCTGGCCATGCAGCGGCACGAACGCCTGACTGCCAAGCGGATGCCGTTCAATCATGTCGAAACGGTATGGCAATTGGGTTGGTACGCGGCAGCGCGCGATGCTGACCGATACACGGCCGTCAGCCTTCGCATCGACGTTCAGTTTCGCGAGATCGTTGAAACGCTCGAAGCGTGCTTCGTTCATCGCCTGTCGCACCGTGGGGGATGCAGCAATGACATCGCCGAACGGCGCGAAGCGCTCGCTCGTAAGCGGCAGTGGTTTCAGTGTGGGTCCGCTCATTTTTCGCCCTTCACGGTTCGTCCTTGACGTTTTCTGGTCGTGCCAGTCTGCCGATCATTCGCAACCGGCTGACGCCGCCGTCAGGGTAAATTGACAAACGCACGTGGGTGATAACCCCAACGTCCTGTAACTCATTCTCAAAGAAGTGCTGTTGGTCCATGCCCAGTCTGCTCTCGGGCAACAGAATCGGCCATGCCTCGCTGGCTTCCACGAGGTCGGCGCGTTCGTCGTCCACACGTGCCGCCTGCACGCTTGCGCGTTCCGGATAGTTGCCTTTGAAGTGTGCCGTGTCGATCTCCACCCGCTCGATATGACCGGGATGTCCCAACGCGAGTACCACCCAGTCGTTTCCCGGCCCTCGGCGCCGCGCCGTTTCCCAGCCGTCGCCCATGTTGATGCCGCGGCCGGCCAGATTGAGGTTGTGCATGCTGCCGAAGTGCTCGTCGCTTGCTGCCAGTGCGCGACCTCCGTTCTCCAGCGCGACGAGATCGAAGATATCGTTGCGATTCTCACGGCTCCAGTCCGGCTTTACCTCTCCAAATATGCGCAAACGCGCGATGCCGCCGTCGGGATAGATATTGAGGCGCAGGTGGGTCAGTGGATGTTCGTCGCGCACCGCCAGAAAATGCTGCGAATTTCCCTGCAACGCCCCGCGCGGTAGCAGTTCGCGCCACTCATTGTCGTCCGGTATCTCCTTGTCCGAGCGACAGGCGTCGACGGATGCTGCCGGCGGAAAATTGCCGGTGAAGTGCCGGGTGTCGATCTCGAGACCGTGCACGACGCCGGGAATGCCTAGGCGCACGATGCACCAGTCGTTCCCGGGTACTCGCTTGCGCCGTGATTCCCAGCCGTCCATCCACTTGCCGTGGTCGTCGTACTTGTCCGCAACAAACACGGGTTCCGCGTAGTCGATGAGACGTTCCTTTGCACCGAAGAATTCGTCGCTCGCCGCGACGACGCGGGTACCGAGACGCGGCTGCTCCAGGCGCACCCAGTGGTGGAACGGATGGTGAGAGTTCGGCGTCATGATGGGTCCGGTCGTGACCATTGCAGGAGCCCGCATGGCGGGCGATTTCGCGAATGCAAATTGATCTCGCCCGCCGTGCGGGCTCCTGCATGGATTCTACAGGGCATCAACTTGCAACCGAAGTTTCGCAATCTTGTGGATCTCCTCGATCGCCCGCGCAAACTCCGTTTCGCGATCGTTTTCCAGCCGCTCCTCGAATCCCGCCAGAATGGCCTGCCGGCTGCTGCCGCGCACCGCCATTACGAAAGGGAAGCCGAACTTCTGTTTGTAACGGCGGTTAAGGGTCTGAAAACGCGAAAACTCCTCCGGCGTGCACTGATCGATACCCGCGCTTGCCTGCTCTTCAGTCGACGCGGCGCCGAGTTGGCCGGCGACCGCCGCGCGTCCGGCAAGATCCGGATGCGCGCGAATCAGCCTGAGCTTCGCATCCTCAGGCGCTCGGTCGACTTCCGCCGCAAGCAATTGCGCAAGCCGTTCCGGATCGTTCACGCCGGCAGCCTTCGGGAAGGCGCGTTCGGCGACCCAGGGCGAATGTTCGTATATGCCACCGAAATTCCGCACAAATGACTCGCGCTGTTCATCGCCGGGCACGGGCCTCCTCCTGCAGCGGATGATACTGCCGCCAGTGTTGCGCAATATCGGAGCGTCGTGCCAGCCACACGTTGTTGTTTTCTCGAATATGTTCGAGAAAACAACGGATTGCTGAGGTCCGACCCGGTCTTCCGGCGAGTCGGCAGTGCAGCCCGATCGACATCATCTTGGGGCGCTGTTCGCCTTCGCGATACAACTCGTCGAAGGTGTCTTTCAGATAATGAAAAAACTGCCGGCCGGTGTTGAAGCCTTGCGGCGTCGCAAAACGCATGTCGTTGACGTCAAGTGTATACGGCACCATGAGCTGCGGCTTTGCAAACGACTGATCCCAGTAGGGCAGGTCGTCGGCGTAGGAATCGGCGTTGTAGAGGAAATCACCGTGCTCCGCGACCAGCCGGTGCGTGTTCGGGCTGCAACGACCGAGATACCAGCCTTGCGGTTTTGCGCCGGTCAGTTTCTCGTGAAGATCGATTGCGCGTTGCAGGTGTTCACGTTCCACCGCTTCTTCCACGAATTGGTAGTCAATCCAGCGATAACCGTGACTGGCGATTTCCCAGCCGGCGGTTTGCATCGACTCGATCACGGACGGATTGCGCTCAAGCGCCATACCGACCGCAAATACGGTTGCCGGCACCTCGTACTCTGTCAGCAGACGATGCAATCGCCAGTAACCGGCGCGCGCGCCGTATTCGTACAGCGACTCCATGTTCATGTGGCGCTGGCCCTTGTAAGCAGATGCGCCGACAATCTCGGAGAGAAATTTCTCCGACGTTTCATCGCCGTGCAGGACACAGTTCTCGGCGCCTTCTTCGTAGTTGACGACGAACTGCACGGCAATGCGTGCATTGCCAGGCCACTTTGCCATGGGCGGATCGGCACCGTAGCCGAGGAGGTTTCTGGGATAGTCGACGCTATTCATAAAATTTGGGCTGCAGGAGCGCGCCGCGCGCGCGAACGGTAAGTGGTTTTGTGGTAGTCGCATGCGCGCGCAGGGCGCACTCTAACGGATCGCGGGAACGCTCCCGGCAAGTGTTTTTGACCAGTCATTCCAACGCCCGGTACCAGTCATCGACCAGCTGCCGTTCCTCATCGGTCATCTGCGTGAGGTTACCAATAGGCATCGCCTTTAACACCACGGTCTGCTGGTGAATGCGTAGTGCTTCTGCGCGAATCTGTTCATCGGTGTCAAGTATGAAGCCGCCGGGCGCGGCTGCGAAAGCAACGTGGCTCGGCGCCGCCGAATGACAGTTACTGCAACGCTGCATGATAACCGGCCGCACGTCGTCGATCGTCACTATACCGGCGCTTCGCGCATTGGAGCGCGGGGCAATGGCTGCCGCAATCGCCAGCAATATGACGACCGCAAGCAGAACCGGCCATGCCGGTGCTTTGCCTTTGTGCCGCGCGACGAACCACACGCGGATCAGTGCGCCAGCCAATGTGAACGCAACGAGGATCAACCAGTTCCACGCATGGTTATAGGTCATCGCGTAATGGTTGCTGATCATGACGAACAGCACTGGCAGCGTAAAATAGGTGTTGTGCACGGAGCGCTGCTTGGCGCAGGCGGCATCCGCCGGATCGGGCGCTGTACCGCGTTCCGCCGCCTGCACCATACGCCGCTGCCCGGGGATGATGACGAAGAAGACGTTCGCGACCATGATCGTGCCGAGCACGACGCCGTAGTGGATGTAGGCGCCGCGACCGCTGAAAACGTGGGTCAGTCCGTAGGCAAGAAACACGATCAACACAAACAAAACGGCGCTCAGCAATTTTTCATTGCGGCCGAGCGGCGAACGACAGAGTAGATCGTAAACAAACCAACCGCCCGCGATAACCAGCACCGCAATAACAATGGCAGCAGTTTTCGAGAGTTCCGCGACCGTCGGGTCGATCAGGTAGACGTTCGCCCCGTACCAGTATATGAGCACCAGCAGGAACATGCCGGTAAGCCAGGTGCTGTACGCCTCCCACTTGAACCAGTGCAGGGTTTCCGGCAAAGCCGGCGGTGCGACACGATACTTCTGCGCGTGATAGAAACCGCCGCCGTGCACCGACCACAGCTCGCCCCCGACACCGCGTTCACCGTCCCCCTGCACTTTCGGGGGCAGCAATTGATCGTCGAGCCAGATGAAATAGAACGAAGCGCCGATCCACGCGATGCCGGTCACGAAATGCGCCCAGCGTCCGATCAGGGACAGCCATTCGAGGACGTATGCTTCCATAAGGTAATCGACTCAGCGACGCAGCAAATGCACGTTGCAGTCGCTATCGCCTTCTACGAAGCTCATCGAGATTGACTGCCGGATGGTCAGAAGCTGTGCCGCAACGGCCACGGCTATCTCGCCCGGCTTTTTGCCTTCGACCCCGGCAATGCCGATCGGGCAAGTCAATCTTTCGAGTTGCGATGCCAGCATGCCCTGGCCACGCAGGCGTTTCTCGAACCGGCGGCGCTTGGAGCGCGAACCGATCAGGCCGCAGTAGGCGAAGTCGTCGCGCGCCAGGATCTGTTCGCAAATCTCGTAATCGAGTGGATGGTTATGCGTCATCACGAGGTAGGCAGTGCCGGGTGGCATTGCCAGTACTTCGCGCGCAGGATCGGCGGACTCGACAGCAGTTACGTTGCCTGGCACGAATGACGGAAACATGTCGCGGCGCCCGTCGATCCAGCGAATTTGGCAATCGAGATTAGCGAGCACGTTTACCAGGGCAGACCCGACGTGGCCGGCGCCGAACAGGGCAACGGCAAAAGTGGTATCCATGATTGGCTCCAGCAAGGTGCGGGCGTGGGCGGACTTTACACACACCGCAGCTGCGTTGCCGGCGAATATCCGGCGGGCTGTCTCGATCACTTCGTCGTCGGCGTGTTGCAGGTCTTCTTCGCTCAGCAGCGCGCGCAAACACGCACCATCCGCTGTGATTGAAGTTGCCAGAATCACCGCAGTCCTCGATGCAAAACAGCGTTGCGCCCTCGTCAGCCAGTCCGCACCCTGCGCCGGCACGTATTCGAACAGCACGTCCACTACCCCGCCACAACACTGGCCCATCCCGGCCCCGAGCGGAAACGTCCGCACAAAAGGGGTCGAACCGATTTTCGAAAATCGGTTCGACCCCTTTTGTGGCGGCCCCATTTGTCGAACCGAGTTTTGAAAATCGGTTCGACCCCTTTTTTTTGCTGCGATGCGGGTGCACTCGTATTCCAGCTGCCCGCCGCCAATGGAACCGTGCACTTCGTTTGCCGTCACCAGCATCGTGGCACCGATCTCACGCGGCGCGGAGCCTCTTGCGTCCATCACTGTGACCCGCACGCAGTCGCTGCCGGTCTCTTGCAATTTCAGTAATTCCGGCAGCCAGTCAATCATGCGGCCGCCTCCTTGTCGTGCAGCGCTTCGATTGCGGCAAGTACTGCCTCGGGCGTCGCCGGTGCCGTCAATAGCGGTCGGCAACCCGTGCCGCCGACGCTCGCAATGGCATCGCGAACCGCATGAAACACCGAAAGGCCCAGCATCAGCGGTGGTTCGCCCACCGCTTTCGAGCGATAGATCGACTTCTCCTGGTTGAGCCCGGGCTCGAACATCGCCACGCGAAAATCCACCGGCAAATCGGACGACACGGGAATCTTATAGGTGGACGGCGCATGCGTCTTGAGTTCACCGCGCTCGTTCCACCAGAGTTCCTCCGTCGTCAGCCAGCCCGCGCCCTGCACGAAGCCGCCTTCGATCTGCCCCATGTCGATCGCCGGATTCAGCGACTTGCCGCAATCGTGCAGGATGTCGACCCGCAGCAAGCGATGCTCGCCGGTCAACGTATCGATTATGACTTCGGAGACCGCAGCGCCATACGCGTAATAGAAGAACGGCCGCCCGCTGAAGGTCGCACGATCGTAGTGAATCTTCGGCGTGCGATAGAAGCCGGTCGCTGACAAGGATGTGCGGGCGAACCACGCAAGTCGTATGAACTCCGCGAAATCGAGCGTCTCCTCGCCCACGCGCACCGCGTTGTTGCGAAACGCGACCTCGTCGGGCTCGACGCCGAAGTGCTCCACGGCGAAGCGCACCAGCCGTTTCTTGATCTTCCTTGCCGCCGCCTGAGCCGCCTTGCCATTGAGGTCCGACCCGCTGGAGGCCGCGGTGGCCGAGGCGTTCGGCACCTTGCTGGTATCGGATGCCGTGATCTTGATGCGCTCGAGATCGATCTGCAGCTCCTCAGCGACAACCTGCGCGACCTTGGTGAACAGTCCCTGCCCCATCTCGGTGCCACCGTGATTGATGTGGACGGTGCCGTCCGTATAAATGTGCAGGAGCGCCCCGGCCTGGTTGAGATGCGTGGCCGTGAAGGAAATGCCGAACTTGACGGGCGTCAGCGCAATGCCGCGCTTGAGCACCTGGCTTGTCGCATTGAATTGGCGAATTTCGGCAGCGCGCCTTGCGTAATCCGACGTCGTTGCGACCCGGCCGACGATCTCCTCGAGAATATTGTCCTCGACCGTTTGCGAGTAGTGCGTGACGTTGCGTTCGCCGATGCCGTAGAAGTTGCGGCGCCGGATCTCGAGCGGATCGCGGCCGAGGTGGCGCGCGATGTCGTCCATGACGTATTCGATGCCGAACATGCCCTGCGGCCCGCCGAAACCGCGAAACGCCGTGTTCGACACCGTGTGTGTCTTGCAACGATGGGACACGATGGTGGCATCGCCGAGGTAGTACGCGTTGTCACAATGGAACATCGTGCGATCGTTGATGGCACCGGACAGGTCCGCCGACATGCCGCAGCGCGACGCGAACATGAACTCGATGCCCGCGAGTCGGCCCGTGTCGTCAAAGCCGACTTCGTACTCGATCACGAAATCGTGGCGCTTGCCGGTCATGATCATGTCGTCGTCGCGATCGAGCCGCAGTTTGCAAGGCCGTCCGGTCTTTTGCGCCATGAGCGCCGCGATGCAGGCGATCAGCGCCGGCTGGCTTTCCTTGCCGCCGAACGCGCCACCCATGCGCCGGCATTCGACTACTACATCCTTGTTGAGTCGCCCGATCGCGTTCGCCACGAGGTGTTGCACTTCGCCTGGATGTTGTGTGGAGCTGTAGATGAACAGGTCGCCGTCTTCGCGCGGCAGCGCCATCGCGATCTGGCCTTCGAGATAGAACTGGTCCTGGCCGCCGAGATGCAGCCGCCCGCTGAGCTGATGCGAGGCCGCATCGATCGCCTTGCGGCTGTCGCCACGGCGGATAGTCTCCGACGGCAACACGAACGAATCCGCGTCGATCGCCGTCAGCGGATCGAGAATCGCTGCCAGTTCTTCGTATTCGATGCGCGCCAGTTTTGCCGCCTTGCGAGCAGCGGTGACGGTTTCGGCGGCCACGGCGAACACCGCCTGACCGACGTATTGCACCAGTCCCGGCGCAAGAATCGGATCGTCGGCAATAACCGGCCCGCAATTGTTCACGCCCGGTATGTCGGCCGCGGTCATGACGTCGATGACGCCGTCGGCTGCGCGCACGGCTGCCAGGTCAATCGACTTGATACGCGCATGTGCTCGCTGGCTCATGCCGACCGCAAGATGCAAGAGCTCACGCGGCTCCGGCAAGTCGTCGGTATAGAACGCGCCGCCGCTCACGTGCAGATGCGCGCTATCGTGCGGCACCGCCTCACCGGCGCCGCCGGCGATGGCATCGCTCTCACGTGTGCCCTCAGGCAAGCGACTGCCGTCCATAATTGTAAACCCGTGTGCTGTCGGCGGCCGTCGTCTCCAGATAGAAACGCATGAGCAGGTTGCGGGCCACAGCGCGACGATAACGGGCCGAAGCGCGCATATCCGAGACAGGGCTGAAATCCTCCTCCAGCGCGGACATCGCTTGGTGGACGCTATCGACGTTCCACTCGCGCCCGATAAGCGCCTGTTCGCAGGCTTCGGCACGCTTCGGGATCGCCGCCATGCCGCCGTAGGCCAGTCGCGCCACCGCGACACGATTCCCGTCCAGTTCGAGGTAATACGCGCCACACACCGCGGAGATGTCCTGGTCGAAGCGTTTCGAGACCTTGAAACTCCGCAGCTGCGAGCTAGCCACCGGTAACGGCAAACGAATACGCTCGAGCACTTCGCCGGGCTCGCGCGCCGTATTGCGATAGTCAATATAGAAATCTTTCAGGGACAGCGACCTTTGACTGAGTCCAGGGTCACTGTCCCGAAATTTTGTCAGGACCAGAGAAGCGTCCAGCGCCAGCAGGGCCGGCATGGAATCGCCGATGGGCGAACCGTTCGCGACATTGCCGCCCAGGGTGCCGGCATTGCGAATCGGCGGCGAAGCGAAACGCAGCAGCAGCTCTTCGAGGTCCGGCCAGTGCGCCAGGATCGCCGGCATTGCATCGGTTAGCGGCACGGCGGCGCCGATCTCGAGATGCGTCTTGCTGGTCGTAATCTCCCGCAATTCCAGGACGGCTCCGGTGTAAATGAGTGTCTCGATCTCGCGCAGCTCCTTCGTGACCCACAACCCGACGTCAGTACCGCCGGCAAGGAGTGTCGCCTGCGGATGGTCGCGCAGGCTTTCCGCGAGATCCGCGAGCGTTCGCGGTGCGATGAACCGCCGACCACGCCATGCGACCTCAAGGGTCTCGTCGTGCGCGATGGATACAAGTCGATCCTTGCGAGCACGCTCGTCGCTGCCGCAGATGTTGCCCGGCGCGCAAGGAGCCAGCAACCATGACTGTTGCCCCGTGCGCCGCGCCGCCAGTGCATACATGTCGGTGGCCGCCTTGATGATCGGACTATAACCGGTACAACGGCAAAGATTGCCCGCCAGTGCATCGTCGATGTCGCGGCGCGTTGGCCGGGCATTGTTCTTGAACAACACGAACATCGACATCACGAATCCGGGTGTGCAGAAACCGCATTGCGAACCGTGGCAATCAACCATGGCCTGTTGCACGGGATGCAGGGATCCATCGCTGCCGCGCAGGCTCTCGACCGTAATGAGTTCCTTGCCGTCAAGCGTCGCCAGGAACTGGATACAGGAATTGATTGCTCGTATTTGCAGCCTTGCACCGCTGCGATCGACCTCGGCCAGCGCCACGGTGCAGGCACCGCAATCGCCCTCGGCGCAGCCTTCCTTGGTGCCGATGCGACGCAGGTCCTCACGCAGGTACTGCAATACCGTGCGGGTGGGGTCCGGGTTGTCGATGGCGACGATCTCGCCATCCAGGACGAAGCGGACCGTGCCGGTTGCGGTACTCATGAGCGGATCGCTCCATCGCCCGTTATACGGGCTCCTACAACGGCAGTCGACGAAAGCACGCTGTAGGAGCCCGTATCACGGGCGATTACCGACTGCCGCATGCAGGCCACGCTAGCTGCCCCGATACGTCGAATAACTCCACGGCGTAACCAGCAGCGGCACGTGATAATTCTGCCCATCGGCAAGCGAAAAGCGCACGATCACCTCGCCGAGAAATGGCGGGTCGTCAACCGGCAACCCGGCGTCGGCAAAGTAATCGGCCACCAGGAACTCGAGTTCGTAATTGCCGGGACGAAAGGTCTCCTCATCGAGGAGCGGTCGCTCGGTGCGCCCGTCGCTGTTGGTTTGGGTGGATGCCACGAGGTGCCGGCCGCCCGCGAGCGAGAACAGTTTGATCGCTATGCCGGCACCTGGCCTGCCGCGCGCGGCATCCAGAACATGTGTGGTCAGTTTGCCCATCGTCTGCTGCCGGCCTTGCCACCGGCTTCCTTTCTCAATCGCTTTCCGGGACTCATTTTGACAGGCTCGCTGCGCAAAGTCGCATGTGCTATTTTCCCGCGTACTGAGCGCAGCGGACCGTGATCGCACGGCGCTATGCGCGGGGGACAAAAATCATGACTTCTGAATGGTCGCGCCGCGAGTTCCTGGCCGGATCCGGCACACTTGCGGCGGGTTCTGCTGTGCGCATTAGTCTGCCCGGCATACTGGCCGTATCCGCCGTTGCCTGCACTGCAAGAGACGCAGGTGCTGCATTTGAGGTTCTTGCGCCGGCGGAGGCGCGCGAGTTCGAAGCCATTGCGGCGCGCATTTTACCGACGACCGATACCCCGGGTGCGCGCGAAGCAGGCGTAATCTGGTTCATGGACAAGAGCTTCGGCTCGATCATGCAGGACAGTCTGGCGTTTGCCGAAAGCGGCCTCGACGAGTTCCAGGCCGGCATTGCCGCTGCCTACGCCGGCGCCAGCCGCTTTTCCGATCTCGATGAGGCCGATCAGGACCGTTGGCTGGCCACGCAAGAGGCGACACCGTTTTTCGGCTTTGTGCGCTTCATGACGCTGGCCGGGTTTTTTGGCATGAGCGCTCACGGCGGCAATCGTGACAACCTGGGCTGGAAACTGCTCGGTTTCGGCACTGAACATCATCAAGCCTGGCAGCCGCCGTTCGGTTATTACGACGCGGAATATATGCGGAGTAACACGAATGGCGAATGAATCGCAGACGCGCTTCGCGCACGACCAGGCCGTCGACTTCGTCATCGTCGGTTCGGGTTCGGCCGGTGGCATTCTTGCAAAGGAGCTGTCCACGGCCGGATTCGATGTCGTCGTACTGGAGCAGGGCCCGTTTCGCACCGCTGCCGATTTCACTCACGACGAACTGTCCGTGATGTTTCGTCACGAACTGCTGGGCGGCGGTCCTGAAGTGCACGGACATACCTTCCGCGACGATGAAAGCAAGGTCGCCGAAGTGCCGCAACAGCGGCCGGTACTCGATTACGTGCAGGGTGTCGGTGGCAGCAGTGTGCATTTCACCGGCAATTTCTGGCGTTTTCACGAGGTCGACTTCAAGGAACAAAGCGTTCTCGGTTCGCTGAGCGGTACCAACTTCGCCGACTGGCCGATCACCTACGACGAACTCGAGCCCTTCTACACCAGGGTCGATTGGGAAATCGGCGTCTCCGGCGCGCCGGGACCGTTCGACCCGCCGCGCTCGAAACCGTTTCCGATGCCGCCGATACCGGTCAAGTCATCGGGCGTACTGCTGGAGCGCGGTGCGAAAAAACTGGGCCTGCATGCGCAGCCCGCGCCACTCGCCATTTTGTCGCAGCCGTTGAACGGTCGCGCGCCGTGCATCAACTGCGGTTATTGCATGAGCTTCGGCTGCGAAGTCGGCGCCAAATCGTCAACCCTCGCGGCAATGATCCCGCTGGCGCTGGCGAGCGGCCATTGCGAGATTCGCGCCGAGTGCGCGGTGTTTCGACTCGAAACCGGTGCGAACGGTCGGGTCAGTGAAGTGCTTTACTACGACCCGGAAGGTCGCGAGCAGGCGCAGAAGGCGCGCGCAGTGGTGCTGGCCGCAAACGGCGCCGAGACACCGCGCCTGTTGCTCAATTCGGCCAGCGTGCGCCATCCGGACGGTCTCGCCAATTCGAGCGGATTCGTCGGCCGTAACCTGATGTTCAACGGCCATTCGCTGGCGAACGGCATCTTCGAACACCAGCTGAACGATTTTAAAGGCGTGCAGGTCACACGCATCATTCACGACTTTTACGACAGCGATCCGGCGCGCGGTTTTTACGGCGGCGGCGGCATCGATGCACGACCACTTTTTTCCGCGACTCCGATTCTGTACGCCCTCGCGGGCGCGCCGCCGGATGTGCCGAGCTGGGGTGTGGACTACAAAAACGCGCTGGCACACAATTTCACGCGCCAGATGTCGGTGCTGGGTAGCACGACTTCCTTACCGCTGGACCGCAACAACATTACGATCGACCCGACGCACAAGGACCGCTGGGGACGTCCGTCGATTCGCTTGACTTATCTCGATCACGAGGATGACCTCGCAACCTGCAACTTCCTGCTCGATCGCTCGATGGAGTTGCTCGACGCCGCGGGCGCAAAGAAAACCTGGGCATTCCCGGTCAACGCCTCGACCGGCGGGGCACACCTCCTAGGCACCTGCCGCATGGGTGACGACCCCGCCACATCGGTCGTCGACCGCTATCATCGCAGCCACGACACTCCGAACCTGTTCATCTGTGACGGCTCGAGCTTTGTGACATCGGGCCGCGGCCAGCCGACCATGACGATCATGGCGCTGGCATTTCGCGCCGCCGGGCATATTGCCAACGCAGCACGCGCAAACGAAGTCTAAGTCGATGGCACCTGTGTAGGAGAACGGAGACAACCACGACCTAAGGCCTGGGCCGGGGGAGTCCTTTGGCGCAAATAAAGCGGACCGCAGGGAGCCATTGCGTCAAAGGACTCCCCCGGTCGAGGCCTAAACACACCGCATCGCTCACCGTACGACCACTAAGCTGGTGCCACAAATAGGAAGAAGGAGTGCAGCAATCAAATATTTCCTCCCGGTACTCATTGCGACAGGAGCCCTGCTGGCTGCTTGCGACGCAACGCCACCAACCGCCATGACAGACATCGAATATCTCAACGCACCCGGAACCGAAGATCTCGGCCTGCCGTTCTCCAGCGCAGTACGCGTTGACAACATGCTGTATTTGTCCGGAGCACTGGGCAACGCACCCGGCACGCTGGAACTCGCTGCGGGCGGCATCGGGCCGGAGACCCGTCAAACGCTGGAAAATATCAAGACCACGCTCGAGCAATTCGGCTCGTCAATGGACCGGGTTGTGAAGTGCACCGTGTTCCTTGCCGACATGAGTGAGTGGGGCGCAATGAACGAGGTCTATCGGACTTACTTCGTTAATCCACCGGCCCGCAGTGCGCTCGGCGCCAGCGGCCTCGCGCTCGGTGCACGCGTCGAAATCGAGTGCATGGCAACGGTAGGCTGAAAGTTGCCGGTCCGGACCCGGCATCACTCGCCGGGACGACGCGCCTCGCGTAATAATTCGCTGCGCCGCTCGATGAGCGCGTTCAGCCGGCGACGATCGAGTACGTCGCCGAGCTGCTGCCGAATTGCCGCGTCCGTCAGCCTCGCCAGAGCGACTTCCCAGGACTCGCTCAGCGCGAGCTCGGTATCGCGCAGGTAGGGCGGACGCCCGTTACGCGGCGCGAAGGCATTGAGGTGACCGACGAGAACCAGTTGCCAGTCGCTGCGACCGTAGAGCATCGTCGCCGGCAGGCGTCCCGGATTGAAAGTCAGGGCGTCAAATGCGTACATGGCCTGCCACTGCTCCGCGAGCGGACACCAGGCGGATGAACCCTCGCGCCGATCGGAACGCTGGCTTTCGTCGACTGCGTTGGTCGGCAGAAACTGCATCGCTCCGGCCTGCCCGTCGACGGTCCTGGTCACGGTCGCCGGCACCATGCCAAGGTTGAGCAGGCGGTCCAGGCGATACGCGGCAAGTTCCGGAACGAAACCCCGTGTGCGCGGATTTGGCAGGAACACCGCCGCGATGCTGCCCCCGTCATGGCGCAACTGCACGACCGTGCGACCGGCCGCCTCGGCGCTGGAGACGATCTCACCGGTGGCCAGCCACTTTTCCAGATCGCTCGCCGGGACGTCATTGGCGAGGAGATCGATGCGTCGCGGATGAGGCACCGGCGCACTGGCTGTCTCATCGGACTCGCTCACGACCGAGAGCGCGTCGCCCTCTATGATCAGGGCATGACCCTTGCCGCCGTAGTAATTATTCAGCATCCCGGTATCGATCTCGATGACACGGCCATCGAGGCGCTGCAGAACTCCACGGGCCGGTGTGGGTGTGTGACCGATGACGACGCGCCTGGCGTCGATGCGCTTGAGCGCTGCGGAAAGCTGATCGATTGCGATCAGCGGGCTGCAGGCGACGTTGCCGCGATACCACAGCGGACTGTCGAGATCGTGTATGGCGTCGTCGCTCAGCCGCATCACGGTGTCAATCGCCGCCTGTAGCTCAGCCGGTCGCGTTTCATCGGCCGGCAGGGCCGCCAACTTTTCCGGGCGCTGGTAAAAGTCATCGGTGTGCTGCACGACGCCGGCATCGAGCAGTACGCCAAGTTGAGTCACGTATTCGACGAGCCGCGCTTTCATGTCCCCGTTGATACCGTCAAGGCCGAGTTCCGTCACCAGCGGAGACAGGCCGCCGTGCACGAACGCGGTGTCGTTGATTACTACGATGAGGGGCTTGCCGAGGAGCCAGGCTCCGTATTTGCCGTCGGCAGCGAAAGCACGCCGGTGCGCCAGAAAACCGGACGGCAGTGCGTCATTGCCGTCACCGTCGTCGTCGGCCGTTGCAGCGCTGTTTTCCGCACCGCCTGCGTCCTCGTCGTCATCGCCGTCATCGCCGGCGTCGTTCGCAAACGCGGCATATTCGGCGGCTGCCACGTAGCGCAAGTCCCCGACGAGATTCATGACTTCGTGATTGCCGAGCAAAAGGTGCACCTGGCCGCCTGCGGCTACGGCCTCCTCTTCCAAACGCATCACGAGGTCCATGGCCTGACGGGATTCGGGGCCGCGATCCAGAAGATCGCCGGTTACCACGAGGTGTGTCCCGCCACCGCTCCAGAGCAGGTCGTCGTCCAGCACTTCGGCATTCTGCAAGGTTCGGACCATCGCATCGTACGCGCCATGTACGTCGCTGATGGCAACGACCCGCGGCACGTCCGACCAGCGCCATGGCTCCGCCAGGCCGCTGCCGGCCAGCGACAGCAGAAGAGCCAGCGCGGCTAGCCGTCGCAGTGGATTTTGACTTCGCAGGTATTTCATACACTGTGCCTGGGCTGTGGCTTAGACTGTGCCAAAGTAATGGTTCGCGCTATTCTAACGCCGATCGGTGTCGCCGGACCTCCGGAATTGTGAGTCAGGGGAGCGCTATGCAAGCAAGTCAACGACCCGGCATGTCCGGCACGGTTACAGCGCTGTTGCTGGCCGCACTCGCCGTCGAGTTGCGCGCCGATGACGGCCTGCCGCCCCTGTTCAGCGACGACGCAGTGCTCCAGTTACGCATCGAAGCGCCGTTAACCACTCTCATCCGCGAGCGCAGCGACACGGAATACCTCGACGGTTTTGTCTATTACACCGATGCCACGGGTGCAGAGCATCGGCTCGACCTCAAATTGCGAGCGCGCGGACGCTATCGGCGCCAGCTGGATACCTGCCCGTTCCCGCCCGTGCGCCTGAATTTTCGCAAGAAACAGGTCGAAGGCACGGTTTTTGACGGCATCGACAAGCTTAAACTTGTAACTCACTGCCGCAACTCCAGCGATGCATACGAACAGAATGTCCTGAAGGAATATTTGGCGTATCGAATCTTTAACGTTCTCACAGATTACAGCTTGCGGGTGCGCCTTCTGCGCATCGAGTACGTGGACAGCGCGAAGAGCGGCAAAGTCGAAACGCGCTATGCGTTCCTGATCGAGGACGATGAATTGTTCGCAGACCGCATCGGCGCGTCACGAGCGGAGGTACCGTATACGGACTATGAGCATCTCGAATCCAGTCAGGCAAGCCTGGTCGCCGTGTTTCAGTACCTGATCGGCAATACGGATTTCTCGATGGTTGCCGGGGCGAAAGACGATAACTGCTGTCATAACATCGAATTGTTTACCGTGGGTGCGGACCGTTACCTGCCCGTACCATACGACTTCGATTTCGCCGGAGTCGTCAACGCGCGCTATGCAAAGCCCAACCCGAATCTGTCGATCAAGAGGGTGACGTCCAGGCTCTACCGTGGCCAGTGTTCTTTCAACTCAAATCTCGATGACACCGTGTCTCAGGTAATGGCGCAACGAGACTCGGTCCGCGACACTATCGCCGGTGTGCCCGGCATGGACGAACGGACAAGGGAAACCACGGCGCGTTACCTGGATCGGTTTTTTGAGGAGATGGGAAATCCGCGCAATGTTGAAAGTCGCATGGTCAGAAAATGTCTGTAGGGAGCGGCGCGGCGTCGCTGTGTTTCAACCAGTCGCCGACTATTTTCGACACCCTGGGATGAATGAGATAGCCCAGCGAACTGTGCGGATTTGATTTGCCGTAGCGCACCGCCAGATTGTAAACCCGGTGATCGCGAATGCTGCTGACCAGGCGATGCTGCAGCATGGGCTTGAAGTCGTTCGCCACCGCGTTGTCGTGGCACAGGTAGTCGTCCTCGGCGGAAACGTTGTGCCAGCAAACGATGTTGGTCGGATAGCGACTCTTGCCCTTGCCGGTACCGCCAAAAATCCTTCGTTTCACCATCTCGTCACCAAGCGGGGAGCCCAGCGTCAGCCAGTGTTCGACTTTGTGCTGCGCGTATTGCCCGGCGAAATCCGGATGATGCGAAAGTTGCCAGAGCACGTCAAAGGTCACCACGCTGCCAGTACCGTGTGATACGACCATGACTCTTTTTCGTTGTTCGAAGGCTTCCGTAATAGTTGTTCGAACCCGTTCCCGTATGCGGCTTCCATAGTCGCTGTCTGCGTTCCAGTACTGCTCAAAATCCCGGGCAACCTTGCTGATCAGCGTATCGCCGAGACCCAGCGATCCCATCAGCGGAGCGACAATATGCGCGGCAAATTCGTGCATCGATGTCTTGCCCGGCAATCGATCGTAGCGGCTGACACTGAAGTGCTTGGTCTTCGTCAGTGTTCGCAGTTCCTGCACAGCATTGCGGCGGTCGCCGATATCGAGCGCGGGATCGTAGCGTCGGCCGGTACTTTCCAGGTACGCGTTGCTGATGTCGGCGTACCAGGCCTGCCGTTTGCCGGCCGCGTGAAACGCATGCAACAGATCGGGGCAATCGCGTTCGATGCCAGCCGCCGTCGCGGCGATGCAGATTTCCAGCAGGTCCCTCGCCGGCGGTTTGAAATCGTGTCCGTGCACGAACACGATTTCTCGCGGGTGAATTCCGGCAATACTCGCGCTGTGAGTCATGGCGAAATCATAATGGCATCCGGCAGTGGCCGGTACACCGAAAGACGTGCCGGGCGACCGCGGCTTTCGTCCGCGATCAGCAATCGACCATCGGCGAGCAATTCGATGCCTTCCGCCTGTCGATGACGTTCCGCCAGCGGCAACGTGCGGGCGGCAATCAAGCGTCCCTGCCGGTCAATTTCGATCACCGCGCGCTCGCGGGCCGCCACAATCAACCAGCGCTCACCGGACATCGCCCGCGCGATCCCGGACGGGCGAAAGCCGCTGCTACCCAGTGCCGTCTCGATCGCAGCCAGTGGCAACTCTGTGCGACGTGGCCACTCGATGGTGCGGTCGGCGATTGACCAGTGAAAAATCAATGGGTTGCTGAGGTCCGACCCGGGAACGGCGCGTTTGCAGAGCAGCAGCAGAAGTTGTCTGGCCGGGTCTGTGGCCAGACCCTCGATTTCGCAGTCGCGCCCGACGCCGGTGCGATGACTCGAAAAGGACACGCGCTCACCGTCGGCGCCTTCTCGCGCAATATAGATCGTGCCGTCGCTGGTCACCAGGTAGACCTGGTTTTCCAGCCAGGCAATACCTTCGAAATCGCCACGCAGTGTACGGCGTTCACCGAATGCAAACGCCTTCACCAGCCTGCCATCGTCGTAGTTCAGCTCATAGACGATGGCCTGCTCGTCGTCCACGGCCAGTAGCCGGCCATCGTCGCTGACCGCAAGTCCGGAAATTTCCGCGAGTGTCGACGGCAGATCCCATTGCTGCAGGGATTCTTCCGTCAAAGGATAGCGGGCAAGGACACTGTCCTCGTCTGTCGCCACATCGGCAACCGACGCCGCTGCGCAAGGCATGCAAAACGGCAGCAATACGACGAGGATACGGCGCATGCTAATTAAGATCGTCCTCGCTGCGGCTGCGCCTCGTCAACATCGAAAAGAACGGCCCGGACAGCGACTTGCCATATTCGAGATTCCAGATGATGAGATTGGCATAGACGAACGACATCGAAATTACCGCTGCGATACCGAGTGCCCCGATGCCTGAACCGAGGCCGATGCTTATAGCGGCGAAAATATACATGGCGTGCGCCGGCCGATCGAGGCTGAAGCGAAAGCGCACCGCGGCGACGATCCCGGCGAGACTGAAAGCCAGCGCGAGGCTGTTCACGACGATCATCGAGATGCCGGTGACGACGATGGGAAGAATTACAATTGTCTGTACGAACGACTGGTCGACCTCCCTGCTGCGGCTCGTAATGAAATAGACCCAGGAAACCGGCACGATCAGGATACCGGCACCGAAGGTCGCAAAGGCCAGTTGCAACGGCGCTTCTGCCGAGAGGATTGTCTCTTCCACCTGGGTGTAGACCGGTTCGAAGCGGTCGGCTTCCATGGCCGACAGTGCGGCAATGCCGTCCAGCGGCAAATACTGGCTAATGGCGGGGAAGCGATTCACGAGGAACACGGTGAGACCTACCCAGAAAGCGTAATACAGTGTGATCAACGTGGTGGGAATCAGAATATTGGTTGATTTGCGCATGGGCATTCCTGCTGACCGGCGCCGCCAAGTATAGGCGTATTTGCGCGCTTGCGAGATGGTACCCTACTCGCGTCTGCGCTCAGGAAACGAATGAACAGATGCACAACAAGGACCAGCTCCTCGGCATCAGCAATGCCGTGGTCGATATACTGGCGCACGTCGACGAGGATTTTCTCGCTCGCGTAGGCGCTCCCCGCGGCTCGATGACGTTGATCGACGAGGCTCGAGCGCACGAAATCTACGGCATGATGGGCCCCGCGACGGAGATGTCGGGCGGTTCCGTTGCCAACAGTATTGCCAACTTCGCCAGTCTCGGCGGTCGCGCCGCCTACATTGGCAACGTCAAGGCCGACCAGCTCGGCGAGATTTTTGTCCATGATATGCGCGCTCTCGGCGTGGATGTACGTCTCACGCCGGCTGCCGACGGGTCGCCGACCGCACGCAGTCACATCCTGATTACGCCGGACGGCCAGCGCACCATGCAAACTTACCTGGGCGCATGTACCGAACTGGGCGTGTCCGATATCTCCGAGCGTACGGTCGGCTCACCGGACGTAGTTCTGCTCGAAGGCTACGTCTGGGACATCGCGGAGGGACCCGCGCTGATTGCAAAGGCGGTCGCCATTGCGAAACAGAAATCCGCTCGCATCGCGCTGTCGCTGTCTGATTCGTTCTGCGTCGAGCGTCATCGCAACGAGTTTCTCGAAGCGATCCGCACCGGCGTGGACATTATTTTTGCCGATGATGACGAAGTCATGGCCCTGCTCGAGGTCGACACATTCGATAAAGTAAAGCAGGCGGTACCGCAATTCGACAGGTTGTTCGTCATGACCCGGTCGGAAAAAGGGTCGGTGATCATGGACCGCACGCAGACCATCGAACAGGCGGCGATCCCGGTTGAAAAAGTCGTGGACACTACCGGCGCAGGCGACGCCTATACCGCCGGTTTCCTGTTCGGCCTGACCTCCGGTCGCACCCTCGTCGAGTGCGCAAAGCTTGGCACCGAATGCGGCTCCGCCGTGATCCAGCGCATCGGCGCCCGCATCCCCCAATCTCCCAGGGTCGGACCCCGGTAACTACCTGACTTCCCAGACTTCCTAGAACATCCTAGGGTCGGACCTCGGTAACCACCTGTTATTAAATGTTATTTTGACCCTGCATCCGATAGTATCGGTAAAACAGCCAGTTACCGAGGTCCGACCCGGATAAGTGCGATTCGATCCTTACAGCCAGGCATTCGCGGCCAATCCGTATCCGGTCTATGCGTACTTGCGCGAGACCACACCGGTTTTCCACGAGCCGGCCTTCGGCATGACTTTTCTGACGCGTCACCGGGATATTCTTGAGGTGCTGACAGACAGGCGGTTCGGCCGGGCGCAGCCTGCCGAGGCGCGGCCTGCCGAGGCGCGGCCTGCCGAGGCGGCGAGCGATAGCGCGCAGTGGCGCCTGCCATACTACGACCGCTATGTACGCAGGAATCTTCTTGAGACCGAAGGCTCCACACATCGCCGCTTGCGACGGCATCTTGCGGCTGGACTGAACCCGAAACGCATCGGCGAACTTACGCTCGAGGTACAAGGCATTGCCCGCGAGCTCGTGGACCAACTCGAAACAGGTCCCGGATTCGATTTTATCGCCGAACTGGCCGAACCGCTGCCGGTTATAGTGATCGCCACGCTGCTCGGCTGGCCCGATGATCAGCGTCACCGTTTGCGGGCCTGGTCCGCGGACATCGTGCGTCTGTACGAAAAGGATGCCAGCGAGGACGATGCGACGCGCGCCGAAACGGCAACTCGCGAATTCGCAATGATGCTGCAGTCGCTCGCCGACGACCGCAAATCCCGTCCGCAAGGCGACCTGATCAGCGAGCTCGTGTTGTTCGAAACGGAAACAGGCGACCTGTCGCGTGATGAACTCATCGCCAGTTGCATGCTGTTGCTCAATGCGGGCCATGAAGCGACCGTCAACGCGGCGGGCAACGGCATGCTGGCGCTCATGCGACACCCCGCCGCATTGCAGCGCCTGCACGAACAGCCGGACCTGATCGATTCCGCCGTTGAAGAAATGCTGCGCTTCGATCCACCCTTGCACCTCTTTCATCGATACGCGACAGCAGACGCGACAGTTGCCAGACACGACTTTCGCGCCGGTGACACCCTGGGTCTGTTATACGGGTCTGCTAACCGCGATCCGGACGCATTCGATAATCCGGACGTATTCGACATCCGCCGAACGCCGAATCGACACCTGGCGTTCGGCGCTGCGACGCACTTTTGCCTTGGTGCGACGCTCGCGCGGCTCGAACTGCGATCGCTCTTTGGCGCGCTGCTCGCGAAAGCGACGCGTTTTGAGTTATTGGATACGCAGCCGGAATATCGCACGGGCCTGGTGTTTCGTGGCCTGAAGCGGCTGATGGTGCGCATCTAGTGAGAATTGATCGCCCGTGATTCGGGCTCCTACAGCGTCTCGCTCACCCCCTGTAGGAGCCCGTATCACGGGCGACATACCCAGCGTCTCGCTCACCACCTGTAGGAGCCCGTATCACGGGCGATATATCCAGCGTCTCGCTCACCACCTGTAGAAACCCGAATCACGGGCGATCCGCTCAGAATCGCACATCGCCGACCAGCTCCCGATAAAGCGCAACTGTCTTCCGCACCGTATCCTCGATACGAAAATGTGTACCAATGCGTTCGCGCGCGGCCTGCCCCATGCTTCGTCGCAATGCGGGGTCCCGGTACAAGCGCTCGATCGCAATTGCCAGTGCCTGACTGTCGCGTGTCGGAACCACAATGCCGCATTCACCATCGACCACCAGTTCCGGACTGCCGCCCGAGTTGGTTACGATCGGGGGCACTCGATATGCCATGGCCTCGATAATCGAACGCGGCAGACCCTCCCGCCTGGTCGATGGCAGGCAGACAACGTCCGCGGCGGCGCTGATTTGCGGCGCATCGGCACGATAACCCGCAAGGTGGATCCGCACACGCGCGGGACTGCGCGCGATACGTCGCTGCAATCTTGCCGCTTCCATATGACCGACCAGCAACAGATGGGCGGGTACCTCCTGTGGCAAGCGTTCGATCGCATCGACCAGGAACTCAATGCCCTTGCGTGGCCGGTAGTTGGCGACGCAAGCGACCACAAACGCACCGGCCGGAATTCCCAGCGTCGTGAGGTCGACCGGCGTCCCGGTATACCACTCGAGACTGTGCCCCTTGTGAATAGTCACCGGCCGCTCCGCCGGCATGCGCAGAAACGCAGGACGCATGCTCAGGAAATACTGACGCACGGCGTCGGCTACGCAAACAATACGATCGATGCGGGGATTGAGATAACGCAGCCACGAAGACGGCTCCAGAAAACCGGTGGCGCCGATAATTCCACGGTAGGCAACGATCCTCACCGGCAGACCCTTGGCGGCGCGCAACACATTGCTGATCGCCTTGTTGTTGAAGGTATGCACGATCTGATAGTCACCGCGAACGAGTTCCGCGCGTATCTGCCGAATCGCCAACCGATCGATGCCACTGCGTAACGGGATGTTGACGGTCGGCACGCCTGCCGCCGCCAGGGTCGGGTAATGGCGATGCTGCGGCGAACATACGACACTGACGGCAATGCCTGCGTGTCGCAAGCCCGTAATGGTGGCCAGTGTTGGCTGATCGCTGTCCTGCGCAAGTCCGAAATTGACGCACAGGACGCGGATCGGCGTGGCCTCGCCGGGCCTTGAAGCGGCCTCAGGAGTCGTCGGGGTTATTGCGCCGGCGATGCTGCTTGCGTTCCCGTTCAGTTGCCGATCGGGTGCCAGGTGGTTTTTGTTTCCTGTGTTTCCCGGATCAGGTACGGACTTTGCGCCGCCTCCGATGTCCATTTCGTCTCGCTCCGCGTGATAACGCGCTTGATATTGCGTGCCGCCTCCTGCTGGATGTCGCGTGTCCTGTCTTCGCCGGACTCGCTGTGCACCACGGCATTGACGTCCATGTGCGAAGCAAACTGCATCGCCAGTTCAGAGCGATAGCCGGTAAGAATATTCACCACACCCTTGGGCACGTCGCCGGCCTGCAGCACTTCCGCAAAGCTGACCGCCGAAAGCGGCAACGATTCGGAAGCAAGTACCACGGCGGTGTTACCGCCGACGATAACGGGCATCAGCGTCGAGACCAGGCCCAGCAGCCCGGAATCATCCGGCGCGATCACAGCCACAACGCCGGTCGGTTCCAGCACCGAAAAATTGAAATGCGAGGACGCGACCGGATTCACCGAGCTGAAAATCTGCTGGTACTTGTCCGACCAGCCCGCGTAATAAATGACGCGATCGATGGTGGCATCGACTTCCGACTTCGCTTTCCGTTTCGACACACCTTGCAGCACAAGTTCATCGACAAATTGTTCGTGCCGCCCTTCGAGCATTTCGGCAATACGATAAACAATCTGCCCGCGCAGGTACGCGCTGGCGCCCGACCAGCCGGCAAACGCAGCGCGCGCGGCGACTACGGCATTGCGAAAGTCCTTGCGACTCGAGCGGCACACGTTGGCAATTACGCTGCCGTCCTTGTTTTCAAGGGCGAAGTAACGCCCCGACTCGGTGCGCGGAAACTTGCCGTCGATGTAGATTTTGTAGGTCTTGGCAACGGCGATACGGGATGCTTTGACTGCCATTGCTAAACCTCCAGCTTCACGTATGCGTCGAGTCCATGCAGCCCGCCTTCGCGGCCAACGCCGGACTCCTTGTAGCCACCGAACGGTGACGTCGGATCGAATTTGTTGAAGGTATTGGCCCAGATCACACCAGCGCGCACACCCTGCGTTATTTTGAAAATCTTGGCGCCCTTGTCGGTCCAAACGCCACCCGACAGCCCGTACGGTGTGTTGTTGGCTTTCGTCAACCCTTCTTCTTCGGTGCGAAACGTCTGCACAGCCAGAACCGGCCCGAAGATTTCTTCCTGCACCACCCGGTTCGACTGCGACACGCCGGTGAAAATGGTTGGGCGACACCAGTAGCCACGCTCCGGTACCGGGCAGGAACTCTGGTGCATCTCGGCGCCTTCCTCGCGACCGATCTTCAGGTATTCCTCGATCCGTTCGAGCTGCGCCGCGGAATTGATAGCGCCGATGTCGGTGTTCTTATCGAGCGGATCGCCAATGATCAGCGTCTCCATGCGGTCTTTCAGTTTGCGAATCACCTCGTCGGCAACCGACTCTTGCACGAACAGTCGTGAGCCTGCGCAACAGACGTGGCCCTGGTTGAAGAAGATACCGTTGACGATGCCTTCAACCGCCTCGTCGATCGCCGCGTCCGCGAAAATGATATTGGCTGCCTTGCCGCCCAGTTCCAGCGTGTATTTTTTGCCAGTGCCGGCAATGGCTTTCTGGATGATGCGGCCGACGTCCGTGGAGCCGGTGAACGCAATCTTGTCGACGTCCGGGTGATTGACGATGGCGGCGCCGGTGTCGCCAGCACCGGTGAGAATGTTGACCACGCCCGGCGGCAAGCCGGCATCGCGCACGACTTCGGCGAACTTGAGCGCCGTCAGCGGCGTCGTTTCCGCCGGTTTCAGGACCACCGTGTTGCCGCACGCCAGCGCCGGCGCAATTTTCCACGCCAGCATCAATAGCGGAAAATTCCACGGGATGACCTGGCCGGCGACGCCGAGCGGCAAAGCTCTGCGGCCCGGAAACGCATACTCGAGTTTGTCCGCCCAGCCGGCGTAGTAAAAGAAATGCGCAGCGGCCAGCGGTATGTCGATGTCGCGTGACTCGCGAATCGGCTTGCCGCCGTCCAGCGATTCGATGACTGCGAATTCGCGTGCGCGTTCCTGCAGGATGCGCGCCAGCCGATAGATGTATTTGCCGCGTTCTGCCGCGCGCATCTTCGACCAGGGTCCCTTGAACGCCTTGCGCGCCGCCGCCACCGCGCGGTCGACATCCGCAGCCGTCGCCGTTGCCACTTCCGCCAGCGGTTCCTCGGACGCCGGGTTGATCGAGGTGAAATAGCCGCCATCAGCCGGTGCGACAAACTCGCCGCCGATGAACAGTCCGTAACGTTCGTCGATGTGTATGTGATCGGTGCTTTCCGGAGCCGGCGCATATTGCCAGCCACCGTCAAAGGCGAGTTTGTTGGTTTGCGTATCCACGATAGCGCCTCGCGCAGGGTCCGTTAACAGCCAGTTGCGGTCAATCTTTCGAAAAATAATCGGCCGACTGGTACACGCCGGTCGCCTGTTTCTGCAATTGCATAAGCACGTCGTTCGCCAGCGAGCTGGCACCGAAGCGAAACCACTCCGGCGACATCCACGCATTGCCGAGCGTCTCGCGCAGCATTACGAGGTAGTGCAGCGCGAGCTTGGAATTTGCAATGCCGCCGGCCGGTTTCATACCCACCATGCGGCCGTTGTTGTACCAGTAATCGCGAATGGCCTGCAGCATCACCAGCGTGACCGGCATGGTCGCGGCCGGCTGGATCTTGCCAGTGGAGGTCTTGATGAAGTCGGCGCCGGCATGCATCGCCAGCCAACTGGCGCGCCGCACGCGATCCAGCGTGCCGAGTTCACCGGTCTCGAGAATGACCTTGAGATGCGCGTCCCCGCAGGCTTCCTTGATGGCGGCGATCTCGTCGAATACAAAGCCGTATTCGCCCTGCAGGAAAGCGCCGCGCGAGATGACCATGTCGATCTCGTCCGCTCCCTCCTCAACCGCCATCCTGGTTTCCTGGAGCTTGATCGAACGCGGCGCCATGCCGCTCGGAAACGCTGTCGCTACCGAAGCGACTTTGATACCGGACTGGCCGAGCGCTTTCTTCGCCACCGCAACCATCGTCGGGTACACACAGACGGCCGCCACGTGTGGCAAACCGGGCATCCTGTCGTGCAGGTGCATGGCTTTCTGGCACAGCTGGCGCACCTTGCCCGGCGTGTCCTGGCCTTCGAGCGTCGTCAGGTCGATCATGGCGAGCACCAGTTTCAGTGCCTCGATTTTTGACGCCGTCTTGATACTGCGACTCTGGAAACGCGCGACTCGCTCGTTGACGCCCACCTCGTCGACACGGGCCACGCGCTCGAGGTCCGGCACAGGCGTCTTCTGCGGTACAACGGCCAGGGTCATTTTTTGTAGTCCAAGTGCACGGCATCCAGCGCCACCAGGATCATTTCGTCGAACGTCGTCTGGCGCTCCTCCGTCGACAGCGCTTCGCCGCTGCAGATGTCATCGCTCACCGTGCAGATGGCGAGCGCTTCCACCCGGTGTTCAGCGGCGATGGGATAAATGCCGGCCGCTTCCATTTCAATTCCGAGCACATCGTATTTCGCCATCGTCTCGAACATGTCGGTATCCGGTGTATAGAAGAGGTCAGCGGAGAAAATGTTGCCGACGTGGTAGCGCACCTTGCTGGCTTCGGCCGCTTTGACGGCATTGGCGACCAGTCGGAAACTCGCCAGTGCCGCCAGGTCGTAGCCACCGAAGCGCATGCGATTGACGCCCGAATCCGTCGATGCTCCCATGGCGATCAGTACATCGCGCAGCTTCACCTGCGGGTGCGTGGTACCGCAACTGCCGACCCGCACCAGCGTCTTGACGCCGTAATCCCGGATCAGTTCCGTGCAGTAGATCGAGGCGGACGGGATGCCCATGCCGTGCGCCATAACCGAAACGTCCATAGACTTGTAGCTTCCGGTAAAGCCCCACATGTTGCGTACGTCCGTCACGCGGCGCGCGTTGTCGAGGTAGGTATCCGCAATGTACTGCGCACGCAGCGGGTCGCCCGGCATCAGGACGGTTTCAGCAAAATCGCCGCGTGCGGCGTTCATGTGCTTGGTGGTCATCGGCAGCGGTCACGTATCCCTGGTCCGCACCAGTTTAGCACCCCCTGTCTTCGCAGCCCCCCAAAGGCACTTCTGTAGGAGCCCGTATCACGGGCGATACAGCCCGGCCGAAGCCCCTGGTCGGGGCGGGACTGCGCCGGGGGAGGACCGTTACGAGTATCGCCCGTGATACGGGCTCCTACAGGTGGCAGAGGATACGGTGCTGGTCTATGTTAGGGACCGTGAACAAATACCTGCAGCGCGCGCGCGACGAAATTCTCACCAGCGAACGCTGTTTCATCCGCGAGCTCGTAAACGACCCGGCGCTGCCGGATGCATCGCTGGCCGAATGCCGCGTCGAACCAGGGGTCACCACGGAACTGCATCGGTTGTCGGTCGCGGAGTGGTATGTAATTCGCGAAGGCCGCGGCCGCATGGAAGTCGCAGGCGAGGCACCTTTCACGGTAGCACCGGGCGATGTTGTGGCAATCCCGGCAAGTGCCTCGCAACGTATTCGTAACACGGGCGACGGCGACCTCGTTTTCCACTGTCTTTGTGTGCCTCGATTCACGCCCGACAGTTACGCATCGTTGGCCGACAGCGACCATCAATCAGCGCCCGGCGTGGACTAATCGCCACAATCGACCGGTATTTGCCGGCGTCCCGCCGTACTGCCAAAATGCTGCTATTCGAACTCTGATCGGCGTTATACTCCGCCGCATTATTCCGGGAGGCAGTTCATGCGTGGCAAGTATCCAACAAACAGATATCGACAGATGAATAATCGGGCCCGTAGCGGCCTCGTGCTCGCAATCGCAGCCATCGTCGGCTGCCCGCTGGGTGTATCCAGTGTCGTTGCGCAAGAGCGCTCGATTCTCGAGGAGATCGTGGTCACGGCGCAGCGCCGCGAAGAGAATATCCAGGACGTGCCGATTTCTGTCTCGGCACTGCGCGGCGAACGGCTGACTTCGATATTCGAAGGCGGCGAAGACGTGCGTGCGCTGGCGAACCGCGTGCCGAGCCTGTACGCCGAATCCTCGAACGGCCGGCTGGCGCCCCGCTTTTACATGCGCGGCCTGGGCAACTCCGATTTCGATCTCGCGGCATCGCAATCGGTATCGGTGATCGTCGACGAAGTCGTGCAGGAAAATGTCATCCTGAAAAGCTTTCCGTTGTTCGACCTCGACCGCGTTGAAGTCCTGCGTGGCCCGCAAGGTACGTTGTTCGGACGCAATACCCCGGCCGGAATTCTTAAGTTCGAAACCCGCCGTCCGACGGCTGAGTTCGGCGGTTATGCTTCCGCGACCGTCGGCAGCCTCGGCACACTGAATGTCGAAGGCGCATTGGGCGGCGCGCTCAATGAGAGCGAAACCGTGATGGCACGTATTTCCCTGCTGAGCCAGAACCGGGAGGACTGGATCGATAACGGCTTTACCGGTGAAACCGATGCGATGGGCGGCTTCAATGAAAACGCCTTTCGGTTGCAGGTGCTGGCACAACCGAACGACCGCTTCAGCGCTCTGTTCAACCTGCACGGTCGCGATCTCAACAATGGCACGGCGTCGATTTTTCAGGCCAATGTTCTCACCTCCGGCAGCAACGAACTGAACCAGAACTTTTTCCGTGACCGCGTGTTCTTCGATGGCGGCGACAACAACCCGCAGGAAGCGAACGCGCTCGGTGGTTCAGCGCGACTCGATTTCGATTTCGGCAATGAAATCACACTGACCTCCATTACGGCTTACGAGACGGTCGAGAACCTGAGCCTCGGCGATATCGACGGCGGCAACCTCGTATTCGGGCCCGGCTTTATCCCGTTTCCGTCCGACACGCAGGACGGGCTGACGGACCTGGAACAAATCACCCAGGAATTCCGACTGGCATCGAATGCCAGCGATCGCATGTTCTGGCAGGCCGGCCTGTTCTGGTTCGATTCCGATTTCTCGGTGCAAACCTTTCCGTTTTTCGTGCCGCCGACCACGGTGCGTCATGAAAACACCTCCTGGGCCGTGTTCGGCCAGGTCAGCTACGACCTGACCGATCGCACGACGCTCACGGCAGGCGTCCGCTATACCGACGACGACAAGGACATGACGACCCCGGAGACCCCCAACCCGCAGCCGGCAGTGAATGCATCCGACGAGCAGGTGAGCTGGGACCTGAGCCTCATGTATGCAGTCAGCGACGACTTCAACGTGTTCGGTCGTGTGGCCAGTGGCTTCCGCGCACCGACTATCCAGGGTCGCAATATCGCCTTCTTTGACGCCAACCCGTTTTCGGTTGCGGACTCGGAGACTATCCTGTCAACCGAAGTGGGCTTCAAGTCGACACTCGGCAATCGCGTACGACTCAACGGTTCGGTGTTCTACTACACGATCGACGACCAGCAGCTTTCAGCGATCGGCGGTAACACCAACTCCAACGTACTGATCAACGCCGATAAAGGTGTCGGCGTCGGTGTCGACCTGGACGCTGAAATTCTCATCAGCGATAACTTTGTCATGACCTTCGGTGGCAGTTGGAACGACACGGAGATCGACGATCCCAATCTCGTGACGGCCACTTGCGGCTCCGGGCAATGCACGGTGCTGGATCCACTGGATGGCGACGGCTTTGCCATTCTCGACGGCAATCCGTTCCCGCAGGCGCCCGAATACATGCTGAACGCCACGGCGCGTTACAGCACAGCGGTAGGCACGAACAGTGAGGCGTACTGGCTCCTGGACTACGCCCTGCAAGGCGACACCAACTTCTTCCTGTACGAGTCCGCCGAGTATCACAGCGGTGATATTTACGAATTGGGACTGCGGGCCGGTTACATCGGCAACGACGGGCAGTGGGAACTGGCGGCGTTTGCGCGCAACCTGACCGACGAGGAAAACCTGAAGGGCGGCATCGACTTCAATAACAACACGGGCTTCGTCAACGAGCCACGCATTTTCGGGGTTAATTTTCGCCTGAATTTCGGGCAGTAGTAAGCAGTATATCGCCCGTGGTACGGGCTCCTACAAGGGCGACAGAAGCGCTGTAGGAGCCCGTATTACGGGCGATAAAAGCGTTGCAGAAGCCCCATATCACAGCCAATAGAAACGCTGTAGGAGCCCATATCACGGCCAATAGAAACGCTGTAGGAGCCCGTATCACGGGCGATAGCAACGTTGCGAGAGCCCCTTCAAAGGCCGATCCGTGAGTTGGCAATCAAGGTGACTGTCCGCATAATCCGGGCATGAACAAATTACCTTTCCCTGTCCTCGCGGCGGCTTGCATCATTGCTTGCGTCACTCTCGCCGCCTGCGCTCCCGCATCGCGCCCCGTCGACGTGGCGCCGGTCACTATCATGACTTTCAATGTCGAGAACCTGTTCGACAACGAAGACGATCCCGGCAAGGACGACCGCACGTTCCTGCCGCTGGCCACCAAACAAACGGACGAGCATATCGCCGCCTGCAACCTGATCGAGGTCCCGCACTGGCGCGACCAGTGCCTCAACTGGGATTGGAACGACGAGATCCTTGACCGCAAGCTCTCGGTAGTTGCCGAGTCAATCCTGCAAGTGAACGGCGGACGCGGCCCGGACATTGTCGCGCTGCAGGAGATCGAGAATCTCGGCATCCTGGAACGACTGCGTACAGAGTACCTCGGCACCGCCGGCTATCTGCCGGGGATACTCATCGACGGCAATGACGACCGCGGCATCGACGTAGCGTTCCTCACACGCTTGCCGCTGGACGGCGAGCCGACGCTGCACCCCATCCCGTTCGAAGGTGTGCCCGAGGAACGCGTCGCCGATACACGCGGTATCCTCGAGGCTACTTTCCGACTACCTGATGGCCAGCTTCTCACCGGCTACGCTGTACATTTCCCGGCGCCGTTTCACCCGACCGACATGCGCGTTGCCGCGTACCATTTCCTGAACCAGCTCAAGGCATCGTTACCCGAAGACCGCGCAGCGTTTGCCGCCGGCGATTTCAATACCACCTCGGCCGAAGATCGCGAGCAAGGCATGCTGCAACGCCTTGCGCGTCCGCACTGGACGGTCGTGCACGAATATTGCGCGGCCTGCCCCGGCACCAGCTACTACGCGCGCGATGGCAGCTGGTCGTTTCTCGATATGATCCTGTGGTCGCCCGCGAAAATTCGTGGCGCGCAAGCCACATGGGCGATTCGCGGCAATTCTGTGTTTCTGGCGAATAAATCGCCGTCGCAGACGCGCGATGACGGCACCCCGGCGCGTTTCGAAATGCCGGGCGGCACCGGAGTGGCCGACCATTGGCCACTCGTATTCGACCTCGAAATAAAATAGAAACAAGGTCTTGCAACATAATCCGGGTACCGCGGTGGATGCGCTGCCCGTGCTGTTTGCCTTGACCGAGACCAATTGTGGCGGCTGAGTCCCTCAACCCCTTATTGCACGGGCATTGGGGCTGCGTTAGATTCGCCGCAACAGTACCAAAACGGCCGGTCCGCTGCGCCTGCGCGGGCGGATACTTCCGAATTCATGTCTTGAGCGAAACCTGTTTGTCATATTCGTCGACTACTATTTCGCTCCTTTTCAACTGCGGGGAACTACGATGACCAACCAGATCAACCTGCCACGCCCGGCCAGCAACCTGCTGCCCGGACTGGTGAGCGTGGCACTTTTCGCCTTCATACTGCTTTTAATGCCTGTTGCGGGACTGACACAAGATACGACCTCGTCGATCCGCGGTCAGGTCAGCCAGCCAAACGGCACACCGGCAGCGGGCGCCAACGTACGCGTTACCGACACCCGCACCGGTAACAGCCGTACCGCGACCACCTCCAACTCCGGCCAGTTTTCGATGAGCGGCCTGCGTGTCGGCGGCCCGTACACGGTGCAGATCGACGCCAGCGGCCTCGCCGCGCAGGCGATTACCGATGTCTACATCGATCTTGGTGACACCTACACCTTCAGCGTGGCGTTGTCGCAGGAACAGATCGAAGAGATCACGGTTACCGCCTCGGCGTTGCAATCGGTCCAGGTGGCACTTGGCCCATCGGCAACCTTTTCGCTGGCCGACCTGCAGGATGCGCCGTCCATCAATCGCAACATCAACGACGTCATCGCCATCGATCCGCGTATTTATGTCGACGAAGCATTCAACGATTCTGTGCAGTGCGGTGGCGCCAGCGCGCGCTTCAATTCGCTCACCGTCGACGGCGTGCGACTTAACGACAACTTCGGCCTGAACAGTAATGGCTACCCGACCGAACGCATGCCGTTCCCGTACGACGCGATCGAGCAGGTGGCTGTCGAGCTGGCACCGTTTGACGTCAACTACGGCGGATTTACGGCTTGCAATATCAACGCTGTCACCAAATCCGGCACGAACGAGTTCAGCGGGTCGGTGTTCTATGACTACACAGACGACTCGATGACGGGCGATTCGCTCGAAGGCGACCCCATTGACCTCGGCAGTTTCGACGAAACCCGCTACGGCGTTACCTTCGGCGGCCCGATTATCAAGGACAAGCTGTTTTTCTTCGCGGCTTACGAAAAACTCGAAGGCATCAATCTCTTCGGTCGCGGTGCGGCGGATGCCAGCGTCGCCACACCGGTGGCCGGCGTCAGCCAGGCCCAGATTGACCGAATCCATCAGATCGCACAGAACGTCTACGGTTTCGACGCCGGCGGTTTCGTATCCAGCCTCCCCATTGAGGATGAGAAATACATCATCAAGCTGGACTGGAACATCAATGACGACCATCGTGCCGCGTACACCTACACCTGGAACGACGGCTTCAACAACAACGAATCGGACGGCGGTGACAACGAGCTCGAGTTCGACTCGCATCTTTACGAGCGCGGCGCGGAATTGACTTCTCATGTCGGCCAGCTGTTCTCCAGCTGGAATGAAAACTTCACCACCGAAATGCGCGTGTCCTATGGCGAACTCGACAACCGCCAGATTCCGCTCGGCGGGCTGGAAGTAGGCGAGATCCAGATCCAGACCTGGAACGACCCGGATGGCGCCGGACCCATAAGTCCGCAGCAAGCTACCGTGTACATGGGCGCAGACGATTCGCGCCATTCCAACAAGCTGTACTACGAGAACACGAGCTTCCGCCTGGCCGGCACCTACCAGACGGGCGATCACGTCATCACAGGTGGCTGGGAGCGTGAAGAGTTCGACATATTCAACCTCTTCATCCAGCACTCGCAGACAGAAATACGGTTCGACGGCGGTGACCAGTGCGGACCCGGCAACTTCGACGGCTGCATAGACGCCTTTGAAACCGGCGACGCGGACGATGTTTTCTATGGCAACGCCGCACCGAGTAACAACCCGGACGACGGTGCCGCCTCGTTCGGCTATGAGATCAATACGCTGTACCTGCAGGATGAGTTCCCGATTGCCGACGGCGCGGTCACCATCGTCGCCGGTGTGCGCTACGACTGGTACACCAGCGGCGACGTGCCGAACAACAACCCGAACTTCCTGGCCAGGAACGGTTTTTCGAACCAGAGCACCTTCGACGGCGAAGGCCTTATCCAGCCGCGTCTCGGCTTCAACTGGGATTATTCCGACAGTTTGAGCATCCGCGGCGGTGTCGGCCTGTACTCGGGCGGCAACCCGAATGTCTGGCTGTCGAATAACTATTCGAACGACGGCATCACCGTTGTCCAGACCGGCCTTTCGGACTTGCAGTTCTCACCGGATTCGCTGCTCACCCTGCCGCACGACGGCAGCGGCCGGCCGCTGTTCGACATACCGCAGGTTCTGGTGGATAACGTCACGACCGGATCCGCCAACAGCGGCGTCAATGCCCTGGACCCGAACTTCAGCATTCCGAAAGAATGGAAGTTTGCCATCGGCGCCACCTGGGATTTCGATGCCGGCTTCTTCGGCAGCGACTACCGCCTGATGCTCGATTACCTGCATACGGAGAAAAAGGACTCGGCCATTATCGTGAACGCGTCGCTTGAGGAGGTAGGCATCGCACCGGACGGCCGCCCCATCTATCGCAACATCGATCGCAGCGATCCCGATTGCGCCACCCCGACTTCTCCGGACTGTGGAAACCGCAACTTCAACGAGGACTTCATCCTTACGAACTCCAGCGGCAATGACGGCGATTCCGACGTCTGGTCGTTGAGCGTGAGCAAGGCCTACGAGTGGGGTCTCGACTGGACCTTCGGTTATGCGTACACAGAGTCGACGGACGTCAGCCCGATGACCAGCTCGGTGGCATTCTCGAACTACGTGAACATTTCGGTCGACGATCCAAATGACCCGACAGTCGCAGACTCGAATTACAACATCCCGAACCGCTTTACGTTGCGCGCGAACTTCCGCCGGGCCTTCTTCGGTGACTATCAGACCAAGTTCACCCTGTTCGGGCGCGTCAATGAAGGACGTCCATATAGCGTTAACTTCAACGGCGGCGGTGCAGCGTTCGGCGATACGCTGAACGGTCGACACCTGCTGTATATCCCGACCGGCGCCAACGATCCGAACGTACAATACGGCGCAGGCTTCGACCAGGCAGCGTTTTTTGCCTTCCTGAATGAGACAGGCCTGAACCAGTACGCTGGCGGGATTGCACCACGCAACGGGCTCAACAGCGGCTGGTGGCAGAAGTTTGACGTACGTATCGAACAGGAACTGCCCGGCTTCCAGCCGGACCATCGCTTCTCGGCGTTTTTCCTGATCGAGAACGTCGGCAACCTGATCAACGACGACTGGGGCGTACTGAAAGAGGTGGGCTTCCCGCGCAACCAGCAGGTCGTGGCCTTCGCGCTGGATACGGTCAACAACCAGTACATCTACAACACCTTCCTGACGCCGGCGCCGCAAGGTCGCGTCGCGGATGCGTCGTTGTGGGAACTGCGCTTCGGTGTCAAATACGAATTCTGATCCGAACGCAACATGAAGAAATCAAAGGCGGCCCCCGGGCCGCCTTTTTGTTGGAGCGCGCCTTGCGTGACCGCCATGGATGGCGGGAATGCAGACTATGCAGGAGCAATTGTCGGCCGCGAATAGGTAAAGGGTTCCGTCGCTGCCGCATTCGCGCGCGAGGCGCGCTCCAACGTGACCAGCCGTGGTAACCTGCGAACTGTCTTCCGAAACCCGTTGGAGCCCGCCCAGCGGGCGAATAAGAAAACGCACAACCGAGCCAAGTTGAAGCCAATGATAAAAAGAACTCGCCCACTATTTTGGGCCCTGCTCCTGTCCGCCTGCGCGTCCCCCCCGGCCCCGCTTCCCGAAGCCAGCGACGACTACGCCATCCTCTGGGTGCGCGACGCCGCTGAATGGGAAGCGCTGTCCTTGCAGGCTTACAACGCTGCTACGCGGGATTTGCCGTTGTTTCTCGACGACCGCTCGTGGAGCGCACTCCCCTATCAGGATGACGCCGACTACCTGCCACCCGCCATCATCGTCGACGTCGATGAAACCATGGTCAGCAATGTGCACTTCCAGCTGACGTTCGAACCGCCGTTTGCCAACTACAAGCTGGATGACTGGAATGCCGCCAATCCGTCGCTGCCGGTGCCGGGCGCACCCGAGTTCATCAATCTGGCGCTCGCTTCCGGTGTCACCGTGTTTTACGTGACCAACCGGCCGTGCGAGCCCAAGGAAGGCATTGCCAACCCGTGCCCGCAGAAACAAACCACTATCGATGACCTGAATGAGTCCGGCATCCCGGCAGACGAGCAGACCGTGATGCTGGCCAATGAGCAGCCGGACTGGAAGCGCGAGAAGAAAGTGCGCCGCGATATCATCGCGGAAAGTTATCGCGTCATCATGCTGATCGGCGACGACCTGGGCGATTTTATTCCCTGTGTGCGCAAGCGTGCCGTTGCACCGTGTACCGAAGGTGCCACGGCGGAAAGCCGTCGCGCACTGACGCGCGAGCACGCGGCATTCTGGGGCAGCGGCTGGTACGCGCTGCCGAACCCGATGCACGGCTCCTGGACCACGATCGATTAAATACCACCGTAGGAGCCCGTATCACGGGCGATATCCCACGTCGCTCGATTCATCCGTGATCGCCCGCGGTACGGGCTCCTACAGGTGGCAATAGAAACGTTGTAGGAGCCCGTATTACGGGCGATATCCCACATCGCTCGATTCATCCTTGCATCGCCCGTTGTACGGGCTCCTACAGCGCGGCTTAACAAGGTATTCTTGGTCTATCTACAAGCGACGGGGGTGAGCATGGCCAGGCTGAAATGCGGCTTGATCCAGATGGGTTTCAAGGGTGATACGTCGACTTCACCCGATGAAATCCGCGACGTGATGATCGACGCGCACCGACCCTATATCGACAAGGCCGGCAAGGCCGGCGTGCAGGTCCTGTGCTTCCAGGAAGTGTTCACTCAACCCTACTTCTGCCCCAGCCAGGATCGCAAATGGTACGCCGCCGCCGAAAGAATTCCAGACGGCCATACGACGAAGCTGATGCAGGAGTACGCGAAGAAATACAAGATGGTCATCGTCGTGCCGATTTACGAGGAAGCGATGCCCGGCGTTTACTACAACACCGCCGCAGTCATCGACGCAGACGGCAGCTACCTCGGCAAGTATCGCAAGACCCATATCCCGCAGGTCGATCCCGGCTTTTACGAAAAGTTTTTCTTTAAACCAGGCGACCTCGGCTACCCCGTCTTCGACACCGCCTATGTGAAACTCGGTGTCTACATCTGTTACGACCGCCATTTCCCGGAAGGCTGGCGCGCGCTCGCACTGAACGGCGCCGAGTACATCGTCAATCCCTCGGCAACGGTCGCCGGACTCAGCAAATACTTATGGGAACTCGAGCAACCGGCATCGGCCGCGGCCAATGGCGTCTTCATCGGTGCCATCAACCGCATCGGCACGGAAGAGCCCTGGGCCGGCAAGATGGGTGAATTCTACGGCTCGAGCTACATCGTCAATCCTCGCGGCGCAATCGAGGCGCAAGCCAGTTATGGCGAGGACGAACTGCTCGTCCACGAAATCGACCTCGATATGATTCGCGAGGTCCGCAACACCTGGCAATTCTTTCGCGACCGTCGCCCGGACCTGTACGGACCGCTGGTGGCGTGACAACGTTATCGGGACGCAAAAATACGCCCCTGTAGGAGCCCGTACCACGGGCGATCAGCGCTGCGAGAATTCGAACGAAAATCGCCCGTGATACGGGCTCCTACAGGGCGGGTTCCCGATTAAGGAGATGCATCGATTGAAGCCTGAAGCGCAATCTACCGCTGTCGCCGTCGGCGAATTCATCGAATTGCGCGCCGGCCCTGACCTGCTCGCGAGCCCCCGTTACAACGACGATATCGCGCCCACGAAAGCGGCCGACCGCACCTGGAACAAATGGCATATCGCAGCGCTGTGGGTCGGCATGTCGATCTGCGTACCGACCTACACACTTGGCGGCGTACTCACCGCGTACTTCGGGCTGTCGGTTGCCGAAGCGCTGTGGACCATATTGCTCGCCAATATCGTCATTCTCGTTCCGCTCACCCTCAATGCCTTTGCCGGCACGAAATACGGTATCCCTTTCCCGGTGGTGTTGCGTTCGTCCTTCGGCATCATCGGCTCGAACGTGCCGGCGCTCATTCGCGCGCTGGTCGCCTGCGGCTGGTTCGGCGTGCAAACGCTGTTCGGCGGCATCGCCGTACACCTCATGTTGTCGGCGTTGTTCGACGGGTGGGCCGCACTCGGCAGCAAAGGCGAGGTGTTCGGCTTTTTCATATTCTGGGTCATGAACCTGTGGGTCGTCATTCGTGGCGCGGAGTCGATCAAGAAACTCGAAGCGCTCGCGGCGCCGCTGCTGCTCGCGGTCGCCGTCGGACTCATCGTATGGGCCTGGCCCAAAGCGTCGGTCATGGCGTTGCTGGAGATGCCGGCATCGCGACCGGAAGGTACTTCAATCGCACCGTACTTTTTCAGCGGCCTGACCGCGATGGTCGGCTTCTGGGCAACACTCTCGCTCAATATCCCGGATTTCAGCCGCTACGCCGATTCGCAGAAAAGCCAGATTCTCGGACAGATCATCGGCCTGCCGCTCACCATGTTCCTGTTCGCCGGCCTCGGCGTGCTGCTGACCTCCGCCTCGCTGGAACTCGTCGGCGAAACGATTTCCGATCCTATCAACCTCATCGGCCGTATCGACAGCACGTTCTGGGTGGTCGTGTCGATGTTCATGATCATCCTGGCAACGATCTCGACGAACACGGCCGCGAATATCGTCTCACCCACCAACGATTTCCAGAACGTGGCGCCAAAATTCATCGACCAGACCAGGGGTGTGCTGCTGACCGGCGTGATCGGGATCGTGCTGATGGGCTGGGAGCTGTTCAAGAAAATGGGCTGGCTGGAGTCCGAGGTAAGCGTCGAAAGTCTCTATTCCAACTGGCTTCTGGGCTATTCCAGCCTGCTCGGCCCTATTGCGGGAATCATGATAGTCGACTATTTTGTCATCAAGCGACAAACCTACGAGCTGCCCGATCTTTACCGGAACGGCGGCCATTACCCCGCCTGGAACGCGCCGGGCTTTGTCGCGTTCCTGCTTCCGGTCGCTCTGACACTCGTGGCGATCACCACCGGCGCGCTTGGCTGGTTTTACGACTACGGCTGGTTCACCGGTTCGATACTCGGTGGCCTCATTTACTTTTTCTTAAGTCGGGGCAAATGACAGGGCGGCAATTGATATGGCGGTACTAATCCAGGGCGGAACCATTGTCACGGCGGAGACGAGCTGGCGCGCGGATGTGCTGTGCGCCGATGGCGTCGTCCAGGCGATCGGCGACAAACTCGACACACCCAAAGGCACACAAGTCATCGACGCCGGCGATCAATACGTGATGCCCGGCGGCATCGATCCCCACACGCACATGCAACTGCCGTTCATGGGTACGGTCGCGAGCGACGATTTCTATTCGGGCACTGCCGCGGGGCTCGCCGGCGGCACGACGATGATCATCGACTTCGTCATCCCCAATCCGCAGCAGAACGTCATGGAAGCGTTTCGCCAGTGGCGCGAATGGGCGGAGAAGGCCGTCGCCGATTATTCCTTCCATGTTGCCATCACCTGGTGGGACGACAGCGTTGCCCGTGATATGGAAACGCTGGTGAAAAAGCACGGCGTCAACAGCTTCAAGCACTTCATGGCGTACAAGGGCGCCATCATGGCCGACGACGAAATCCTGGTGAACAGTTTCTCGAAAGCGATCGAGCTTGGCGCCATCGTCACGGTGCATGCCGAAAACGGCGAACTGGTTTATCGCTTGCAACAGAAGGTTTTCGATTCCGGCATCACCGGGCCCGAAGGCCATCCGCTGTCGCGCCCGCCGGAAGTGGAAGGCGAAGCCGCCAACCGCGCGATCCGCATTGCCGAGGTGCTGGGCGTACCGATCTATCTTGTGCATGTATCGTCGCGGCAAGCACTCGAAGCCATTTCTCGCGCCCGCAACGAGGGCCAGCGCGTGTACGGTGAAGTACTGGCCGGCCACCTGCTGATCGACGATTCGGTCTACCGCAACGAGGACTTCGAATTTGCCGCCGGCCACGTCATGAGCCCGCCCTTTCGCTCGCCGGAACACCAGAAAGCGCTGTGGAACGGCTTGCAGTCCGGCAACCTGCAGACCACAGCGACCGATCACTGCTGCTTCTGCGCGCCGCAGAAGGCCGCCGGCAAGGACGACTTTCGCCTGATCCCGAACGGCACAGCCGGCATCGAGAATCGCATGGAAGTGCTGTGGCACCACGGCGTCAGCACGGGCCGGCTGACGATGAACGAATTCGTGGCAGCGACGTCGACCAACGCGGCGAAGATCTTCAACATCTTTCCGCGCAAAGGGTCGATTACGGTCGGCGCCGATGCCGATATCGTAGTGTGGGACCCACAGGCGAGCAAAACCATCTCCGCGAAAACGCATCACCAGAACATCGACTTCAATATTTTCGAAGGCATGCAGGTCAAGGGCGGCGCATCGCACACCCTGTCGCGGGGCAAGGTGGTGTGGGCCGATGGCAAACTTGACGTCGAGCGAGGCGCGGGCCGTTACATCGAGAAGCCGCCGTTCGCGAATTATTACGATGCAATGCGCAAAAAGGCCGAACGCAACGTGCCGCAAGCTGTGCGGCGCAAGCCTGTCAGTGAACGCGCGCGCAAGAGCGGCTGATCCTGCGGTCGAGAGAATGCCAGAATCAAAGTGAAACCGGGACCAAAGTAAAGCAATGAGCAGCGACGGCAGCGATAGCCCGCAACAGCGCGTCCGGGACGTGCGCGCCGCTCGTCTGCCGGCGGCCGAGATCAACAAAAACTTTGCCGACATGCATCCGCCGCTCACGCGTTCGGAAGCCCTGATCGAAGCCGACCGTTGCTACTTCTGTTTCGATGCGCCGTGCACCACGGCCTGCCCGACGGGCATCGACATCCCAGGCTTCATCCAGAAGATTCGCAGCGACAATATAAAAGGGTCAGCCCGCACGATTCTCGAAGAAAATATCATGGGCGGCATGTGCGCACGCGTGTGCCCGACTGAGGTGCTGTGCGAAGAGGCCTGTGTGCGCAATACGCACGAGGACCTGCCGGTGCGCATCGGGCTGCTGCAACGGTTTGCCACCGACCCGGTTTTCAAGGAAGACATCAAGCTGTTCACTCGCGCGCCGGACAGCGGCCGGAAAGTCGCGGTCGTCGGCGCGGGACCCGCCGGGCTCTCCTGTGCACATCGCCTGGCGATGCTCGGACACAGTGTTGTGGTTTTCAATCGCGACCCCGAACCGGGCGGCCTGAACGAGTATGGCATCGCTGCCTACAAGACATTGCACGGCTTCGCGCAGCGCGAGGTGCAGTGGATCGTCGATATCGGCGGCATCGAGTTGCGTTGCGCCGTCTCGCTCGGCGAGGATTTCACCCTGGCATCGTTGATGGACGAATACGATGCCGTGTTTCTTGGCATCGGTTTGAGCGACGTCAACCGGCTCGGCCTGGACAACGAGGATATCGACGGCGTCGTGGATGCCGTGGAATACATTGCGGCCCTGCGGCAGGCACGCGACAAGAGCAAGTTGCCGGTCGGCCGGCGCGTGGTGGTGATCGGCGGCGGCATGACGGCGATCGACGTGGCTGTGCAGAGCAGGAAGCTGGGGGCTGAGTTTGTCGATATGGTGTATCGGCGCGGGCCCGGGCACATGGGCGCCAGTTCGTATGAGCAGGAGTTTGCGCTGAAGAACGGCGTAACGTTGCGACACTGGGCGCGGCCTGTCCGCATTCTCGGCGATGAATTTGTTACTGGCGTGGAGTTCGAGGGTACGACGATTGACGAGCACGGCAAGTTAAGCGGCACGGGCGAGCGCTGGACAATCGAGGCCGACGTGGTGTTCAAAGCGGTCGGACAGGTTCTCGGCGGCGAACTTCCGCTGGCCCAGAACGAAGTCCTGCGGACGCAGGGCGGCAAGCTGTCGGTAAACGGTGAACGCCGCACATCGATTGATGGTGTATGGGCGGGCGGCGATTGCATCGCCGATGGTGAAGACCTGACGGTGACCGCGGTGCAGGACGGCAAGATTGCGGCAATTGCGATTGACCGCTACCTGAAGGGCCCGTCTCCATCCTGTTTTTTCTTACAGGCGGTTCGCCCGTGATACGGGCTCCTACAGTGCGCGTTCAGAACTTTGTAGGAGCCCGTATCACGGGCGATCGACGACCGGAGAGCCGACATGGCTGACCTGACCAGCGACTTTCTCGGCATCCACTCCCCCAATCCGTTCTGGCTCGCGTCGGCGCCACCCACCGACAAGGCCTACAACGTCAATCGCGCTTTCGAAGCCGGCTGGGGCGGCGTCGTCTGGAAAACGCTCGGCGAGGATCCCCCGATCGTCAACGTGAGCGGTCCGCGTTATGGCGCAATCCACAGTAACGATCGGCGCGTCATCGGTTTCAACAACATCGAGCTGATTACCGACCGTCCGCTGAAAACCAACCTCGACGAAATCCGCCAGATAAAACGCGACTGGCCGGATCGCGCGATGGTCGTCTCCGTCATGTTGCCGATGAACGAACCGACCTGGGCGAAGTTCGTGCCGATGATCGAAGACACCGGCGCGGACGCACTCGAACTCAACTTCGGCTGTCCGCACGGTATGTCGGAACGCGGCATGGGTTCGGCGGTCGGCCAGGTACCCGAGTACATCCAGATGGCCGCGGAATGGTGCAAGAAATACGCGCGCGTGCCGGTGATCGTGAAACTGACGCCAAACGTCACCAGCATCCTGCCGCCCGCCAAAGCAGCGAAAGCCGGCGGTGCGGATGCGGTGTCACTGATCAACACCGTCAATTCGATCATGCGTGTCAACTACGAGACGCTGACAATGTACCCGACGACGGACGGCATGGGTTCCCACGGCGGCTATTGCGGACCGGCGGTGAAACCGATTGCCCTGCACATGGTCGCCGAGATCGCACGTCACAAGGACACGCGGGGATTACCGATCTCCGGTATTGGTGGTGTCGCCGACTGGCGCGACGCAGTCGACTTTCTTGCGCTTGGTGCATCGAATGTGCAGGTGTGCACCGCGGCCATGGTGTACGGCTTCAAAATCATCGACGACCTCACGCAGGGACTCTGCGATTTTCTCGACAGCAAGGGCATGCATTCAGTCGACGAACTGGTGGGCAAAGCGATACCGAGCGTTACCGACTGGCAGTACCTGAATCTGAACTACGTCGAGAAAGCAGTTATCGACCAGGACCTTTGCATCAAGTGCGGGCGCTGTCACATCGTGTGCGAAGATGCGTCACACCAGGCGATTACGAAATCGCTTAACGGCAGTCGTCATTTCGAGGTGATTGACGAAGAGTGTGTCGGCTGCAATCTTTGTGTCAGCGTTTGCCCGGTCGACAGTTGCATTACGATGGAGCGGCTGACCCACGGGGTCGATCCCAGGACCGGCCGTCCGATTACCTCCGAAAAGGCCGACTGGACGACGCACCCGAACAACCTTATGCGCAAGGAACGCTGAGCGATGGCCGATTCGCAGACTATCGATCAGGACCGCCTTGTAAAGGCCGCTACTGCCGTGCGGCAAAACGCGTATGCACCGCACTCGAATTACCGGGTTGGCGCCGCGCTACAGGACGAACTCGGGCGCGTGCACATCGGTTGTAACGTGGAGAATGCGTCGTTTCCGCAAGGCAGCTGCGCCGAAGCGAATGCCGTTGGCGCGATGGTGTCAGCCGGTGGGCGGAGGATCGTGGCTATCGCTGTACTCGGCGGGCACGACTCACTGGAAACCTGCACCCCCTGCGGTGGCTGCCGCCAGGTCATCAGCGAGTTTGCGGACGAGAACACGCGCATCTTGCTGAAAGGCGAGAACGGCTTTGATAGCTGTGGCATAGACGAGCTGCTGCCGCGATCGTTTCATCTCACGGGTTAGCGGCAGGACTTTGTTTTATTCGCGCGCAAGGCGCGCTCCTACAGCGCCTTGTAGGAGCGCGCCCTGCGCGCGAAATTGCTCTCCGGGTCTTCAGGTTCAGTTTCGAAGAAGCGCCTCGACGTCGGCACGAAACGGCAACGACGGCTGCGCGCCGTGCCGGGTCGTTGCCAGCGCGCCGGCCGCACACGCGAATGCCAACGCTTCTTCCGGAGGTCGGCGCTCAATGAGCATCAGTGTTAACGCTGCGGTAAAAGTATCGCCCGCGCCGGTGGTGTCGACCGCAGTCACGCGCGGCGGTGTCGCTCGCGCAATCACCTGCCCGCCCCGCATCAGCTCGGCACCGAGCGCACCATGCGTGAGGGCAATGTAACCACGGCTCAATCGCAGGCGCTCGCCGTAGAAGGCCGCTTCAGTCTCGTTGACGACCAGCAGATCGGCGCGCAGAACGATCGCCTCAGGCACGTTCATCGCCGGCGCGAGGTTGACGCAGAAAAAACCGTCGAACTGTTCACCGGCGCGACACAAGGTATCGGCCGGCACTTCGAGCTGGCAAATCAGCGCATCGGCCTGTGGCAAGACCAGCATTTCCGGCCGCAAGAAGCGATTGGCGCCGGGCGCGACGACGATGTGATTCTCCCCGGACAGTGCGACAGAAATAAGCGCGATGCCGGTGTCGGCGTTGTCATCGCTGAGGCAGCACGACAGATCGACCCCGGCGGCACGCAACAACGACAATGCTTCGTCAGCCGCCGCATCCTTTCCGACCCGCGCGACCAACGTGACCTCGGCGCCGAGCCGCCGCGCCGCGAGTGCCTGATTCGCGCCCTTGCCGCCGGGAAAGCGGCCCAGTTCGGCGCCGGATACGGTTTCGCCGGGAACCGGCAGGCGGGACACGCGCGCCGCCATATCGAGGTTCACGGAACCGACAACGATGATGCGCGGCACAGTCATCGTGGTTGATCGCCCGTGATACGGGCTCCTGCAACGGTTCGATCGCCCGTGATACGGGCGCCTGCAACGGTTCGATCGCCCGTGATACGGGCTCCTGCAACGGTTCGATCGCCCG
>JBBDJJ010000002.1:0-9186 GCA_040879925.1 Woeseia sp. | reverse complement strand
CGGAAATAAAGCGGACCCCCGGAAGCCACCAGGGAGCCATTCCGTCAAAGGACCTCCCGAACACCAGGCCCTCTCGCAAACGCCAAATCCACGTCCTTAACCACGTACCATTGGGATATATCACCGATTCGGGTTAAAGCCTGGGTAAATACTGCCGGGGATCTACAGGCTGGCCGTTTTGCCGGATTTCGAAGTGCAGGCGCGGCACGCGTCCTGGACCCTCGCCCATCGTCGCTATGGGTTGGCCTTTGCGCACATCTTCGCCTTCGCGCACCAATAGCGACGCATTGTGCCCGTAGGCACTGAGATAGGTGTCGTTGTGCCGCAGAATAATGAGCTGGCCATAGCCGATCAGGCCGCTGCCTGAGTAAACCACGCGACCGGTTGCGGCGGCACGTACCGGCTGTCCGACGGTGCCGCCGATGAGAATGCCGGTGCCGGTGCCGGGCCTTTCGCCGAATTCGACGGCAACGCTGCCGGACGCCGGCCATTCCCAGGGTGGCGGCGGTTCGCTGGGCAGTTGCGGCAAAGGGCCACTTGCCGGAGCTGTTCTTTGCGAGCCGGCGACCGGTCCCGCGCGGGAACTCCCGGGGCTTGTGCCGCGCGATGCCGAGCGCGGTGGCGGGTTAAGCTTGATGACCTGGCCCGGATATATGAGCGAACCATCCCCCAGCCCGTTCCAGCGCGCCAGATCGCGGTGATCACGACCGTAACGCCAGGCGATCTTGAACAAAGTCTCGCCGGTGCGCACGACGTGTGACTCCTGGGACGAATGCTGCCAGCGGGTCGCCGGACCGCAACCAGCAAGCAGCAGGGCAAGCACGAGCAGCGCGATCTGGCAACCACGCGCCGCGAACCCGGCGATGGGCCACCAACCGGGGCTGCCTGTCGCGGCTCCTGTCATCCCCTCAACATGAAAAAGCCGACGATCAGGACCGCGAGCAAGACCACGGCCCAGCCGAGGCGTTCTATGTAGCGTGGCAGAAGTTCCGCCATGCGTTCGCCGCCAGCCACGATAAGACCGGCCACGAGATAAAATCGTGCACCTCGGCCAACCAAAGAGGCGATGACGAAACCGGGAAAATTGAGCATCGTTGCGCCGGCCGCAATGGTAAAGATCTTGTAGGGAATCGGCGAAAAACCCGCGACCAGTACAGCCCAGATGCCCCACCGGTCAAACCAGTCGCGTGCCTGCAAATAGGCGGACCAGTAATGCGAGGTCTGCAACCACGGTTCAATCAGTTCAAACAGGAAGACACCAATGACATAGCCGGCGACGCCTCCTGCCAGCGACGTCACGGTGGTAATGGTGGCGAAACGCCAGGCGCGTGCACGATCGGCCAGGCACATCGGCGCCAGCATTACGTCGGGCGGAATGGGAAAAAAGGATGACTCGGCAAACGAAAGGGCCCCGAGGTAGCGCTCCGCGTGACGGTGCCGCGACCAGCCGAGAACTCGATCGTAAAGTGGACCGAATAGGCGCATCGTCAGGCACTCCACGGCGAAAGGAGACCACAACCAGTGCAGGAAAACAGATTAATAAACAACAATATCTCCTTGATTCACTTTATTACTTTCCCTGTACCAACGGCACAAAGCTGACCGCGCCGAGCGATTCCTGCTCGAACCGGTCCGCTAGCCGCGTTACCCGCATCAGGCTCTGTCGCCCGCTGGGCCCCACCGGCATGACCAGGCAACCACCAGGCGCCAGCTGTTTCAGCAGCATCGGCGGCAGTTCGCTCGCGGCCGCTGCCACCACGATGCCATCGTAGGGACCGTACTTGTTCCACCCCTGCCAGCCGTCACCCAGCCGAAAACGCACATTGTAGATGTCGAGATCCCGCAAGCGCTGCCGACTCTTTCGCAAAAGCTCCGGGATTCGCTCGACCGTAAAGATCTCCCTGACCAGGGGAGCGAGAACGGCCGTCTGGTAGCCGCAGCCGGTCCCGATCTCCAGTACCCGTTGCCGGCTGTCTGCTCCCTCGAGCAGCGATTCGGTCATGCGTGCGACCACGTAAGGCTGGCTTATGGTCTGGCCCAGTCCGATGGGCAGCGCGGTATCTTCGTAGGCGCGGCTGGACAGGGCCTCATCGACAAACAAATGCCGCGGCACATTCCGTATCTGCTCCAGCACGCGCGAGTTGCGGATCCCCTGCTCGGCCAGCCGCTGTACCAGCCGGTCGCGCGTCCGCGCCGACGTCATGCCGATGCCCCGGAGTCCGGGATGGCGCCCCATCAGCCGCGCAGCCAATCGTCAATGCGCGGCAGCGACTCGTGCCGGGTCAGGTCAACCTTGAGTGGCGTAACGGCAACGGCACCCTCTTCCAGGGCAGCAAAATCGGTGCCCTCGCCCGCGTCCTGTCCGGGACCTGCAGGACCGATCCAGTAAATGTTGCGACCGTACGGATCGCTGGACCGGATCATCGGCTCGGCGCGGTGCCGAAAGCCGAGCCGGGCAGCCCGCACACCGCTCAGTTTGTCGTACGGGCGATCCGGTACGTTGACGTTCAGCATGACGTCGTTCGGCAACGGCGAGCGTTGCAGGCGCTCGATCAGGTCGCAGGCAACCCGGGCCGCGGTATCGAAATGCGTGGCGTGCGGCCCGACCAGCGACACGGCGATGGCAGGAAAGCCGAGAAATCGTCCCTCCATGGCCGCCGCAACGGTGCCCGAGTAAATGACGTCGTCGCCGAGGTTGGCGCCGTGATTGATGCCGGACACAACGATATCCGGGTCGAACTCGAGAAATCCGGACAGGGCAAGGTGCACACAATCGGACGGTGTGCCGTTGACGAAATAGTGGTTGTCGCTCACTTTGTGGATGCGTAATGGTGCATGCAGGGTCAGGGAATTGCTGGCACCGCTGTGATTTCGATCGGGCGCGACCACGACAATATCGGCAATTTCGGATAAGGCATTGGCCAGTGCGTTGATACCGGTGGCAAGGTAGCCGTCATCGTTACTTACGAGAATTTTCAATGGAGTCCTCTGGTGTTGCGGCGTATCGGCTTGCCTGTATTGTAGCTGCGACCGGCCAGCAAAAAGCGGCGCACACTATACTCAATGTCACGGCGGGATACTCAGGCCCTGCTACCATTTGCCTGGAAGACTCCCGGGCCTGTTAATAGTGAGACGCGCAGCGCAAATCGTCAGGAGCCAGCCTGCATGCCACGACGAAAGGGTGACATTGAGACCTCCAGCGATGCCGACGAAGGCGATCCCGGGCTTTTCCGGCGACTGATGGCCGATGCCAGGCCCATGCAAAGTGACAAAGTGCCTCCGCCGACGCGCCCTGCCCGGCCGAAAGCAACGGCCGTACGCCCGGATCGGCATGAGATCCTGCGAGAAAGCCTCAAGTTCGATCGTTATGCCGGCGAATCTGCGAGTGGAGAAAGTCTCCGCTATCAGCATCCGTCAGTCAGTCGCCACGCGATGCGACGCCTCGCGAAGGGCGGTTACCGTGTGCAGGCGGCCATCGACCTGCACGGCATGACCAGCCCGGAAGCGCAAGACGCGTTGCAGGAATTTATCGCCACTGCATTGGAGCGGCGCCATACCTGTGTGCGCATCGTGCATGGAAAGGGCCGCGGTTCCGGGCAACAAGGGCCGGTACTGAAACGCGCGATCGACCAGTGGCTGCGACACTGGGAGCCGGTGTTGGCCTTTGTCTCGGCGCGCCCGTCAGACGGCGGTACCGGCGCCGTATACGTCCTGTTGCGCAATAACGCCTGAGCCTGCCGGTCAGGCCGTGACGTCCCGGTACAGCACCAGTTCCCGTAGCACGGCGGTGGCGAAAGCACCGCTGCTCAATTGAAATTCAACCGTCAAGGTTCCCTCACCGGTCTCCCACTTCAGGGCACGCACAGCCAGGCGCAACGGGCGTCGCGCCGACTCAACGCCGTGCCGCTCCAGACCACGCGCGTGCAACTCGAACTGCCCGGCAATCGCCTGCTCCAGCGGGGACCATTCGCCGTTCGCGCCCGCACCGTTCCTGCCCCACAGCGGGCCCGTCGGGTGGATATCCATTGCCTGCAGCCGTCGGTCCAGCAGGGCGTCGACTTCGTGCACGGTGAATACGCTGCCACTCCCGTCCAGGTTGGCGCATTCGCCGGGCACAAGCTTATTCCACGTGTGATCGGCGACCCGACGCTCGAGGACGCTATTGAAAATCAGCGCGCGTGCCGCCGAAAGCGCCAGCCCACGACGCGGCCGCGACAGGCGGCCGCCGGCGAAAAGGCGCTCGGCAAGCTGCAAATTGCTCGCGTCGCGCCCGAAGCGCTGCTCGCCGAAATAATTCGGTACGCCCTGTTCCGCCAGGGTGGACAGGCGTGCGTCGAAATCGTGTGCGGCCGAATCGATGTTGCGCAATACGATCCGAAAACGATTACCACGGTGCGCACCGCGTCGAAGTTTGCGACGATTGCGCGTGGCCTTGCGGATGTGGACACCGTCCAAATTGAATCGCGACCAGTCGGCAGGCGCGCCTGCCGGACGCCGAACACTGAACCACTGGCGGGTTACGGCATGTCGGTCTTTCATTCCGGCGTAACCGACATCCCGCACCTGGATGCCCGCGAAATCGGCGAGACGCTCCGCGACCCACGCCGTATTGGCTCCGGACTTCTCCAGCCACAGGTAATCGTGCTCGCCCTCGCCGTCGGGTTCGAAGCCGAGTTCCTCGTCAACCTGAAAGTCCTGCGGCAAGCAACGCAAGTCGGCGCGAACGCCGGGCTCACCATGCGCGCGCTGCCATTCGGGCAGGGAAGTACCGTCACGAGCGTTCATTCTAACGTCGACGGGCGACGACCAGAGGCAACCACGAGCGGCAACGACGGGCGGTGCTTCAGTTCGCCTCGCCCGGCACCACCTGGTAGAACGTTTCCGATGCGCCGATCATGCCAAGGTCAGTACGGGCGCGTTCTTCTGCAGCGTCATGGCCCTGTTTGAGATTAATGACTTCGGCTTCAAGTGCTGAGTTGCGGCTGCGGAGTACTTCGTTCTGGCCCCTTTGATCGACCACGGCGAGTCGCAAGTTACGCGTTTTGCGATAACCGTCGTCGGACAGCCACAACTGCCCCTGCATGGCAATTGCTGCCAGAACGAGCGACACGATTAACCAGCGACTGTAGACCAATTCGACTCCCGGATTCCTGTCACGCAACCGCGATCCTGCGCGGCGATATTACACCTTCCCGGCTAACCACGCGTACCGGAAACTGCAACTGAAAAGGCAGACCGGCCGGCGTAGGTCGCCGCGCTACCCAATTCCTCCTCGATACGCAGCAACTGGTTGTACTTGGCGACCCGATCGGAGCGCGACAAGGATCCGGTCTTGATCTGCGTCGCCCGCGTGCCAACCGCGATGTCGGCAATCGTGCTGTCGGAAGTTTCGCCCGAACGGTGCGAGATAACTGCCGAGTAACCCGCCTCCACCGCCATAGTAATAGCCTCAAGAGTTTCACTTAAGGTACCGATTTGGTTAGGTTTTATCAAGATAGAATTAGCCACCTTTTGCTCGATTCCACGCTTCAGGATGGCTGTATTGGTCACGAAAAGGTCGTCCCCGACAAGCTGCACCCGCTGACCCAGCCGCTCGGTAAGCGCACGCCAGCCGTCCCAGTCGCTCTCGTCCATGCCATCTTCGATACTGATGATCGGATACGCATCGACCAGTTCGGCAAGGAAGTCCAGGAACCTGTCAGCCGTGAAATCCAGGTTCTCACCCGCCAGACGATAGCGGCTGTCAGCGTAGAACTCGGAACTGGCGACGTCGAGACTGAGAAGAATATCCTGTCCAGGTTTGAACCCCGCTTTCTCGATCGCAACCATGATTGTATCCAGCGCCGCGCGGTTCGAAGCCAGATCGGGGGCGAATCCGCCTTCGTCACCGACAGCGGTGCTGAGTCCGCGACTTTTCAAAACACTTTTCAACGCGTGGAATATTTCGGCGCCGTAGCGCAATGCCTCTGCGAAATTCGGCGCGGCGACGGGCAGGATCATGAACTCCTGGATATCGACGTTATTGTCGGCGTGCGCCCCGCCGTTAATGATATTCATCATCGGTACCGGCATCACCGATTGCTCACCCAGGTGACGGAACAGGGAGCGGCCGGTGGATAGCGCCTCCGCCTTCGCTGCAGCGAGTGATACTGAGAGCAGCGCGTTGGCGCCGAGCATGCCCTTGTTGTCACTGCCGTCGAGCTTGATCAGTTTGTCGTCCAAAGCACGTTGATTGGCGAAAGTCTGGCCGGCCAGCGCGTCACGAATTACACCGTTGACGTTCGAGACGGCTTTGCGGACGCCTTTGCCCAGGTAGCGGGACTTGTCGCCGTCACGCAACTCGACAGCCTCCCGGCTACCGGTTGAGGCACCGGAGGGTACGGCGGCGCGTCCGAAACTGCCGTCTTCCAGCCACAGGTCGGCTTCGATCGTTGGATTACCGCGTGAGTCGAGAATTTCACGCGCACACACTGACTTGATTCTGATCATGCTGTCCTCACTGAAACCTGTCGATGCCTGCTGGCCATGCCGCGCGTTCCGCTGCACACCCGGCGGCGGTCAGCCGCCGAGACCGAAGTCGCTTTCCGGAAACGGTGTTTTCTTGACGTTCTGGTCGATGGCCTGCAGAACTTCGAGCAGCTCACGCATTCTGTCGAGTGGCCACGCATTGGGTCCGTCACTGAGAGCCTTGGCCGGATCCGGGTGCGTTTCCATAAACAGGCCAGCGATACCGGCGGCGGTCGCAGCCCGCGCCAGCACGGGAATAAACTCGCGTTGGCCGCCGGAGGCCGAGCCTTTGCCACCCGGCAACTGCACCGAATGCGTTGCATCGAACACCACGGGACAACCGGTGCCACGCATGACTGCCAGGCTGCGCATGTCCGAGACAAGATTGTTGTAACCAAACGAAAAGCCACGCTCGCAAACCATGATCTGCCGATTACCGGTCGAACGCGCTTTGTCGACGACGTTTTGCATCTCCCAGGGAGATAGAAACTGCCCCTTCTTGATGTTGACCGGCTTGCCCTGCGACGCGACATTGAGAATGAAATTGGTCTGGCGGCACAGAAACGCCGGTGTTTGCAGAACATCGACGACGTCGGCAACTTCGTCCATTGGCGTGTCTTCGTGCACGTCAGTCAAGATGGGTATGCCAAGCTGCCGCCGCACTTCCGACAGTATGCGTAGACCCTCCTCGATGCCAGGTCCACGGAATCCGTCCTTGGAACTGCGATTGGCTTTATCGAACGACGACTTGTAGATAAACGGGATACCCAGTTTGCCGGTCATCTCCTTGAGCGTACCGGCGGTCTCCATGGCCATCGTTTCGGATTCGACCACGCAGGTGCCGGCAATCAGGAAAATCGGTTGATCGGCACCGACCTCGAAGTCACACAGTTTCATGCTTCAGCCGCACGCGGCAGTGCGCCGCTCCTGTACATGCGTGCGGCGCGAATGAAACCGATGAATAACGGATGCCCATCCCGCGGGTTGGAGGTGAATTCGGGGTGAAACTGGCTGGCGATAAACCAGGGATGGATCGGTAATTCGACAACTTCCACGAGATCATCGATGGAGCGACCGGAAAAACGCATACCTGCCGCTTCCAGTCGGTCGCGATAGTTGTTATTGACTTCGTAGCGGTGCCGATGACGCTCATGAATCTGCGTTGCTCCGTACATCTCGGCCGCCAGCGAATCCTCGGCGAGATGGACACACTGGGCACCGAGCCGCATCGAACCCCCGAGATCCGAACGCTCGTCTCGCTCCTCGATCGCACCGCTGCCGGTTCGCCACTCGGTAATCAATGCAATCACCGGGTGTGGTGTCGCACGATCAAACTCAGTGCTTTGCGCGCCGCCGAATCCCGCGACGTTTCGCGCGTACTCAATGACTGCTACCTGCATACCAAGACAAATACCGAGATACGGAACTGCGGATTCACGTGCGAACCGGACAGCCTGAATCTTGCCTTCGATGCCGCGATCGCCGAACCCGCCTGGCACGACGATGCCGTCCATTTTACGCAGCCCCTCGACGCCATCTCTCTCGATATCCTGCGATTCGACGTAATGGATCTTTACGCGGGTGCGTGTGTGAATGCCGCCGTGCAGCAGCGCCTCGCTCAATGAAATGTAGGAGTCGCGAAAATCGACGTACTTGCCAACCATCGCGACATTGACCTCACCGTCCGGGTTCTGCTTGGCGGCAACGACTTGGTGCCATTCGCGCAGATCCGCAGGCGGCAGCTCGAGCTTGAGTTGTGCGGCAACAATATCGTCCAGGCCCTCACGCTGCAACATCGCCGGAATCTTGTACAAGTCATCAACGTCCGGCGCCGAGATCACCGCCTTTTCCGGAACGTTGGTGAACAGCGCAATCTTGCGTCGCGATTCGTGCGGCAACAGCTTCTCCGACCGGCACACCAGGATGTCCGGCTGGATACCGATGGAGCGGAGTTCCTTGACAGAATGCTGGGTCGGCTTGGTTTTGATTTCTGCAGAGGTGGCAATGTACGGTACCAGCGTGAGATGCACATAGACGACACGGTCGCGACCCAGCTGGACGCCCATCTGGCGAATAGCCTCGAGAAAAGGTAACGATTCGATGTCGCCAACGGTTCCGCCGATTTCGACCAGGCAAATATCGGCATCGCCGGCACCACGGCGAATGCTGTCTTTGATTTCATCGGTAATATGCGGGATTACCTGCACGGTTGCTCCCAGGTACTCGCCGCGCCGTTCCTTGCCGATGACGGTCTCGTAGATGCGCCCGGTTGTAAAGTTGCTGTTGCGTCCGGTCGTCGTACGCACGAATCGCTCATAGTGGCCGAGATCCAGGTCGGTCTCGGTGCCATCCTCCGTGACGAATACTTCACCGTGCTGGAACGGGCTCATGGTGCCCGGATCGACATTGATATACGGATCCAGCTTGATCATGCTGATCGAGAGGCCACGCGATTCAAGGATCGCCCCAAGGCACGCCGACGTGATGCCCTTGCCCAGGGAAGACACTACGCCACCGGTGATAAATACATAAGAAGTCATGATCTGCCTTGCAAATTTTCCTTGCAAATTTTCCTTGCGAGCTTACGTTGCGAACTTACGTTGCGAATTTTCCTTGGGCAACTCTACACAAGTCGCAGGGCACTTGCTGTAGGAGCCCGCATCGCGGGCGATCACCGCC
>JBBDJJ010000001.1:0-9378 GCA_040879925.1 Woeseia sp. | reverse complement strand
CGACAGCGGCACGTGCACCGCCATCTGGTCGCCGTCGAAGTCGGCGTTGAACGCCGTACACACCAGCGGATGCAGCTGGATCGCCTTGCCTTCGATCAACACCGGTTCGAACGCCTGGATGCCAAGTCGATGCAGTGTCGGCGCACGGTTCAGCATGACCGGGTGTTCGCGAATTACCTCTTCGAGAATATCCCAGACCTCGGGGCCTTCGCGCTCGACCAGGCGTTTCGCCGCCTTGATCGTCGTGGCTTCTCCGCGCAACTGCAGCTTCGAGAAGATGAATGGCTTGAAAAGCTCCAGCGCCATCTTTTTTGGCAGGCCGCATTGATGCAGTTTCAGCGTCGGACCGACAACGATTACGGAGCGGCCCGAATAGTCCACGCGTTTGCCAAGCAGGTTCTGGCGGAAGCGGCCCTGCTTGCCCTTGATCATGTCGGCCAGCGACTTCAGCGGTCGCTTGTTGGTGCCCGTAATAGCGCGTCCACGACGGCCGTTGTCCAGCAGTGCATCAACGGATTCCTGCAACATGCGCTTTTCATTGCGGACGATGATGTCCGGAGCATTCAGCTCCAGCAGGCGTCGCAGCCGATTGTTGCGATTGATGACTCGACGATAGAGGTCATTGAGGTCGGAGGTTGCGAAACGTCCGCCATCCAGAGGCACCAGCGGGCGCAGATCCGGCGGCAGAACCGGCAGAACGGTCAACACCATCCACTCCGGCTTGTTACCGGACTCGATGAACGACTCCAGCAGCTTGAGACGCTTCGACAGGCGCTTGATCTTGGTTTCAGACCGCGTGGCGTTGATGTCCTCGCGGACCTGCAGCACTTCGCGTTGCAGGTCGATCGTTGCCAACATCTCGCGTACAGCCTCGGCGCCCATGCGGGCATCGAATTCGTCACCGTACTGCTCAATCGCTTCGAGATACATCTCGTCCGTCATGAGCTGGCCGCGCTCGAGCGGCGTCATTCCGGGCTCGACCACCACGAATGCTTCGAAATACAGTACCCGTTCGATCTCGCGCAGGGTCATGTCCAGCATCAGGCCGATGCGGGACGGCAGTGATTTGAGGAACCAGATGTGCGCCACGGGGCTCGCCAGCTCGATATGCGCCATGCGCTCGCGGCGCACTTTCGTCTGCGTCACTTCGACACCGCATTTCTCGCAGACGACACCGCGATGCTTTAGGCGCTTGTACTTGCCGCAAAGGCACTCGTAATCCTTGATAGGCCCGAATATCTTGGCGCAGAACAGGCCGTCGCGTTCCGGTTTGAAAGTGCGATAGTTGATCGTTTCCGGTTTCTTGACCTCGCCAAAAGACCATGAACGGACCATGTCCGGTGACGCCAGCCCAATGCGAATCGCATCGAAGTCGTCAACGGGATTCTGGTACTTGAATAGTTTCAGAAGATCTTTCATCAGTCTGCTTCCAGTTCGATATTAATTCCCAGCGAGCGGATTTCCTTAACGAGGACGTTAAAGGACTCGGGCATGCCGGCATCCATTTCGTGTTCGCCGTCGACGATGTTCTTGTACATCTTGGTACGACCCTGTACATCGTCTGACTTGACGGTCAGCATTTCCTGCAGCGTATAGGCGGCACCGTAAGCTTCAAGAGCCCACACCTCCATTTCGCCGAAGCGCTGTCCACCGAATTGCGCCTTGCCGCCCAACGGTTGCTGGGTGACGAGACTGTAGGGGCCGGTGGAGCGGGCATGCATCTTGTCATCGACCAGGTGATTGAGCTTGAGCATGTACATGTAGCCCACGGTCACCTCCCGATCGAAGGCCTGGCCGGTACGGCCGTCGTGCAAAACCGACTGGCCGCTGTCGGACAGGTCTGCCAGCCGCAGCAGTTCCTTGATTTCATCCTCGTTGGCACCGTCGAACACCGGCGTTGCGGTCGGCACCCCGTTGACCAGGTTGCCGGCCAACTCGAGCACTTCCGGATCTGTCAACGACTTGATGTCTTCGCTGCCACCGCCGGTCTTGTTGTAGATCGTGTCCAGAAACTGCCGGACCTTCGTTACCGACTCCTGGGCCCGCAACATATCATCGATCTTCTTGCCAAGGCCTTTTGCAGCCCGGCCGAGGTGTGTCTCGAGCACCTGACCGACGTTCATGCGTGAGGGCACACCCAGCGGATTGAGCACGATGTCGACCGGAGTGCCATCCTTCAGGTAAGGCATGTCCTCCACCGGAACGATCGTCGAAATCACGCCCTTGTTACCGTGTCGGCCGGCCATCTTGTCACCCGGCTGCACGCGTCGCTTGACCGCCAGGTAGACCTTGACCATCTTCAGCACGCCCGGCGCAAGGTCGTCGCCCGCGGTGATCTTCGCTTTCTTTTCGTCGAAGCGACGATCGAACTCTGCCCGTTGAGACTTCAGGCGCTCGGCCGAACGTTCCAGCAGTTCTGTAGCTTCATCATTCTTCAGCCGAATCTCGAACCACTGTTGACGCGGCACTTCATCCAGGTAAGCCTGGGTGATCTTGCTGCCGGTCTTGAGTTTGTTCGGTCCGCCTTCGGCAACCTTGCCCGTCAGTACCCGTTCGATACGCTGGAAGATGTCGTCTTCCAGAATGCGCAAGGTATCGTCGAGATCCTTGCGCACGCTTTCGAGCTCGGATTTCTCGATCGACAGCGCACGCGAATCCTTGTCGACGCCATCGCGAGTGAAAACACGCACGTCGATAACGGTGCCATCCATGCCCGGCGGGACGCGCAACGACGTATCCTTCACGTCGGACGCTTTCTCACCAAAAATCGCACGCAACAGCTTCTCTTCCGGAGTCAGCTGAGTCTCGCCCTTCGGCGTGACTTTGCCGACCAGGATGTCACCTGCTTTCACTTCTGCGCCGATGAAGGCTATGCCGGATTCGTCCAGCTTTGCCAGGGCCGCATCGCCCACGTTCGGGATATCCGAGGTGATGTCCTCGGGGCCGAGCTTGGTGTCACGTGCCACACACGACAGCTCTTCGATGTGAATGGTCGTGAAGCGATCTTCCTTGACGACGTTCTCCGAGATGAGAATGGAATCCTCGAAGTTGTAACCGTTCCAGGGCATGAAGGCGACGAGCAGGTTCTGCCCGAGCGCCAGCTCGCCCATATTGGTTGACGGACCGTCGGCCAGGACATCGCCGCGTGCAATCTGGTCGCCGCCCTTCACCAATGGCCGTTGATTGATGCAGGTATTCTGGTTCGATCGCGTGTACTTGGTCAGGTTGTAGATGTCGACGCCGGATTCATAGGCATCCGTCTCGTCGTCGTTCACCCGCACAACGATACGTGACGCGTCGACCGAGTCGACGATCCCGCCGCGTCGTGCCACAACGGTCACGCCGGAGTCGACCGCAACGGCGCGTTCCATGCCGGTGCCGACCAGCGGCGCCTCGGAACGGAGTGTCGGTACCGCCTGACGCTGCATGTTTGAACCCATGAGAGCGCGGTTGGCGTCGTCATGTTCGAGGAATGGGATCAGAGACGCAGCCACGGACACGATCTGTCGTGGAGATACGTCCATGTACTCGATGGTGGACGGGTCCGCCAGCGAAAACTCATTCTTGTGCCGAACTGACACCAGGTCTTCGGTGAAACGACCCGACTTGTCCAGTTCCGCATTCGCCTGTGCAATGACGTACTGACTTTCCTCAATGGCCGACAGATACTGGATATCGGTAGTCGCCTTGCCGTCAACGATTTTTCGATACGGCGTTTCGAGAAAGCCGTATTCGTTGGTTCGCGCATATACGGCAAGGGAATTGATCAGCCCGATATTCGGACCTTCCGGCGTTTCGATAGGACATACCCGGCCATAATGCGTCGGATGCACGTCCCGCACTTCGAAGCCCGCCCGCTCGCGCGTCAGACCACCGGGGCCCAATGCCGATACACGGCGCTTGTGCGTCACTTCGGACAGCGGGTTGTTCTGGTCCATGAACTGGGACAACTGGCTGGAACCGAAAAATTCTTTCACGGCCGCTGCCACCGGCTTGGCGTTGATCATTTCCTGCGGCATCAGGCCTTCCGTTTCCGCCTGGGTCAGCCGCTCCTTGACGGCACGCTCTACGCGCACCAGGCCGACACGAAACGCGTTCTCGGCCATTTCGCCGACACTGCGCACGCGGCGATTGCCAAGGTGATCGATATCGTCCACGGTCCCATAACCGTTACGAATGTCGATCAAGGTCTTCAGAACATCGAGGATGTCTGAGTTGTCCAGGATGCCGCTGCCCTCGGACGTGTCGCGACCGACGCGCCGGTTGAACTTCATGCGTCCAACAGCCGAAAGATCGTAACGGTCCGAATTGAAGAACAGGTTCTGGAACAGGTTCTCTGCCGCTTCCTTGGTCGGCGGCTCACCCGGACGCATCATGCGATAAATCTCGACAAGCGCTTCGAGGCGCGTGGTCGAGGGATCGATCCTGAGCGTATTCGAGATATAAGGACCGCGATCGAGATCATTTACGTACAAGGTACGGATATGCTCGATCTTCTTTTCGATCAATAGCGAAATCAGTTCTTCGGTCAACTCATCGTTTGCCGCAGCCAGCAGCTCGCCGGTCTCTGTGTCGATAACGTCATGCGCCAGGACCTTGGCCTCCAGATACTCCGGAGGAACGACCAGCCGGTCCACTTTCGACTGTTCCATCTCCTTCACGTGCTTCGCGGTAATACGACGGCCCTCCTCAACAATCAGCTTGCGGCCAAGCTTGATGTCGAAAATAGCGGTCTCCCCGCGCAATCGCTGCGGTACCAGGCCCATGCGGATTTCCTTATCCGACAGGTAGAAGTCATTGGTCTCGAAGAAGGTGTCGAGCATCTCTTCGTTCGACAGGCCCAGTGCACGGAGAATAATCGTCACCGGAAGCTTGCGCCGCCGGTCGATGCGCGCGAACACGCAGTCTTTCGGGTCGAACTCGAAATCGAGCCACGAACCGCGGTAAGGAATGATGCGCGCCGAGAAAAGCAACTTGCCTGACGAGTGCGTCTTGCCCTTGTCATGATCGAAAAATACACCGGGCGAGCGATGCAGCTGGGAGACGATAACGCGCTCCGTGCCGTTGATCACGAACGTGCCGTGATCGGTCATCAGCGGCATTTCGCCGAGATAAACTTCCTGCTCACGAATGTCTTTTACCGGCTTCGGTGTACCACTTGCTTCCTTGTCATAAATGACCAGCCGCACTTTGACGCGGATCGGCGCAGCGTAGGTCAGCCCGCGCATCTGGCACTCCTTGACATCGAATACCGGGTCGCCCAGGCGATAACTGACGTATTCAAGCGCGGCGTTGCCCGAGTAGCTGACAATCGGGAAAACGGTCTTGAATGCGGCATGCAGCCCCATATCGATACGCTTTTCTTCCAGCTCGTCGAGCTGCAGGAACTTGCGATACGAATCGAGCTGTATGGAAAGCAGATACGGCACCTGCAGAATGGTCGGCCGCTTGCCGAAATTCTTGCGGATGCGCTTTTTCTCGGTGAATGTGTAAGCCATTCGAGATTACCCTCGCTTGAGGAAGTGTGAGCCCGGAGCGATCGTCCGGCCGTTGACCGTTACTTCCACTATTTCAAAAATCATTATTTGCGAATCAATTTTCGCTGCGCGCCGGACAAGGCATCCGGCCCAAAAAAACCATCAAGATGAGTCAAAAAATACAGGCGCGAACAGGCAGCCATGCGGACACCGTCCGCTGGCTGCCTTGCCGCCTGCCGGACCCCGGCGTTTCCGCCCGGACCCCTGGTCACGAAAAGTTCCTTCAATCCAGCCTACTTGAGCTCGACGGTAGCGCCCGCCTCTTCAAGCTGCTTCTTGAACGTCTCGGCGTCCGCTTTCGATGCAGCTTCCTTGATGACGGATGGCGCACCTTCAACCGCGTCCTTGGCTTCTTTCAGACCGAGGCCGGTGATCGTGCGTACCGCCTTGATGACTGCAACCTTGTTTGCGCCGAAGCTCGTCATGACGACGTCGAACTCGGTTTTCTCCTCGGCGGCCGGGCCAGCATCAGCGGCAGGGCCTGCTGCTGCAGCGACCGGTGCGGCGGCGGATACACCCCATTCTTCCTCGAGCATCTTCACGAGCTCAACAACTTCGAGAATGGGTTTTGCGCTCAATTCTTTGAGCAGTTCTGCGTTGGACAATGCCATTTCGATATTCCTCTGTATTTTTCCTGAATCTGCGATTTAAAGATGTCGATCCGCTGCTTACGCCGCCTGTTCGCTGCTGCCGCGTGCGGACATTGTCCGTGCAAGCATTGCTGCGGGTTCGGCAAGCGTACGCGCCAGCTTGGTCATCGGTGCAATCATTACGCCGAGCAATATTGCGCGCGCTTGATCGAGCGTTGGCAGGTCTGCCAGCCGCGCCAGATCACTCGCGGGCAACAAACGCCCGCCAACTGAAAGGGACACCGTCTTCAGCGCCTCGTGCGCCTTGGCGAAGTCCTTGATGACCCTGGCTGCCGAGCCGGGATCGTCTTGTGCAAACGCGAGCAGAATCGGCCCTTTGAGCGTGTCTTTCATACACTCGAATTCAGTGCCTTCAATGGCGCGGCGAGCCAGCGTGTTTTTGACCACACGCATGTACACGCCGGCGTTGCGCGCTTCTTTGCGCAATGCCGTCATTTCTGCAACGGTCAGGCCTCTATACTCTGCTGCAACAGCACTCAGAGAGCTGCCCGCGACCGCGTTTACCTCTTTGACAAATACCTTTTTGTCGTCGAGCCTCATTGCCATGATTTTCTCCTGGCTGTCTTTCTCTGGCTTTAGGTCACACAGGCAGAATCCTTCTCTGCCTTCCCACTTGCTGACGGTGACTTTCGCCAGATCGCTCTGACTCAGGTAACACCATCTGCGTAGGCCGATGTTCGATTAAGACCGGTTTACCCGGTCGCCTACGGTCTTTGACGCGAACCGGCTGCCCGGTCCGTTTTCACAACTTGCCGGTGACCTTGGTCGCCGGCAGGACAACACTCTGGATTTCAGACGTCGACGCTTGCCTGATCGACTGAAATACCCGGACCCATCGTCGATGACAGGGTCAGTTTCTTCAAATAGGCACCCTTCGACGATGCCGGCTTCGCTTTCCTGATATCGGCCAGCAATGCGAGGAGGTTTTCGCGCAGCGCGGGTACTTCGAAATCCGCGCGTCCGATCTGGCAGTGAATAATGCCCGCCTTGTCGGTGCGATACCGTACCTGCCCGGCCTTTGCATTGCGCACCGCTGTCGTCACATCCGCAGTCACCGTGCCAACCTTGGGGTTCGGCATAAGGCCACGTGGTCCCAGTATCTGGCCGAGCTGGCCGACCACACGCATTGCGTCCGGCGTCGCGATAACGACGTCAAAATTCATCTCTCCGCCTTTCACTTTCTCGGCAAGGTCCTCGAAGCCAACAATATCGGCGCCGGCCGCCTTCGCCTTCTCGGCGTTCTCGCCCTGAGCAAAAACCGCCACACGCACGGTCTTGCCGGTGCCGTTAGGCAACACGGTCGAGCCGCGCACAACCTGGTCTGACTTGCGCGGGTCTACACCCAGGTTAATGGCGATATCGACACTTTCCGGGAACTTCGCACTTGCGAACTCCTTGACCAGCGCCAGTGCCTCGTCGACCTGGTAAGCCACGGCAGCTTTCAATTTCTCGAGCACAAGCTTTCTACGCTTCGTCAACCTGGCCATGTCAGACCACCCCCTCGACGTCGATACCCATGCTGCGAGCCGTACCCGCCACCGTTCGCACGGCGGCATCCAAATTGGCGGCGGTCAGGTCCGGCTGCTTGGCGGTGGCAACCTGTTCGAGCTGCTTGCGATTAACGCGACCGACCTTTGTGGTATTGGGCGTGCCCGAGCCCTTCGGAATGCCGGCAACCTTGAGCAACAAGACCGCCGCGGGCGGAGTCTTGGTGATAAATGTGAAGCTGCGGTCACTGTAGACCGTAATCACGACCGGTATCGGCAGGCCAACTTCAGTGTCCTGCGTCGCGGCGTTGAACGCCTTGCAGAATTCCATGATGTTAACGCCGTGCTGGCCGAGGGCAGGACCCACCGGTGGACTCGGATTCGCCTTGCCCGCAGGAACCTGCAGCTTGATGTAGCCAGTAACTTTCTTTGCCATCTCACTTCTCCCGGGTGCAAACGCCTGGTTAGGGCTCCCCGTAATTTATGGGGTCGAACCGATTTATGGGGTCGGATTTATGGGGTCGAACCGATTTTCCCGGAGCCGTGGAAAAATCGGTTCGACCCCATAAATCGCGACCCCATAAATCGGTTCCATAAATCGGTTCGACCCCGAACTTAGCCTTTTTCGACCTGGCCGAAATCCAGTTCGACAGGGGTCGAGCGACCGAGAATCTGCACTGCAACCTGCAGGCGACTCTTTTCGTAATTCACACTCTCAACGACGCCGTTGAAATCGTTAAACGGACCATCGATGACTCGAACAACTTCGCCGGGCTCGAAAAGTACTTTCGGCCGCGGCTTGTCTACGCCTTCCTTGACCCGGTCAAGAATGGCGTTCGCTTCCTTTTCGGTGATCGGCGCCGGACGGTCGCTGGAACCCCCGATGAAACCGAGTACCTTCGGAACCTCCTTGACCAGGTGCCAGGTCTCGTCGTCCATTTCCATCTGGACAAGCACGTAACCCGGAAAAAACTTGCGCTCACTGCGCCGTTTTTGTCCTTCCTTCATTTCGACAACTTCTTCGGTCGGGACAAGAATTTCACCAAACTTGTCCTGCAATCCCATTAGCGCAACACGCTCCTTGAGAGAGTTTTTGACCTTATGCTCGAAATTCGAATAGGCGTGGACGATATACCAGCGTAACGCCACCTGTTATTTCCTCTGAATAAAACCGTTAATCAAACTGTCGAGCCGACCAGCGTTCGCGTCAGCCAAAGCAGAAACGAGTCAAGCCCCCAAAAGAACAAAGCCATTACCAGTGTAAATACGAACACCGCAATCGCCGTTTGTGTCGTTTCCTGTTTCGTCGGCCAGACAACCTTGCGTATTTCGATCCGGGAACCCTGAATAAATGCCCAGAGCCTGCGACCCTGCGTGCTGGTCATCGCAATGCCAATACCCGCAATCGTGCCAGCAAGAACCATCAACACCCGGACCGGCTGCGACCATTCCAGGTACCAGTAATAACCGAACAACCCGCCCAGCAGGACGCCCGCTGCAATAAGCAGTTTAAGGATGTCCAGGACACCCGATTCGGCTGTTTCTGTGTGTGCATTCATGTTGCTGTCATTCAATCGTGTTCGCGGGGCAAATGCGGAGCAGTTACCGTTTGATCGGCTAACTGTTCCCGCACTTGCCCCCGTCTTTCAGGTGGCAGGCCAGGAGGGAATCGAACCCCCAACCTGCGGTTTTGGAGACCGCCGC